>CAYZRP010000067.1:0-37317 GCA_964480865.1 uncultured Anaerolineales bacterium | reverse complement strand
CCCGCGCGAGCCTGCCCTCCCTGCCGCGCGGGGAGTGGAAGACGTTTTTGCGGGACCGGTTGTCGCGCATGAATTAGGCGGCCAGAAATGGGGAGTGCGCCGAGGTCCCCCGAGGTGCACCGCTTACGCGGTGCACATCGGGGGACATCGGCGCACTCCCCATTTCTTAACGCTCGCGTCGGGTGAACGCCGTCGCCACAAGCCAATCGACCACGCCCGGCGCCAGGCCGTTGAAAGCCGCCGCCAGGGCCAACGGCCACGGCATCACGACCTCGGCCCGTGGCCGCGCGATGACCGACCGAATGGCGCCGGCGACCTGCGCCGAGGAGAGCGTCAGCCAGCCCGGTGTGGTGATGCCCGAGGTGCGCGCGATGCCGGCGCCCTTTGCCCACTCCGTGTCCCACACGGCACCTGGCGAGACAACGCTCACGGCAACCCCACGTGACCCGACTTCACGCCGCAAGGCCTCCGAGAAGCCGCGCACCGCGAACTTCGTGGCGCTGTAGATGCTGTAGGTCGGCGGCGCGATCAGCCCTGCGATTGACGCGACCGTGATGATGTGCCCGGCGCGTCGCTCGAG
The DNA here is from genome assembly GCA_964480865.1 of uncultured Anaerolineales bacterium. Lineage (GTDB taxonomy): Bacteria > Chloroflexota > Anaerolineae > Anaerolineales > UBA6663 > UBA6663. The sequence goes on along the minus strand of CAYZRP010000067.1, from coordinate 36,737 downwards.
CATCGCCGGGAGTGTCAGGCGGGTCAGATGGATTACGCCTTCGAGGTTGAGCGCCAGCTGCGACTCGACCTGTCCGTCTGCCAGCTCTTCAAGCCAGCCCAATCGCCCGATGCCGGCGTTGTTCACCAGCACATCGATCCGGCCGAACGCCGCCAGCGCCTCGGCGTGCGCACGCACTCGTTCGTCGCGTCGCGCCAGGTCGCCCGGCACCACGACGGCTGCCAGGCCCAGCGGCTCGGCCACCGCCCGAAGCTTCTCCACGCGCCGAGCGGTCAGCACCACCCGCGCGCCGGCGCGCACCAGCACCTCGGCGGTCGCAGCGCCGATGCCCGAACTCGCGCCTGTGATCCAGACCACTTGTTGCTTCAGATCGGTCATGACGGTCCACCGCATTCGTGGCAAAACTCCCGCCGAAATGAAAAGCGCCCCGGACCACGTGGTGATCCGGGGCGCATGAAGGCGATAACCTACGCCGCCGGTTGAGACGGCGAGGTCGGACGTCGTCGCGCGGCGGGTTTGGGCTTGGCCACGGGCCTGCGCGCCGAAGCCTTGCGAGTCGTCTTGCGCGCCGGTTTGCGCGCGCGCTTGGGCCGCTTCGGCCGCGCCGGCGCGGGCAACAGCGCCTCGGTCAGCACCTGATCGATGTGCTCGACGAACACGAACTTCATGTCACGCTTGGCCTTTTGCGGCACGTCGACCAGATCCTTGTCGTTCTTCTTCGGCAGGATCACGGTCTTGAGCCCGAGCCGATGCGCGGCCAACACTTTCTCTTTGACTCCGCCAACGGGCAACACGCGCCCGCGTAGCGTGATCTCGCCGGTCAGGCCGATGCTGCGCCGCACTTTGCGCGACGTGTAGGCCGACACCAATGCCAGCGCCATGCTCACGCCCGCGCTCGGCCCGTCCTTGGGGATCGCGCCCTCGGGGACATGGATGTGAGTGTCGATCTTGTCGAAACGCCGGGCCTCGATGCCCAGGGACTTGGCCTTCGACTTGATGTACGACATCGCAGCCTGGGCCGACTCCTGCATCACGTCGCCGACCTGGCCCGTGATCTGCAGACCGCCCTTGCCTTCCATCAGCGCGATCTCAATCGGCATCGTGTCGCCGCCGGCCTCGGTCCAGGCCAGGCCCATTGCCAGGCCGACCTCGTCGAACTTCTCGGCATCCGGCGGCGTGTACTCGGGCGGTCCCAGATACTTGTGGAGGTTCTCGGGCGTCACGCGCAGCGGCCCTTCCTTGCCCTCAGCCTTGCGCCGCGCCACCTTGCGGCAAACCCGTGCCACTTCACGCTCGAGGTTGCGCACACCGGCCTCGTAGGTGTACGAGCGGATGATCTTGCGCACGACGCTGTCCGAAATGACCACGCCCGTGCCCTCGAGGCCGTTCTCCTCGATCTGGCGTGGCAGGATGTAGCGCCGAGCGATCTCGAGTTTCTCTTCTTCAATATAGCCCGGGAACTCGATCACCTCGAGCCGGTCTTGCAGCGCCGGCGGGATCGCGCCGAGCTGGTTCGCGGTCGTCACGAACAACACCCGCGACAGGTCGTAGTCGACGTCAAGGTAATGATCGGCGAACTCGCGGTTCTGCTCGGGATCAAGCACCTCGAGCAGCGCCGCCGCGGGATCGCCGCGGAAGTCCTGGCCGAGCTTGTCGATCTCGTCGAGCATCATCACCGGGTTGACACTGGCCGCGCGGCGCATGGCCTGGATGACGCGGCCCGGGAGCGCGCCGATGTAGGTGCGCCGGTGACCACGGATTTCGGCTTCGTCGCGGATACCGCCAAGGCTGATCCGCACGAACTTGCGCCCGAGCGCATCGGCGATCGAGCGGCCCAGCGACGTCTTGCCGGTGCCGGGCGGCCCGGCAAAGCACAGAATCGGCGCTCTGCGCTGGACGGCCCCGCTGGTCAGCTTGCGCACTGCGATGTACTCGAGGATGCGCTCCTTGGCCTTGGGCAGGCCATAGTGCTGCTTCTCGAGCACACCCTCGGCATGCTTGAGGTCGAGGTTGTCGACCGTCGTCGTCGCCCAGGGCAGATCGATCAGCCAGTCGAGGTAGGTACGGATGATGCCGACCTCGGGCGCCATCTGCGGCATCTGGCTCAGCCGCTCAACTTCCTTCAGCGCCTTGCCGTTGACATCCGTCGGCATCTGCGCCGCCGCGACCTTATCGCGCAACTCGGTCAGCTCAGCCTGCCAGGGATCGTTCTCCCCGAGCTCGCCCTGGATCGCGCGCATCTGCTCGCGCAGATACAGTTCGCGCTGGTTGCGGTCGACCTCGTTCTGGACCTGGCTGTGGATCTGGTCCTCGAGTTCGAGCACGTCGAGCTCTTTGCCCAGAAGCACGCTCACACGCTGCAGCCGCTCGGTCGGGTTGAATAACTCGAGCAGTTGCTGGCGATCTTCCATCGTCAGGTCGATCGTCGAAGCCACGAAGTCGGCGAGCCAGCCCGGCTCCTCGATGTTCATGGCGAAGACGTAGGCCTCTTCGGGGATGGCGCGGTTGAGCTGCGCACAGCGCTCGAATAAGTCAAGGACTGCGCGCATCAGCGCTTCAGTCTGGCGCGGACGGTCGGTGGGCTCGTAGATCGGCCGCGCGCGCACGACGAAATACGGCTCGACCTGGATGAACTCCACGATCTGCACGCGGCGGCGGCCCTGCGACATCACGCTCGTGGAGCCGTCGGGCATGCGCAACATGCGCCCCACAGCGACCTCGGTGCCGATGCTGTACAGATCTTCAGGCATCGGCTCTTCGACATCCGGGTTGGTCTGCGCGACGGCGATGACCGTCATGTTCTGGGTGTTGGCGCGCCGGATCACGCTCATCGAGCGTTCGCGCGCGACGAACAATGGCGTCACCATGTTCGGGTAGACGACGAGGTCGCGCAACGGCAGCACCGCGCACTCGATCAGCCCGTCGTCATCCAGCCGCGCGTCCTGCACCTCGAACAGCTCTTCGGTCTGACGGTTGTTCGATCCACCCATCGCTGACCTGAGCAGGCGTTGGCGCTGCGCGTGTTCCATCATATGTTGCATCTACTTCCCCTGATCCGATAAGGTCGACCTGACGCGCTGATGCGCGGCGCCACAGACGCAAGCGATGATTCGCTCGTGAGGCAGGGACAGCGCCCTGCACCCAAGGCCATATCGCTCTGAAGTCGCTCCACCCCGTTGCCATGGGCCGCGCGGTGGAGGTCTTAGTTTACTTCACCTTGGCGTAGGCTGCCGGATCACCGATCAGTGCGGCACGCGCTTCGGAGACCACGAAGAGGCTTCCGGTGGCGAGCACAACGTCCTCGGCACCGGCGAGGTCGCGAGCGCGATTCAGTGCGCGGTGCACCGGGCCGACGGATTCAACTGGGCCCATGAAGCCCTGGCCACGCACCTGCTCGGCGAGCTCGTCGGGGTCCGCCGCTCGGGGGTGAACGGCCTGGGTCGTGACCACAACCGCTGCCCGCGGCAGGAGCTCGCGGAACATACCTGCGATATCCTTGTCGGCAGAGGCTCCGAAGACCAGCACGAGGCGTCGGCCTTCGAAATAGGCGTCGACGGCCTCGCGCAGCCGCTGGGCCGACTCGCGGTTCTGGGCGCCGTCGATGACGACGAACGGAGATCGATGCATCACCTCGAAGCGCCCTGGCCACTTCACCTGCTTGAAGCCGTCGCGGATGGCGTCGGCGCTGAGGGGCAGCCCGGTCGCGCCAAGCGCCTGCAGGGCCGCGTAAGCCGTGGCCGCGTTCTCGACCTGGTGCGCGCCGAGCAGCGGGATCTCGAGCCGGTCGGGGCGCCAGCCGGCCACTGCCAGACCCGCTGCGCGCAGGGCGGCCAGCTGGCGGCTGTGCTCGGCCGTCCAGACGTCGAAGGTCTGGCCATCGAGCGAGTGAGCGACAGGCCTGAACTGAACATCGCGACCGGTCAGCGTAAGCGCACAACCGCGCTCGGCCGCCATGCGTTCGAGCACGACAAGTGATTCGTCATGTTGCGGCGCCGAGACCACCGGGACGCCAGGTTTGATGATGCCGGCCTTCTCCCCAGCGATCAGGGTCAGGGTGTCGCCAAGCAGAGCCATGTGGTCGTAACTCAACGCTGTGATCACGCTGACGCGCGGTATCAGGATGTTCGTGGCGTCGAGCCGACCGCCCAGGCCGACTTCGATCACAGCCACGTCGACGCGCTCGCGCGCGAACCACTCGAAGCCGATCGCTGTCGTGAGTTCGAAGGTCGTGATGCCCGGGACCTCGGGGGCAAGTTCCTCCAGTCGGGCCACAATCTCGGTCACGGCTTCCTGCGGGATCCAGCGGCCATCGACGCGGAACCGGTCGCGGAAGTCTTCGAGATGCGGCGAGGTGTAGAAGCCTGTGCGGTAGCCGCCGGCCGTCAGAGCGCTGGCGCACAGCGAAGAGACGGAGCCCTTGCCCTTCGTCCCGGCCAGGTGAAGAGTCGGATAACGCCGCTGTGGATCGCCCATCAGGCGCATCAGGCGCACCATGCGCTCCAGGTTGAACTCGGCAGCGGCATATTTGTCGAGGCGCTTCGCACTGAAGTCGATGAAGCTGTAGATCCAGTCGAGCGCGTCCTGATATGTCAACGGCATGTCACGGACCTCGTCCAAGGGTTGAGCGGCGGATCAAGGGATGCTAACATGACCCGGCCTGCGGAGTAGCCGCAGGTGTCATCTTTTTTGGTGACGGATCGTCACGGTCCGTCTTGAACACGAATATCACGGATTGGCCCGGATGTCTGAGAATCACCGGACCTTTGTGAAACGGCTGGCTTGACGCCTCAAACGACTGGCAAAGACTCTATGCGACGAACCCTTTGGATCACCGTGGCGACTGCCGTCGCCGTCACTGTCATCGCGCTGGCGATCGCCTGGGTGACGCTCAGGCCATCCGGCCCGCCGCTCGAGTCGGCGGCGTTTTCGCTGACCGAAATTACACCCAATGCCGATGGGATCAGCGACGTAACCCGCCTGACTTACCGGTTGCGCCGGCCGGCGACGGTGTCGGTCTACTTCACGGATGCGAATGGCCGGCGCTTCGACTTCCGGCGCGATCAGCTGCGAGGCAGCGGCGAAGCCAACGTGGACTTCAGCGGCGTCGTCGACGGGTACACGCGAAGGGGCGAGATGATCACGGGCGACGTGCTCGCCCGTGTGCTCAGCGACGGCGCGTACACCTGGACCGTCGAAGCCGTCGACGATCAGGGCGGCTCGAACGCGCTCACCGGCTCCCTGACCGTGACCGATGCTGACTCCGAGTTGCCCGACCTCACACTCTCGCTTTCACCGCGCACCTTCACGCCCAATCAGGACGGCCTCGATGATCGCGTCCAGATCACGATCGGGCTGACCAAGACCCTGGATGAAGATGGCCTGCGCGTCTTTCTCACGGATGCCGACGGCGGCCTGCAACTGCCGATCGCCGAAAGCACGACCTCAGGCCGTAAGCCCGGCGAAGCCGGCGTGCACGAGTTCAACTACGACGGCGGCATCGACCTCGGCGAGACGCCGCCGGCCAACGGCGACTACCTGGTCGTGGCGTCGGCGGAAGATCGTGTCGGCCAGCGCGTGAGTTTCTCGGCGCCGCTCACGATCGCACAGGGTGGCCTGCCGCGCGGCGAGATCGTGCTCGGCCAGGTGACGTTCTCGTCGGAGTTTGTGCGCCTCGACGACACCCTGTACTTCACGCTCACGGTGCAAAACTATGGCACGGCGCCGTTGCGCACGACGGGCCCCGAGCCGGGCTACGTCTACACCAGCATGACCGAGAACTACAACAACACGGGCTTCTTCCAGGAGTCGGGCGCCTTCCGCGTCGGCGTCATGTGTGACACCTGCCTCAACGACTTCCCCTGGCGCTGGGCGATCGGCCACCAGGACGGCCTGACCATGATCCCCGACTCGCAGGGCCGGCCACAGTACTACCTCGAGCCCGGCGGCGTCAGCGTGGTGACCGGCGGCATCGTCCTCGATCAGATCGTCACGAGCCGCAACCCTCAGTATTTCTGGGTCGGCCTGATCCAGGAAGACGTCGCCATCTACAACAACCGCGCCGATCCGCACCCGATCGAGATCAGCCCGAAGTGACGAGCGAGGAGCGTAGGGCGTGGAGCGTGGAGCGTGGAGCGTAGAGCGTGGAGCGTGGAGCGTAGAGCGTGGAGCGTGGAGCGTGGAGCGTGGAGCGATTCACGCTATCGCGCCAGGTCGCGTAGCGTGAATCGCTCCACGCCCTACGCTCTACGCTCCACGCCCTACGCTCCTCGCTCCTCGATTGGCTTCCACACTCGATTAGCCTAGAATCGCCAGTATGCTCGACCTCGGGATCGTGATCGTCAACTGGAACGTGCGCGAGTTGCTCGCGGCCTGCCTCGATTCGGTATATGCGGATCTGGCCGGCAGCGGTCTGCGCGGCAAGGTCGTGGTCGTCGACAACGACTCGCACGACGGTTCAGTGGAGATGCTGACCAGGCAGTTTCCACGCACGCAGGTGATCGGCGCGCCGAATCGTGGGATGGGCGCGGGCAACAATCTCGGTCTGCATGCGCTCGGGCTCGGGCGCGGCGCCGATTCCTCGCAAGCGCCGTTCGCGGCGTTGGTGCTCAACCCCGACACGCTCGTCAGGTCCGGCGCATTGCGCATCCTGGTCGACTTCCTGCGCCAGCGTCCCGCGGCCGCCGTGGTGACGCCTCAACTCCTCAACGCCGACGGCTCGTTGCAGCACACGGGCTTCCGCTTCCCGGGCCTGACCCAGGCCGCGTTCGATCTCTTCCCCCCGCCCGGCAGGCTCGCTCGCCTGATCGAGTCGCCGCTCAACGGCCGCTATCCGGTGGGCGCCTATGCCGGCGGTCCGTTCCAGGTGGAGCACACGCTTGGCGCGGCCTTCGCCGTGCGTGGCGCAGTGCTGCGCGATCAGGATCTGTTCGACGAGATCTTCCCCATGTACTGCGAGGAGATCGACGCGCACTGGCGGCTGCGTCGCCAGGGCTGGGAGATCTGGGTCGCCCCGGCCGCCGCGGTCGTGCACCTTGGCGGCCGCAGCACCCAACAGGCGCCGAACCGCTCGTTCGTGCAACTGTGGAGCAGCCGCCGCCGGCTCTATCAGCGCTATCACGGCTCGCTGATGGTGGCCGCGACCCGCGTGCTGGTCGAGTTGGCGCTGCGCGGCCGCATCCGCAGCAATCACAGGCTCAGCACTCAGGGCAAGCTCTCGCCAGACGAGCGCGCTGCACGGAACGCCGCACTGGCGGAGGCCATTCGCGCCTGGGAGGGCCGCCGACCCCAGCCTCCAGCCGAGTGGCCGGGCGCCGGGTCCGGTGATTGACACCGTAAGCTTTCGACTCACATGCTCTCCGCCATCATCCTCACGCTCAACGAAGAGCGACATCTGCCGGATTGTCTGGCCAGCCTCGGTTGGGCCGACGAGATCGTCGTGTTCGACTCGGGCAGCACCGACGGCACCACTCGCATCGCAACCGAGGCGGGCGCACGCGTGATCACTCGCGCGTTCGACAACTACGCCGGACAGCGCGATGCGGCCCTGCGCTCCGTCTCGAGCGAATGGGTGTTGTTCGTCGACGCCGACGAGCGCATCCCCGAAGCCCTGCGAGATGAGATCCGCACAGTGCTGGCGCGCGCGGAGGCCGGCTGGTGGATCCCGCGGCACAACTACCTGTTCGGCACGTTGACGAAGCACACCGGCTGGTTTCCCGATTACCAGTTGCGGTTGTTGCGGCGCGAGAGGGCCCACTACGATCCGACCCGGCCCGTGCATGAACTCGTCCTGCTCGACGGCGCCGCCGGGCACCTGACGCAGCCGATGGTGCACCTCAACTACGAGACCGCTGCCGAGTTCGTAAAAAAGCAGACCTACTATGCGGCCTACGACGCAGACCGGCTCGCTCTTGAAGGCGTTCGTGCAAAGCCGCACCACCTCCTCAGCCAGCCGCTGCGCCACTTCTGGTGGCGCTTCGTCACGCTCGAGGGCTGGCGCGATGGCCTCCACGGCCTGCGCCTGAGCATCCTCATGGCGCGCTTCGAGTTCGAGAAGTACAGGCTGCTCATGAGGCGTCAGGCCACAGGCGTCAGGCCTCGATAGGGGCGGTGCTTGTCGCCGCCCCGATGCCTGACACCTGACGCCTGACGCCTCCCTTGATTTGCCCTTAAAGATCCATATGCTAGAATTCGCCCATGCCTTCAGGGGACGACGGCTCGGGAAGAGTTGGCGCGCTCATCGGGGCAATACCCGCGTCGACCGCGCACGCCCGCACGCAGAACCCCGTGCTGGTGTTGAACGCCAACTTCGAGCCTCTCAACGTCTGCGATGTGCGGCGGGCCGTCAGTCTGCTGATGACAGGCAAGGCGCGCCTGCTTGAAGACGGCCTCGGCGGCATCCACACCGCACGCGCCACCTTCCCACGACCTTCGGTCATCAAACTCGAAAACATGGTGCGCCGCCCGCGGGCACGCGTGAAGCTGTCGAAGCGCGAGGTCTTTCGCCGCGACAACTACACCTGTCAGTACTGCGGCAAGCGAACGTCGCACCTCACCATCGACCACGTCATCCCGCGCCATCGCGGTGGCGGCCACCGCTGGGACAACCTCGTCGCGGCCTGCCCGACCTGCAACCGTCGCAAGGGCGGCCGGACACACACCGAAGCCGGCATGCCGCTCAAGCGCCGGCCGTCAGAGCCCGCCGCGACGGCCGAGTACCTGTTCGACCGCTATCTCGACGACTTCGCCGGTTGGGGCAAATACGTGTCGGGCTGGTGATCGTCACAACGAAAAGGCCGGGGCAATGCCCCGGCCTTTTCGTTGTGGTCAGCGCGTGCCGGTCAGTCGAAGACCGGGTCGATCAGACCGTAGTCGCCGTCGCGGCGCTTGTAGAGCACGTTGAGGCGTTTGTTCTCGGCGCTGAAGAACACGAAGAACGTGTCGTGTCCGAGCAGTTGCATCTGCTCAACGGCCTCGGCCTCCGACATGGGTTGGATGGCGAATTGCTTGCGCCGCACGATCGTCTGGCCGGCAGCCTCATCGGCCTCACCGCCAGGCGCCGTCTCCTCGGGCTCCATCGCAATGTCGGCGGCGCTGGCGCCATCGCCACGACCACGGCGGCGCTTGCCCTTGTAGCGCTCGATCTGGCGATACATCTTGTCGAGCACCTGATCGATCGCCGAGAAGAGATCGGAGTTGCGCTCCTCGGCGCGCAACACCGTCCCGCGCATCGGAATCGTCAACTGGGCGATATAGCGATCGCCACTACCGCGCGCGGCCCCCAGCTCCGTTACATCGACACGGGCCTCCCGAATGGTCGCCAGGTAACGATCAAGTTTGCCGACTTTCTTCTCGATATGCTCCTGCAGGCGTGAACCGACTTCGATCCCTCGTCCATAAACGTTCACCGAAACAGTCATCATCGCCTCCTGAAGGTTAAGAGAAACGCGAAACGGGGTGTCCCCTGTGCCGGTCCCCGGCTTCAAGGGACGCCCCGTTTGGCGTCTCGTTCAATTGGCTGACATACGCCAGTCTAACCCTATTTTGACCGCCAATGCAACGTGCAATCTTACTGGGTCGGGCCTGTCGAATGTCAGGGAGTTTTGCCGCGGATTGCGCAGGTTTCGCGGTTGAACGCCGTCGAGATTCTGTTCGTGAGTCCAGAAGCCCTGCCATGCGACAGCAGCCAGAAACGTTTGCCTGGGCCCTTCACGCCGGCTGGCGTTGATCGGCTCGCAGCGGTGCCTGGGCAACGGCCAGGCCGTGCACCTGAGTGGCGCCAGCTGTCTTGAGCGCTCGCGCGCAGTCGTGCAGCGTCGCGCCGGTTGTGCAGGTGTCGTCGATCAGGAGCACGGCCTGCCCCCTGACGTGACGCGCCACGCCGACAAAGGCGCCGCTGACGTTATGCTGTCGGTCGTGGCGCGACAGCCCGACCTGACTACGGGTCGATCGCAGGCGCATCAGCGCGCGCGGCCGGTAGGCCAGCCCCCAGCGGTCGGCGAGCGCAACGCCCAGCAGGGCCGCCTGGTTGTAGCCACGCGTCGCGCGCCGTTCGGCCGAGAGCGGCACCGGCACCACGACAACCTTGCCCAACGTCCGGGGCAGATCGGCAAGCTGCCGTGCGACAAGGTTCGCCAGCGTTTCGGCCAGGCCGACGTCATGGCGATACTTGAGGCGATGCAGGGCCTTTTGGGTCGGGCCCGTGAACCACAAGGCTGCCTGAAAGTCATCGAGACCGTCCGGCAGGCTCAGGTCGACCGGCGCCTGGCCTTCGGGCACCCACGCCATAGCCGTGCGACAGGCCGGACAAAGCGCCGCGCCGATGGCGCCACAACCTGCGCAATGCGGTGGAAAAAAAACGTCCGCCAGAGCCCACAGGCCCTGGCGGATGAAACCCATCAACATCCCCATAGCGGCTTGCTCCTGTCCGAGCTTAGCCGCAAGACGCGGGTGTCGAGTCCTCAATCGGTCATTGTCCGGCGATGGCGCCCAGGCCGAACTGGCGGATCAACTGCATCGAGGCTGGCCCGAGCAGCACGATGTAGATCGACGGGAAGATCATGAACGCCATCGGGATGAGCATCTTCACAGGCGCTTCGTGGGCTTTCTTCTCAGCGCGCTGGCGGCGGCGAACCCGCATCTGATCCGACTGAATGCGCAATACCTTGGCCATGCTCACGCCGAGCTGGTCGGCCTGTATCAGGGCAGCCACAAAGCTCGTCATCTCGGGCACATCCATACGGTCGGCCATGTCGCGCAACGCCTCACGCCGCACCTTGCCCAATCGGATCTCGGCGATCGCGCGCTGGAAGCCATAGGCCACTTCGGTCGTCCACTTCTCCGACACGCGCTGCATGGCCTGATCGAAGCCGAGACCCGCCTCAACGCAGACCGTCAGCAGATCGAGCGCATCGGGCATGGCCTTGATGATCGAGTCCTTGCGGCGGTTGATGCGACTGCGCAGCATCAAAGTCGGGATGAAGTAGCCGAGCACACCACCCAGGGCCGAGAAGCCCAGCACCTTGGCGACGCCGGATTGGAACGAGAACAGACTGGTCGGATCCGCCGAGACGAAGCCGAGCAGGATGAACAGGCCCACCCCGACGCCGGCCATCACGATCCGGCTCATGTAGAACAGGATCGGGGTCATGCCGGGCGGGTTGCCTGCGACATCGAGCTGGTGCTGGATGTCTTTGAGCGTGGCCTGTGGCGTGAACTTCTGAGCGAACTCGCCCACCTTGCGCGCGACTGGCAACAGGATGCGCTGGGTGAACGGCTGCGACATCTCGATGTCCTCGAGCGTCATCGGACGCTCGCGGGTCGAGTACACGGCCATGCGCGTCTGAAGCGGGCTGGCGGCTTTCGGTGAACGCAGGCCCACCATCACAAGCACCAGGGCCCCGACAAAGACGACGCCGAGGACGCAGAAGAGAAGCGTGATCTCCATGAACTACACCTCGATGTCTACGATCTTCATCACGATTGCGAAGCCGCCGCCGATCAACAACCCGGCTGTGACGAGCATGGCGATGCCGCACAGGAAGTAGCTGTCCTGCATGAACATCTGGCCCATATACGTCGGGTTGATCAGGTACAGCATCACGCCAAGGCCGATCGGCAGGAACGAAATGACATAGCCCGTGATCATGCCTTGGGCCGTCAGGGTCTTGATCTCGCCCTTGATGCGCACGCGCTCGCGGATGGTGAAGCTGATCGTGTCGAGGATCTCGGCCAGGTTGCCGCCGACCTCGCGCTGGATCTTCATCGCCGTGACGACGAAGTCAAGGTCCTTGCTGGGCATACGCCGCGTCAGGTTGTCGAGCGCCACCTCGAACGGAATGCCGAGCTGCATCTCCTGCACGAGCCGCTTGAACTCCTGCGAGATCGGGGCCGGCAGTTCGCGGCTGATGGCCTCCATGGCCTGCGTGACGCTGTAACCGGCGCGCAAGCCGTTGACCATCAGGTTGAGCATGTCGCCGAGCTGGCCATCGAACTTCGTCAGGCGCTGGCCCTTGAGGTAACCGACGTAGAAGCGCGGCGAGAAGAACCCGACCACACCGGCGATCAGGCCGGCGACGAGGTCCTGCCGCAGGAAGCCGAGCACCAGAAAACCGGCGAAGGCCAGGATGACGTGCAGGGCCAGGAACTCGGCGACACTCAACTTGAGGTCGGCCCGCGCAAGCTCGCGGCGAACGCTCTCATACCAGCCCTTGCGCTGGAAGGCCTGGTCCATCGACTTCGTCAGCGCGCTCGGCTTGCGGTCGGCCTTCTTGTCGTCAGGCGCCTGCAGAAGAGGATCGCGTGTGAGTTGTTCGAGGCGTCCGGCCACCGCCGCCTGGCGTCGGTACCAGACGGCCACGCCGCCCAGGCCGAGTATCCAGATCGCGACTACGGCCGCGAGGCTGATCATCAAGGGACTGGTCATCGGTCACTCCCAGCGGGCGTCCGCCGCCCGCGGTTCACTCAATAGCGCAGGCGATCGCCTGCCCCGAACACCGAGGCCGGCAGGTGATGGCCTTCTTCTTCGATGCGCTCCATGCACTTCGGCCGCAGGCCCGTCGGGCGTAGCCGGCCGATGATCTTGCCCTTCTCGACGCCGGTCTGCTCGAAGAGGAAGATGTCGGCCATGGTGATCACGTCACCTTCCATGCCCTGGATCTCGGAGATCTGCACGACCTTGCGCGAGCCGTCCGACAGACGCGCCAGGTGGCAGATGACATTGATCGCCGAGGAGACCTGCTCGCGAATGGCCCGGATCGGCAGATCCATGCCGGCCATCAGGCACATCGTCTCGATACGGGCGAGCGTGTCGCGCGCGCTGTTCGAGTGGCAGGTCGTCATCGAGCCTTCGTGGCCGGTGTTCATGGCCTGGAGCATGTCGAGCGCTGCGCCGTCGCGGATCTCGCCGACGACGATGCGGTCGGGTCGCATACGGAGGGCGTTGACCACCAGGTTTTGGATCGAAACCTCGCCTTTGCCTTCGATGTTGGCCGGGCGCGATTCGAGCCGCACCACGTGCTCCTGCCGCAGCTGGAGCTCGGCCGCGTTCTCGATCGTCAGGATGCGCTCGTCGTTCGGGATGTACGACGACATCAGGTTCAGGAAGGTCGTCTTGCCCGAGCCGGTGCCGCCTGAGATGACGATGTTGACGGCCGACGCGACGGCCGCCTGCATGAAGGCGATGGCCTCGGGCGTGACAGCGCCGTACTCGATCAACTGCTCGACCGTCAGCGGCTTCTTGAAGAACTTGCGGATGGTGATGGTCGGGCCGTCGAGCGCGATCGGCGGAACCACGGCGTTGACGCGGGAGCCGTCGGCGAGACGGGCGTCTTCGAACGGGTGGCTCTCGTCGACGCGTCGGCCGAGCGGCGACATGATGCGATCGATGATGCGCATCACGTGTTCGTTGTTCTCGAATGCCACAGGCGCGCGCTCGATCTTGCCGCGGCGCTCGATGTAGATGTTCTTTGGGCCGTTGACCATCACTTCAGTCACGGTCTCGTCGGCCAGCAGCGGCTCGATCGGGCCAAGGCCCAGGATCTCGGACACGATCTGGTCGAACAGGCGCTTGCGCTCCGTGCGCGAGAGGACGATGCCCTCGTCGGCCAGGACGTTCTCGTAAAGGTCCTCGATCGTCTTGCGCACCTCGGCCGTGCGCGAAATGTCCATCGACGGATCGAGCTCAGCCAGGAGTCGATTCTGGACGCGTGACTTGAGGTCCGGCGCGCCCTGCGCCTGGCCCTGCCCGCCGGCCTGCTGACCGGGGACAGCCACGCGACGCATGCGCAGCTCGGCGAGCTTGTTGCTTTCATCGGACGTAGGCGAAGCCGGCGTCGCCGGCGCTCCGGGCGCGCTGGGGCGCGCGGGCGCGGCCTGGCCGGTGTTCTGCCGATTCTCGATGCGTTTGAGCAGCGACATGCGTACCTCGTGTGTCCCGCGGGGCCGTCAGCCTCAGCGCGAGAAGATCGACTTGCGCTTCTCCGGCGATTTCCCGGCCGGTTCCTTGGGCGCGAAATCCGCGCGCAACCGCATCGCCAGATCGACGACGGCGGCTGTCGGCGGCGCCTTGCGATCGCCCATGACGAACGGCACGCCGGCGTTGATCGCCTGCGTGGCCACGCGATCGTCGTATGGCACCTGCGCGTAAACCGGGTGCTTGAGCGAGTCTTCGATGCTCTGGGCCGTGATCCCCCAGCGCTTGTCCATCTTGTTGACGACAAGCACCGGCTTGTCCTTCGAGTACTCGAGCTTCTCGCACAGGTCGAAGTACTTTTTGACGTTCGCCAGGGTCGGGATGTCGGGCGAGGCGACCACGATCACGCGGTCGGCCGCGTCCATCATCGCCAGCTCGAGATCGCGCAGGATCGAGGCGACGTCGACGACGACGTAGGTGAAGTGGTGGCGCAGCTCGAGCAACAGGCGCTTGAGCGGCGCGGCCGTGATCAACTCCGAGTCCTCGGGCGACTGCGAGCCGAGCAGGACCTTGACGCCCGAGGCGTGCGCGGCCATCCACGACGAGACGGCCGTCTCGTCGATCTCGTCGACCTGCTGGACGGCGTTGACCAGGCTGGTTTTGGACTTGAGGTTGAAGAACACGCCGACGTCGCCGAACTGCGTGTTCGCGTCGACGACGCAGACCTTGCGATCTTCGCCCTGCAACGCCACCGCCAGGTTGACGGCGAGCGTGGTCTTGCCTGAACCGCCCTTGGGGCTGTAGCACACCAGAACCTTGCCGAGCGCGCCGGGCGTTGGGCCGTGGGTCGCGCCCGGGGTCACCGGGACGCGCACGGTGGCCAGCTCCTGTTCCTTGCTGGCCTGACCGAGGCGACGGATGGTGTTGATCAGCTCGTCGGCCGATGGCGGCTTCGAAAGGAAGTCGCGCGCACCGGCCAGCATCGCCTGGCGCAGGTAATCCGTGTCCTGCTGCACTGAGACGATAACGATCTGGATCGTGGGCACGTCCTTGACGATCGCGCGCGTCGCGGCGATGCCGTCCATGTCCGGCATGTTGATGTCCATCAACACGACGTTCGGCCGCATCTCACGGGCCAGTTGGAGCCCCTCGCGGCCGTTGCGCGCCATCCCGACGACGTCGATGTCGGATTCGAACTGCAACAGCTTGCGGATCGTCTCCCGCGTCTCGGCGGTGTCGTCGACCACGACGACCCGGATCTTGTCAGATGCGCTCATCCCTCAGTCATCCTTGACCGCATACCGCAGACTGCCGACCGCCAGGGGCGGCCACAAGGGCCGCCCTTACGGCGGTCAGCGGTCTGCTGTCTGCCGTCGATTACGGCACCGCCGGCACGGGCGTCGGATCGGCCACGACGGTCGTGTCGAGCCCGTAGTTCAGCTTGCTGGGCAGCGAGATCTTGTAGGTGTCGACCATGTACTGGAGCGTCACCGACTGGGTCTCTGCCAGCGAGGTATCGCCTGCCGAGCGTAGCGTGTACGTGTACTGCACGGCATCCGGATAGCGCTCATGCAGGCGGTTGATGTAGTCGAGCACCAGCGCTTCTTGCGGCGACACGGCGACGGTGATGAGCACCGGAGGCCGCGGGGTCGCTGTGGCGGTCGGGGCGACAGTGGCCGTCGCGTTCGGATCGACCACGCCGGCAGCCGCCTCGGTGGCCGCGGGCTGGACCGGAACCGTCGGCCCGTCGCCCATGAACTCGCCCATGCCCATCACCAGGACGTTCTGGATGATGCTCTGCGAGACGAGCCGCGAACGCTGCGCGCCATTGGGAACGACGTAGAGCGTCTCACCCAGCACCGGGTCGGTCTCAGCGCGTCCAAGGAAGGCGTTCCCGTTCGCGCCGGCCACACCGGCCACGATCATCTGCGGCGGCAGCGAGCCCGAAGCGTCCTGCGACGCGGACGCCGGTCCGAGCACGCCCGCCGACAGGTTCGGCAGGATCGTCTGGAAGTCGCGGTCGATGTCGATGAAGGCCATCGAGACCAGGACGTTGACGTAGTCGCCGGCGCGGATGCCGTTGGCGACGCCGTTGTTCAGGTCGTAGGGCATCGAGATGGCCGTGAAGCCCTTGGGGATGCGCCCGGCCGTGTCGGAGCCAAAGGGCGAGAGCTCCTGCAGCGACTTGACCACCATCGTGGTGAAGATCGGTTCGTTGCGCTGGATGGTGTAGCGCGCCCGTGAGCCCACGATCTGAGCCGCGTCGGTGATTGCGTTGACTGGCACCATCTCAGTCGGCCAGGCCACGCTCCCCAGCGCTTCGGTTGGGATGACCACACCGCGCTGCAGATCCTGGACCGCCACGACGATGTCGAGGCTGCCGCTGGACACCGGGGTGACCGGCTGGCCATCGCCGTTCGTGCCCGACAGATCAGCCGTCGGGACTTCGCCGGTGGTCGGCGGCGTGCCGCCGTTGTTGGTGAAGTTGAGGATGGCCACAACGGCCAGGACGCTGAGCGCCAACAGCACCAGCCCCACCAGTAAAAGAGTTCGACCTCGCGCCATAATGCCTCCTGCACTGCTGCGTCCGGCCTCTATCCGAGGCCCGCATTGAAAAGTTTAGGGGAGAGTAACGTTCGATTTACGTTAGCCTGTGTTGGAGTGCGTTAGGTTATGTTTCAAACCAGGCACTCAACGGGTTTCGCCGATGGGCAACTCCATCGCCACACGGGCCCCCTGCCCGATCTGGCTGTCGACGGTCAGGCTGCCTCCGAGCACCTCGAGGCGCTCCTTGAGGGCGGCCAGACCGATCGCGCGGCTTTCGTTGCTGAGCGCGGTCTCCGGGTCAAAGCCCATACCGTTGTCTTCGACCTGAACACGCGCCCGGTAGTCGTCGATATCAAAGTCGACAGTGATCGATGTCGCCTGCGCGTGGTTGCGCGCGTTGCTGAGCAGCTCCTGAAGCCCGCGGAACAGCATGACCTCGCGGATCGACTCGAGCCGGCGCTCCGTGCCCGAAAGCTGAAGGGTCGTCGGGATGCCGGTCTTCTCTTTGAAAGCGTCGACGTAACGCTTGACCGTCGGCACGAGGCCGAGGTCGTCGAGCATCATCGGCCGCAGGTCGAAGATGAAGTTGCGGATCTTCTGGAGCGTCGAGTTCGCGGCGGTCTTCATGCTCGCCAGCTCGGTGCGGGCGAGGTTCGGATCCTTCTCGAACAGCCGCATCGCGATCTCACTTTGCAGGACGAAATTCGATAGCGCCTGGGCGGGCTCGTCGTGAAGCTGGCGCGACAGGCGCAGCCGCTCGCCTTCCTGGGCTTCGATCACGCGCGAGAGCACGAGCTGGCCGTTCATGCCCATGCTGTTCTTGCCCGCGCGCTGCGTGATCCAGGTGTCGAGCGCGCCACGCAGCGAAGTGAGCTGCCGGCCAAGGCGCTCGAGGCTGGCCTGATCCGACTGCAGCTTCTCGAGCTGGCCACGCATTGAGAACAGACGCTGCTGCGCGTCCTGGGCGTTGTCGTACAACGCTTTGATGTCGGTCCGGGGCGTGTTCTCGAGGTTTGCGTTGAGCGCGCGCATCTGGCCCGCGATCTGGGCGTTGCGCTGGGCGAGCTTGTCGACCTCGACGCGGCTCTGGCCGACCAGCTGGCTGATGTCCTTCAGCTCGCGCTGGATATTCTCCAGCTCGCTGTCGACGTCCTGCTGGATGTCTTCAATCGTGAGCGAGGTCGCATTCATCATATCGGTCTTACCTCATCGGCTCAGTGTCTGAGCGGGCTGATATGTCAAAATTGACATAGTGCCGTAAACGTCTCGTAAATCCCTGTCGCCTGGCGCCCTATTTAGCGCTGCGCGCCTTTACTTGATATCGGGCTTGCCGTCGTTTTCCTGCAGTCGAACCCAGCCATGTTTGACCGCGTAGATCGCGGCCTGGGTTCGGTCCTCGACGTCGAGCTTCTGCAGGATGGCCGTCATGTGGTTCTTGACGGTCTGGTGGCTGATCCCCAGCTTGTAGGCGATCTCCTTGTTGCTGAGGCCGCGGGTCACGTACTCCAGGATCTCCATTTCGCGCGGCGAGAGCGGTGTAAACGCCTCACGCGCGTCGGCCACGAAACTGCGGGCCGCCTTTTCGACACCGGCGTCAAGCCACTGTTTCAGGCTGACGTCGTCTAGAGTGCGCTCCCCAACGACATAGTGCCCGGCCGCCACCAGCCGGATCACGCCGACCAGCCGGGCTGGCGTGACGTCCTTCGGGCAGTAAGCGGCGCTTCCTGCCCGGAAGGAGTGCAATTCTTGTTCCAGGTCGTGATAGGCGGTCAACATGATGACCCGCGTGGTCAGCCTTTCGGCCTGAATCTGCCGCACCACCTGCAGGCCGTTGAGCTCCGGTAGGTTGATGTCGAGCAGCGCCACGTCCGGCCGATCGCGCCGGATCGCGTTCAGGGCCTCCTGGCCGTCGCCGGCCTCGCCCACCACGGACAGATCCGGCTCCCCCTGCAACACATTTCGCAGCCCCTGTCGGAAAAGGGGATGATCGTCTATGACCATGACCGAGATCGTCTTCATGCGTGCTTCCTTGACTTAAAGTGCCCCGCGTGGAGTATACCTGACCCCCCACGCGCCTCCAAACAAAAATCCGCTAAATTCCCGCGTTTTCGCGGCCCCTCGGCCCAGATTGCGGCACCCGGGCGAAAACCCCTGGCTCCACGGCTCACGGTTGGCGCTCCAGGAGCCAGATGGCCGGCTCGCCCGACTGGCTCAGGTTCGCTACCACCCTGAAGCCGCCGACGGTCTCAGGGGCCGCGTACAACTCATCCAGCGCGGCGGGATGGTTGGCGTCGACGATGGCGTAGGCCAGGCCGTAGCGATCCAGCGCCACCGCTAGATCGGCGCCGGGCCCATCGGGGATGACGATGGCCGAGCGCCCGGTGTGGAAGAAGAACGCCGGCGGGTTGACCACGGCGGCTCCGGCCCCGGCCGGCAGCAGCGCGTCGGCCCGGAGGTAAGCCGCGATCGGCGTCAGGGTATCGGCCAGCGGCCGTCCCGCCGCCAGGGCTGCGCCGGCCGAGAGATGCAGGACGAGGAAACCACCCAGGAGCACAGGCCCGGCCGACGCCGACCAGCGCCGGCGTGCCGCAGCCCAGGCGACGAGCCGATCCGCACCCAGCGCGGCCCCGGCGCCGATGAAGGGCACGAGCGCCCCACCCGAGTGCAGGAAGGCGCCGCGCGGCCCGGGGTACGTGAAGGCCAGCGACAACGCCGCCAGCGCGAAAATGCCGTACAGCATGACGAGCTGCGTCAGCGGCTGGCGGCGCCACAGCCAGGCCGCGCCCAGCGCCGCCGGCAACGCGAGCACCTGGCCCTGCGCCACCCACAGTGTCGCGAGGTTGCCGAGCAGCGCCTCGAGTTTGGCGAAGGTCTGCACGCCCAGGTCAGATGCAAGATAGCGGGCTGCCGTCAGGCGACCTGGATCGAGGCTGAACAGCTCGTCGTACGACAGCATCCAGAGCGTGCGCGTTCCGCCCAGGCCAAGCGGGCTGCCCATGACCCACAGGTTGCGGACCAACCATGGGCTCAGCGCGAGCGCGTATGAGACGATGAACAGGCCAAGCCAGCGAGCGGTGGCGGACCGCGGATCTTCAGGTCGCCGACTCGAGTACTGACTATCGAGACTGCGGTCCGCCGTCTGCGGTCCGCGGTCTCCTATTGCACCCGTGACCACCCGAACCATTGCCCAAAGTGCGATGGTGAGCGGGACGAGCAGGCCGTCGGCGCGGGTGAGATGCGCGAGCGCTGCGGCGATGCCGGCGGCCACTGCCCAGCGACGCTGCGATGAGGCCGCGCCAAGCGCCGTGAAGCAGAACGCGCCGGCCGTTGCCGCTGCGAACGGCGCGTACGAGTCGATGTTCGACCAGCGGATCAAGTACAGGCCAGTGCCGAGCGTGAGCCCACCGGCCAGCCAGGCGAGACCGGCGCGCCGCGAGGCCTTCCACGCGATGAGGGCAGCGATGACCGGCACGAGCGCGCCCAGCAGTGCCATCGGCACAGCGCCCCAGACCCACAGCGCGGGCTGCGCGGCGGGAACGGCGCCGTTCGGGCCGCCGAGCCACACGAAGGGCGCGGCCAGCAACGCCGGCAACGGCATCCAATAAGTGAAGGCCGGCGCGGGCAGCGACTGCACGTCGGACAGATAGTTCCACAGATACGGCGTCTGCAGGCCCGAGCCAGTGGCCAGCAACCAGGCGCCGTTGAAGTACTCGTACGAGTCCATCACCGGCGGCGTCGTGGTCTGCAACGCCACGCCGAGGTTAAGGCAGAAAGCCACGACGACCAGGATCAGGCCCGAACCCCAACCAAAGCGTGCAGCGGGTCGATCGATGACACGGCCCGCGACGTGGGTCGTGATCATGGAACGCTGTCCTTGCCCCAGCGCAGGATCAGGGTCTTGTCGTAGCCGATCGAGGTCGAGACCGCATACGGGCTCGTGTAGACGACAGCGTCGGGATGCTCGGCCACGATCCTGGGCGTGAAGCGCTGCATGGTCATCACATAGTCGACACCGACCTCGTCGAGCCACTGCGCCAGACGATCCTCGTCGGTGAGATACGGGATGATCTCGGGGTCGATCAGGCCGGCCAGGTCGCGCACGCGTCGCCCGCCGAAGTAGCCGAGCGCGCCGATGTCGTGCGAGGCAACGACCGCGTCGGGCGGAGTGTGATCGCGCACCCAGTAGGCGCCGGCGACCATCTCGGTTTCGATGAAGGCCACGTCACGGGCGTACGTGCTCGCGCCGATCAGCAGGAAGCTGGCGATGCTCGCCAGGCTGGCGACGACCCAGATGCGACTGAGCACACGCGGGAACAGGCGCGGGCTGTCGAGCCGGACCATCTCGGCCATGCCAACCACCGAGGCGAGCAACAACTCCGGGATGGCCGGGATCTGATAGCGGCCGTGTTGATAGATGATCGGCAACCGATACGCGTAGGCGCAAAGCAGCGTCAGCGCCCAGAGCGGCGCTGCCAGGTCGGCCCAGGCGCGCCGTCGGACACGCTGGACGATGAACGCGACAAGGCCGGGCACCAGCAGGGCCTGCCCGCCCACCCAGGGCTGCAGCAGCGGACCGGGTTCACAGCCGGGCAAGTAACTGCAGTGCCAGAAGAAACGCTCGAACAGCGGGAGCTCGAATAGAAAGGCCTGCTCGACGGCCTTAGCCGCCATCGTGTTCGGGAAGATCGAGCCGTTGAGGCTCCAGTTGAGCGCGAGATACGGCGCGACACTCACGGCCAACACAAGGCAGAAGCGGGTCACTGCGGGCAAGGCGTCGCGCCAACGATCGAGGCGCCACGACCCGTTGTCGCCCAGCACCGTCGGCGCCGCGACTCGCGCCAGGACGAACGGCACCAGCAGCCAGCCATCGGGCCGGGTGGCGATGCTCAGGCCCGTCAGCAGGCCGAGCCAGCCCGGGTGCTTCGGTGAGACCGTCAGCGCCGCCAGGGCGAGCGCGGCGAAGAACAACGTCTCCATGCCGGAGGCTGCCGCCCAGACGAGGTGCCACTCAAGCGCAACGACAAGGCCCGCGATCAGGGCCCAGACCCAACGACCCTGGAGCCAGCGACGTGCCTGAGCGAAGACGAGGCTGGCGCAGGCGATGAGGGAGCCCAGCCCGAGCGCGTACGCCCAGAGTCTCGGTTCGGCTCGCAGGAACTGCCCCAGGGCCAGCGCGAGCGACCACAGCGGCGCCGTCGAGCCCGCGCTGGGGACGCCCGGGACGAATGAGAACTCACCGCGCACGGCGATGTTGCGCGCGTAGGTCTGGTGGATCCACCCGTCGTCGAGCGGGAAGCCGACATAGCCGGCGCCCCACGCCATCACGATGAAGAACGCCAGGGCCAGCCCTGACGCGGCGAACAAAAGCCAGGGCACCCAGGCTTCCGATAGGCGCCACTGTCGCCCGACGCGAGCGGCAAGCGGAAGGGTCGTCATGAGTAGGCCTCCACGACCGTCCATGCGCACAGCGAATAAGTACCACCGATTGTGCGACGCAGCCCGATCCGATGCACGTGGACCGTCGGCTTTGAGGCACGAGGCCGGTTCAACGACCCGCGGACGAAGCGACACGTGGCGGTCATGGCGTTCGCGATCCTGTCGTCTGTTTTTCGAGATCGGCAGCCGTCACCGGCGCCAGGTCAGGATGGGCGTCGATCAACGCCGTGAAGTCGGCGGCCAGGCCCGCGTCGAAGTCGAGCTGTGGCATCTGCGGGACGAGCTCGGGCGCCCACGGATCGCGCTGAAAGATGAAGTGCGCGATCGGCGTGTAGCCGAGATAGCCCCAGCCAAACGGGCTGACCTGCGAGCCTGCATCCCAGGCCAGAGCATACGCGTCTGCGGCGCCCGTCCGATCGTCGACGCTCAGCGCGAGCTCGGCCGACTGGATCGCGCCGATGGCGCGGTCGCGCATGTCGACCGTCTGCAGCCAGGTAGAGGCCTCGAGGTAGCGGGCGGCCAGAGTCGGCGCGCCCTGGGCGGATGACAGAGCGGCCAGCGAGCGGTAGACCCAGGGGCTCGATGGCGCCATGGTGTGCGCGGTCTCGGCCAACTGTTGCGCTTCGGGCAGACGACCGGCTGTAATCAGGTGTTGGATCTGTTCACCCAACGACGACACCGCCTCCGGCGCGTTCGCCTGCCACTGCGCCAGGACGCCACGACGCAAAGTCGTCGACTGCCAGATCGCGGCGGCCGAGAGCGCCGGCTGGCGCACGAGCGCGTCAGCGAAGGCCGAACGCGCCTGGACCTCGTCGTCGGCTTCGACCCACAGACCGCGCAGCATGGCGGGAGCGCCCCACCCTGGCGCGGCGGTCTGGGCCAGTTCGAGGTGCTTGAGCGCGGCAGCGCGATCCCCATCCTGTTCGAGCAGAACAGCCAGGTCGGCTTCCCAGACAGCGTAACCCGGCGTCGCCTGCAACGCTGACACGTAGCGGTCGATCGCAAGATCGAGATACCCGTTGGCCAGATCCGTGCCCCCGGGCGCCGCGAGCGCGAGCTGGGCGTAGGCATAACCGGCCTGAGCGGCATACAGGCCGAAGGCGGGGTCAGAGTCGTAAGCGAGGTCGGCGCGTTGGGCGGCGCGTTCCCAATCGCCCTCACGCCCGGCCAGGGTCGCCTGCTCGAAACGGAACGCGGCCGTGAGTTGATATACGCTGAACCCGGCGACGAGCAAGGCGATTGGTGCGAGCGCCCAGACCGGCCAGTGGCGTTCCGGTCGACGGGTCGAGGCCGGCTCGCGTGCCGCGAACGTCAGCGCCGCCATGACCAGCAACGGAACAGCCAGCGCGAGATAGCGGACGTGATAATCGACGAGGCCATGCGACACGAAGGCAGCCCAGGCCGCGGTCGTTGCGGCCCAGCGGGCGCGATCCTCGAACGTCTGGGTACGGCGCGCTCGCCATAGTCCCCAGGCAAATGCGGCCACGAGCAAGGCTCCCGCCACAAGCCCGAGGCCGCCACTCTCCGCGAGCGTGTTGAAGATCAGGCTGTGCGCGTTCATGAAGAGGTGTTCGGGCGGCGTCGACACGGAAGTGGTCATCGCCTGCGGGAAGGCGCCTGGGCCGACGCCTAACACCGGATGAGCCTGGAAGGCCTCGAACGCCACGGTCCAGAACGTTGTGCGCGCCTCGGTCGCGGGCGCCTGCGTGGCGCTGTTGCGCGACACGAGGAGTCGCCACCCCAGGCCGGCGCCGATCGCGGCGCCCGTCAGGCACAGCGCGACGAGCCAGATCGGGTTGGCCACCAGCCAGCGCCAGACGCGTCCGACGGCCTGGCGCAGCGTGGGGCTGACCCACCCAGCCCAGGCGATGGCGAACGTCAGTGCCGCGACGGCCAGAGCCAGAGTGGCACCGCGCGAGTAGCAAAAGGCCTGAACGATGAGGGCCGCAACGACGAGGGTTCCCAGGAGGAACCGGTTGAGGGCATGACGCGAGACCAGCAGCCGCGACAGCGCGATCGGCCAGAGGATGTTGGTGAACCCCGCGAGAATGTTCGCATCGCCGACCACAGCGTAGAGCCTGTGCTCGAACGGCGGGGCCAGCGGGAGGTCGGCGACGGACAGCCAGCCCTGAAAAGCTGTGACGAGCTCGAGGCTGGCGAGCGCGAGAACGATGGCACCGCCGATCAGCAGGCACTTCTCGACCAGTTCAGCGGGCCAACCCGACTTCGACAGATCCAGTGCCAGATAGAACAGGACGATGTACGCCAGCGTCTGGGCGACGGCCGCCAGGCTCAGGCGTGGCGTGGCGGCGAAAGCCGTCGACGCGGCCTGCACGAGGACGAAGGCGACCAGCGGCGCCTCGAGGCCGGTCAACGGCAGCGATCGGCGCTTCCACACGCGCTGAACCAGCCAGACGCCGGCCACGACCGAGAACACAAGCGCCGAGCCTGCCTGCCCGCGGAACGAGATCAGGCCGTCCATGCCGCCGGCGATGGGGAGCGCCCAGGCGAAGAGCAGGATCAGGGCGGCCTCGCGGCCGAGGTAGCGCCAGTCGATCTGGGATTGAGCAACCTGTCGTTGAACGCCGATCATGCGCCTGCGCACTCCCACCGCGCCGCCAAAGTGGCGTCACGGTGCCGGAAAAGGTTTCGGCGCTGAGACGGCAGACTGCAGTGGCCGTCCTCACGCGCGACTATCGCCAGCAGAAGTGCAAGGGCCGTGCCGCTTTCTAACCTTTGACCTGACAGGTCCACCCACGATTCAGCCGAATCGTAGACCATTCAAGAAACCTATTCAACAAAATCGGCTCGGTTTTCTAACCCTGGGCCGGCGCAAGAGCCCGCCGCAGCAGGAGGCCGCCCAGGCTCAGGACGAACTTGGGGTTGTAGATCAGGTAGCGGCGCCACAACCGGCGCGGCTCGGAGGCCAGGCGGAAAGCCCACTCCAGCCCGGAGCGCTGCATCCAGCGCGGCGCCTGTGCGATCCGGCCGGTGTGGAAGTCGAACGCCGCCCCGACGCCGACCAGCAACGGCGCCTCGAGCCGCGAGCGCAGCCGCGCCATCCATAGATCCTGCTTGGGCGACCCCAGGCCGACCCAGATGATGTCGGCGCCTGAGGCGTTGATCGACTCGACAAGGGTCGCCTCTTCGGCGTCGCTGAGCGCCCGGAACGGCGGGCACGACACGCCCGCGACCTGGAGCCCGGGATGAAGGCGTTGCAGGTTGGCAGCGAGTTGCTCGGCCACGCCCGGGCCCCCGCCGAGGAAGAACTGTCGATAGCCGCGCTCCGCCGAACGCGCGCAGAGCGCCTGCATCAGGTCAGGGCCATAAACCCGTTCAGCGCCCCGCCCGCCCAGCCAGCGCTGGGCCCACATGACCGGAACGCCATCGGCCGTCGCCCAGGTGGCGCCGTTGAGCGCGGCCCGCACGTCGTCGCGCTCGTGGCCGAGCATGACGGTGTACACCGGACAAGTCGACACGTAGCCGCGCTCACGCCGCGCGATGGCCGCATCCATCTCCTCGACGGCTGAGTCGAGCGACAAAACGTTGAGCTTCACACCGAGGAGATCCACCCGCGCGCTCATGCCGCCTCCTTGCCGCGCCAGGTCTCGACCATCAAAACCAGCCACGTCACGGCCAACAACCCGAGGTGCACGGTCTCGGGCCAGTCGAATTGACCCAGGCTGCCCGGCTGCCAGGCTGTGAGATAAGGGACATTGGCCCAGGCCACCAGCGCCAGCCCGACCCAGCGCTGTCGCTGCATCAGGGGCACCAACACCAACACGATCAGGCTCGCCAGCGACAGCAGGCCGACGTAAGGCGCCAGCAGCATCGACGTGACGATGAGCAGCCCGAGGCTGCGCGTCTCGAGGCCCTTCACGCGTTGCCAGAGGGTGACCGCCGTCGCGGCGAGCACGATCGCCCACACGACCCACGTCGCCGTGGCCGGCCAACCTGCGATGCCTCCAAGCGCCTGCAGGCTGACGTTGCTGCCGAGGCGCGCAATGTTGGGCGAAAAGCCCACCCCCTCTGCCCCGTGGGTCAGACGCGCGATCCAGCTTGGGCCAAGCCAGATCAGGCTTGGCACCATGACGGCGGCGCAGGTCGCGGCCGCCCGTGCCCATGTGGCCGGTCGCCAATAGCGGACGCCGAGCGCCGCCACGCCGACCGCGAGCAGCCAGGTCTCCTGGTACTTCGACGTCGCCAGCACGAGGCCGACGCCGAGCCAGAGCGGACGCTGTGCGCGCCAGGCCCAGACCAGCATCAGTGCGCCGGCGACGACAAACGCTTCGAGCGCGCCATCGGCCAGCGCCCGCAGCGTCCAGAACGATCCGACTCCAAGCAGCAGGCCGACGGGCCAGGCCTTACCATTCGCGCGCTGCGGCACGGCCAGCACGAAGACACTGAGCGACACAAGAGTCCACAGCGCCCAGCTCGCCTTGAACGAAAGCTGGCCAAAGGGCACGAGCATCAGCTGAGTCCACGGCGGATTGAAGACGTCGAGCTGGCTGTAGTCCGGCACGCCGCTGCGCACGGTGGTCCAGAACAGATGCCAGTCGTAGCCGAAGACGCCGGAGTCGAGCAGCGGTAAGCGCTCGGCGGCCACGACAAGGATCACGGCGGCGAGGGCAAGCAGCACGGCGACGATGCCGTACTCGACAGGCTTCGAAAGCTTGCGTGGTGCGGGCGACGCCACGGTCATGCGGCCACCTCCACAGGGGGGCGTGACGCAGGAACGGCGATGGTCTGCACGCTGGCCGGCTCATGTCCGGCGCCCAGGCCCTGATAGACGGCTTCGGTGAGGGACGCGATCCGCTCCCATGTGTAGCGTTCGGCGACCTTTCGCCGCCCGGTCTCGCCGAACTGCTTGCGCAGCGCCGGATCGTTCAGCAACGTGATCAGGTGATCGCCAAGCGGACCCGGAGCAGCCGGACACACGAAGCCGTTCTGGCCGTCGTTGATGACGTCGCTGACCGCCTCGATGTCGGCGCCGATGACGGGTTTGCCGAAGGACCAGGCTTCGGTATAGACGCCGCCGAAGCTCTCCTGCGTCGACGGCAGACAGAACACATCACAGGCTGCATATGCATCGGTCTTCGTCTGCAGATCGACTACGTCCAGGTTGATCACGCGTCGGTCAAGCTCGTGGAACAGGTGTCGGGTCTCGTCGGTGGGCCGCCCGATGAAGACGAAACGCGCCTCCGGGAATCGCTCCCACACATGCCAGGCCGCCTCCAGCAGTGTCGCGACGCCTTTGTAGGCGTACTTCTGCCCGACGAACAGGACGACCGGATCCTGGCCCAGGCCATGCGCGGCGCGAAAGGCCTCGCCATCGCCGGTCGGGGCGAGATCCGGCCCCATGCCCGTGATCGCGATCTTGCGCTCGTCGACGCCGAGCCTGACGAGCAGATCGCGTTCACCTCGTGTCAGCGCCAGAACGGCATCCGCCGCGCGATACAGGCGGTGATAGTGTCGGTGCAGCCAGCTGCCCCAGCGCGGATGATGCACCGGCGAGAGCACGAAGGGGATGTCGTGGCGGCGCGCCAGATCGAGCGAAGCGGCCGTCAAGGGCTCGCGCCCGATGCGGCAGTTGTGGATCAGGTCGGCACGGCCCGCCAGGTCGGCAAAACGCTGGGACAGCACGTCCGCGATGCGCGGGATGGCCAGGCCCTGTGCCAGCCAGTACGCGGCTACCCAGGGTCGCAGCTTAGCGCTCTGCGCCTCAGGCACGCCGATGCGTCGAACGGGCACGTCGTCGACGACATAGTTCCGATCGTCTTGCGGCGCGTTGAGGGTCGTACCCCGCAGCCAGTCGCTGCGCGCCGTATCCCATTGCGACACGACCTGCACCGAGTGGCGACCGGCTAACTCGCGGGCCAGGCCATGCATCAGCAGCTGCGCCCCACCCCAGAACGGTGGATAGGCCGTGAGCGTGTACAGAAGGTTCATGGTGTTTCTCCTGTGCCGCACCACGTCGGACGCGCATCGCGTTCGACGGTGGCGCACCAGGCTCGAGCCGTCTCGAAGCGAGCCGGCCACTCGATCGACGGCGCCAGATCGAGGACCTGAGGAACCAGCTCGGCCTGCATGGTCGGTCGCAGCGCCACGTAGGTGCCGTATACGGAGCCGCCGCTCGTCCCGGGCCCGAACGAGGACGGCTCGGAGACGAGTTGCATCAGCCGGTCGACCACGGCCACCGCTTCGGCGGCCTCGCCGCGCGCAACTTTGACTTCTGCCACGCGCCAGGCCCAACGCAGCCGCGCATCGGCGCTCGACCAGTAACCGAGGTCCGCCATGCCCAGCCAATACTCGGTTCGGTCGAGCTCGTCGGCCGCCAGTGCGCGCTCGGCTTCCAACAGGAATGCGTCAGAGATGCCGGCGGCGACCTGGACCTGACCCGCGTCGGCGGCAGGCGCCGGTTGTTGAGCGGTCCACTCCGCCAGCACCCCCTGCCGCAGCGGAGTCTCGTGCCAGAACGGCGCGGCAGCCAGCGTTGGTGAAAGCGTCAAGGCCTGTTTGTACGCCTGAGCAGCGCCGTCATCGACTCGCATCTCCTCGAGCAGACGGCCAAGGTTCACGTGATAGAGAGGCACGAGCGGCGCCGCTTCTACGGCTCGCTCAAGCCACACACGCGCGTGTTCACGATCGCCGGCCGCGCGGTAGAGCGTGCCGAGGTTGAGCGCGTTGGCCGGCCAGTTGGGATCGAGCACAGCCGCACGCTCGAGCGACTCGATGGCCGCCTTCAGGTCGGCAGACGAGTCGTCGACGGCGAGATGAGCCTGCGCCAACGCCAGCTGTTGCCACGTCGCCGGCGAGCCCGAGTCGCGACGCGTCGCTTCGGCGAACGCATCGGCCGCGCCGGCCCAATCGCCGGCGTTCGCCAGGTCGGCGCCACGATGGGCAGGATCATCGCGCCACACACCGAAACCGCCGAGCGCCAGGGCCATGACAGCCAGCAGGCCCGGCAGCGCAGCCGGCCAGGATCGAGCGCTCGTCTTCACGGCGTCAGCCGTCGCGAAGCAACTCGCCAGAAGCAACGCCACAAGGAGCACGTTGCCTTTGTCGAACGCCACGTTCTCGACGAGGCCATGCGCCAGGAAGAGCGCCAGCGTAGCAGCGCCGAGAGCGAAGCTCGCTGACGCCGCGGAATCCGTATCGGAGCGTCGCTTCCATAGAACGGCAACGACAGCCGCGATCAGGCCAAGGCCGGCCAGCGCGCCGAATAAGCCGCCTTCGGCGAGCGTGTTCAAATAGATGCTGTGCGCATGGTTGTAGACGACCGCCGGCGGCGCGGTCCTGGAGCGCATGAAGCTGACCGCGAACGTGGCCTGACCCTGTCCCAGCCATGGGTGAGCCGCGAACGTCTCGAGCGCCGGGATCCAGTACTCCAGGCGCCCACCGCGCGTCGGCTGGTTCAATTGTTTGGAGACGATCAGGCCCAGGCCTGCGACAACCACGAGGCCGGCGACGATCGCGACCCCGCCCAGCCACGGGCGAGCTCTGACCATCGTTCGAAGTCGATCACGCCACGCCTTCGCGCCCTCTCGACCGAGCAGGGCCATTCCGAGGACAACGAGTCCCACGGCCGCGCCGATCCAGCCGCCGCGCGACGACGACAGGAACAAAAGCGTCACGTCACTGACAATGTAGAGCGACAGCCACAGACGCGCGCGCGCCGATCCGGCCGCGAAACGCGCGCCGGCCAGCACCAGCAGCAGCGCGAGTTGCAGCGCGATCTGGTTGGGGTTCTGCAGGCGGAACGGGAGCTCGGGCAACCAGTTCTGCGGATTGAGCGACAACCACGCCCCATACCATCCCGCCACCTGCGACCAGGTCCACAGCATCGACAACCCGCCGGCCCACAACACGACGTTCTGGATCCAGCCTCGACGCGGCCCCGCAAACAGATCCGCGGCAAGCAGCAGAACCGCCGTGAGTGCCAGGGTCTGCCACCAGGCGCTCCACGAGCGCGCAGGATCCAGAGATGCCCACGCCGACGCGGCACCGACGACCAAGAGCGCCGATATCGCCAGCGGCATGGGGCCGAGTCGCGCACCGGTCGAGCGGGCGCGTACCCACAGCCAGGCGGTCGTCAACACGCCGAACAGGCCGAGCGTCACGACCGAGAACGGCGTCGGCCACAGCACGTTCGGAGACAGGCCGATGGTCAGCAGATAGGCCAGGACGACTCCGGCGACGAGTTCGCTCGCCCAGATCCAGAGCGCGCGTTGCGCCGCAGACCGAGGATCGGACGACAACGAGGCCGTCATCGGCGAGAGCGGCGTTGCAGAAAGGGCCGGGGTCGTTGGCGATGCCATGGTGAACTCAACCCCGCAGTCGCGCCTGCGCACCACGCGCCCACGCCCAGGCGCGTTCGCCCACGGCCGGACGCAACAAGCCCTTGGCCGCGACGCCGAGCGCTGCGGGCAGACTTGTCGGATCACTCTTCACGGCCTGCGCCAGAGCCTGGATCCCTCGCTGACGCTGGCGCACGTTCGGCATCAGGTACGTGCGGCCTGCGAAGAGGGCCGACAGCGCCGCGGCAGCGCCCGTCGACAGCACGCCCTCGCCGGCGAGGCGCGCCGAGATCCGCTCGACGTCGTGCACGAAGCGGTCGGCCTGCGAAAACGTCTTGGACGTCTGATGCAGCCGATACGCCACAAGATCCTGCGGCACACAGGTGTACGTGCGCGTCGTCAACCGGGTATACAGATCCCAATCCATCACGTAATGAAGCGAGAGATCCGGGCCTCCCGCGTCGATGACTTCGCGAGTCGGCAGGAACGTCGACGGTTGGATGAGGTAGTACGAGCCAAAACGCAGGAGCTTGTCCCAGGTCATGCTTTCGCTCTGACCCGGGCAGGTCCCGAGATCGAGGCCATGTTCGTCGACGAAGCGCGCCAGGCCATAGACGATGCGCCCGGGAGCCCAGGCGGCGCCGACGTGGGCCAACGCGCCGGGCCGAAGGACGTCGTCGGAGCACAACCAGTTGAAGACATCGCCCTGCGCGATCGCGAGGCCCTTGCGGATCGCGTCGGTCTGGCCGCGATCGGGCTCGCTGATCCAGTGATCGAGGAACGGCGCGTAGCGCTTGATGATGTCGATGCTGCCGTCGGTCGAGCCGCCGTCGACGACCACGTACTGCAATCGCGGATAACCTTGCAGCACGACAGACCGGATCGTCTCTTCAAGATAGGCGGCCTGGTTGAACGACGGCGTCACCAGCGTGATCGCCGGCCACTCCATGCCATCGGGGCGACACGGCGCAGGCTGCTCGCCTCCGTCGGTCCAGGGCCAGCCGGATCGGCCCGGGGGCGCGGGCGGCAAATCGGCCAGCGTGATGAGCTTGTTCATGGCCTATGCCTCCCGGCGTCCGCCAGTTCGTGAAACCAGTCCAGATGGGCCCGCACCTGGCGATCGAAGTCGAAATCCCGGGCGATGCGGGCCGTCGCCGCCTCGGAGAACCGCGAACGCTGATCGGCATCGAGCAAGAGTCGCGCCGCCTGAGCCGCCAGGGCATCGGCGTCTCCGACCGGCGCAAGCCAGCCGGTGCGCCCGGCCTCCACGAGCTCGGGCACGCCGCCGACGTCGCTGGCCACCACCGGCGTTCCACACGCCAGCGCCTCGAGCACGACGATCGGCGAATTGTCGGCGCGCGTGGCATGTATATAGATATCGGCCGCGCGGTAGTGATCGGCCAATCTGGCCGGATCCGAGATGAAGCCGAGCATGCGCAGCTCGGCGCCGCCCAGCGTGCGCGTGGCGCCGGCCTGGCCGACAGCCAGCAGGATGACCTTGCGTTGGCCCAGCAACGCGGGCAGGCGCTGCACGGCGAGCTCGAGCGTGGCGAAGTCCTTCCAGATGTTCGAGCGCGTGCCGTTGGCCGCGAACATGACGACCGCGGCGTCCTGTGGCAGGCCCAGTCGATGGCGGGCTTCGACACGATCGCCCGGATGGAAGACGGCCCGGTTGATCCCGATGCGGATCAGCCGTCGCTCGACGACGCCCTCCATCAGCGGCGATTGGGCGACGCGATCGAGCAGCCACTGGCTCGGGGCTGCGACGTAGAGCCGCGACTGCCGATAGAGATCGCGCTTGAAGGCCCAGTTCTCGGCCGTCGCGTCTCGCGTGATGGCCGGGTAGATCGAAAGGTCAGGGCAACGTCCGCAGCCGCTGCGCCACCGGCCGCAGGTGAAATCATGGGCGCAGTGCCCGGTTAACAGCCACTGGTCGTGAAGCGTCAACGCCAGCGGCGCCAACCGCGACAGCGTCGGCAGAGCGCGCAGGTCGAAGTACTCGCCGTGCAGGTTGTGAGCATGGATGACGTCGGGCGGGCGCTCACTCCACAGTCGCGCGAGGCCCCAGACACCCGGATACTCGAAATCTTCACGACCCGCGCGCATGGCCTGGCGCGCGGCGGGCAACGCGACGCGATGCAACGTGCGCGCGATCCGCCAGGCCCCGGCGACTCGCCCGGCCCTGCCCCGCAGACCGTCGGCAAGCCGCCACAGCGTTCGGTCCGTCTGCGCGCCGGGAGCCTGCTCGATCACGCGCACACCCGGCAGCGGCTGGCGGGGCGGTCGACCCACCCACAGCTCCGCCTGCTGACCGTCCGCCAGAAACGCGTCGTGTAGCGATCGCGCGACCTTCTCGGCGCCGCCGCCGGCCACGGCCGTCGAGAGCTGGGCGATCCGCAAGGGCCGGCGTTCCGAGGCCACGAATACCGGAAACCGGTCAACCACTGATGGGTTCATGCAGATCTCGCGCTGATGCGCTCGAAGCAGACGTAGATGGTCTGGCCCGTGAGCCGTCGATGCAGGCCGCTCCGCGTGAGCACCTGAGCCGCGGCCCCGCCGAGCGCCCAGGCCGCTGCGCGCCCGGGAAGGGCCAGACGCCGCAGCGGCGCCGTCCACACCCGCGTGTAGCCACGGACGTGGTAGCGCTGCAGCGGTTCGGTCGCCACGCGCGTGAGGCGCAGCGGGAAGACCTCGACGAGATGGCGCAGGGCCTGGGCCGACCAGCGCGTGACGTGGTGCGGCGGCATGTTGAGCAGGTTGTCCTCGCGGCGGATGTAGCTGTCCTGGTTGGGCACGCCGATCGCGAGCCGACCCCCAACGCGCAGCGCGCGCACCTGCTGCTCGATGAAGTCAAAGGGATCCGCGACGTGTTCGAGCACTTCGAAGCTGCAGACCATGTCGTAGCTGCCGGGCCGTTCAGCCGCGACGGCGCCGATCGATTCGTTGGTCACGGGGACGCTTGCGGCCCGCGCCTCGGCCACCGCGGCATCGTTGAGCTCGAGCCCGGCCGCGTCCCAACCGGCTTTGCGCAGCCGCGCCACGAACGCCCCGGCCCCGCAACCGACTTCGAGCACGCGATCGCCCTGGCGGAGGTCGGCGATCGCCATGTCGTGCTCCCACTTGGCCGGCATGTAATACCAGGGGAAGCGGCAAAGCTGCTCGTACAGATGCGCGGAGCCTGCGCCCTCAGCCGGGTAGAACTGCAGGCCGCAGCGCGGGCAGCGCCGCTCCGTGATCGTGTCGACCCCGATCAACTCGTCGCTGATGTTGACGCCAAACATGCGCTGCCAGCGGGTGATGAGCTCGGCACGGCTCGTGGTTGCGACAAGGGTCGCTTCGACGCCTTTGCAGATGGGGCACGTCGTCATGATGGATGTCCTCAATTCGCGAGACCGGCCGCCGTCGAGAGGCGCCAAAGCTGATGGCGGACGCGATCGATCATCGAGCGTCGCTGCCGAAAGACCGTCTGTTGAAAACGCGCATCGAGCGCGGGATCGAAAGCCAGGGCCGCGGGATGTTGGAGTGGCAGCTCGTGCGCGCGGGTCTGCAGCGCCGCCTGCGGCGACCAGCCGATTGTGTGCGTCGCGTCCTTGCCGAAACCGAGGTTGCTGATCAGGTTGCGGGTCGACACGAGCGACATCCCGCCGGCGAGCCAAAAGGCCAGCACCCACTGCGCGTCCCAGGTGTCGACCTCGCCGCGTTGCGTAGCAGACAGATTGCGCGCCCAGATCGCGGCGTCCGCCGGATCGGGGAAGATGTCGGTCAATCCTCCCTCGGCTTCGAAACGCGGCCAGGCGCGCATGTCGAGGTCGAACTGCCGCCAGGCGCGGCGCCAGGTCGCCCAGCCCCAGATGAACGGGAAGCGCGAGACCACGTAGCTCTCTCGTCGTCGCGCCAGGTCGGGCAGGAAGCAGCTGCCGGCGATGTGCATGACGCGATCGTCGTCGGCATAGCGCTCGAGCAGCTCGTCGCAGAACGCGAAGAAGCCCGGCTCGGGCAGGCAGTCGTCTTCGAGGATGATGGCCCGCTCGACGCGGTCGAAGACCCAGTCGAGGCCCGACGATACACGCACCCGGCACCCCAGATTCACGTCGGAGGCCCTGTGCTCGACCACGCAGGGCCAGTCGACGCGCGACACGATCTCGCGCACCCGGGCGACCCGCTCGGCCTCGCCGTCACGGCCCGCGCGCGGACCGTCGGCCACGATGAATAGCCGCGTCGGTCGGGCCTGCCGGACCGCGTCGAACACGCGCGCCGTCAGCTCCGGGCGGTTGAAGACCAGCAAGGCGACCGGCGTCTCAAGCTGCATGGTCCGCCTCTCGCGGTAGCGCGACGATGTTCTGGTATGCGAAGATCTCGCTGTACACCGGGCGATAGGGCTCGAGGCTCAGTTGCCCGTGCGGCAGAAGCCGGTAGAGGTGGAACCCGGCAAGCTGTTCCTGGAACTCGCGCATGAAGACACGACTGATCGTGAGCGTGTCGTTGAACTCGAACTGAACGGCATGGACGCGGCCGGCCTTCAGCAGACCCCGAGCACCGCGCAAGACGTCGAGCTCGGCGCCCTCGGTGTCGATCTTGAGCAGGTCGATGGCGTCGAGGCCGTGCGCGTCGGCAAGCGCGTCGAGGGTCGTCACGGTGACGTCGACGGTCATCGAGGGTTTTCCCCAGACCGTGTCGATGACGCCCGCATAGAGCGAGGCGTGCTGCGAGCCGTCCGGATGGTCGGCATAATCGCTCAACTGCGCCGAGCCGGGCGCCGAGCCGCAGGCCGCGTGAACGGCCGTGAAGCCTCGTGCGTGGGCCGCCTCGGCCAGGCGCGCGAAGGTGGCCGGATGCGGCTCGACCGAGATCAGTCGAGCGTCCGGTGCGGCCGCCAGCACGAGCTTTGCGTATTCGCCACCGTGAGCGCCGACGTCGACGACCACGGGTTGTGTCAGACCGCTCAGGTATCGCTTCAGGAAAGCGGCCTCACCCGATAGCTCGTCGCGCGTGTTGAGCACGCCAAGGCCGTGCAGGCCCATTCGGACCAACACGCGATTCATGCGGGCCAGGCTTGGGCGCGCCGCGAAGCGCGTCCAGATCTCGTACAGACGCTCTTTCATTCGGTCTTCCTCCAAAACGCCAGAGCCGCGAGCTGCATGCGCAACACCGGCCGCGTCTCGGGCCACAACACCAGCGACAGGGAGACGACCACCAACTGCGCGAGCAACGTCGTCCAGGCCGCTGCCAGAATGCCGAAGCGCGGCAACCACAACAAGTTGAGGCCCACGTTCAACACGGCGCCGATGGCGGTCGTGATCGGCGAGTAGCGCGTCAGGCCCTCGGCCACCAGCCAGTTCTCGCGCGCGACGCCCCAGGCCGCGAACATGCCCGACCAGGCCAACACTTGAAACGCCGGCGTCGCCTCGACGTAGTCGGGTCCGAACAAGACGCCGACGATGACGGGCGCGAGGAGTGTGGCAGCCAACCCGGCCGCACACCCGATGCCGGCGAGCAGCCGAAAGAGGCGCTCGGTCCCGGCGCGGTACTGCTCGAGCGACCGCGATCGAAGTTGCACAAGGCCGGGGAACGACGCTGTGACGATCGCGGTCGGCACGAAGTACCAGCTCTCGGCCAGGCGCACCGCCGCGGCGTAGCGCCCGAGGTCGGCCGGGGCGAGCATGTTGGCGATCAGCAGCTGGTCGACTCGCAGATAGGCCCAGACCGCGATCGCCGACAGCCACATCGGCATCGATTGGCTCAGCAGGCCGCGCGCCACGGCCGTGTCCACTCTCCAGCCGAGCGGACGCTGCGGTTGCCGCCAGACAGCCGCGCCCAGGATCACGCCGCCGATCAGCACTTCGAGCATGGCCGCCACCGCGAACGCCTCGACAGGCGCTGCGGCGACGAGCAGGCCAATGCGCAGAACGAGCGCGGCCGCATATGAGATCGCGCGGCAGGTCGCCAGAAGCCCGAAGCGGCCCTGCGCCTGCGACCAGTAATCGAACACGTCGAAGGCGGACCACACGAGCGTCGGGGCGCTGACGATCGCCAGGATCGCGGGCATGCCTGCCCACGACGTGCCGACCGATAGCGCCACGAGCAAGGCCGCGGCCACGATGCCGGCGGCCAGCTTGAGCGCTAACACCGTGCCGAGGACGGCGCCCGACGCGTGTTCGCCGGAAGCCAGCGCGCGCACTGTGACGAGGTCAAGCCCCATGCCCGCCAGTGCGAGCAGGAGGCCGACGGTCGCCAGCGTGGCGTTGAGCAAGCCGTACGCGTCTGGCCCGAGATGCCGCGCCACGAGCGCGCCAACGACAAGGCCGCCGAGCAGGCGCAGCACCTTGTCGGCCATCAGCCAGGCCGAGTTGCGCGCCAGCCCGCCGCTGAGCGCGCGTTGAACGGCGGCCCACAGCGACGGCAACGCTGATCGCGTCGTCGCCACCGGTTCGGTCATGACGCTGACGGGTGCGTGACCTGAGCCGGCACTTCGACGACGACGTCGCTCTGTTCCCTCGCGCGCTCGGCCAGATACCATTCGACCGTGCGGCGCAGGCCGTCGACGAAGG
>CAYZRP010000066.1:27951-37432 GCA_964480865.1 uncultured Anaerolineales bacterium | reverse complement strand
GCATCCGTCAGGAACACACTGGCCGAGTCGCAACGCGTGAGGAAGTGGCGGCGAAGAAGACACACTCGACGCGGTGTTCGTTTTGCCAAGCGAGATGTGCGCAATGAATGTCGCAAACCGTGGAACGATGGCCCGGGAACTGATCAATCAAACGCTGGGGCGGCAACACGATGGCCCTGCGTGAGGAACGATGACGGGCTGTTCAACTGGCGTCCTTCGTCGTTCGTCTGGCGCTCAAACGCCCGAGAGGGCGCGACTCGCTAACGCCCCGCCGTCACGCCGAAGGCCGCCGGCGCCGGCTGGACGCGCGTGAAGCCGGCTTCGCCCAGACGCCTGACGACGCCGCGCGTGACCTGAGCGCCCGACGCGCTGTCGGGATCCCCGATGTAGTGGAAGAGCCGGCCGCCCGGCCGCAACACCCGCCAGCACTCCCGATAGAAATCGCGGCTGTAGAGATCGCCCGCCAGGCTGAAGGTCGGCGGGTCGTGGATGATGCGCGAGAAGCCTGCCTCCGGCAACGTCTCGATCAACTCGGCGATGTCTCCGATCAGTTGCGTGATGCGCTCATGCCCGAAGAGCCGCGCCGACCACGGGTTCTCGCGCGCCACGGCCTGACAGGCCGGGTCGAGCTCGACCGTCGTGACATGCTCGGCCGTCTCGGCGGCGAGGATGGCCGTGTAGCCAAGCCCCGTGCAGGTGTCGAGGACGCGGCCGCTGGGCGACGCAGCCTTGATCTTGGCCTGCGTGTCGCGCCATGGGTCGGTGTTCTTGATGCGATGCATCGGGAAGCCGGCCACCAGCATCGTCGGCGCGCCGGCCGTGGGGTAGAGGCTGACCGCCCGCTGTGTGAGGTCCGAGAAGGCCTGGACCTTGCACGCCTCACCGTCGCCGACCACGAACACGCCGTTCTCGTCTTTAGCGATGCGCTCGAGCACGGCCCAGGGCGTCGTCGCCCCGCCCCACTCAACACCGACGTCGCTGAGCGAGACCGTGACGCGTGTCAGGCCGAGGTCGGCTGACGACTCGGCTCCTATCGCGCCGGCTTCACGCGCCGACAGCAGGGGCCTTGCTTGAACGTGGCTAAGAATCATGAGTAGCCTTTAGACCGCAGACGGCAGACCGCGGACCGCTGCAGTTGTCGATACGTCGCAGGCATCTCTGCCCGGAGATCTGCGGTCCGCGGTCTGCCGTCTGCGGTCGCCATATCAAGGCACCGCTGTGGCCAGCGGGTCGACGGTCGGCAACGCGTTCGGGTCGGGCGTCTCGGTCGGCGGCACCGGGCACTCGGTCTTCGTGTCGGGCACGCGGCCAGAGACGGCGACGACCGGGCCATTCAACTCCACGGGGGAGTTCAAGGTGACGACCGCGAACCAGGTGTTGCCGGGCTTGAGCGCGATCGGCGCGCCCGTCGCATCGCGCAGCTGCAGGTGCATGTCGCTCGACGCATCTCGCACCCAGGTGCCCTCGACCATCACGCCGTCGCGGAAGACACGCGCGGGGCCGCTCGTCCACAGCTGGATCTCGACGCCGCAGTTGCCGCCGTCGCGAAAATCCTCGGGCACGAAGTTATTCTGATGATTGACGCTCAGCAGGACCACGTTGGCGGCCGAGAGCTGCTGCTCGGTGACGCCGTCGACATGCGGCACCAGCTCGGCGCCGGGTGCAGACTCCTGCCAGCGCAGATAGCGGCCCGAGCCCGTGTCGTAGTTCCACATGACCTGGGCCGAGCCCGAGAAGTGGATCTGTAATTCGCTGACGGCCGTGCCGGCCGGGGCCTGCGCCGCAAACGCCAGGCCGCGCAGATCCGCCCGACCAGGCGCCGCCGAGCCGGCCTTCTGAGCGCTGGCGCTCAGGGCCGTCCGCAGTGTGGTCGTGCTGGCGAAGAGGCTGTTCATATCGTCCGGGCGCTCGCGGCAGAGCGGCGGGCAGCTGTAGGCCGACTCCTCGGAGACCAGACGCCAGAGGTTCTGGCCCACGAACCAGGCCGTCGAGCGGAGCTTGTCCATCGTGCCGAACGACGAGCCCGACGTCACGAGCGCGGCCTGAAAAGCGGGCACGATTTCTGCATCAATAAAGCGGGCTGAGCGGACCGGCCCGATTTTGTCGACGTCGTTTTGCAGGAAGAAAGCCGTGAAACGCGTCAGCCCGGCCTCGGCCTGATGCTCGAAGACGAGGTCTGCCTGAGCGAGCCCGAACTGTGGGCGAGCGCTGATCGGGAAGTTCGAGATCTTGACCGCGAGCGGGATGCGATCGACCTTATCGGCGCCGACGTCTTCGCCGGTCAGGGGGTTGACCCCGGCGGGATAGCTGTCGGGGCCGAGGACGAGCGCGGCGGTCGGTTGAGCGGGCTGGGTCGGAGCCGGAGTGGCCGAAGGCTCGTCCACCACGATGGCCGCTGTCGGCAGCGGTGAGGTGGTTGGAGCGGCCGTGACGACCAGCGGTGAGGCCAGAGTAGGCGCCTCCGACGTCGCGGCAGGGCCGCAGGCGGCCAGGGCAAGGACGAGGACAGCGGAGTAGTAGGTCAGGCGCGTCTTCATTGAAGGATTCGTTCTCCCAGCGTAAGGAAAACGATTCTAGCAGACGAGCCGGCGCCAACCCTTTCCGCTCCAGGCTAACGCCGGGAAAGCGGCGTTTTCGCAGAGAATTTACCCACGTGGCAAGGGCCGTAACCCTATAATCGCCACGGCAGGGGTTGACGGAAGACTAGGACAGAGCTCACCGAGGTCAGGATGCCGCTCAAAGGCAATTTGCGGGACTTCTCAATCGGACAGCTGCTTCACCTGATCAACCTGGCGCGCAAGACGGGGTCGCTGGTGATCGGGCCGAACGGCGCGACCGGCACGACGCCGCCAAGCGGCCAGGTGACGTTCAAGCAAGGCAAGCTGATCCACGCGCACCTGGCGGAGGTCGACAACACCCTGCCCGGCATCCTGCGCAAGTATGGCAAGCTAACCGACGCTCAGACCGAGCTCGTGCGGACCCGCGCCAGCCATGCCAGCGACAAAGAGCTGGGCCTGCTCCTGATCAATGCCGGCTACGTCAACCAGGCCGACATCGTCAACTGCCTGCGCAGCCACACACTCGAGATCATCTACAAGCTCTTCGCCTGGACCGACGGCGTGTTCCAGTTCGAGCCGAGCCTGATGCCCGGGCCCGACAAGATCACGGTGCCGATGGACCTCGAGAACGTGATCCTCGAGGGTGCACGGCGCATGAAGGAACACGAGCGACTCGTCGAAGAGATCCCGGATCTCGAGATGGCGCTCAAGTTCACCGAGCGCCCGAACACGAACATCCGCCAGATGCACCTCAGCCCTGAGGAGTGGCGGGTCGTCTCCTACATCAGCCCCAAGAACCCGATGCGCGCCATCGCCAAGCACAACAAGCTGAGCGATCTCGAGTTGCGTCGGATCGTGTACGGCCTGATCCAGGCCGGCCTTGTGGAAGTGGTGCGGCCCGAGGGTCAGGCGGCGCGTCCGCAGGCAACGCCGACCGTGCGCCCGACCACGTCGCGCCCGGTCTTCGGCGCGACCCAGACGACGACGGTGCCTGTGGTCGCCACGGCCGGCGCGCGCAACGGCGTCGCCAACGGATCGACGGGCGGAGTCAAGGCCGAGGCCGCGAAGCCGAACGGCGTGCGCCCCGGAATGACGCCGCCGGTCAAAGCCGGTGCCACAACGTCAGGGCCGACCACGTCACCCAAGCTTGACGACCCCAAGGCCAAGACCGGCATCATCCAGCGCCTGATCTCGCGCATCCGGTCGCTCTAAGGGAAGGACACGACGATGCCGCAAGCCGTCAAGATGGTGGTCACCGGGCCGTTCAGCTCCGGCAAGACCCAGTTCATCCAGACGATCAGCGAGATCGAGGTCGTCGCGACCGAACGAAAAATCTCGTCCGACGTCGAAAAGATCAAGAACGCCACGACCGTGGCGATGGACTTCGGCCGCATCACCGTCGACGAAGAGCTCGTGCTCTACCTGTTCGGCACGCCCGGCCAGAAGCGCTTCGACTTCATGTGGGAGATCCTGTCGGAGGGCATGCTTGGCTTCGTCGTGATGGTCGACAGCACGAGGCCCGAGACCTTCCGCGAAGCGATCAGCATCTTGCAGACCTTCAAGGCCTACGCCCCCACCCCGTACGTCGTCGCGGCCAACAAGCAAGACAGCGCCGACGCATGGGATCTCGACGACCTGCGTATCGCGTTGCGCCTCGACCCGGCGATCAAGCTGCTGCCGTGCGTGGCCAAAGACCGCGAGTCGGTCAAGAGCGTCCTCCT
Organism: uncultured Anaerolineales bacterium; assembly: GCA_964480865.1. GTDB lineage: Bacteria > Chloroflexota > Anaerolineae > Anaerolineales > UBA6663 > UBA6663. The sequence goes on along the minus strand of CAYZRP010000066.1, from coordinate 33,153 downwards.
CGAGCTGCTCTACGCTATCCTCGACGAGATGGCGCCCGACACCAGCGTCGACGTCAGCGCGCTGATGGGTTAATCGCGAAGAACGAGGAGCGAAGAGCGAAGTGCGATCACGCGACGCGCCACGTCGCAGTAACACCATCGCTCTACGCTCCACGCTCTACGCTCCACGCTCCACGCTCTTCCATGAGTTCCCTCCTCACCTCTCGCGGACCCGTGCATTACCAGGTGATGGGCCGCGGCGCGCCTGTGCTGCTGATCCATGGCTGGCTGGGTTCGTGGGATCTGTGGCTGCCGACGATGAAGTCGTTGGCGCAGGACCATCGCTGCTATGCGGTCGATCTCTACGGGTTCGGCGAGTCGGGCAAGCGCAATGAGAGCGCGCAGGTCGAGGCGTACATCGACATGGTGCCAGTGTTCCTCGACGCGTTGGGCATCGAGCGCGCGACCGTCATCGGGCATTCAATGGGTGGGACGACGGCCCTGGGCGCCGCGATCCGGTATCCCGAGCGCGTGTCGCGCGTCGGCGTGGTCGGCTCGCCGATCGTGGGATCGTCGCTGGCGCTGCTGCTCAAGCTGGCGAGCGTGCCGTGGATCGGGCGGCTGACGCGGCGCTCTATCGGGCTGCTGGACTTCGGGCTGCGCGTCTACGCGCCAATCGTGACTCGCGCGCCGAACGTCTGGTATCCTATGGTCTCGCGCGACATAAAGCGCACCACGATCGAGTCGTTCTTCGCCAGCATCCGTTCGCTGCGGCACACCGACCTGCGGCCGATGCTGGCCCAGGTGCAGGTGCCGGCGCTGGGCATCTATGGCCTGCGCGACGTGATCGTGCATCCGAGACAGTATGCCGTGATGTCGGCCGGCATCGCGCATGCCCAGGTGGAGACGTTGCCGCGTTCCGGCCACTTCCCGATGCTCGACGAGCCGTCCGCCTTTGACCGACTGATCCGCGCCTTTGTCGCGGCCTGAGCCCGTCATGCACAAGATCGTCCTTCGCGATCGCCGCCACGTCGCCCCTTTCAATGAAGAGGCTCGCGACCTGCGCATCCAGAACAAGCCGCTCTGGCTGCATCAGCGCGACGCGCTCGGGCACCACACGGCCGATGAGGTCGAGTGCGCGTCGCTTGCAGCCGCCCCGCGCAGTGGCGAGCCGACCATCGTCTTTCGCGATAACCTGTTCTTCGATCAGGCCTACATCGACGACTTCCTGGCCCAGGCGAAGCGCCTGAACCGACCGGCGCGCGCGGCGTTCACGGCCGACAACACGACCTTTCACACGCATGCCCTCCCCCTCTCGGCGAGCTACACGCCGGACGGCGAGCGCCATCTGGCCGACCTGTGGTACTTCCCGCGCGGGGTTGAGCCCGAGGCGGCCTGCGAGCCGGTCGTCGTCGACTTCCAGACACGCGAACTCGGCTTCTACAGAGTTCCGACCTACATGGCCAGCGAGAGCGGGGATCTGGTCTATCAGGTGCCGCAGCGCGGCCTGATCGCGATCGACTCGTGGGTGCACATCTTCATCGCCGACCAGATCTACGGGTTGTTCGGGCGCGGTGCGCGCTTCGAACAGAGGCTCAACCGTGACCTGCTCTACAACGTCAAGGTGCTGGGCCGCGCGTTTCTTGAACGCCAGCAGGTGTTGCGCTGTTCGGAGCTCGTGCAGATCGGGCGCAACTGCGTCATCCACCCGTCAGCCGTGATCAGCGGCCCGACCGTGATCGGCGACAACGTCACGATCGGGGCCGGCGCCGTGATCGACAACTGCACGATCGGCGACGGCGTCAACGTGTCGCAGGGCGTCGAGTTGATGCTCTCGACCATCGGCGACGGCGTCTTCCTGCCTTTCAGGGCGGCGACGTTCCTGACGACGCTTATGGAGCACACCATCATCGCGCAGAACACGTGCCTGCAGATGTGCGTGATCGGGCGGCGGACATTCATCGGCGCCGGCAACACCTTCACCGACTACAACCTGCTCCCGATCCCGCTGCGGGCGATGGCCGGCGACGGCAGCCTGCAGCCGACGGGGATGCCGGTGCTCGGCGGCGCGGTCGGGCACAACTGCCGCATCGGCTCAGGCCTCGTGATCTACCCGGCGCGCACGATCGAGTCGGACGTCGTGCTGTTCGCCTCAGCAGCGCGGCGCGTGATCGACAGGCACGTGCGCTACGAAGACAGCGACCACTTCAAGATCCCGATGGCGGATCTTCATCGGCGGCTGTATCCGCGGCAGGGCGAGAAGATTTCGGAAAGCTGGTAAGAAAGCGGGAGTGCCCGATGTCCCCCGATGTGCTGCGCGTTGGCGCGGCACATCGGGGGACATCGAGGCACTCCCGCTTTCTTATTCATCCTCCGTCGACCGACGCCACTCCGCGACGTATAACCGGTACGCCTCACGCGCCTGCGAAAGCCCTGCGCCCGTCGAGCAATTGCCGAAGCCCGACAACACCGGCCAGGGGTTGGCGAGGCCGCTGCCACGTCCAGTGACGTAGTCGCCATAGCTCGAGTAAGGCCATTCGTCCGGCCGGCTGACGAACCCGTCTTTGACCGGGTTGATGTGGATGTAGCGGCTCGCCCGTTGCAGATAGGCCTCGTCGTCGACCCACTTGGAATTGTAGCGACCGCGATACAGGCTTCCCACCCGCCCGAACACCTTATTGAACGACTTGGAGTAAGAGATCGAAAACCGGCGAAACGCCTCGCTGAAGTCATCGGTCAGAACATGCACAAGCAGATGATAGTGATTGGGCATCAGCACGTACGCGAGCATCTCGGCGTGCGCGCACAGCACATATTCGCACAACCGATCCATAAAGAACCGAAAGTTCTCCCGTGAGACGTAGATGTTGTCACGGTTGTGGCCCTGGTTGGTAAGGTGATAGACCTGGTCAGCGATGATGGGTGTGCGGCGCGGCATGGGATCCTCCGAAAGCCAGGATGCCGCTGATTCTTGAGTTTGGATCCTTGAAGACTCCTCGTCGTTCGGAGAAATCGGGAGTGTGACGAAGTGTCCCGGTTTCTTATTTCACCTACAACTTCAGCCTCGGATCCAACGCATCACGCAACGCGTCACCGATGAAGTTGATCGACATCGAAGCCAGGAAGATCGCCAGGCCGGGCACGAACGCGCGCCACGGCTGTAGCATGATGAAGTCGCGCACGCCGTTGAGCATGCTGCCCCAGCTCGCCGATGGCGCCTGCACGCCAAAACCCACGAACGACAACGCCGCCTCGGTGATGATCACACCGCCGAAGTTGAACGTCGTGGCCACGATGATCGGCGCCAGCGTGTTCGGGATCATGTGCCGCAGGATGATGTGCAGCGACGACGCCCCCAACGCCTGCGCGGCCTCCGAGTACGTCTGCGCCTTCAACGCCAGCACCTGCCCGCGCACCAGCCGCGCCAGGTTCTGCCACTGAAACACGATCAGGATGATCGCCAGGATCAGCACACCCTCCGCCCGCTCAGCCGGCATGTTCCAGATCCAGCCAAAGAGTCTCGTAACACCGTCAGGGATCAGGATGGGCAGCCCGCCCCGGATGCTCATGGCCGAGAGGATCAAGAGCAGCGGCAGGATCGGCAGGGTCAGCAGGAAATCAACAAGCCGCATCAACACGGCGTCGGCCCACCCGCCGAAGTAGCCGGCCACGGCCCCGACCACCACGCCGATGAGCGACGAAGCTACCGTCACGATCACGGCCAGCAACAGCGAGATCCGCCCGGCGTACATCAGGCGAGTCATCACGTCACGGCCGACATCGTCGGTGCCAAGCGGGTTGGCCCAGGTGAGATCCCCGAAGATCGGGCCCACGAACTGTGCGTCTGGATCGTAAGCCGTGAACATCGGCCCGGCGAACGACGCCACGAACAGCGCGATCAACACCCATACGCCGATCACGGCCAGCTTGTGGCGCCTGAAACGGCTCCACACAAGTTCGAGCTGACCCACCTCGCGCGGTCGCGCCAGGACGTCCCCAGCGGCAAGTTCGGCGACGGCCATGATCGTTCTCCTCCCGCTTGCATCCGATGCAGGCCACCGGCGTCAGGCCTCGGGTGTCAGACATCTCCAGCGGCGCCGAGTGGTCCAGACTCGACGCGTCAAGACCCTGATGCCTGACACCCGACGCCCGACGCCGATGGCCTACGTCATCCGGATCCTCGGATCCACCACGGTGTAGACGACGTCCGCCAGCACATTCGCTGCGACGGTCAACACCGACAGGACCATCAGATACGCCAGCGCGACGGGCCAGTCACTCTGAAACAACGAGTCGATAAACAGCAGGCCCATGCCCTGATAGTTGAAGATCGTCTCAGTGATGATGGCGCCGCCATACAGGCCGGGCAACGCCAGCGTCACGATCGTGATGAGCGGGATCAGGGCGTTGCGCAGAGCGTGCCTGGCAATCACGAGTTGCTCGAGCAGGCCCTTGGCGCGCGCCGTCCGGACGTAGTCCTGTCTCAACACCTCGAGCATGCTGGCTCGCGTGAAGCGGCTCCAGGCCGCCATCTGCAACAGGCTGAGCGTGATCGTGGGCATGATCAGGCGCAGCCCACGGTCGAACCATGAGCCCGCTTCGACCACGCCGAGAAGCGGCACCGCATAGTCGCGCGCGGCCACCGCGCTGCCTGGCGGCAGATACGGCAGCCCCCACTGTTTGAACTGAAAGCTGAAGATCAGGATCAGCATCGAGCCCAGCCAGAACACGGGCATCGAAATGCCCAGAAACGTTCCGGCTGTGACGAGGTAGTCGGTGCGCGAGTACTGATGCACTGCGGAGTAGACGCCCACTGGAACGGCTACTAACAGCGCCAGCACCGCCGATGTAATCATCAATAGCATCGTGTTGGGCAACGGCCGCATCAGCACTTTCAGCGTCGGCTCATTCTGCGACACGCGCCACGAAAGGCCCAGGTCGCCACGGATGATCCCCGCGCGATTGGGCCTGTCGTCGAGGGTTGGCCAACCGAACGCCCAGCGCGTGTAGGCCTGCCACAACGGTAAATCGAGGTCGAACTGCTTCTTCAGGCGCTCGATATCCTCCGGATTGATCGGGTAGCGCGAGTTCTGGCGCCTGAATTCCAGGATCTCGGTCATCGGCCCGCCCGGCGCCAGATAGAGCAGCGCGAAGACGACGCCCGACGACAGGACAAGCACCAGAAACGACTCGATCACGCGGCGGATCAGATAGTTGGTCATA
>CAYZRP010000066.1:0-27851 GCA_964480865.1 uncultured Anaerolineales bacterium | reverse complement strand
CCGCCCAGGACGACGCATGTGCGAGGAGGGACATGCGTCGCCCTGGGCTCCCACCCGAGTGATCAGTCCACGGTCGCCCGCAGGGACCACACCTGCGAGTTCCAGGTGAACAGCTCGGTCGAGTCGAGCGCGGCGCCAGCGAGACCGGGCACTGTGCCAAGGTAATTCGGGCGCAGATGCAGGGGGATCAGCGGGAAGCCGCCGGTCTCGAAGGCATTGCCCTCGGGTGGTGCGAAGTAGCGCTGAACAGCCTCACGGTACAGGTCCTGCCGTTCCTGCGTGTCAAGCGTCAGGAAGGCGGCTCGGGCCACAGCGTCCGACGTTGCCTGCTCGCACCAGCCCGCGTAATTGGCTCCGGAGAAGTTGTTCTCGGGCAGCGGGATCTGGTCGCAGTTGGCGATGCCGAACCACCAGGCGCCCGGATCGACGACCGTGAAGGTGTTCGCGAACTGGATCATGTCGAAGTTGCGGTTGTAGAGCACGTCGGTCGAGAAGACCACGGATGACGGTTGGAAGTTCAAGACCACCTCGATGCCGATCGCGCCCAGGCTGGCCTGGATGATCTGAGCGGCTCGTTGCCGCGGCGTGCTGCCCGAGGTCGTGATGTAGGTCACTGACGCCTTGACGCCGTTCTTCTCGCGGATCCCGTCGCCATCCGTGTCGACCCAGCCGGCCTCCTCGAGCAGCTTGGTGGCTGCATCGGGGTCGAAGGCGAGCGAGCCGGCTGACTCGTCGTACGACATCATCTGCGGCAACTGCGGCTGCTCGACCACCTTCGATCCGCCGAAGAAGATCGTGTCGACCATCTGCTGCCGATCGAGCGCCAGGGCGATCGCTTTGCGCACCGCGTAGTCGCCGAGCACCGGATGCGGCGTCTTGAAGGTCGGATCCTTCGGGTCGTAGTAGTTGAGATAGAGCATCTCGAACGACGCAGCGTTCGGGTCGGTCTCAAAGTTGACGACGCCCTGCTTGGCGGTCGACTCCATGAACGGCACCTGGTCGACGTTGATGCCCGTGATGCCGCTCGTCGCGTCGATCTCACCCGCGATCACGGCCGCAGAAACGGCGGTGGCATCGGCGTAGAACTTGTAGATGACGTCCTTGGTCTGCGGAACGGAACCCGACCAGTTTGGATTCGGCACGACCGTCAGGTGATCGCCCTTGGCCCACTCGGTCATCATGTACGGGCCGTAGCCCAGCGGCTGCACGTTCTCGCCGCCGAGATGACGCTCGTCGTTGAGGATGTCGGCGGCGCTCATGCCGTCGAACTGATGCTGGGGGATGACGCCATAGGGCGCGAAGACTGTGATGAAGTAGACCGGGTCCACAGCGCCAGGCACGTAAGTGGCGCGCACCGTCGTGTCGTCGATGGCCTCGTAGCTCACGAGCTGGCCGACCGCGCCAACGGTGCTGTCGAGCGGACAGTTCGTCAGGTCGAGCGCGCCGGAACCGTCGGAACAGTTGACCTGCCAGGTGAAGACCAGGTCGTGCGCGGTCAGCGGCTCACCGTCCGACCACTTCAAGCCGGGCTTGAGCTTGCCGGTGACGACAAGTTGCTGCACGCCGGTCATGTCGGTCTCGGCCGGGACGACGGTCAGACGCACCGGATCGAAGACCGGTTCACCGGCCTTGACATCGACAGTGTTGAAGACGGCGCTACCGTCATTGCGCTCGATCGAGGGCAACTCGCCGTCGACCATGTCGGGGTTCGGTGCGAAGCCGAAGTTGTTGCGCATCACGAAGCGCGGGCGGATGAGCAGATCGATCTCCTGCGTGATCGATTGGTTGTTGGCGTAAGGTGAGAAGCTGCGCGGCTGCTGCCAGGTGCCGACGATGATGATGTCGCGCTGCTCGGCGGGCACCGGGGTCGGCGTGACCTCGACGATGCGTTCCACCGGCGTGCCCTCCACCATCTGCGTGACCACCTGGGTCTGGATGATCGCCTGCGGCGTCGCTGTGGCGCAGGCGCTGAGCGCCAGGCTCGCGATCGTCGCCAGGCTCAGGCCGATTCGAACACGTTGAGCGGGCATGATGTCTCCTCCTGAACGAACTGCGAAATTGACAATGCGACGACGGCGCCGGCTCGACCGACCTGCAGGCGCGTTGAAGCGCGACCTCGGCGCGTCGCGCCGAACCGGGCCATCGCTTCATATAGGCAGGTTGGTCAGTCGGGAATGATCATCCCGGGCAGGCTGCGGGTCGGCCAGACGACCACGCCAGGATGATCCGCCGGGCGCTCGTCGCCGGCAAACTCAAGGGCCGGGATCTGCATCTGGGCCGATGCCGGCAGTGCGCTCGGTAGCGCTGCTGTTACAACCGGGGCCGCCTTGACGACAGCGCCCTTGATCGGCACCGGTCGCTCGATCCTCAGGGCCAGCATCACCACCATCGCCGCGCCGCCGACCTGGGCCGCAACCCGCACCAGGGCGAACAACCGTTTGCGCGGCTGTTGCTGTTGAACCTGTCGGCTCACCCGGGCTGTCAGATCCGGGAGGCTGTGCGCCGGGTGGGCGATGCCGTGCCCGGTTTGGGTCAGCAGTGCCTGGACCCGCGCCAGATCGTCGCGATAACCGCGACAGTGATCGCAGTGTGACAGATGGACCCTGAGCGACAGGGCCTCATCCGTCAACAGTGGCCGATCGAGTTCGGCCTGGATCAGCTGGCGCGCGTCAGGGCAGGCCAGCCATTCAGAAGCTGTCATGGTGTCCTTGTGGCGAGCGTCCGAGCATCGGCTCGAGACGCAGTCGCAGTCGTTCTCGCGCAGTGAAAAGCCGGGAATGGACCGTTCCCTCACTGATGCCCAACATCTGAGCGATCTCGGAAACCGGGAGATCGTGGTAATACCTCAGGATCACGGGCAGGCGATGCTTCTCGTCGAGGGCACGCACCGCTCGGGCCACGCCCGTCTGGATCTCGTGATCGAGTGCCGCCTCCTCGGGCTGAAGGGGCGCCTCGGCCCGCAGGTGCAGCCAGCTCTGCAAAACGTCGATCAGGCGCTGGCCGCTGCGGCGCTTTTGCAGACGACGCCGGCAGACGTTGAGCGCGATCGCGTACACCCAGGTCCGCAGCGCCGACTGACCGCGGAACGTCTCAAGCTTGCCGACCGCCGCGACCAGGGCCTCCTGGGTCGCGTCCTCGGCCTCGTCGGCGTCTTCCAGGATGGAAAAGGCCAGCCGGTAGACCCCCTGCTGGTGGGCGCGGACGAACTCGTCGACGGCTAAGGGCGCAGCCGTCTCAATAACGGGCTCGGCGTGGACCAGCGGAAGGGCTTCTCTCACCTTGCTCTACATATTAGACCCGGTTCGGTCCAAAAACCTTCAGCGAGTTTTATAAGACATCGGGAGTGCCTCAAGACGGTTGGGGCGAATAAGACATCGGGAGTGCCCCAAAACGCTTTGGAATAATCGGACGTCTTGGGGCATTCCCGATGTCTTATTCCCCCCGGTGCCTAACCAACCCCAACCCACCATAAAGCAAAAACAGCGTGAAAATGAACGCGCCGGCCGCTGTCGGAGGGTTGAGACGCGCTACTTCACGTAAAATAACCGGGCCGGGCAAGCCTTGTGCAATCTCAGCGGCTGCGATACGTGGCAGCCGCGCGATTGGCGTCACGTCGTCGGAGGGAGCATTCATGAGCAAGGGCCGATTACTGGTGGTTGAGGACGATTTCGACATCTCCAACATGCTGAGGATCTATTTCACGGGTCAGGGGTTCGACGTCTCCGTCGCCCCGCGCGGTGGTGAAGCTCTCGAGCTGACCCGGCGCGCCCTGCCCAACCTGATCCTGCTCGACATCATGTTGCCGGACATGGACGGGTACAGCGTGTGCCGCAACCTGCGCACGACGATCCGCACCAGCCACATCCCGATCCTGTTTTTGACCCAGCGGGATGAGCGCGCCGACCGCATCGAAGGGCTCAGCCTGGGCGCTGACGATTACATCACAAAGCCCTTCGACATCGAGGAGCTCAAGCTCCGCGTGGTCAACGCGATCAATCGCCAGGAGCGCGAGAATTCGCTCGACCCGCGCACCGGCCTGCCGTCCGGTCGCCTGATCGAGGACCAGCTGCGCCGCATCGTGCGCGGCGGCGATTGGGCCATGCTCGATCTGGGCATCAAGCACTTCGGCATCTTCCGCGACGCCTACGGCTTCATCGCCGGCGACGAGGTGCTGCGCTTCACGGCCATGCTCCTCGGCGAGGTGATCGACGAGGTCGGCACTGCCCAGGACTTCATCGGCCATACGGGCGCCGACAACTTCCTGATCATCTCGGCCCCCGAGCGCATCGGCAAGATCGAAGCGCGCCTGCGTGAGCGCTTCAATGAGGAAGTGCTGACGCACTATTCGTTCGTCGACCGCGAGCAGGGCTTCGTCGCCGTCCCGAACGCGACGAACGGCAGCGGCCAGGGCCCGCTCATGCGCCTGCAGGCCGGTGTGCTGCGCTCGACCGATCAACCCTTCGCCGACATCCGTGAGATTACGGAAGTCGCAGCGGAGGCGCGACGCGCCGACGCCGACTGACGTCAGCGTGGCGGCGGGGGCATTTCTCTCCCGACCGCCGCAGCCGTCTCTATTGTTTATGGATCCGCTGGTCGTCTCCCTGATCGCCGTTGGGGCCATTCTGCTGCTGGCAGTCTGGTGGGCGACCCGCGCCTTGTTGAATGCGCCGACGTCACGGCCTGACACCACGCGCGGCCGATCTGCTCCTTCCCTCGACTCCGACGGTGGCACGCTGGTTGTGCAGGCCGGCGGCCGGCTCCTGGCCATCGACGACCGGGCCCGCGCCCTGTTCAAACTCGACTCACCTTCCGTCGTCTTGAGCGACGTTGTCGCGCAATGCACCCCGGCCGAAGCCCTGCTCGAGATCCTGGCGCACCCCGGCGTGGCGCGCGTCCAGGTCGACGGCCATCACCTCGCGCTCAGCTCCGTCGAGATCCCGGGTGTCAGCCCGCAGCGCCTGCTCGTCACGGTTCACGACGCCGCCCGCCTGCCCGCGACGGCGGCCGAGGCGCAGACCGCGATGGCCGCGCTCGCCCTGGCCGGCGCAGCCATCGCTGCAGCACCGGATCCCGAAAGCGCGCAACATGCTGTCGTCGTCCAGACGGCTCAACTGTTGAGCGCCGATGACGCCGAGCTCTGGCTGGAAGCGCCTGGCGGCAAGGTCATCCTTGGCGCCACACACGGCGAGGGCGTGCATGGCTCGGCTGACTCGGAGAGATTGGCGGCGCAGGCGCATCGCAGCCGCAGCCTGCAGCAGTTGACACTAGACGGTGTCGAGTGGTCGGCCGCCCCTGTGCAAATGGGCGACGTTCATCTCGGCGCCCTTGTCGTCTGTCGGCGCCAGGCGACCTCGCCGCTCGCCGGTGATGTGCTCCTCGGCTGGGCCGCTCAGGCCGCGGTCTGGCTCGATCGCGCCCGCCACGCCGATTCCGAACGGCGCCACGCGGGCGAGCTGGCTGAGCTGGCCGAGATCGCGCGCGAGATCGCCGGCGCGCTCGAAGACGCTGACGACCCGCGCCAGCTCCTCGGCCGCCTGACCGAGCGCATCGCGCGCTGGCTCGACGTCGAGATGGCCGGCCTGCTGATGTTCGACGGCTCGAGCAGCTCGTTGATCGCGCAACCGCCGTTCTTCGGCGTGCCCGACATCGTGCTCGAGAACTACCGCATCCGCCTGTCGCCAGGCTCGGCAGCCGAAGCCGTCTGGCGCGCGCGAGACTACGTATCGAGCCGCAACGTCCGCAGCGACCTGCCCGTCGAATGGATCGACCTGCGTGCCCTGGCCGAGACCGCGGGCGTGCGCACGACGCTGCTCGCGCCGCTCTCCGTCGGCGGCCGCCGGGTCGGCGCGCTGCAGGTGGCTAACCGCCGCGATCAGCTGCCCTTCGATCGCCGCGACGCCGAGCGTCTGGCCACCATCGCGCGCCAGGCCAGCGCCATGCTCGAGAACACGCGCCTCGTGCGCGAAGCCCGCGCCCGCGCGCAACAGGCCGAACGCCTCGCCGAACTCGCTGGCGCGCTGGCCGCCGAGACCACAGTCGAAGGAGTCGCGAGCACGGCCATCCGCCTCACGCAGCGCCTGCTCAGCTTCGACATCGGAGCCGTGCTCCTGCTCGACGACGCGCGCGGCGAAGTGGCGCCTCAGCCCGACTCGGTCATCGGATTGCCCGTCGGCGCTCACGATCTACTGCGGCTCCACGACCGCGCCGAGACCTCCTGCGGTCGCGGCGAGCTTCTGCACTACGAACGCGCCTTGCTGCGCGCCGGCGCGACTGGCCCGTACAACCCGCTCGTCATCGACCAGCAACTCGAGTCGCTCGCGGCCATGCCGCTGCTCGCCGGCGATCACGCCCTCGGCGAGATCGTGGTCGGCGCGCACAGCGATCGCGCCTTCTCGCACGATGACCTGCAGCTGCTCACGATCATCGCTGCGCAGATCGCCTCGGCTCTGGCCCGCGCCCGGCTCGTCGCCGCGACCGATCAGGACCTGCAGCGCAGGGTCGAGCAGTTGACCTCGCTCACCCACGTCAGCCGCGAGCTCAATGGCAGCCTCGAGCGCGAACGCATCCTGAGGCTCGTGCACGCTGAGGCCGTCCGCGCCACGCGCGCCGACCGCGGCACGATCACGCTCCTCACCGATGAAGCGACGGCCGCTGGCCTTGGCCCGGAACGCGCCCTCGAGCGCGAGGCCGTCGCCACAGGCCGCCCGGCGCGCACGCTCGACGGACATGCCCTGGCCGTGCCGATCATGGTCGAGGGGCGCCCCGGCGGCGTGATGTGGCTCGAGACCAGCCGCGCCGACGGTTTCGACGCCTCGGTTGAAGACATCCTGACCGCGCTCGCCGCGCAGACCGCGACCGCGATCGTCAACGCGCGGCGCTTCGAAGACGAGGCGCGCCGCAGCGCCGTCATGCAGCAGCGCGCCGAGCAACTTAGCCACCTGCTCGACATCTCGCGCAGCGTCCGCGCCGACACGGCGCTCACGTCGAACCTGCAGGCCATCGCCACCGGCCTGCACGAGTCGGTCGGGTATCGCCAGGTCAGCGTCTACGTGCGCGATCCCTTCGCGCAGATCGGCCAACGCCTGGCTGCCGTCGGCGCCGACGGCCAGCCCGTCCTGCGGGCGACGGCCAGCCAGCCCTGGTACCGGCTCGAACGCCTGATGCGCGAGGCCTATCGTGTCAGCGCCTCTTACTTCCTGCCGGCCGAGCATGCCGCCGACCTGACCCAGGCGTTTACCGGCGGCCCAACCTCGCCATTACAGGCCACGTCGGACGATGATCTGCGCGCCTGGCGCATCGGCGACCTGCTCGTCGTGCCCATGGTCGGCGCCGGCCCGCAGAACCCCGGCACAGAGCCGAGCACCGACGACCCCGAGCCCGCCGGCCGCACGTTGCTGGGCGTGATCACCCTGGCAGCGCCCGCCGACAGCCGGAGGCCGGATATCAGCCTGGTCGAGGTGGCCGAGATCTTCGCCAACCAGGCCGCGCTCGCGATCGAGAACGCACGGCTGGTGCAGGCTTCGCAGCGCCGCGCGACGCAGCTCACGGCCCTGGCCGAGGCGACCCGCCAGATCAACGCCACCCTGCGCACCGGCGACGTCGCCCAGGCCATGATCGAGAACCTGGCCGGCGTGGTGCCCTTCGACAGCGCCACGCTCTGGCTGCGCGAGGGCGACGACCTGCGCGTGGCCGCCGCACGCGGCTTCGGTCATGAGAGCCGCGCTGGCGACACAACGGCCAATCTGGACGACGAGGCGTCTAAGAGCGCAGACGCCGAGCGGATCGGCCTGCAGGTCGCGATCGCCGACAGCGCCCTGTTCTCGGAGATGGCCCGCACCGGCGCCGCGATCGTGGTGCGCGATGTCGTCCTCGACCCGCGCTTCCCGGCCGGCATGTTTGGCTCGACGCACTCGTGGCTGGGCGTGCCGCTGGTCAGCAAGGGCCGCGTCATCGGCGCGCTCGCGCTCGACAAGGTCGAGCCCAACTTCTACGCCAGCGACGTCGTCGGCCTTGTGACGGCCTTCGCCAACCAGGCCGCGACAGCGCTCGACAACGCGCGCCTGTTCGAGGAGAACGAGCAGCGCCGCATTGAGATCGACGCGCGCTCGCAGCGTCTCGCCCTGCTCAACCGCATCTCGAGCCAGCTCAGCCGCACGCTCGATCTGTACGCGCTCTACGACACGCTCGTCCGCGAGGTCTCGGCCGCGCTCGACGCCCCGCAGCTCGCGCTCTTCACGCTCGACTCCGAGGGCGGCTCGGCAGTGCTGGCCGCGCACCAGCCGGCCAACGGCTTCCCGCCCGCCCCGCTCATCGCCGCCTTCGCGCGCGCCCGCGAAACCCTGACGCCCGTGGTGGTCGAAGACGTCGAGACGACGGGCATCCTCGAGCCGTACCGCGACTCGCTGCGCCGCCGTGGCACACGATCGACGCTCATCCTGCCGCTGGTCGCCTCAGGCGTGCCGGTCGGCATGTTGCAGATCGAGGAGACGCGCACGCGCCGGCGCTACACGCCCGGCGAGGTCGAGCTGGCCCAGACCCTGGCCAACCAGGCCGCCGTCGCGCTGCAGAACGCGCGCCTGCTGGTCGAAGTGCAGACCCGCGCGGTCGAGCTCGGCGAGCGCAACGAGCGCATGACCTTCCTCAACCGGATGGCCAACTCGCTCAGCGCCACGCTCGACCTCGACCTGATCCTGCGCCAGGCCGCGGCCCAGCTTGTCGAGATCTTCACCGCCGACCACGCCTCGCTGATGTTGTTCGACGACAACCGGCGCGTCGGCCTGGTCGAGGCCGAGCACCCGTACGTCGGCGCCGTCGGCCAGCGCCTGTCGATCCCGACCGACGTCGTGGCCGGTGAAGTGCTGCAGCGCCACACCCTGGCGATCGAGGACATCGAGAACGACCTGCGCCTGAGCGCCGAGTTCCGCGGCAACCTGACGCGCTGCGGCGCCCGCTCAGGCCTCGTGGCGCCGCTGGTGTCGCAGGGCCTCGTCGTCGGCCTGTTCACTGTCGAGTCGCGCACGCTGCGCGAGTTCACGTCGGACGAGCTCGAGCTGAGCGAGACTGTGGCGGCCCAGATCGCGGCGGCGCTGACCAACGCGCAATTCGCCAGCGACCTCGAGACGCGCGTCAACCAGCGCACGAAGGAAGTGCTGCGCGAGCGCGAGCGCGTCGAGACTCTGCTGCAGATCACGACCGAGCTGGCTTCGAGCCTCGAGCTCGACCGCGTGCTGCATCGCGCGCTGCACCTCGTCACCGAGGCCGTCAACGCCGCGCAGGGCTCGATCTTCCTGCTCCAGCAGGACACTGGCAAACTGATTTATCGCGCCGCGCTCGGCAGCCCGAAGGTGCTCCCGGCCGGCGGCGAGGAGATCCCGTTCCGCAGCGGCGAGGGCCTGGTCGGCTGGGTGATCAAGAACCGCCAGCCGGTCATCATCCACAACCTCGACGTCGACGAGCGCTGGAAGAAGATCGTGGGCCAGAACGTCGACCACCGTAGCGCGTTGGCCGTGCCGATCCAGTGGAACGACGAGATCCTGGGCGCGCTGTTGGTCTACAGCCCGAGCGTCAACGCCTTCGACGACGATCACCTGCGCCTTGTCGCGGCCGCCTCGAACCAGGTCGGCTCGGCCATCAACAACGCCGAGCTGTACCGCCTGATCCGCGATCAGGCCGAGCGCCTGGGCGTGCTCCTGCGCGAGCAGCAGGTCGAGACGACCAAGAACCGCGCCATCCTCGAGGGCATCGGCGACGGCGTGCTCGTGGCCGACTCGGCCGGACGCGTGACGCTGCTCAACGCGGCCGCCGAGCAGATCTTCGGGCTCGAGCGCAAGCTCGTGATGGGCAAATCCGTCGGCGCGCTCAACAGCCTGTTCAACCCTGAGGGCCGCAGCTGGCTCGACGCGGCGGCGCGTGCCGGCCTGCACAGCGACGGCCCGCGCGTCTTCACCCAGATCGAGTTGCTCGACAAGCGGCTTGTGACGATCTCGCTCGCTCACGTCGTCGACGGCGATGAGTTCATCGGCACCGTGTCGTTGATCCGCGACGTCACCCGCGACGTCGAGATCGAGCACATCAAGAGCGAGTTCGTCACGAACGTCAGCCACGAGCTGCGCACGCCGATCACGCCGATCAAGGGCTACGTCGACATGCTGCTGCTCGGCGCGGCCGGGCCGATGAGCGATCAGCAGAAGAAGCTGCTCGGCGTGGTCAAGTCGAACGCCGAGCGCCTGCACACGCTGGTCAACGACCTGCTCGAGATCTCGCGTCTCGAGTCGGGCCGGCTGAAGTTTGATCTCAAACCCGTGGCCGCGACCGACATCCTGGCCGTGCTCTCCGATCAACTGCGCGGGCGCAGCCAGGCCGAGGGCAAGGCGATGACGATCGGATCCGAGGTCAACGGCGGGCTGCCGCCGGTGCTGGCCGATCGCAACCGGCTGACGCAGGTGCTCGCCAACCTGGCCGACAACGCGTTCAGCTACACGCCGGCCGGCGGATCGATCCTGTTCAAGGCCTGGGTGGATCGGACGACGCATGAGGCTCGCATCGACGTCAGCGACACCGGCGTCGGCTTCTCGGCCGAGCATCAGAAGCGCCTGTTCGAGCGGTTCCTGCGGGCCGAGAACCCGCTGGTGATGGCGAAGGCCGGCACAGGCCTGGGTCTTTCGATCTCGCGTCAGCTGATCGAGGCCCAGGGTGGGCGTTTGTGGCTGGCGAAATCGGTGGAGGGCGAGGGCAGCACGTTCTCGCTCGCGTTGCCGCTGGCGGAAGCCGGCGAGCTCGAAGCAGTGTAGTGTTCGTCGATCGCACGACGCGATCCACGGACGGTGAGGTGTGAATGGCCAAGATCCTGGTTGCTGAAGACGAGCGCGACATCCGCGACCTCATCCAGTTCACGCTGGAGTTTGCGGGACATCAGGTGGTGACGGCCGCGAACGGCGAGGAGGCCGTGCACGTCGCCCAGCGCGAGATACCCGAACTGATCCTGAGCGACGTGCGCATGCCGCGGCTGAGCGGCTACGAGGCCTGCAAGCTGATCAAGGCGGACCCGGCCACCGCGCACATCCCGGTGGTCTTCCTCTCGGCCAAGGGCCAGGATGCCGAGGTTCAATCCGGCCTCGACGCCGGCGCCGCCGAATATCTGCTCAAGCCCTTTGCGCCCGATCAGTTGATGGCCAAGGTGGCCGAGATCCTTGCGCGTGCAGCGGAGAGCGGAGAGCGGAGAGCGTAGAGCGATGGAAACTCGATCAACACGAGGTGCCGGAGTGACAAGGCGTTGCGCGGTAGCGTTTCGCTCCACGCCCTACGCTTCACGATAGTCATATGAGCGCATTAATCGTCGACGGCGATGTCGTTCACTACGAGGTGCTGGGCCGCGGCCGGCCTTTGATCTTCGTGCATGGCTGGCTGGGCTCATGGCGCTACTGGGTGCCGACGCTCCAGGCCGTCAGCAGCGAGTACCGCGCCTACGCGCTCGACCTGTGGGGCTTCGGCGACTCGGCCCGCCGCCGCGCCGACTACAGCCTCGACGGCCAGGCCGAACTGCTGCGCACCTTCATGGATCGGCTGGCGATCGTGAAGGCCGCCTTCATCGGCCACGGCCTCGGCGCCGCCGTCGTCGCCCTGCTCTGCCGGCTGTATCCGGCGCTGGCTGATCGCGCCTTGCTGGTCGGGCTGCCGGTCGACGCCGTCGATCTGAACGCGCGCCTGCTCGATGGCGCACCCTCCACCTTGCTCGAGACCTTCGTCGATCGCGGCGCCACCTTCGACCTGATCGTGCGCGAGGCCAACAAGACCGATCGCGGCGCTCTGACGACGAGCGTCGATGCGCTGCGTGTGGCCGAGATGGCCCGACTGCTGGGTGAGCTTCAACAGCCCGTTCTGCTGGCCCACGGCGCCCGCGACACGCTCGTGACGGCCCCCGAAGAGACGACCATCGAAGCGCTCGGCGCCAACGTCCACGGCGTGCGCCTGGCCGAGTCGCGCCACTTCCCGATGCTCGACGAGACAGCACGCTTCAACCGCCTCGTCAGTGACTTCCTGGCCCTCAAGGACCCTGCTGAACTGCGCTCGCTGACCCTCAAGGACGAGTGGGTCCGACGGGTGCGCTGACCGGGTCTGACTTGAACCGGGCCACAACCTTCAGGAGGTCGTCGGCCAGTTGCGTCAGAGACACCGCAGCATCCTTGACTTCATCCACCTTGTGACTCACCTCGGTGGCGCTGGCGCTGACCTCCTCGGTCGCCGCGCTGTTCTCTTCAGAAACACTGGCGATGCTGTCGATCGCCTGCATCACCTCAACCGATCCGGCGGCCATGTTGGCCGTCGCCGAAACATTGTTCTGCACGACGCTACGCACCGCTTGATTGGCGGTGACAAGCTGCGCTGACAGGTCGTTCATCTGCCGGCTGGCTTGCAGCGAGGCGGTGGCCTGGCCGTTCACCGATTGCGCCGCCTGGAGGATCGCGTTCAAGGCGGCGCCGGCCTGGTTGGCGTGAGCGGCTCCGCTCTCGACCTCCTGAGTGCCATCATCCATCGCGCGCACAGCCTCGGCCACGGTGCTCTGCATGCCGACGATCAGGCTGCCGATCTCACGCGTGGCCTGTGAGGCGCGCTCAGCCAGCTTGCGCACTTCGTCGGCGACGACAGCGAAGCCCTTGCCGTGTTCTCCAGCGCGAGCCGCTTCAATCGCGGCGTTGAGCGCCAGGAGATTGGTCTGCGAGGCAATGTCCTCGATCGTCTCGACGATGGCGCCGATCTGATCAGACTGGTGGCCCATCTCGCGCACACGGGTCGCCGACGTGCCAACCTTGACCTGGATGGCCTGCATACCGCTGACGGTTTCCGCCACGGTCTTTGCGCCGGTCTGGGCAGCCTCGGCCGCCTGGACCGAGTCCTCGGTCACGGCGCGAGCATTGTCCCCGACCTGCTGGATAGAGGCATCCAGGCTGCGGGTCACGGCCGACGAGCGGTCCACAGCCTCGGCCTGCTCGCGCGCTCCGGCCGCAACGCCGTCGATCGCGCGCTTCATCTGCTCGACCGAAGCCGCGGTCTGGGTCACGGCCGCCGCCTGCTGTGAGAGGCCGCCGGCGATCTGCTGGATGGTGAAAGCGATCTGGCTCGCGGCCTGCCCGGCCTGCGAGGCGGTGGTCGTCAACCGACTGGCCGAGGCCGTCAGATCGGCGGCGTTGTCGGCCACCTGGCCGACCAAAGCGCGCAGGTTATGAGTCATCTCGGCAAAGGCGTGACCGAGCAGATCCCGCTCCGACTTCGGCGACACCGCCACGCGCAGATCGCCGACGGAGATGCGGTCGGCGGTGTCCGCCATATTTCGCATGTACGCGATCGTCGTGCGGAATGACTCTGCCAACTGGCCGACCTCGTCGTGCCCGAGATCAGCGATGTGATGATCGACGTCGCCCGTGGCCAACGCCCGTGCGATCTGGGTCATCTGCACCAGGGGCTTTGCGATCGCGCCGGCGCTGATCCAGGTCAGCCCGGCAGCCAGCACGGCCAGCAGGAGCCCGACGCCGATCAGGATATAGGTGAGTTGCTCTCGGTGCTCCTGAAGCTGCTGTTCGACTCCGAAGAACTCGTCTTCATAGGCGCCGACTCCGATCACCCAGTTGTAGGGCGCGTAGAAGGCCACACGCGCGATCTTCCAGCGTGGGCTGGCTTCGCCGGCGTTCTGCCACCGATAACGGACGGTGCCGAACTCGCCAGGCTCCAACGCCACGGCGGTCTTGATGATGGTCTGAATCACTGGCGCACCGTCAGCGTCCTGCGTCTCCCAGATGTTCTCGCCGTCACGCTTCCCGTCCTTCGAGATGATGTACACGCCCTGCTCAGCGCCCGAGCTGCCGAGCACATAGACGTACCCGCTCTGGCCCACCTTCAGTTCGGCCAGCGCCTGTCGCAGTGTCGTGTTCTCGTCGCGCGGGATGCCGACGAAGAGCATGCCGACGATGTTTCCGCTCGAATCGGTCAGTGGCTCATAGGCTGTGATGTACCAGGCCTTGACCACGTAAGCGCTGCCTGAGTACGGCTTGCCCTGCAGCACCTGAGCAAGGACGGGGTTGGCAGAACCGTCAGCCATGACGGCGGGGATGTAGGTTCCGATAGCGGGCTGACCGTCTTCATTACGAATTGTGGTGGCAACCCGCAGCATGTCGCCTTGCGCATTCATCCGCTGGAAGATCGTCACAGCGCTGCCCGTGCTGCTGGCGACGTCCTCCACCCATTGCTCGGGCGACAGGGTGCCTGTGCCCAGGGCCACGACCGGCAGCGCGACCGGGCTCTCGACCTTTGTGAATTGATTGACAGCAGACCAATCGCGGGTCTGCGATCCAAAGGCGATGCCGCCGGCGTCCGCCAGATTGCTCTGAGCAACGTGGATCCGGGCGGCGACGGCGTTGAGCAGCGCCTGGTTCTCGGCCTCGATCAACTGCATTACGCCGCGCGTGACATGGTCGAGATCACTCTCGGTCAGCTGCAAGACGCTGTTGCGCGCCTCAGTGGTGAGATCGCTGAGCCCCCACAGGCTCACCGCACTGGAAACCCCGACGGTCACCAGGACGATGCTGACGCCTACCAATAACCATTTCAGTCGGATCGGCCAATCACGGATCATCGCTGCCATGGACAGGCTGCTCCAGACGTGTTCCCCCAAACCCGTCTCAAGAATATGTTGAGCCCAGCCTAACGCCCAATCTTTCGCTGTCCATAAACGTCGGGCAAATCCATCCCCAAATGCCGGTGAATACCTCCGGGGCGCCTGCCCCTCCCGCTGACCCCTATGCCTTTGCCAAACCGAATCGAACCGGGCATAATGGATGTATGGCTCGCATCCTGGGCGTCAACGCCATTGTCTTGTTTGCCAACGATCCGGCCGCGCTCGCGGAGTGGTACACCAGGCGACTCGGCCTGGTTACGCTCCACAACCTCGACGACGACAACTGGTACGGCGAGATCGACGATCCCCGCTCGGGTCTGACGTTTCAGTTCGCGATCTTCCCGGCCAAACCGCCGCTCACCGCCGGCGGACGCGGCCTGATGATCACCTACCGCGTCGACGACCTCGATCTCTTCCTGCGCGGCCTCGAGGCCGAGGGCGAGCGCATCCAGCGCCTGACCGCCGACTACGGGCGCTTCGCGCGGCTGCAGGATCCGGAGGGCAACCCGATCGAGCTCTGGGCGTGGGACCAGCCTGAGAACCTGCTGGATGAGCATCCCGGTCCGCACGCTCATCACACCCCGCAGGATTCGCCTGAAGCCGATGCCTGATCGATTGCGCGGACAGCGTTGGGCGTTACAGGCGGCAGCCGTGCTCGCGCTCGCCCTGACGGCCTGCTCGACTCAATCGACACGCACGCCCACGGTCTTCCCGCCGACGCGCACTGCTGCGGCGACGGCCACGCTCGGCCCGGTCTTCACCGAAACACCGGACCCAGCTCAGGCGATCTTCACGCTCACGCCGACTCGACCACCGGTCGTCACGCTCGCGCCGACCCTCGGCGGCCCGTGCGCCAATGATGCCGAGTTCGTGGTCGACGTCACGGTGCCCGACGGCGCTCAATATCTGCCGGGTCAGATCTTCGCCAAACGCTGGCGCATGCTCAACTCGGGCACCTGCGATTGGGGCCCCGATTACGCCATCGTCCTCACCAACGGCGAGCCGATGGGCACGGCGACCGAGGCCTCGATCTACCCGGCCCGGGCCGGCACCGAAGGCGTCTGGGAGGTCGAACTGCGCGCCCCGGATGTGCCCGGCTCGTACACCGGCCGATGGCAGGCGCGCGCGCCCGATGGCAACACCTTCGGCCAGACGGTCTTCGTCACGATCCAGGTGATCCCGCTGCCCGTCACCGACACGCCCACGCCGTGATCCACGGAGGTGTGTATGCCAACCGCGCCGGCCGCTGATCGTCAACGCGGCCTGATCCGCGGGATCCGCCCCGCCCTCTGGCTCCTGTCCGTGATTCCATTCGGCTTTGTCATCGCCGTCGCTGTGCTGGGCATCCGCGTGCAGCAGGTCACGGGGATGTGGCCGCTGGGGTTCGCTCAACCCCCCTCGACTTTCGGAGATTCGCTGGCCAACACGCTGCTGACGATCACGATGGCGTTGTTTTTTCTGCGGACGCTGGCGGCCGTCGTCTCGGCTCCGCTGGCCCTTGTTCTGGCCGGCGCGCCGGAAGGCCGCGGCACCGTTGTCAAAATCGTTGCGGTGTGGGTGGTGGCACTGACCCTGGCGCTTCCGTTCGCGAGCGTGGTGACCTGGATGCTCGATTGACCTCCGCCACGCCCAAGCGTGGCGCCGTCAGGGTGTCGGGGTGAAGTACGGCGTCGACGTGGCGTAGATGACGGGCGATGAAGGATTGAAGACGTTGCTGAGGAAGATCGGCAGGAACGTCAGGCCCAGACAACCGAACAGGATCAACATCCAGAACAGGATGCCGACCGCCGATGTGCCGATGGCCACCCAGCCCAGGGTGGCCGTTCGCCTGGGATTGAGCGATTGGCGCGCCTGCAGCACCGCCACGATCCCGAGCACGATGCCAAAGACGGGGAAGAGATAGACGGCGCCGAAGTTGGCACCAAAGGCCACGACGCCGATGACGACCGCGACCAGGGCCAGCACGTCGAGCGTGTTGCCCTGATACGGCGCAGCGGGCGCGGGCGCCCGTCGCAGTGCATCGGCTTCGACATCGTCGTGGGCTTCGACGTACTTCTCAGGGGGGACGACCGGCTCACCGATCGCCTTGCGGGCCGCGGCGTGCTCTTCGCACAACCGCTCGCCATCCTCCGTGTACCACAGACAGGCCGCGCACAACGGCCTGCCACAGGTCTCGCACTGCTCGACCGCCGGCCGATCGGGATGGCGATAACAGTTCATTGGTTATTGGCTAATGGCTATTGGCTATCGGAAGGGCTTCCAATAGCCAATAGCCAATGACCCAATAGCAAATGACCTACGTGCCTTCTTCCCACGAGTTCAGGTACTTGTCCTGCTCGGCGGTGAGTGCGTCGATGCGCACGCCCATGGCCTGGAGCTTCAGGCGCGCGATCTCTTTGTCCATCGCCTCGGGGATCGTGACCACCTTCGGCCCGAGGTTCTTGGCGTTCTTGACCATGTACTCGGCGCCCAGGGCCTGGTTGGCGAACGACATGTCCATCACACTCGCCGGGTGGCCTTCGGCCGACGCGAGGTTGATCAGGCGCCCTTCACCCAGCAGGTTGATGCGGCGGCCGTCCTTCAGCGTGTACTGGTCGACGAACTCACGCACGCGCTGCTTGCCGTTCGAGAGGGCCTCGAGCGCGTCGATGTTGATCTCGACGTTGAAGTGCCCCGAGTTCGCCACGATCGCGCCGTCCTTCATGGCCTCGAAGTGGTGCTTGTCGAGGACGTGGATGTCGCCCGTGACCGTGCAGAAGACGTCGCCGACCCTGGCGGCCTGCTCCATCGGCATGACGCGGTAGCCATCCATGACAGCTTCGAGCGCCTTGAGCGGATCGACTTCGGTGACGACCACGTCGGCGCCGATGCCGCGCGCGCGCGAGGCCAGGCCGCGTCCGCACCAGCCATAGCCGGCGACCACGAAGGTCTTGCCAGCGAGCAACACGTTCGTCGCGCGGACGATGCCGTCGATCGTGCTCTGGCCCGTGCCGTAGCGGTTGTCGAAGAAGTGCTTGGTCGACGAGTCGTTCACGGCCATGACCGGGAACTTGAGCACGCCGTGGGCTTCCATCGCGCGCAGGCGGATCACACCGGTCGTGGTCTCTTCAGTGCCGGCGATGATGCCCTCGAGCAACTCGGTGCGATCCTTGTGGATCGTGCTCACCAGGTCGCAGCCGTCGTCCATGGTCATGTGCGGCTTGTGGTCGAGCGCGGCCGTGATGTGCTTGTAGTAAGTCTTGTTGTCTTCGCCCTTGATGGCGTAGACCGGGATCTCGTCGTGCTGGACGAGCGACGCTGCCACATCGTCCTGGGTCGAGAGCGGGTTCGACGCGCACAGCACGACGTCGGCGCCGCCGGCCTGAAGCGTGCGCATCAGGTTCGCGGTCTCGGCCGTGACGTGCAGACAGGCGCTGACACGGAGGCCCTTGAGCGGCTGTTCCTTCTTGAAGCGCTCGTAGATCTGCTTGAGCACCGGCATTTCGGTGCCCGCCCATTCGATGCGATAACGGCCGCCCTCGGCCAGACTTGCATCCTTGATATCGTGCTCGATCGTCATCCTCTATCTCCTGAAAAAAGCCCCGTGAAGAGCTGTGGCCGCGACGGTGACAGTGCGTCGCCGCGGATCAATCCAACTAGAACAACTCGCTCAACAATCCGCCGTCGTCGAAGTGCTGGCGGAAGCGCGTCAGGAATTCAGCCCGCGTGTAGTGATGGTTCTGCGGACCGTTCTGCTCGAGGCAATACGTGGCCGCCAGCGCCGCGACCTGGCCGCACAGCGCCCACGGCCAACCGGCCGCGATGCCGCGCAGCAACCCGCCGCGGAAGGCGTCGCCGACACCGGTCGGGTCGACGATTTCTTTGGGCGTGACGGCCGCGATGTCTGTGCGCACGCCCTCGGCGAAGATCGTGGCGCCATCCGCGCCGCGCGTGACGACGAGCACCGACAGCTTTGCGGCCAGCTGCGCTTCGGTCAGGGTCGTCAGTTTCTCGATCATGCCGAGCTCGTAGTCGTTGACGATCAACATCCACGCGCCTTCGATGCCCTCGAGGGCCTCGTCGCACGTGATGCGCGCCAGTTGCTGGCTGGGATCATAGACGTAGCGGATCCCGAGCTCACGCGCCTCGCTCACAAACTTGTGCATCGCGTCCGGCGCGGATGGCGAGATCACCACGAGGTCGGGCGCCGGATCGACGTCGTGCAGCGACTGCACGCCGGCCAGCGCCATAGCGCCCGGGAAGAACGACGCGATCTGGGCGTTGTTGCGGTCGGTGTTGCAGAAGAACGACGCCGTGAATGTGCCGGCGATGACCTTGGCGTGCTCGGTGTGCACGCCACGCGCGTCGAGCCAGGCGCGGTAGTCTGTGAAGTCCTCACCGACGGTGCCAAGCAGGTGCGCGTCGCCGCCAAGCAAGGCGAGCGTGTACGCGATGTTCGGCCCGATCCCGCCGCGCTGGCGCGTCATGCCATCGACGAGAAAGCTGACGCTGATTCTTTCAAGACGATCCGGCAGGATATGCTCGTGGAAGTAGCCCGGGAACGTCATCAGATAATCCCAGGCGATCGAGCCGGTACAGAGCACGCGCATTGGCCTACACCTTACATGATGAAGGCGCCCCCTATCTGGAGAGCGCCCGAATGGAACCGAAGCGATTATAACAGCCCCGTCGCCTGAGACAAGTAGGGCGCGGGGTAAAGAGCGAGTGAAGAGAGAAGAGAGAGGAGGAAGGAGCGAACGCTCCCGCGCCAGACCCTGCAGCATTCCCACCTCCCTCCTCTCTCCTCCGTATTAATCCCGAGGCCCCTCAGACTCGCATGATAGGATGACCGCATGCGAAACCTGCTCAGGCAGGCGGCCTTGCTGGTCGCGGCCGGCGCCGTGATCGCGTGCAATGCGACGCCCCCGCCGCCCACGGTGCCGCCGACCTACACCGCCGCGCCGACTCTGACGCCCGTCCCCACGTCCACGCCGGTGCCGGTCGACCCGCTGATAGAGGCGAATGCCGCGTTGTATGCCGGAGACGGCCAGAGCGCGATCGATCTCTACACGGCCTTGCTCGATCGCGATGAGACAGCCGATGCCGCCCGGATCGGTCTGGGGCGCGCCTACGTCGCTGCCGGCGATCTGGCCCGGGCCGGTGAGGTGTTTGCGCAGACCGCCGGGCGCGCCGGATTGAACGTGTCGGATCTTGAAGGCTCGGCCTCCGTCGCGCCGACTGTGACGCCTGAGGATATGCCGGCCGCTGCCGCCGCCGTCTTCTGGCTCGGTGAACTCGCTCGCTCGGACGGCGACTGGGAGACGGCGCTCGCGCGCTACCGCCAGTACCTGACGCTCCAACCGGGGCTGATCGACAGCTACGTGCAGGCCCGCATCGCCGAGTCCGCCGCCGCGTTCGGCGACGAAGAAGCCGCCATTGCGGCCTGGCGCGCCGCCATCGATGCGCCGCGCTCAGATGCCGGCGGCGACCTGCGCGAGGCATTGGCCATGGCGCTGACGCGTGAGGGCGATCGTGACGGCGCGCTGGCCGAGTACGACGCCATCGTCGCCGGCGCCGATCCGGGCTGGCGCAAGGCGCGCGCCCTTGTGCTGGCCGGCCAGGCGCTCGCCACCGCCGGCGATCTGGAAGGCGCCCATGCCCGGTACCTGCAGGCTGTCACAGACTACCCGGCGGCGCCGATCACGCTCGAGGCCCTGCGGGCGCTGGTCGATGCCGGCGTGCCCGTCGACGAGATGCAGCGCGGCCTGGTCAACCTGAACGCCGCCAACTACGCCCCGGCCGTGGCCGCCTTCGAGCGCATCCTGGCCGAACAGCCCGGCAACCTCGCGGCCTGGTACCAACTCGGCCGCACCTACGCCGCCCAGGGCGACGACGCCAACGCTCTGCAGGCCTTCCGCCAGATCACGAGCGTGGCGCGCGCTGACGCAGCGGGCCTGCCCGGCGCCGAGTACTGGGGGCCGGCCCACATCGAGATCGGCGAACTCGCGCCCTGGCCAGAGGATGTGCAGGGCCTGACCGCCTTCGTCGATGCCGCGCCGGATGCGGCCGAGGCGCCGCGCGCCCTCGATCGGGCCGCGCGTTTCTGCGAACGCAACGATGACCTGGCCTGCGCTGTCACGCTCTGGTCGCGCCTCGCGGCCGACTACCCGACCTCAGACCTGGCCGCCAACGCCGCCAACGAAGCCGCCATCGTCCTCGTGCGTCAGGGCCGCTGGGCCGACGCCCTGCCCCTGTTCGAGTCGGCGACGGCGCTCGGCGCCGACCCCGTGCAGCAGGCCCGCGCCTGGCTGTGGATCGGCAAAGCGCGCGCCCAACAAAACGATGCAGCGGGCTCGGCCGCTGCCTGGGAAAAGGCAACGGCGCTGGCGCCCGACGACTACTATGGCCTGCGCGCCGCGCAGCTCGTCGACGGGCGTGGGCCTTTCGAGCCGCCGGCCTCCGTGGATTGGTCAACCGATGCCGCAGCTGACCTGGCCGAGGCCGACGCCTGGATGAACGCGGCCTTCCCGCTCGGCGACGGCGTGACGGGAAGCCTGGCTGAGCCGTCTGAGGCCTTGCACACAAACGCGCGCTACCAACGCGCGATCGAGTTGTGGCGCCTGGGCCTCGAACAGGAGGCGCATGCCGAGTTCGAGGTACTGCGACAGGAGCTCTGGCAGGATCCGTGGCCCCTGGCCCAGCTGGCTGTTGACGTCAACGCGCTCGGCCTCTACGACGTCGCGATCCGCAGCGCGCGCCAGGTGCTCGACCTGGCCGGCACGCTCGACAGCACGCAGGGGCCGCGTCTGCTTCAGCGTCTGCGCTTCCCAACGCCGTTCCTCAGCCTGGTCGAGTCGGCGGGCGCCGAGTTCGATCAACACCCCTTCGCGCTCTACAGCAAGATGCGGATCGAGTCCTTCTTTTGGAAATACTCGATCTCGTCGGCAGACGCGCGCGGGCTGAACCAGATCATCCCACCCACGGCCGATCAGATCGCGCGCGACCTCGGGTTGACCGACTTCACGCTGGATGATCTGTTCAAGCCCGCGCGATCCATTCGCATGGCCGCCTACTACCTGCACTTCACCGCCACCCAGGTACAGCCCGACACCGCCGTCGTGATGGCCGGCTACTATGCCGGCCCTGGCAACGCCCAGCGCTGGCTCGACCTCGCCGGCGGCGACCCCGACCTGTTCGTCGAGGTCATCCGCCTGCCGGATGCCAAAGGCTACGTCACCACAACCTTCGGGTTCTTCGAGATGTACCGCAAGCTCTACGGGCGGTGATCCCGCCATCGATCAGCGGATCGTGTCTTCCCAGCCTCAGATACAACAGAACAGGCCCGGCGATGCCGGGCCTGTTTTTTCGTATTGACCACGCTCAGAGCGAGAGGTGCATGACGTAATCGACACCGGTCTGCGTCGGCAGGTCGAAGCTCGGGCTGACGCCGATCACGGCGCCATCGGCCGCGCTGTAGAGCGCCCAGCGGAATGAGCCTTCGCCAAGGTTGGCGGCAGCGACGCCCCACTGAGCCACAGCGACGCCGTACTCGTTGATCGTCACCGCCGATTGCCAGCCCTCGACGTTCTGCCACACGTCGTTCTCGTCGAGGTATTGAACACCGGCATAGGCCGTCGGCGACACGCCCGCGACCTCCATTGTGATCCGCGCCGTCGCCGCGCCGCCGTTGTCGTAGACGAGGTTTTCGGTCCACGAGTCAAGTTCGTTGCTGACTGCGGTCGTCGTGGTGGTCGCCGTGGTCGACGACGTCGTCGAGGCCACGGCCGACCCTGTCAGCGTCTCCTCGACGTTGTTCCCGAGTGAGGCCGGCAGCGTGAACGAGTCGCTCGTCGCCCACACCGCACCGTCCTCCTGCGCGTACACGACGAAGCGGAACGGACCCGTGCCATAGTCAGCGCTGGCGACCGCCCACTGCTTGAACGGCACGCCCGACGACGTGTAGTCGAGATCGCCCTGCCAGCCATCGACGGTGTGCCAGGTCAAGTCGGTGTTCTGCCACTGCACGGCGATCCAGGCCGTCTCCGGCGCGCCCGGCGCGTACGCCGTGATCACGGCCGAGTCATCGGCCTGAACCGATTGGGCTGTCAGCATGCCCGAGGCCAGTGCCGCCGCGCCGAGGCCGCGCGCAGCCCAGGACGCCATGGGGGTCAGTTTCCAGGTTTTCATGTTCGTCTCCTATTGTGCGAATGGGATGTGGAGCACTTGCTCCTGTCTTCGCACCCGCACCATAGGGCCGCGCGGTTCAGGGTCGGCCTACTTTCGCTATGTGGGAGCTAATCTTTTGGTTTAGAACACAGCGGGTTGGCTTAAAAGCAAAGCGCCGCGGTTCTCCCGCGGCGCTCACAACGGTCAGGCTGCCTCTCACACCCGGCTATTCCACAATGTCTCAGCATTGCCGGCTTTGTGGTTCTCGTAACGCGCCATGACAAACAACAGATCTGACAGTCGATTCAGATACGCGCCGACGTGCTCGCCCATCGCTTCGGTATGTTGCAGGGCCGTCACATCTCGCTCGGCTCTGCGACAGATCGTGCGAGCAAGATGAAGCTGCGCGGCGCCGAGCGTGCCGCCGGGCAGGATGAAGTTCTGCAGCGGACCGACGGCGTCGTTGAGTTGATCGATCCATCCCTCGAGCCGCTCGATGTGCCTGGCCTCGATCTGCGGCAACGCAAAACGCGTCTTGTCTTCTTCGACGAAGCACAAATCCGAACCCAGGTGAAACAGCTCGTTCTGGATCACGGCCAGCATCTGCCGCAGATCGTCATGCAACCCATGCGCCAGCGCCACGCCCAACGCCGAGTTGAGTTCATCCACCACACCATACGCCGTGACGCGCAACGAGTCTTTGGGCACGCGCTGGCCGCCGCCGAGCGCCGTCGTCCCATCATCGCCTTTGCGCGTGTAGATCTTGGTCAGTCGAGGCATCCATCTCTCCTGTGTATATGGCGACGAATGACGAAGGACGAACGACGAGGGGGGAATGGCCATTCACCCTTCGTCGTTCGTCCTTCGTCATTCGTCAGCGCCGTAGGCGCCATCATCAAGCAATCGGGCTCCGACTTCGCAGCAGCACCCACGCCACAACCGGCACGCCGAAAAGCGCTGTGACGGTGTTGAGCGGCAGCACGGCCTGGCTGCCAGGCATCTGGGCGATCAGGTCAGCGATGAGCGCCAGCAGCGCGCCGAAGACCAGCGACGCCGGCACGATCTGGCGATGATCCGACGTGCCCAGGATCGCGCGGGTGACGTGCGGGACCGCGACGCCGATGAAGCCGACCGGCCCGCAGAACGCCGTGGTCGCGCCGGCCAGCAGCGATGCGCTGACGATGACGCCGATGCGCGCGAGCCTGACGTTGACGCCCATGCTGCGCGCGTAAGCCTCACCGAGCAGCAACGCGTTCAAGGTCTTCGGCATGATCAGGGCCACGCCCAGCGCGACGAGCACGACCGGTGCGAACGCGCCGAGCTGCGACCAGGTCACGCCAGCGAAACTTCCGGCCGACCACAAGCTGAAGGCCTGGATCCGCTCGGGTCGAGCAGTGTAGACCATCAGGCTGACCAACGCGCTGGTCAGATAGCCGAGCATCAGGCCGAGGATGAGCAGGGCCAGGATGTTGCGCGTCCAGCGCATCAGCACCAACACGACACCCAGGACGAGCAGCGCGCCGAGGCTCGCTGCGACAGCGAGCGTCAGTTCGCCGAACACGCCCAGGCCCTGGCTGAGCAGCAATCCGCCGCCCGCGCCGGTGCCGAGGATCACGACCGCCACGCCCAGGCTCGCGCCCGAGCTCACACCCAGGATGTAGGGATCGGCCAGCGGGTTGCGGAACAGGGTTTGCAGTTGCAGGCCCGCAGCCGCCAGCGCGGCGCCGGCCAGGACAGCGGTGATGGCCTTGGGCACACGGAAGAGCCAGATGATATCGGTCCAGGAGGCGCGATGCGCTTCGCCGCCCATCAGCACTCGCGCGACGTCATCGAGCGGGATGCGCACGGAGCCCAGCATCAGGCTGAGCATGAAAACCGCACCCAGCGCCAGCAGCAGCACCCCCCATACGCCCAACAGACGCGGCCAGCGAGCCACACCTGATCGAGGTCGAGAGAGAGTCAGATCCGCCATAATCCACGCCTCTTCATCGGGAGGGAGCGTGATAGGCGGCTCACCCCGTCTATCACGCATCAGTTCTTCAACCTTCACTGTAGCTTGCGGTAATACACAAGCGTGTGATCCGGCAACACTTCCGGATGCAGGATCGAGATCAGATCGGCCAACACGACATCGGGCTCGGCCGCCGCGGTCTCGTAGTAGTCATTGCCGCCCATCGCCGACGTGCGCGCGTCGTTGTTCCAGATCGCGCCGGTCTGGTAGGCCTTGAATTCCGTGAAGCGCGAGTCCTGATCGGTCAGGCCCTTCAAATCCGCGACGTAGCCGAGGTTGAGCCAGACGTCGGCCTCGCCGGCCTGCTCGAACACGGCTTCGAACGACAGGCCCAGGCTGCCAGTGCTCGGGTCGTCGGCCCACGGGTAGGTCGCCCCGGCGTCGTACAGGTACTCGGCCCCGAAGCTCGCGCCGCCCGGCACGTACCAGGTGCCCTGGAAGGGCGTGCCGATCAGCACGGTCGGCTTCGTATCGACCGCGCGCACCTGAGCCTGCAGCGTTTCGTACTTCGTCGCGGTCTGATCGAAGGCGTCTTCGGCGTCACCCTCGGCATTGAAGAACGCGGCGATGAACTTGCCCCACTCAGCGCGGCCCAACGGCGCGTTCTCGAGCCAATCTCCGTTGAACACGATCTTGAGGCCGGCTTCTTGAAGCTTGGGGTAGGTGTCGTACTCGGGGCTGCCGGAGCCATACGCCAGCACAAGATCGGGCTCGAGCGCCAGGGCCTGCTCGACGTTGACCTGCGGACCGGTGCCGATCACGGCCACCGATCCATCCTCGATGCCCTTGAGCACTTTCGCGTTGCTGGCGTAGGTGGCGTCGTCGACGGCCACAAGGCGATCGATCACGCCCAACCGGTCGAGGAAGGGCAGGTTGGTCGTCGACAGGCTCACCACCCGCTTGACTGGCACTTCGACGATCTGCGACTCCTCGAAGCCCTCGGGCGCCGGAGTGCCGCACTGGACGAGCGCGTACTCGATCGGCTGACCGCCCGGATACGGCGTCTGCACCGACAGGACCTTGTAGTTGCCGTGGTACGAGATGCTCAGGCCGGTCGCGTAACTGACAGTGGCTTTCTCGGGGAAGTAATCGACGCCTTCCGCGTATTGCTCGACACAGCCCTCGCGCAGGTTCGACGTCGGCGCTTCGACGACGGGAGCCTGTGTGGGCACGTCGGTCGGCGCGACGATGGCTGCAGGGGTCTCGGTGGGCAGAGCCTGTGTGGGCTCAACCGCCTGCGTCGGATCCACAACGGGTGTGGCGGCCGGTGCGCAACTGGCGACTGCCAGCGCCCACGACAGAAAAACAGAAACCGTTCGCGTGTTCATCGACATACTCTCCCCTGGACATTCGCCAGAGGCCCCGGCAGGCGCACCAAACAAAAAAACCCCTTGCGGGCGGCAAGAGGTCGGTTCCGGCTGCGCACGTCACAACGACGGCGGCATCCACACCCTTCAGCGAGGCCCGTGGCATACACACCACAGGCGGGCGACCTGGCTTGTTGGCTCTTGATCGTGCGGCCAACTTACAGTTGCGCGTCAGCGCCGGACTTGCACCGGCTTCGCCGTTTCCGTCTTCAACCTTCCGGGATTGAAGACACCTGTGATGTCGACTATTTGATTGCGGCCAGTATACGGCCGCCAATATGAAGCGTCAACTTCTGCAAAGCTCATACAGTTGGTTCGTGCACACACTCAGTGACAAAGTACACGGCCAGACTCCTGTCGGACATCAGCCCACTCGCGTCCTCTCACAAGCTCGTTCCCCATCCGCATCATCCGTGCACACGTGGACCAAGGACCCTAGAGCCTCACACGGCGCGTGCGCATGTAGCCCACACGACGCATGCTACGATTGGCCCCATGGTGCCGAAACGCGACTTCCGACACATCACACACTTTCCGGGCACGCACGGCAATGACCTTGACCGCCTGTTGCACCTGATGGACGATGCCGAGAAGATCCCGGCCGCCATATTCGCCGGATTGCTGTTGCTGCTGGCCCTGCCCGCCGCCTGGTTCGATTGGAATGCGGCCGGTATGTTGTGGGTCTTCATGCTCGGCGACTGGGCGCTGCTGACGTCACTACCGCGCCGCGGCATCTCGTACGGCCCGGCCAAGGCTAACGTCCTGATCCTCGGCGTGCTGCGCCTGCCGTTTGCGTTTCTGCCCGGGCCACTGGCGTTTGCCCTGCAAATCGTGGGCACATTGCTCGTGGCCTATGGTTTTTGGATCGAGCCGCATCGCCTGACCGTCACCCGACAGGTACTGCGCAGTCGCAAGCTCGATCCGAACCGGCCCTCGCTGCGAGTGCTGCACCTCGGGGATCTGCACATCGAGCGCATCACGAAACGCGAGCGCGCCGTGATCGAACTGACCCGCCAGCTCGAGCCAGACATCGTGCTGTTCAGCGGCGACTTCCTGAACCTCTCCTACATTTATGATCCGACGGCGCAGGCCGCCTGCCGCGAGATTCTGACCGAGTTGGGCAAGCTCCCCATCCCGCTCGGGGTCCTGGCGGTGACGGGTAGCCCCGCAGTCGACAAAGAAGACATGGTGCCGGCGCTTCTCGATGGCCTGCCGCTACACTGGCTGCGTGGCGAGCGGGTCACCCTTGCCCGCCACGGCCATCGCTTCGACGTGGTCGGCCTGGCCTGCAGCCACAAGCCCTTCGAGGATGCGCCGCAGCTCAAGGCCCTGCTCGACGACACGGTCGCCGAACGCTTCACGATCCTGCTCTATCACTCGCCAGATCTTGCGCCGGATGCTGCCGAGATGGGCATCGACCTGCAGCTCTCGGGCCACACGCATGCCGGCCAGATCCGCCTGCCCCTCATCGGTCCGTTGATGACCGGATCGCTGTACGGCCGCGCGCTCGAAAGCGGCCACAAGCAATTGGGCGACCTGACCCTCTACGTCACCCGTGGGATCGGGCTCGAGGGCAAGGGTGCGCCGCGAATGCGGTTCCTATGCGCGCCGGAGATCATCCTGTGGGAGATCCGGGGAGAGTGAAGAGACGAATGACGAA
>CAYZRP010000065.1:0-37436 GCA_964480865.1 uncultured Anaerolineales bacterium | reverse complement strand
CGCTACATCAATGCGACGGGTGGGGCGCTTGACGGTGACCGACTGGCGCCCTTCTTGATGATGGTCGTCGGGTTCTTCCCGGTGGCGGTGTCGCTCGTCCTGGCGCTCGAGAGCTTCGTTGGCGAGAAAGAACGCCTGACGCTCGAGCCCCTGCTGGCCACACCGCTCACCGATCGTGAGTTGTTCGTCGGCAAGGCCTTGTCGTCGATGCTGACACCGATCGCGGCCAGCCAGCTCGGGATCGCGGTCTACGTCGGCGGGGTGTATCTGCAGACAGGCTGGCTGCCGGCCCTCGATCTTTACGCGCAGGTGGCCTTGTTGGCTGTCGTGCAGGCGGCGGTGATGGTGTCGGCCGCTGTCGTGATCTCGTCGCAGGTCACGTCGGTGCGCGCCGCTAATCTTCTGGCCAGCTTCGTGATCATCCCGTTCGCGATGCTGATCCAGGGCCTGACGGTGCTCATGCTCTGGGGCGAGCTCAACCTGCTGTGGTGGATCATGCTCGGCCTCGGCGCCGTGCTCGTCGGGCTGTGGCGCATGGGCGTACGCCTCTTCCAGCGCGAAGAGCTCCTCGGCCGTGAGCTCGACCGGCTCGACCTGCGGGCGGCCTGGCGCTTCTTCGCCAGAGCTTTCGTGGGAGACCGTCAGCCGCGCGAAGGCGCCTGGCGTTGGTACCGGCGCGAAGTGTTGGGCGCTGTGGGGCGGACGGCGCTGCCGATCGCGTTCGTGGCTGTTGCGCTGCTGGCGGGCACCAGCCTGGGCTACATCGAGGCCGGCAACTATCGGCTGCCCGAAGAGGTCACGCGCGATGTGGCCTTTGGCGATGTCGCCTCGCGCTTCGACCAGACCGGCATCTCGACGCTCAATGGCGCGGTGTGGATCTTCTTCAACAACGTGCGCGCGATCGGCCTGGCCTCGCTGGCCGGGATCGCGTCATGGGGCGTGCTCGCGCTGCTGCTGCTGATGATGCCGCTTGGCATCGCGGGCTTCCTGTCGGGGCAACTGGCGAGTTTTGGCATCAGCGCCGCGACCTTCTTCGGCGCCTTCGTTTTGCCACATGGCGTCTTCGAGATCCCGGCGGCGCTCATCGCCGGCGGCGCGATCCTGCGCATGAGCGTCAGTTTCCTCTCGCCGCCGCCCGGGCGCACGATCGGCGAAGCCTGGCTCCTCTCCGTTGCCGACTGGGCCCGCATCTACCTGCTTGTCGTGATCCCGTTGTTGGCCTTCGCCGCCGTCTGCGAAGCCTACGTCACACCACAGGTGGTCGTCGCCGTGCTGGGCCGCTGACGTCGAGGAGCGAGGAGCGTGGAGCGTAGAGCGTGGAGCGTGGAGCGAACGCTACGCGAGCCGGCACGGTAGCGTAATCGCTCTACGCTCTACGCTCCTCTCTCCTCATGCCTTACGGCATCATCAACTCATCTTCCTCATCGCGCCCGGCCAGGATGGCAGGCACGAAGTCGCGGCGCTTCTCCATCTCGGCGACCGCGCGGCCCTTCTCGAAGAGCGCGCCGGTCGGGCAAACCTGGACGCACTTGCCGCAGCTTGTGCAGGATTTGGCAAGACCCCACGGTGTGCGCAACTCGGCCGTGATCAGCGTGCCGGAGCCCCGGCCCATCATGTCCCACACGTGAGCGCCTTCCACCTCGGCGCAGACCCTGACGCAGCGGCCGCAGAGCACGCAGCGGTTTGGATCCATGCCGTAACGCGGGTGCGTGGTGTCGACCTGCAGCCGCGGGTACTGGTACGGGAAGCGGATGTGGTCGATGCCGTTCTCGACGGCGAGCGCCTGCAGCTGACAGTGCCCGTTTGAGACGCAGATCGAGCAGATGTGGTTGCGCTCAGCAAAGAGTAACTCGAGCGTCATCCGACGCAGTTCTTTCAGCTCGGGCGTATGTGTGCGGACTTCCATGCCCTCGGTGACCTTCGTCACGCAGGCCGGCAACAGCTTATTGCTGCCAACGACCTCGACCAGGCACATGCGACACGCGCCGACCGGCATCAAGCCTTCGAGGTGACACAACGTCGGGATGCGGATGCCGTGCTCGCGCGCGACTTCCAGGATCGTCTGATCGCCGGTGGCGCCGACGTCACGGCCGTCGATGACGAGTGTCTTGACACTGGCGTCTGTGCTCATCGGATCACCTCCCCCTCGGAAGCAGCTTGCGCCGCGATCTTGCAAACCCCGGATGGGCAACGATGCTCGACCACGTGAGCGAGATACTCATCTCGGAAGTAGCGGAGCGTGCTCAGCACCGGGTTGGGTGCGGATTGGCCGAGCCCGCACAGGCTGGCGCGCTTGACCATCATGCTCAGGCTCTCGAGCCGGTCGAGATCCTCGAGATCGGCCTCGCCCCGAGCGATCTTGGTCAGCAGTTGGTGGATCTGCACGGTGCCGGCGCGGCACGGCACGCACTTGCCGCACGACTCGGTCATGCAGAACTCCATGAAGAACCGCGCGACGTCGACCATGCAGGCCGAGTCGTCGATGACGATCATGCCGCCCGAGCCCATGATCGAGCCGAGCTTGTTGAGCGTCTCGTAATCGACCGGCTGGTCGATGAACTCGGCCGGGATGCAGCCGCCCGATGGGCCGCCGGTTTGGACAGCTTTGAGGGCGCGATCGCCCGGGATGCCGCCGCCGATGTCATAGACGATCTCGCGCAGCGTGATCCCCATCGGCACCTCGACGAGGCCCGTGTTGCGCACGGCACCGGCCAGAGCGAAGACCTTGGTGCCCTTGCTCTTTTCGGTGCCGATGGCGGCAAACCACTCGGCGCCCTTGCGCATGATCGTCGGGATATTGGCGTAGGTCTCGACGTTGTTGATCAGCGTCGGGCTGTGCCACAGGCCCTTCTCGGCCGGGAACGGCGGGCGCGGGCGCGGGTTGCCGCGGCCGCCCTGGATCGAGCCGATCAACGCCGTCTCTTCGCCGCAGACGAACGCGCCCGCGCCCAGGCGCACTTCGACGTGGAAGTCGAAGCCGGTCTCGAGGATGTTGCGGCCGAGCACGCCCATGCGTTCGGCCTGCTTGATCGCGATCTTGAGGCGCTTGACGGCGAGCGGGTACTCGGCCCGCACGTACAGGTAGCCTTCATGCGCGCCGACCGCGAACGCCGCGATGGCCATGCCCTCGAGCACACGATGCGGATCGCTCTCGAGCACACTCCGGTCCATGAACGCACCAGGGTCGCCCTCATCGGCGTTGCAGACCACGAACTTGCGCGGGCCGGCAGCCTTGGCCACTGTGGCCCACTTCACGCCGGTCGGGAAGCCCGCACCGCCGCGGCCGCGCAGGCCGCTGGCCGTGATGCGCTTGATGACCAGCGACGGCGTCATGTCGGCGAGCACTTCAGCCAGCGCCTTGTAGCCGCCGACGGCGATGTACTCTTCGATTCGCTCGGCGTCGATCACGCCCGAGTTCTCGAGCACGATCTTCTGCTGACACTTGAAGAACGGTTGATTGGGATCAAGCGCGAGATGCTCGGACGGCGCCTCGCCGAGATGCGCGATCATCTCGGGCGCATCGGCAGCGGTGACGAATTGATGCAGGTGACCCGACGGCTCAGCCGCGACGAGCGGGCCGGCCTGGCACATGCCCAGGCAGCCGACGCCCTTGATCTGACACGACACGCCGCGCGCCTTGGCTTCGGCCTTCAGCGCCTTGACGACTTCGTCGGCCCCGGACGACACGCAACCCGCGGCCGTGCACACCAGCAGACTGCTTGCCGCCGTGCTGGCGCGTTCCTTCTCCGCGACCTGTGCAAGGGTTTCTGGTGTTGTCATGACGCCATCACCTCTTCGCTATCGAATTCGACTTTGACGTGCTCGCGTAACGCCATGCGCTCCACGTTTTCGAGCAGAGCTGGGGGCGTGATCTTGGCCTCGACGTTGCCGTCCAGGACTGCCGCCGGCGCGAGACCGCACGAGCCAAGGCAGCGGGCCGTCAGCAACGAAACCTTGCCGTCGGCAGTCGTCTCGCCCGGCTTGATGCCATAGCGATCGTCCATGGCCTCGAGCAAGTGCGCGGCGCCCTTGATGTAGCAGGCCGTGCCCATGCAAACCACGCAGGTGTGTTCACCCGGCGGCTTCAACTGGAAGAAGTGATAGAACGTCGCCACACCGTAGACGCGGCTGAGCGGAACGCGCAGGCTCTCGGCCACGAAGCGCATGGCGACTTCGTCTTGATAGCCGAACGTCGATTGCACGGTGTGCAGGGTCTCGATCAGGGCGTGCGCCGCGAAGCCATAGCGTCGCATCGTGGCGATGACAGGCTTCCAACGCAGATCGTCAGTCGGGGGTTCGGGGTGGATCGACCGAGCAAGCATGAGGGCCTCCTGGAAATGAAAAAGGCCGACACATCGTTCACGCCGCATGGGCGATAACGATGTGTCGGCCTACAGGGCAACCCGTCGTCGGAAGTGCGACGACGCTTCGCTTTGTCCGCCGAGTGAATGGATGCTGGTCGCCGCGCCTACATGACGCGCGCAACCCGGCCTACCTGACTTCGGACATGATACGGGTGGGGTGGCCCTAACGGCTAGTGAAGTTTGTCACAAACGCGGTTGCCGATCGGAGCGCGGATCTCAATGCCAGCCATAGCGTTCATCGATACGTTCGTTGAGCACGAAGACAAACACGCACTCACCCGTGCCGACATCGATGTCGCTGAGGATGCTGTTGACGTGGCAACCAGTCGCGCCCTGGACGATGCTCTCGAGGCGACGCCGCGACACCTCCAACAACTCACGTCGAATGCGCCGAACGAGCTCAGGGCCTTGTGGCGCAGCGGCCAACGCCGTCTCCTCGGGCGTCAATACGCCCCGGGCCATGATCACGACGAGGTTCTCGACAAGATGGGCGCGCGTTTCAACGGGGCCACGGCCCAGCTGCTCTTTTTCGAACCGCAGCAGGGCGTTCGCGAGTATCGCTTCGAGTTCGCCGCGAGAGGGTCGACCCATGCGTCACCCGGCCAGCACCACCATCCACCAAGACATACGTGCGATCCTGTTTGACGCGGCGGCAGGTCTTCCAAATGTACATCTTTCGGGTGATTTTGTATAACATGCAAAGGGACCGCGATTGTCGAGAAACCAGGGCGGAGGGCGCCAGGAGGTGGGACCTGACAGGCCTGTCTGGTGGATCAAGCCCTGACCGCGCTCCCGTGTTCCCGTCGTGCTAGAATTTCGACATGGCGGACGTGACACTCAAACGGGTGATCCTGACCCGACTCGAACCCGGCACGACCTGGCAGGTCTCCCCGCAGCGCCAGGCCTGGCGCCCTCCCACTGACGTATACGAGACCGAGAACGAGTACGTGATCGAGATGGACGTAGCCGGCATGCATCGCAGCGATATCCAAATCGCGTTGCAGGGCCGGCGGGTCTTCATCGTAGGTGTGCGCCGCGCGCCGCGTGGCGAGCTGCGCGCCTACCACCAGATGGAGATCAACACCGGTGAGTTCCGCGCTGTCGTGGACCTGCCGGACGCCGTCGATGCCACCGAGGCCACGGCTACCTATGAAGATGGGTCGCTGCGGGTTGTGATTGCCAAGCAACGCCCTCGTCGTGTCGACGTGCGCTGAGTCTGCTTTTCTCCATGCCCAACCTCAAACGCACAACTCCCGGCCATCGGCCGATCCTGGCGCAGTCTGCCGAGCATTTCGAGCTGGGTCCGCAGGCCCTGATGCTGCTGGCTTTGCCCGAAGCCGTGGCTCTGACGGCGAGCGAAAGCGAGGATGCGCCGCCTCCGAACCCCGAGCCGACCGAACTGCAACAGGAGCATACCTCGACGGTCGTCAATGTCGGTGACTCGCCGACTCCTGAAGGTAATGAACTGACTCTGCCTGAGGCTCTGCCCATCCTGCCGCTGCGGGGCACTGTGGTCTATCCGCTGACTGCCGTTCCGCTGACGGTTGGACAGCCACGATCGATCAAACTGGTCGACGATGCCTCGGTCGGGCAGCGCATGATCGGGCTTGTCGCCTCGCGCTTTCCCGAGAAGGAAGAGCCGGCCGCTGAGGATCTCTATGATGTGGGCACCGCGGCCGCAGTCCTGCGCATGTTCCGCGCGCCGGATGGCACTGTGCGGCTGCTCGTGCAGGGCGTGGCGCGCTTCAAGGTGCTGAGCTACGTCGATCGCGAG
Source organism: uncultured Anaerolineales bacterium (assembly GCA_964480865.1). GTDB lineage: Bacteria > Chloroflexota > Anaerolineae > Anaerolineales > UBA6663 > UBA6663. The sequence continues at coordinate 31,298 of CAYZRP010000065.1, read as the reverse complement.
CCGTATCTGCGCGCGCGAGTACAACAGGCGCCCGAGCAGGTCGACGAAGGCCTCGAGATGGAAGCCCTCGTGCGCAGCGTCCGCGATCAGTTCGCAGCGGTGGCAGATCTTGTGCCCGCCATGCCCGGTGAGCTCAGCCAGGCTGTCGCCAACCTCGAAGACCCGCGCCAGCTGATTTACACGATCGCGACCTATCAACGCATGGAGCTGGGTGAGGCCCAGCGCCTGCTCGAGCTCGATTCGGTCGCCGACAAGTTGAAGCGTCTGATGGGGCTGCTCAACAACGAGATCGAAGTGCTGACGCTGGGTCGCAAGATCCAGTCGGAAGCGCAATCGAACATCGAGAAAGTGCAGCGCGAGTATTTCCTGCGCGAGCAGCTTAAAGCCATCCAGCGCGAACTGGGCGAACAGGACGAGCAGCAGGTCGAGGCCGAGGAGTTCAAGGCCAAGATCGCGGCCGCCGGCATGCCGGACGAAGCGCGCAAAGAGGCCGAGCGCGAGCTCAGCCGCCTCGCCAAGCTGCCAACTGCAGCTGCCGAGTACGGTGTCATCCGCACGTATCTCGACTGGATGACGAGCCTGCCCTGGAACAAAGGCACCGTCGACAACCTCGAGATCCCGCATGCGCGCACCGTCCTCGATGAGGACCATTACGGCCTGCAGGATATCAAGGAGCGCATCCTCGAGTTCCTGGCCGTCCGCAAACGCAAGGCCGAGCGCGCCGCCACCGAACCCGCGGCCGAGGCCGTCAACACCGACCCGGTGCGCCGCGAGCGCGAGGGCGCCATCCTGTGCTTCGTCGGGCCACCCGGCGTCGGCAAGACCTCGTTGGGCCTCTCGATCGCGCGGGCGATGGGGCGCAAGTTCATCCGCTTCGCGCTCGGCGGCGTCCGCGACGAGGCCGAGATCCGCGGCTTCCGTCGCACCTACATCGGCGCGATGCCGGGCCGCATCATCCAGAGCCTGCGCCGCGCCGAGAGCCGCAACCCGGTCTTCATGCTCGACGAGGTCGACAAGCTTGGGGCAGATTATCGCGGCGACCCGGCCTCGGCGCTGCTCGAACTGCTCGACCCCGAGCAGAATCGCGAGTTCCGCGATCATTACCTTGACGTGGCCTTCGATCTCTCGCAGGCGTTGTTCATCACGACCGCCAACACCCTCGAGACCATCCCGGGACCGTTGCGCGACCGGATGGAGATCATCGCACTCTCGGGCTACACCGAGAACGAGAAGCTCGCGATCGCGAAGTCATACCTGATCCGTCGACAACTGCGCGAGAACGGCCTGGCGCCAGGTGAGGTCGAGTTCGAGGACGAGGCGCTGCTGGCGATCATCCGCAACTACACGCGTGAGGCCGGCGTGCGCGGGCTCGAGCGCCAGATCGGCGCCTGCTGCCGCAAGGCCGTCACGCGGATCGCTTCGGGCACCACGACGCCGATCACTATCACCGCCAGGGCGATCCCGGACTTCCTCGGCAAGCCCGACTACTACTTCACCGAAGAAGTCGAGGAGCGGACCTCGCTACCCGGCGTCGCAACCGGCCTGGCCTACACGCCCGTCGGCGGAGACGTGCTCTTCGTCGAGGCGACGGCGATGCCCGGCAACCGTGGTCTGCAGCTGACCGGCCAGCTGGGCGGCGTCATGCAGGAGTCGGCGCGCGCGGCATTCAGCTACGTCAGGGCCAATGCCAGGGCCCTTGGCCTGCCCGAAAAGTACTTCGACACTCACGACATCCACGTGCATGTGCCCGCCGGGGCGACCCCCAAAGACGGGCCGAGCGCCGGGGTCACGCTGGCGACGGCTCTGACGTCGCTGGTGTCGAGCCGACCTGTGCGCGCCGACGTCGGCATGACTGGCGAGATCACGTTGCGTGGGCAGGTGCTGCCGATCGGCGGCGTCAAAGAAAAGGTCCTGGCGGCCCACCGCGCCGGGCTGCGCACCGTCATCCTCCCGGCGCGCAACGAGAAGGACCTCGACGACGTCCCGGCCGAGATCCGCAAGCAGATCACGTTCGTCTTCGCCTCCACCGTGCCCGAGGTCATCGAGGCCGCGCTGGGGAAGGACGGCCGACGGCGGACCGCAGACCGCAGACCTCGCAAGGCAGGGAAGGCGAAGAAACGCTGACTTGGAGCGCCGACCCGTCGACGATAGCGTGACCTTCGTCCTTCGTCGTTCCGCAGGTGCCTATCTGCGGTCCGCCGTCGGCCGTCCGCGGTCCCTACACCCGTTTGCGCTTTCCGCAGGCCCGTCTACAATTGCTGCATCTACCGTTCGCGGAGACCATTTTGCCCGCAAAGATTATGCTGGTCGACGACGACCGCACCCTGGCCAACCTGATCAAGACCCTGCTCGAGCTGGACGGCTTTTCACCCATGGTCGTGTCCACCGGCAGTCAGGTTGTCCCTGAGATCACAAGGCAGCAGCCCGACGCCGTCGTCATGGACGTGCACCTGCACGACCGCCACGGGCTCGACGTGCTGCGCGACATCCGCGCGACGTACGGCATGGAGTCGTTGCCCGTCATCATGGCGTCGGGCATGGACGTCGAAGACCAGTGCATGGCCGCGGGGGCCAGCGCCTTTATCCTGAAACCCTTTCCACCGGATCAGCTCGTCGAGTTGATCAACAAACACCTTCCGAAACCCTGATCACAGCGCGCCGCAAAATCGGCGCTTACGACTTATGGCCAGACAAAGCAAACGCGCCGCCAACCGAACCTGGCGCGTCATGGACTTACACCTTCATACCCCTGCCTCGGCAGACTATCAGGAGCCTAAGGCCTCCTACCTCGACATCCTCCAGCGCGCCGAAGCGCGCGGCCTCGACATCATCGCCTTCACCGACCACAACACAGTGGGCGGCATCCGGCGCATGAAGGACGAGATCCGCGAGCTCGAGTTCCTCGAGCGGCTGGGCCGCATCCTGCCCGACGAACAGCGCCGGCTCAACGAATACCGCCGGCTGACCGACAAGATCCTGGTGCTGCCGGGCTTTGAGTTCACGGCCACCCTGGGCTTCCACATCCTCGGCATCTTCCCGCCCGATACGCCCGGCCGCGAGCTCGAGCACCTGCTGCTCACGCTCAACGTGCCGCGCGATCAGATCGACCTCGGCTCTGCCAACGTCGGCGCGACGTCGGACGTGCTCACCGCGTATCGCCTGATCCGCGACGCCGGCGGTATCGCCATCGCCGCTCACGCCAATTCGTCGAACGGCGTCGCCATGCGCGGGCTTGGCTTCGGCGGGCAGACGCGCATCGCCTACACCCAGGATCCGACCCTGGCCGCGCTCGAGGTGACCGATCTCGACCAGAAGGGCAAGCGCGGGACGATGGCGAACTTCTTCAACGGGTCGAAGCCAGAATATCCGCGCCGCATGCACCTCATCCAGGGCTCTGACGCGCATCGTCTGCGCCGCGACCCGAGCAACGTCAAGAACCTGGGCGTGGGTGACCGGGCCACCGAGGTGCTGATCGACGAGGTGACATTCGAGTCGTTGAACGATCTGTTCGCCGGCAACGACTTCGCGCGCACCCGCCCGCACAGTGCGACGGCCGAGAAGGAATTCGACTACATTCAGCAGGCCCGTGAAGAGGGCGCCAACATCGTTCAGAGCTTCCACGAGGGCGCCCAGGCGCGCGGCGGCAAGCAGTACGGCGTGGTGGCCGACGTGTGCGCCTTCGCCAACACGAACGGCGGCACGATCTACATCGGCATCGGCCCGGATCCCAAGCAGGCGCCGGTCGGCGTGCCGAACACGCAACAGACGATGGCCGAGCTCGCCAAGGCCATCGAGCGCATGATCACGCCGCACCTCGACTGCGCCCTCGACACGCTCGAGAGCCGCGGCAAGACCGTGGTGCGCGTCCTCGTCCCGCGCGGCGACGATCAGCCCTACGCGATCGACGACAACAAGATCTACGTCCGCGAAGAATCCGAAACCTCGCTGGCCGTCCGCGACGAAATCGTCCAGATCGTCTTGCGGTCGGTGGGTCGCACGCCCGTCGCCCAGCCGAGCGCGCCGCAGACCTCTGTCGCGCCGGCGCCGACCCCGGCCCAGGCGACGCAGCCGCCGGCCGAGCTCACGCAGAGCCAGGCGCCAGCGCCGGCCGGCACCAACGGCCACGCCAAGGGGCTCAACGCTCCGCGGACCGGGGTCGAGATCGTCGAGACCCTTGAGCGCGAGGGCCAGCGTTTCCACACGATGCGCGACCTGCGCAATGGCAACCTGGTCAAGAACGTCACGTTGCAGTCAGCGCGAAAGTTGTGGCACTACGCGCTCACCGAGCACGAGGCCGGCAAGCTCGACGTCAACCGCATCAACTGGCAGGGCGACATCGCGCTGCTCAAGCGGCATGTGCGCGGCGGCGTCCAACGCTACGACATGGCGCAGCGGACGGGCGGCGGCGTGCGCGTCTACTACGGGGTCACGGCCGACGGCTTGAGCGGCGACTGGGCTCACCTGGTGGGCAGCGACGACGAGGCCTGAGTGCGAACGGCGTGGACGCGCTACCGCGCCGACTTCCTCTGTCTGGCCGGGCTCCTGGTCCTGACGCTGGCGTTCTTCTGGCCGGTCACGCTCGGGCTGGGATTCATCCCCCGCGGTGGCGGTGACCTCGCCTCGTTTCTCTGGCCGACGTATAGCTACGCCGCCCACGCCTACACCACCGGCCGACTGCCGCTATGGAACCCGACGCTGTATGCCGGCGCGCCCTTCGCCGCCGATCCGCAGACCGCTGCCTTCTATCCCCTTAACCTGGTCGCGTACATCGTCGCGCCAGGCTTCCCGTACGTCGCTCTCGAAGCGCTGGTGATGGTCCACGTCTGGCTGGCGGGCGCGGGCATGTACGCGCTGCTGCGAGTCTGGCTTGGGCCGCAGTCAGAGCGTGTCGCCGCGTTGACAGGCGCTGTGGCCTTGATGTTTTGCGACGTCTTCATCATCCATGTCGGCAACTACAACATCATCGCTGCCGCCTGCTGGCTGCCGTTCGCGCTGGCGGCCTTTCAACGGGCTTTGGAGGGTGGCGGTGCCTGGATGCGTCTGGCGGCGTCAGTCGCTCTGGCGCTGTCGATGCTCGCCGGCCATGCTCAGATGACGATCATGGTCTGGGGCGCTGTTGGCCTTTACGGACTGTGGTCGATGGCCGCCGTCGTTCGATCGGGGTGGACCGCTGTCGGGCAGCGCGCCGCCGTGGTCGGGCAGGTGATCGGCGTCGCGGCGTTGCTCTCGGCCGTGGCCTGGTTACCGGCCGCCGAGCTGCAGGGTTACACGGCCCGTGCTGCCCTGACCTACGCGCAGGCGACCGAATACTCGCTCCCGTGGTCGGGTCTGGCCGGACTGTTCTCGCCCCTGCTGCTCGGGCGCGGCAGTGGTGACTTCTGGGCGCCGTGGCAGCGGGTCGAGGCCGGCTACGTCGGTGTGGCGACGTTGCTCCTGGCGGCCTTCGCTCTGGCGCGGCGGCCGTCGGCCATCAGTGCATTTCTCGTGGTGCTTGGGCTGGGTGGCTTTGCGCTGGCACTCGGCCCCAACACGCCGGTGCACGGCTGGGTGTACGACCTGATCGCGATCTTCCGTGGTCTGCGCGTCCCGGCGCGCTTCATCTTCCTGACCGACTTTGCGCTGGCCGGGCTGGCCGGCATTGGCATGCACTACCTTGTGGCGTCGGCCGGACGTCGCTGGGCGCTGGCGACGCTGGCTATGCTCCTGGCCGGGGGCGCCACGATGGCTTACGGCTTCGAGATCGCCAACGTGGCTGCGGGCTCGAGCCATTCGCCGTGGCTGGCCGTTGGTGTGGCCGGAGGGCTTGCGATGGCTGTGGCGCTTCTCGGCACTCGCAGGGCCGGCGCGGCGCGCTGGCTGGTGTGGGCGTTGCTGGTCGCGGACCTTATCGGTCAGGGGTCCTGGGTCGAGATGGACACGGCCGACCCGACCCTCGGCTTCGACCATCCCGTCGCGCTCGATTTCCTTCAATCGCGCGATCGACCGACGCGTATCGACGTGGCCGCGACAGCATTGGCGCCAGACGCTGCGGCGCGCTTCAATCTCGAAGACATCGGCGGCATTTACAATCCGCTCGGCCTGGCGGCGATGCAGACGTATCGCGACTCGCTGGGCTCGCGCGGCTCGGCGCGCTACGATTTCCTCGGCGCGCAGTGGATCGTGGCCGACAAAGATCAACCGCCTGCCGATGATCCGCAGATCGTGCCGGTCTTCATCGACGATCCTGCCCTGGACATCTACCTGAACAACGGCGCGCAGCCGCGCCTGACGCTGCGCGCTGTCGCCGAAATAGTCGAGACCGGCGAGGCCCTCGCGCGCCTGACCGACCCTGCCTTCGATATCACGCGCTCCGTGTTGATCGAGCCGGTTGTGGCCACCGAACAAGGGCAGGCCGGTGCGGCGACGCCGCCGCGCTGGGACACTGCCGGAAGCGAAGCGCCGGGTAGTCTCGTCCTCGAAGCCTACGACCCCGAATATGTGCGTGTCAGGGTCACGACGGCCGTGCCGACCTGGTTGGTGCTGGCCGATGCCTGGTACCCGGGTTGGCGCGCCACGGTTGACGGCGAGCCTGTGCCGGTCTTCCGCGCCAATCTGGCCTTTCGGGCCATCGCGCTCGAGAGGCCGGGCGAGCACGTGGTCGAGATGGTTTTCGTGCCGGCATCACAGGCCCTGGGTGGGACGCTGGCTCTGGTCGGCATGATGATCGCGGTCGGCGATGGAGTGTGGGCTGCGTGGCGGCGCCGGTTGGCGTGGGGAACTGCTGCGCGCTGATGCGCCAGGTCGCCCCAATGGATGCCTGGCGCAGGCAAGGTGCGGCCCCCGATAGAGGCATGCCGTTCCTCGGGTTCGTGGCCTCGCCGCTCGACGCAGTCGGCCCACGCGTGATATCCTCGGCCCCATGGCCACCCGACACCTCACCGAGTTCGAGCAGCAGGAAGCCCGCCGCGTGTTTGGCGATGGATTGGATTACACGCGCGTGCGGGTCGTCGAGAAAAACTACTTCCCGAACTTCGTGGCTGACATCGGGGCGGCGCTTCAAGGCAAGAAGCGAACCTGGGACAACGCCATCACGCTCGGGAACCACGTCATGTTCCCGCGACCGCTCAAGACCGATTCGGCGACGGTCGATGGCGGTGACCTCATCGACATCAGCTGGCTGATGCACGAGTTGACCCATGCCTGGCAGTTCCAGCAGGTCGGCTGGCGCTATCTTTACGAGACCCTCAGCGTCCAGATCAAGATGGGCATGGACTGCTACAACTATCAGGGCCAGCACACATCCAAGGCCAAGGCCGTGCGCGATGCCTGCGAACGCAAGCACGACATCGACCACTTCAACCTCGAGCAGCAGGGCGACTTCGCCCGTGACTACTACTACGCTCTGCGCATGAAGACCGAGCATGATGCCTGGGAACCGCTCATCCAGTCGTTCCGCTCAAAGCGCAATCCGCTGACGCGCCGCAAGCGGACCGCGGACGCGGCCTGATCGCTACGGACGAAAGACGAACGACGAAGGACGAAGGTTGTGTGAGACAACCTTCGTCCTTCGTCGTTCGTCTTTCGTCCGTAACGTGCGCTCAGTTCTCGACGCGCGGGCGCTCGGGCCTGACGACCTCGGTCGCTTCGACGCTCTGGACTTTGCCCTTGAGCTCGACCGGGCCGATGGACTTGAGGTTGAACTGGCCCTCGACGGCGCGCGCCGTCTGCGGGCCGATGATGACGCGGTTGGGCCGCGCGATCGTCTGCAGGCGCTGCGCGGTGTTGACGCTGTCGCCGAGCACCGTGAACTCGATGCGCTCGTCAGTGCCGACGTAGCCGGCCATCGCGGTGCCGGTGTTGATGCCGATGCCCATCTCGGCCGACTCGTTCTCGGCCATGTTGAGCGAGTCGAGCCGCTGGAGCATCTCGAGTGCGGCCTTGACGGCGCGCTCTTCGGGGTTGGGCCGGTTGGCGACGACGCCGAAGACGGCCATCAGGCCGTCGCCCATGTACTTGTTGAGCAGGCCGCCGTTGTCGAAGACGACGTCGGTCATCTCATGATAGAAGCGGTTGAGGATCTCGCTGAAGCGCTTGGCGCCCACGCGTTCGGCCAGCGTGGTCGACTCGCCAAGGTCGGCGAAGAGCACCGTGATCGTGCGCTCCGACAGTGGGGGCAGGGCGCCGGTCTGCAGATAGTCCTGCAACAGGTACTCGGCCTCAGGCGGTGATAGGAAGCGCTGCAAGAGCTGGCGGATGCGCTGTTCTTTGCGGACGTGTTCGAGCAGCCGCGTGCGCTGGATCGTCAGGGCCGCCTGGTGGCTGATCGCGACGGCCAGCTGCAGGTCGCTCTGATCGAACGGCCGCGCCAGCGGTCGGGTCTTGTAAACGTAGATCAGGGCCACGACCTTCTCGCCGCTCATGACGGGCACGCACATCGCCGAGCGGATGCGCATCAGCACCGCGGATTTGCCGAGCTGCGGGTTGGCCTGCGCGTCGGGGATGATCACGGCCGAGCGTTGATCGAGCGCGAGCCGCGCGATCGACACCGGGAAGCCCAGGTCGTGCAACTGGCTGAAGCGCTCGGCCAGGATCACCTGGCACTTGTCGGCGCCCATAGCCACGCGCATCATGTCGGACACTTCACGCAGCGCCGTGTCGAGGTCGATGACCGTGTTGAGCCGGCTCGCGACCTCGTAGAGCAGCACCGCATGATGATCGAGCGACTCAAGCAGGAGATCGCGCGTCAGCGGCTGTGTGCCGGGCAGGGAGATGACCTCGCTGCCGGGGCCGGGTTCCGTGTCGCGACGCGTCAGCGTCAGCACGTGTTGCCCGATGCGCACCTGATCCTCAGAGGTCACGCGGCGCGGCTGAGTCACGCGTTCGCGATTGACGAAGGTTCCGTTGGTGCTGCCTACGTCGACCAGCACGATTGTCTGATCGCTGGGGTCGAGGTGAAGTTCGGAATGATTGCGAGAGGCCGATTCATCGGGAAGCGGAATATCACTATCCGACTTGCGCCCGATGGTGGTTTTGCCTGGCTTCAGGACGTATTCTCTTGGCTCTCCGCGCGGCGACCGTACCGTCACAATCCACATAGAAGTCCATCCAGTCGTTGGTTAGACCACGGTTATTCTACTCGAGCGACAGCCTTCTGGAATGCTCAAGAAGTACCGTAGTTCCACAGACATAACCATGCAACGAATGTGCCAGGGCGCGCAAAACGGGCATGAACGCTTCAGCTCACTCCAGGGATTTCGTACCGAATGGGTCCAGACGGGTTCAATGGGTGCGACCAGTGTAGGCCTGGTCCATATCTTATGCAAATTCGGGTGCTGCGGCTCCGGGAATTAAGTCCCGAAAGTCCGGCGGCGGAGCCAGGTGTGGGAAGCGGCTGAACCCCTTCGAGGCTGGCAGTTCACAGCAAAAATCCTGGTGGCAGACGTCGCGAATCACGGCAAGGCTGGATCTCGTCATCCGTGAGCCCACGTTCGAAGCTTCCACACTCTGTATGTAACCTACCTCGCGTGATCCGTGGCTCGATCCGGATCCCAATCGGATCAGACGCGATTGCCCTGATCCAGCCACCGGCAGCATGGTCGCTCGCCCGCCTCGCTATAATTCCATCCATGTCCCTGTCCTTGACCGGCAACGACTGGCTGGCTCCGCTTGACGACGCGCGACGCACCGGCCTGAACGCGATCTGCCTGCGCGCGTCGGCGCTGGGGATGCGCGTGGCCCTGGTCGGCGGCTTCGTCAGGGACCGGCTCCTCGGCCTGGCCCCCGACGACTTCGACCTCGTCGTCGAGGGTGATGCGACGACGCTGTCGCGCGACCTCGAAGCGACGTTGGGCGGCGCCTTGCGCGTGCACCGGCCGTTTGGCACGGCGACCTGGCAGGCGCCCGACGGCCACCTGTTCGACCTGGCCAGCGCGCGGCAGGAGAGCTATGCGTCGCCCGCCGCCTTGCCGACGGTGAGCACCGGCGCCACGCTCCTCCAGGATCTCGCTCGCCGCGACTTCTCGATCAACGCCATGGCCTTGCCACTGTCGATGGATGGCGTCGACGAGTTGCTTGATCCCTTCGACGGCCGACAGGATCTGGCCTCAGGCTCGGTGCGCGTTCTCCACCCCCTCAGCTACATCGACGATCCGACCCGGCTCTTCCGCGCGGCCCGCTATATGGCGCGCTATGGATTCCGGCTCGATGCTGGCACGGCCGCGCTGGTTGCCTCCGGCGTCGAATATCTGAGGGACCTCAGCGGCGATCGCATCCGTCACGAACTGGCGCTGATCGCGGCCGAGCGGGCGGCACCGACGGCCCTCGAGTTGTTGGTCGATCAGGCGGTGTTGAGCGGCGTTCATCCGGCGCTGAGCTGGACGCCGGCGGAGAGCTCGGCGTGGCCCGCTGTCGCGACAGTGTCGGCGTGGCTGACTTCGGCCGACGAGGTCGATCCTGATGATCTGTTGCTCGCCGGCCTCCTGGCGCTCATGCTGCGCGGCTCGCGGGATGCTGATGCTGGCGCCGGCGATGCCTGGGGCCGCGCCCTGGCTCGGCTCAATCCCAACGCCGTCGTGGCGCGCGCTGTGATGGAGAGTCTGGATGCCGACCCGACGGTGCCTGAGCGACCCAGCGAGGTCGTGACTCGATTGGAGGGGTTGAGCGACGTGAGCGTCCTGGCGCTCGCGGTCGTTCGACCGGGTTGGCGCGCTCAGGCCGAACGCTACTGGCGCGAATGGCGCCATGTGCGGCCGCAGACGACCGGCGATGACCTCATCGCTCGTGGCCTGCGTCCGGGTCCTCGCTTTCGCGAGTTGCTGTGGACCTTGCGTGCCGCCTTGCTGGATGGCTCGGTCTCGCCGGAAGGAGAAACGGCCTGGCTGGATCGAGCGCTCTCCGAGGGATTGCCATGACAGCCACCGAGCAGGACACCCACGTCCGATCGCGAGACTTCATCATCCGCCCGGTTGAAGAACGCGACCTGGCCGCCCTGGAATGGGATGGCCAGTACCGGCACTATCGGCGTGTCTTCAAAGCCAACTATGACGACATGCAGCGCGGGCAGCGCATGCTCTGGGTCGCCGAGTTTGACGGCGTGCTGGTCGGGCAGGTGTTTGTGCAACTTCTCAGTTCGGACCCGGACTACGCCGACGGTGCGCGACGCGCGTATTTGTACGCCTTTCGCGTGCGCCCCGAGCAGCAGGGCCAGGGCCTGGGCACGCGCTTGATGGAGCGCGCCGAGGCCGACCTGGTTGAGCGAGGCTTTCGCGTGGCCGTGATCGCCGCGGGCCGTGACAACCCTCGCGCGAAAGCCCTGTACGAGCGGCTGGGTTACCGGGTCTTCGCTGAGGATCCGGGCGAGTGGAGCTACGTCGACGACCAGGGCAAAACGGTTCGCGCCTCGGAGCCCGCGTGGTTGATGCGGAAGGTTCTGGCGAGCAGCCATGCCAGCCGCTGACGCCCAGCGTTGGAATGCGCGCTATCGCGAGCGCGAGGCACAGGATCAAGATCCCGGTCCGCCACGCACGTTTCTTGTGGAGAACGTTGACGTGCTTCCCCGATGCGGCTGGGCGCTCGATGCTGCGATGGGGCGGGGCGCTGCAGCCGGCTTTCTCCTTCGACGTGGGCTGAACGTCATCGGTGTGGACATCTCGACGGTGGCGGTCAACGCGGCGCGCCGCACCTGGCCGCGCCTGAACGCTGTGGTCGCCGATCTGACGGCCTTCGGTCTGCGGGACGACTCGCTCGACGTGATCGTGAACTTCTACTACCTTGAGCGCAGCCTCTGGCCCCAGTACCGGCGGATGCTCAAGCCGGGCGGGGTGCTCGTCATCGAATCGTTGAGCCTCGAGATGCTCACGGTTAACCCCGACGTCGACCCAGCCTACCTGCTTGACGCAGGCGAACTCGAACAGGCTTTCGGCGATTGGGAGATCCTGGCCCGGCGCGCGGGCTGGCACACCGACACGGGGCACGGCTCGCGGGCCACCCGTGGGCTTGTGGTTCGCCGTCCGCTGTGATCCTGCCTACAAGCGCGACAACACCTGTGCCACAATCCGGCGGATGACGACGTCGTCGGCCGCGGGCTCGTGGAACGCCTCGTTCGTCAACACGATTTTGATCGCCTGTTCTTTCGCCGCGTTCTTGAAGATGTCGTAAGCGTGCACGATCTCATCCAGCCTGAAGTGGTGCGTGATGAGCTTCGTCGGGTCGAGCTTGCAGGCCTTGATCATGCGCAGCAACACCGGGATCGTGTTGGTGTTGACCACGCCCATGCGGATCGTGATGTTCCGCGTCCACAGGATCTCCTTGTGCAGCTCGACGCTCTTGCTGTAGATGCCGATGTTGGCCATGCGCCCGCCGGGGCCGATGATGTCCTGAGCGAGCTGGCAGGTCGCGGGATTGCCGATGACCTCAATGGCGACGTCGACGCCGCGGCCGCCGGTGAGTTCCATGATGCGTTCGTAGGCCTTGCCGTCGCGGTTGTTGATCGTCGTGGTCGCGCCAAGCTCACGGGCCTTCTCGAGGCGATGATCGTCGAGATCCACCACGATCGTCTCGGCCGGCGAGAAGAACTGCGCGGCCATGATCGTCGCCAGACCGACCGGCCCGGCGCCCAGAACCGCGATCGTGTCGCCCAGGCCCACTTCGGCCTTCATCACGCCGACTTCCAGGCCGGTCGGGAGGATGTCGGCCAGCATCAGCGCCGCCTCTTCATCCATGCCGGGTGGAATACGATGCAAGCTCGAGTCGGCCAGCGGGATGCGCGCGTACTCGGCCTGCAGGCCGTCGATGGTATTGCCGATCTGCCACCCGCCGCGTTCGCAACTCGAAAACAGGCCCTTCCGACACGCAGCGCAGCGACCGCACGAAGACGTGCACGGGACAATGACGTGGTCGCCGACCATCAGGTCCGACACGGCTGACCCGACGGCCGTGATCACGCCCGTCGCCTCATGGCCGATGATGCGACCCGGCGCTACTGTCGCGACGCCGCCTTTGAGGATGGCCAGATCGGTGCCGCAGATCGTGGTCTTGCTGATGCGCACCAGCACGTCGCCCGGATCCTGCAGGGTCGGCATGGGCTTCTCCTCCCACGCGATCTGTCCGGGGCCGTGATAGACGAGGGCTTTCATGGATCTCCTTGTCGCGGGCCTGGGGCAAGATCGGACCTGCCCCAGGCGGGCGTGGCATCAGCGTAGCGGTCGCCCCTCACGACGGCAATCTCCAAAGCCGAGAGAGATATGCACTTTTCGGCTGAGCGATGATCCGATCTCACAGATGGCCGGGGATCGCCGGCAGTGGGTTGACAGTGCCCTCTGTCGTGGATATACTCCACCAGCATCCCCCCCCAGGGGGGAGGGGTAAGGCGGAAACCTATGGACACCACCAAATCCACCGATCTCCTTCGCCGTGTCAAGAGCGTCAACGGCCATATGCGCGCCGTCGAGCGCATGATCGAGGAGGACGCGTACTGCATCGACATTATCAAGCAGATCCAGGCGGTCCAGGCGGCGCTGAACAAGATCAGCGTCCAGATCCTGGATAACCACCTGCATTCGTGCGTCGTCACGGCCGTCAACTCCGACGACACTCGCGAGCGCGAGCGCGTCCTCGTCGAGATCGCCGACGTCTTCGAGGCGGCCACCAAAGTCTAGGAATTGCTGATTGTCGATTGCTGATTTCTGATTGGTCATCGCTCGCCATCAGGAATCAACAATCAGTCATTGTCCGTTCACCCATCACTTTCATTCGGAGAAACCATGACCACCATCACCCTCAAAGCCCCTGCGATCTCGTGCCAGCATTGCGTGCACACGATCAAGACTGAGTTGGCCGACGTCGGCGGTGTCGCCAAGGTCGAGGCGGACCAGAACACCAAGCTGGTCACCATCGCCTTCGATGCACCCGCCACCCAGGCCGAGATCGAGGCCAAGCTGGCCGAGATCGGTTACCCGGCAGAAAAGTAAGTCAGCCGTCAGCGATCAGCTCTCAGCGGTCCGTCGTGAGTAGTCAGCCCAAAAACTAACGACGAAGGGCGGACCGCTGACAGCTGATCGCTGACCGCTGTGAGCTCCCCATGACCACCAAACACCTCACCGTCCCCGTGACCGGCATGACCTGCGCGAACTGCGCGGCGACCATCGAGCGCAATCTGCGGAAGCTGCCGTCCGCCCAAAACGCCTCAGTTAATCTCGCGGCCGAACGCGCTTCGCTCGAGTACGATCCGGCGCAGCTCAGCCTCGACGACGTGATCGCGCGCATCGAACGGGCCGGCTACGGGATCGCCACCGGTGAGGCCGTGCTGCCGATCAAACGCCTGAGCGACTCGCAGGACGCCGCCCGCCTCGAGAGTGTGCTGCGCGGGTCTGAGGGCGTGCTCGGCGCGACCGTCAACGTCACGACCGAGATCGCGACGGTACGCTACGTGCCGACGCTGGTCAGCCAGGCCGACCTGCGTCGCACCATCCAGGGCGCCGGGTTCGAAGCCGTGGTGATCGAGGGCGACGCCGAGGATGTCGAGCGCCTGGCCCGCGAGCGCGAGATCGCGCATCAGCGCCATCTGCTGATCGTCGGCCTGCTCTTCGCGGTGCCTGTTTTCCTGCTTGCCATGAGCCGCGACCTGGGCTTTCTGAACAGTCTCTTCGACGGCATGATGCCTGGCATGCTCATGTCCGGTATGGGTGTGACGGCACCCTGGTTCAACTGGCTGCTGCTCGCCCTGACGCTGCCTGTGCAGTTCTACGTCGGCCGCCAGTACTATGTCGGCGCATACAAGGCGCTGCGCAACGGCGCCGCCAACATGGACGTGCTCGTCGCGGGCGGGACGAGCGTGACCTTCCTCTACAGCATCGGCGTTTTGCTGGCGACGACGGTCTTTGGAACGAACGTCCTCGGCGACCACGTCTACTTCGAGACCGCCGCGGTCATCATCGTCCTGATCGTGCTTGGCAAGTACCTCGAGGCCCGCGCCAAGGGCCAGACGTCCGAGGCGGTCAAGAAACTCATGGGCCTGCGCCCGAAGACCGCGCGCCTGCGCAACGCCGACGGCGCCGAGCGCGACGTCCCGGTCGAGCAGGTGCGCGCCGGTGACGTGGTCGTCGTGCGTCCGGGCGAGCAGATCCCGGTCGATGGCGTCGTGCGCGACGGCCGCTCCACGGTCGACGAGTCGATGCTGACCGGCGAACCGGTGCCCGTGGCGAAGGGTCCCGGCACACCCGTCACCGGCGGCACGCTCAACAAGCAGGGCCTGTTCGCCTTTGAGGCGACGCGTGTTGGCAAGGACGCGGCCCTGGCGCAGATCATCAAGCTCGTCGAGGAGGCTCAGGGCAGCAAGGCCCCGATCCAGCGGCTGGCGGACCAGATCTCGTCCATCTTCGTGCCAGGCGTGATCGGCATCGCGCTCGTCACGTTCGTGCTGTGGGGCGTCTTCGGCGGAGACGGCTGGGTGCGGGCCCTGATCAACATGGTGGCCGTGCTCGTCATCGCCTGCCCGTGCGCGCTCGGTCTGGCGACGCCAACGGCGATCATGGTCGGCACCGGCAAGGGCGCCGGGCAGGGCTTGCTGTTTCGTTCGTCCGAGGCGCTCGAGCGCGCGGCCCGCACGACCACCGTCGTGCTCGACAAGACCGGCACGATCACGCGCGGCCGCCCGACCGTGACCGACATCGTCCTGCCGCATCCCGATCGGCGCCTGCCCGGGTTCGAAAGTGAAGACGCCGTCGTACGCGTGGCCGCGTCGGTTGAGAAGGGCAGCGAGCATCCGCTGGCCGAGGCCGTCATCGCGGCGGCGACTGAGCGCGGCCTGACGCCGGCCGAACCCGTCGCCTTCGAGGCCGTGGCCGGCAAGGGTGTGCGCGCCGAGGTCGACGGCCACGCCGTCGTCGTGGCCAGCCCGCGCTGGGCGCAATCGCTCGGCCTTGATCTGACTTTCTGGGCCGATGACATCGCGCGACTGCAGGCCGAAGCCAAGACGCCGATGGTCATCGCCGTCGACAACGCGCTGGCCGGCCTGATCGCTGTCGCCGATGCGCTCAAGGACGGCTCGGCAGAGGCCGTGACGGATCTCAAGCGCCTGGGGCTCGAGGTGATCATGCTCACCGGCGACAACGCCACGACGGCTCAGGCCATCGGGCGCGCGGCCGGCGTCGATCGCGTCATCGCCGATGTGCTGCCGGGCGACAAGGCAGCGGCCGTGAAAGAGCTGCAGGGTTCGGGCAAGGTCGTGGCCATGGTCGGCGATGGCGTCAACGATGCGCCCGCGCTGGCCCAGGCCGACGTCGGCATCGCCATCGGTACCGGAACCGACGTCGCCATGGCCGCCGCGCCTGTGACCCTGATCAGCGGTGACCTGCGTGGCGTGGCGCGCGTGGTGCTGCTGTCACGCCAGACGATGCGCACGATCCGCCAGAATCTGTTCTGGGCGTTCATCTACAACATCATCCTGATCCCCGTCGCGGCGCTAGGGCTTTTGCAGCCGATCCTGGCCGCGGGGGCGATGGCATTCAGTTCGGTGTTTGTGGTCACGAACTCATTGCGGCTGCGCGGGTCGCGTGGCTGAGCGCAGGTTGGAGCGCGTCATGGCGATGTCCGGTCTGCTGGTGACAACGGTGGCACTGCTTGCATGTGCGCTACTGGCGGTAGCCGTCGTGGCGGTGGTCGTGGTGTTGGTAACCCAAAAGCGTGTGCAGTGACACACCCCTGGTAAGGAGAGCCTCATGAACGTCCATCTGCGCTTCTGGCTGGCGCTGGGCGCGTCAGCCATCCTGGCAGCAGGCTGCGCGAGTCAGCCGATAGCCGTCACCGTGACGATGAAGGAGTTCGCGTTTGATCCAGGCACCGTCGAGGCAGTGGCCGGTCAGCCGATCGCCATCACGTTGGTCAATGACGGCACCGTGGAGCACGACTTCGTGGTCGAGGCGATCCCGCATCGCGATCTCAGCCTGAGCGGCGGCGTCGAGATGGATCACGGAACCATGGACATGGACGACGACGTGCATGCCGCCGTGGCCGCCGGCACCACGGCCACGCTGACCTTCACGCCCGAGACGGCTGGCGAATATAAGATTGTGTGTACGGTGGTCGGGCATCTCGAATCGGGCATGGAAGCGTCCTTTCTCGTCCGCTGAACCCGTCTGTCGCGTAGACCCTCCCCATGGCGCCGCATCCCTGACAGTAGATGTCAGGGATGCGGCGCCATACTGTTTTCATCAAACGCGAACCACATGGGGTTCGCTTGGGAGGAAGACGTGGAACGACCAGGGCGGACTGTTCTCTACGGTGGGCTCATCTGGTTGGCGGCTTTCGCCGTATCCGTGCTCATCTACCCGCTACACGAAACGCAGCGGCCGTTGTTCGAATCGATCATGCCGGTGACACTGGCGATCATCACGGCCGGGCTGGGCGTCGACCTGCTGCGTCGCCTGACGGGCGTCGGCTGGCGACAGGGCCTGATCGTCGGTCTGGTGTGGTTCGTGATCAACGTCGCCATCGATGCGCCGCTCTTCCTGGTGGGCGGGCCGATGCGAATGACAGCGATGGACTACATCAAAGATATCGGCGTGACCTATTTGATGATCCCGATCATCACGCTGGGCCTCGGCATTCAGGCGACCGCCCACGCGGGTGTACGATCCAGGTAAGTCGCGTTCACTGCTTCCGAGGGGATAGGAGGGGGCCGTGTTCGAGTTGCCTGAAATCCTGGTGCTTGCTAGACAGATGCGCAAGGAACTCGCCGGCAAGACCGTCGCGGTGGGTTCACTGGGGACGGTGGCCCATCGTTTCGTTTGGTACAACCGCAAGCCCGCCGAGTTCGCGGCCCTGACTCAAGGGCACGTGATCGGTGACATCTGGACGCGAGGGCGCTGGCTCTTCATGGCTCTCGAGCCGGGGTACGTCTTCGTCCTGGGCGAGTGCGGCGGCAAGGTCCTGCTTCATCGACCCGACGAGGCGCGTCCGAAGAAGCGCCATCTGCTCCTGGAGTTCACGGATGGATCCGCGCTGTCGGTCACGACTCAGATGTGGGGCGCGATGGAACTCTATGTCCGTGGCGAGGAACTGAACCGGCAGTACATTCGCGACATGCGTCCCACGCCGGCGGATGACGCGTTCACGATGGCCTATTTCGAATCGCTGGTTGCGGAGGTGTCGGCGGGCGAGAAGCGCTCGGCTAAAGGATTGCTCACGCAAGATCAGCTGATCCCGGGTCTTGGGAACGCCATCGCCCAGGACATCCTGTTTCGCGCCAGGCTGCACCCGCGCCGCCCCGTCGTGGACCTCAGACGCTCCGAGCGGCAACGACTGTACCGTGCGATCCGCAAGACCGTGGCTGATGTCATCAAGCACGGTGGGCGCAACGACGAATACGATCTCTTCAACCACCCTGGCGGATACATACGCCTCATGTCGAAGGACACCGCGGGCTTGCCCTGCCCGGCGTGTGGCACCCGGATCAAGAAAGAGGCCTACCTCGGTGGCGCGTGCTACTACTGCCCGAACTGCCAGAAGCTCGGCTCAAGCGCATAGCCGTCGACAGAAATGAATCTCGCGACCGCAGCCCGGCAGCCAACACAAGAGGACCGATATGACAAAGCTTGATTTGAAACGTGAATACAAGAGCCTCTATACAGCCTCGGCGACAAAGGTCGCCATCGTCGAAGTGCCCGCGCTCCGCTATCTGATGGTTGATGGACAGGGTGATCCGAACAACAACCCCGCGTTCACGGCCGCGATCGAGGCGCTGTTTTCACTCTCGTACACGCTGAAGTTCGCGATCAAGAAGGGCCCGATCGGCCTCGACTATGCGGTGATGCCGCTCGAGGGCCAATGGTGGGTCGACGACCTCAGCGCGTTCAGCTACAGCGACCGCACAGGCTGGCGCTGGACGGCCATGGTCCTTCAGCCCGACGTCGTGACACCCGAACTCGTCGTCGAACAGTCGGCCGTGGTGGCGAAGAAGAAGAACCCGGCGGCGCTTCATTTGGTCCGCCTTGCCGAACTTCATGAAGGCCCATCCGCCCAGATCATGCACCTCGGCCCGTTCTCGGAGGAGCCTGCGACCATCGAGCGCTTGCACGAGGAGATCGCGGCTCGCGGGTATCGTCTCGTCGGCAAACACCACGAGATCTACCTCAGCGATGTGTCTCGCACGGCGCCCGCCAAGATGCGCACCATTATCCGGCAGCCGGTGGCGCACAACTGACTCAGGGGGTAGCCATGTCACGCCCGACGAACAAAGCTGATCTGTTGGCGGCGGCGCGCGAACGACACGCGGCCCTTGACGCGTTCCTTGAGACGCAGAAGCCCGCCATCCTCAATCGAACACACGCCGGCACGGGCTGGTCGGTGAAGGATGTGCTCGCTCATCTGACGGCCTGGGAGGTGATGATGCGTGGCTGGTATGAGACGGGCGTGCGCGGCGAGAAGCCCGTCATCCCGGCCGAAGGCTTCAACTGGTCGCAGCTACCGGCGCTCAACGCGAGGATCCTGAAGCAATTCCACAACCGGCCGCTCGCTCGTGTCCTGAGCGACTATCGCGCCTCCTACGCCGCGACCCTGGACCTGATCGAGAGCCTCAGCGAGGCCGACCTGTTCACGCGCGGGCGCTTCACCTGGACGGGCTCGACCACGCTCGGCGCATACTTCGCGTCGAATACCAGCAGCCACTACGCCTGGGCGCTCAAGCTGGCCAAACAGTGCGTCAAGCCATTCGTAGCGTGATCGAGGAAAGCGAGCGACGCATGGCGAGTGACGGATGACGAAGGACGAATGACGACGGACGAATGACGAGTGACGCATGGCGCATGGCGAGTGACGAAGGGTGAGTGACGAAGGTCGAACAGTGAAGGAGGAATGTTGTGTGAGACACGTTCCGTCCGCGTGGCGTGTCATCCAGAGCGCCTGGCCCTTTCGGTCTGTATCCAACTGCAATGAGCGCGAAGGATCTCCTATCGGACTCCGAGGGCGTTGCCGAAGCCTTGCGAGTCCGATAGGAGATCCTTCGCGCTCATTGCGGGAGTCTTTCCTTTGGGACTGGCCAGGCGCTCTGGATGACACGCCACGCGGTAGGCCTCGCGCCGCACACGTCACGGCATGGGGAAGGTCCCACGCCACGCGGCAGGCCTGCGCCGCACGTCACGCCACGCGGTAAGCCACGCGGTGCGGGTCACGGCACGCGGCAGGTCCGGCGATGCGCGTCACGCCACGCGGTAGGCCACGCGGTACGGGTCACGCCACGCGGTAGGTCCGGCGATGCGCGTCACGCCACGCGGTAGGCCACGCGGTGTGGGTCACGGCGCGCGGCAGGTCCAGCGATGCGCGTCACGCCACGCGGCAGGTCCGGCGATGCGCGTCACGCCACGCGGCAGGCCTGCGCCGCACGTCACGCCCGCGGCAGGCCACGCGGTACGGGTCACGCACCGCGGTAGGTCCGGCGATGCGCGTCACGGCACGCGGTAGGTCTCGCGCCGGGCGCCACGCCACGCGGTGCGCGTCACGGCACGCGGCAGGCCTGCGCCGCACGTCACGGCACATGTAAGGTCCGTCGGTCCGCGTCATGCCACGCGGCAGGCGCGCCGCGGGGCACCTGCCCACGCTACGCCACGCACCTGGCCATGTCACCTATCGTGCCATGCCACGCCAGGCGCCACGACACCGCGCAGCGCGAAAGCGCTCAGGATGTCAAGCCACGCGGCACACGCGAACGGGCCCGCAATGCGCCGGCAAGGGATTGGAGATGGCAGGGGTGGCAGTGGAAACGCGCGGCCGGACGGCTGCGACCCTGGCGGCGTCTGCTGTGCCGCCAACGCAAAGCGTGATCAACGACGAGGTTCGAAAGGCCCGTCAAACCTCGTCGCTTGTCTTTCGCCATTCTTCGTTCGCTCGTCCTTTCGCGCGCCCCGCGTCTGACGGTCGACGATCGAGCGCGCCAGGTCGAGCACACCAAGCTCAAGTTCCGGCGGGTCGAGCACTTCGACGGCGGTGCCCAGGCCGAGGACGCGTGTGCGCGCTTCATCCAGCGAACTGAACGTGACCCGCAGGCTGGCCCAACCGTCCGCGTCGGTTGCGCCAACCCGCTCATAACGGCCTTCGAAGAAGCTCGGAAAGTACCAATCGGCACTGCGATGCACGCGCAGGGTCGCGACGCAGACCGGGGCGCGCGTGGCTGACTCGCGTTCGAAGACCGCGCAGGCCTCGCGCCAGAAGTCGGTCAGGTCGAACCCCGAGTCCCGATCGAAGCACGCCTCGAGGACCTCGACACGCCGCAGCCGACCGATACGATAGCTGCGCCACTCGCCATCTTCCTTGCGACCGACGAAATACCAGATCCCGGCCTTGGCGACAAGGCCGTAGGCATCGAGTTCGCGCTGCCGCCAATCGGTTTCGACGGCGTGGTACTCGATTCGCACCCGCCGATCCTCCCAGACCGCACGTTGCAGCTCCTGGATGAAGGGCAGGCCCTCGGACGCGTGAAACCAGAGAGTCGGGTCGATGTAGATGCGCTTGCGCACCCGCTCGGCCTCGGCGCGTTGGGCGGCAGGCAGGGCGGCCAGCAGCTTCAGTTGCGAATCCTGATGCGCGCCAGCCAGCCCCAGATCCCGTAGCGGGCCGGCGGCCGACGACGCGAAGAGCGCGCGTACCTGATCGGCATTCAGACCCGTGAGCGTGACCCGGTAGCCCTCGTCGAGGAACAGGCCGCCGTCCTGGCCGGTCTGGGTGCAGATTGGGACACCGCTCAGGCTGAGCGCTTCGACGTCGCGGTAAATCGTGCGCTCTGAGACGCCAAGCTCCTCAGCAAGCTGGCGGGCCGTCAGGCGGCCGCGGGCGTTGAGAAGAAGGACGATCGACAGGAGGCGATCGGCGCGCATCGGGGGAGTCTACCATCGGCACGGGACGACGCCGGGAGCGCAATAGGGCGTCCGCAGTCAATCTGGCTCTGACTCACACTCACGGTGGTGTGCAAGCCAAGTTGTCAGGCGCTTGAAGATTGGTGCCCGATCCGCACCATCCGCGTACAAGGCTTACTGGCCCGAAACGGCCTGACAACTCGCTCGTGCACACCTCACGGGGTTGTCGATGTCGGAACCCGACCAAATCGAGTAAGATACCAGCCGGATTTCGCTAAGGTATTCATAAGCTTCTATCGGTACACTGACCTCATGTCTTCCCGCCGCACGTTTCTCAAAACCGCAGGCCTGACACTGGCCGGAGCGGCCATCAGCCGATACGCCCGGCCCGGCACGCCGGCCGCACTGGCACAGGGCCAGTTCCCGACCGGGCCCGAGGTCCGCCTTGGCCGGGTCGCCTGGCCCTGGGGCGTCGATGTCCTGACACGCCCGCACCCCGACGGCGCCCCCGTCCGCACCGTGATGCCCGACGAACTCGTCGAACTTCGGCGCGACGTGGTCGGCCTGGGCATCATGTCGCACAACCACATCTGGTATGAGCTCGACGACGGCTACATCTACAGCTCGCACGTCGTGCCGACGCCGAACTGGCCGCAGACCCCACCGGCTGCGTTGCCACCCGGTGGCGCCTGGGGCGAGGTGATGGTGCCGTTTGTCGAGGGCCGCGCCGAGCCGAACCCGAATGCCGCGATCAAGTACCGCATGTACTCGACGGCGATCTTCCGCCTGTACGAGATGCTGCCGGGCACCGATGGGCAGATCTGGTATCGGGCCGGCACCGAAGTCACGCCGTTCATGTACGCACCCGCGGATGTCTTCCGTATCATCACACCCGAGGAGATCGAGCCGATCTCGCCGGATGTGTCCGACAAGATCCTGGTCGTCGATCTGAGTCGCCAGACGATCACGGCGGTGGAGGCCGGCGTCGAGGTCTATCGCGCGCAGATCGCGTCTGGCGCTCAGTTCTTCGGCGAAGATGGCCGCACCCTGCAGGGCGGCACCGGCCTCGGCCAGAAGCCGCTCTGGCAAAAACGGATCTCGCGTCAGATGCAGGGCGGGACACTGGAGTCGGGGTGGGACATCCCGGGCGTAGCCTGGGTCGGCTACTTCGCCGGCAACGGCGAGGCCTTGCACTCCGCCTACTGGCACAACGACTTCGGACGGCCCAAGTCGCGCGGCTGCATCAACATGCGCCCTGCCGACGCCAAGTGGCTGTTTCGCTGGACTTTACCTGTCGTGACTTACGAGCCGGGCGATATTACGGTCGGCTGGGATGACCGCGGCACCATGGTTGACATTCGCGTGGAGGCCTGACCGATGGATGGCACACAGATCCCGATGGGCCTGGCCTTCCTGGCCGGTTTCGCCTCGTTCATCTCGCCGTGCGTGCTCTCGCTCGTGCCGGCCTACGTCGGCTACCTGAGCAGCCGCGCGGTCACCGTCGGCGAAGGTGGCACGATGACCACCGAGAGCCGCATGGGCACGCTGACCCACGGCCTGTTCTTCGTCCTGGGCTTCAGCCTCGTCTTCGTCCTGCTGGGGCTCGGCGCGAGCGCCGTCGGGCGAGCGACCTACGACGCCATGAACGACCTGATCCGCATCGGCACGATGCGCATCGGTCTCGCGCAGATCGGCGGGCTTGTCGTGATCGTCTTCGGCCTGCACACGATGGGCGTCATCAACATCCCGTTTCTCGAGTATGACACGCGCCGTCAGCAGCCGCCGGATCGCCGGCTCGGCTATCTGTCGTCGTTCCTGATGGGCGTGTTCTTCTCGGGCGGCTGGGCGCCCTGCGTGGGCCCGGTGCTCGGCGCTGTGTTGACGATGGCTCTGCAGAGCCAGGACGTGACGCGCGGCGGCTGGCTGCTTTCGGCCTATTCGCTCGGCCTGGGCATCCCGTT
This sequence comes from uncultured Anaerolineales bacterium, assembly GCA_964480865.1. Taxonomy (GTDB): domain Bacteria; phylum Chloroflexota; class Anaerolineae; order Anaerolineales; family UBA6663; genus UBA6663. The sequence goes on along the minus strand of CAYZRP010000065.1, from coordinate 7,516 downwards.
CTTGTTGGCCGCCGCCGGCATCGGCAGCGTCAGCGATTTGCTCAAGCGCTATCGCAAGTACCTGCGCTATGTGTCGATCGTCACCGGGGCGCTGCTGGTCTTCATCGGTGTGCTCTTGCTGACCGACAGCATGGAGCTGTTCACCCGGCTCTTCCCGGTGGCCGAGATCCAGATCTGGATCGACAATCAGATCGTGGCCTTCTGGAACAGTCTGAGCGGGGGTTCGGCTCCGTGAGTGTCCAACCGATAGAAAGCGCTCCCGCACCGCGCGGCCTGCCGCTGTGGGCGTATGCTCTGATCGGGTTGTCGATCGGTCTGGGCATCGGGGCGCTGGTCTTCTTCCAGCCCGTGCTGTTTCCCGATCGGGAGAGCACTGTATCGCAGCCAACTCAGCCGTCGGCGCCGGCGGCCGTGGTCGGCGCGCCAGCACCGGATTTCGAGTTGACTGATCTTGATGGAAATGCGGTCAGGCTGTCGGATTATCGTGGCAAGGCCGTGCTCGTCAACTTCTGGGCGACGTGGTGCGGGCCGTGCAAGGCCGAGATGCCCTTGCTGCAGGATCGCTACACAACTCTGCGGGACAGCGGGCTCGTCATCCTGGCCGTCAACATCGGCGAGGATGAGGCTCTGATTCGACCCTATGTCGAAGACCTTGGTCTGGATTTCGCCATTGTGCTCGATCCCGAACTGGCCGTGAACGACGAGTACCGGGTCCTGGGTTACCCGACGACGATCACGGTCGATCGAGAAGGCAACGTCGTGGACGTACATGTCGGCGCGTGGCTGGACGAACAGCTCGACGCCGTGTTGAGTCGACTTGGATTTGGAGGCTGACGATCGCTCATGCCGCTTGAACAGACACCCGATGGAAAACTGCGCGCAACCGGTGGGGCGCGCACGACCGTGCTCGCGGTTGACAGGGTCCTCTTCGGTCTGGCGCGCCACTGGCTGGCCGTTATCAACACACTGGTTTTCATCTACGTGGGGCTGCCGTTTCTTGCTCCGGTGCTCATGCACTACGGCTTCGACCGGCCGGCGCGTCTGATCTATTCGGCCTACAGCCCGCTGTGCCACCAACTGGCGACGCGTTCATGGTTTCTGTTCGGCGAACAGAGCAACTACCCGCGCGCGCAGTTCATGCAACTCACCGGGGTAGACCTGGACACGACGCCCGGCATCCTGGCCGCGCGGAACTTCATCGGCGACGCGACATTCGGCTTCAAGACCGCCTTCTGCCAGCGTGACATCGCCATCTACGGCGCCATCCTGCTCTTCGGCCTGATCTACTCGAACCCGGCGGTGCGGCAGCGCGTGCGCGCGATGCCGATCTGGCTCTGGGTGGTGATCGGTCTGATGCCGATCGCGCTGGATGGTTTCTCGCAACTCTTCTCCGAGTACCCCTACACGGCCATCCCGCTCATCGGCCAGCTGTTTTCGTTCCTGCCCGAACGCGAAAGCACGCCCGAACTGCGCACCCTCACGGGCATGCTCTTCGGCCTCTCGTGCGCCTGGCTTGCCTTCCCCTATCTGCGCGAATCCTTTGACGACATGGCCAACCAGCTTGGAGAAAAGCTGGCGCGCGTCAACGCGGCGGGCTGAGGACAGAGACGAATGACGAAGGACGAAGGTTGTCTCACACAACCTTCGTCCTTCGTCATTCGTCATCCTTCACGTCAACGCGCCGAAGATCCACAGACCGACGACGGCGGCCGTGAGCTCGAGCGGGCGATCCAGGATCGCGACAAGGCCGGTCACCCACGAGTGCATAACGAGGTAGGGCGACAGGCACGGCGCGGCAACCATGGCCGGCTGGATCTTGCGCGAGCGAAACGCCGCGGCCAAGAGCGCGAGCCCGACCGGCAGGGACATCGGCCACAGGCTGCTGTTCCAGCTGCCGCTGACCCCTAAGAGTTGCGAGAACCTCACCGGCCAGAGCCCAAAGATCACGAACGACAGGCCGAACGCCAGGGCGACCGGCCCGAAGACTCTGACGACGCGCATCGCGCCGCCATCGCGCCAGGCTTCGACCAACCAGAACAGGGCGACACCGAGCCCGATGTGCGGTTTGAGCACCACGAAGAAGAGCCCGATCTGCGGCGGGAGGATGAAGCCCAGGATCGGGAGATAGTCGACGTTGCCGTTGTACAGTCCATCCAACACGAGCGGCGAAAGCAGGAAGACGATGACCGACCCGATGTGTCCGTGGCTCAATCGGTGGGCCACGACCGCATAGATCGCCAGTCCTGCCAGGAGCATGATGACGCGCCCGATCGATACGGGCAGCCAGGCGAGCGGCAACATCGGCAGCAACGCCCAGGGCGCCATGAAGAAACTCGGCACAGCTTCGTACGGAGAGTGCCCCTGCCAGACGGCGCTGATGGCCGGGTAGAACGTGTCACTCCAGTCGACGCCGGCCGGCAGGCGTTGAGCGCCGAGCCAGATCACGACTGGCAGCGCGATCGCCAGCAGCATGAGCTGGATCCAGGCGCGCCTGTTGCGCGGCAGGCGTGAACGCCAGTCGTCCAATCGGGCGCCCGCAGGGTCGGGCGCCGCCGACCCGGCCGTCGGGTTCACCGGTGGTGGAGGAAGCGCCAGCTGGCGCCGAGGCCGATCAGGGCCCCGCAGAACGCGAGGACACCCAGCGAGGCCTGGACGCCCGTGCTGGCGCTGATCAGGAACGCGCCAGTCAGCGTCGGGATGGCCAGAGCGACGAGCACGAGGCCGGCGGTCTGAAGCGCGGTCTGGGTGGCGCGGATGGGGGTCAAGCGGCGTCTCATGTCAGACTCTCCCGTTCGATGACGTTACCGAATTCGTCGAGCAGTTCCAGGTCACAGGTCGAGAACACCTCGGGCCTGGCCTGAACGAACACACCATTGGTGATCGGCACCACCTGCGCCTGGCCGTCGGGCCAGGTCAGACGGACCGCGACGCCTGACGCGCTCTTGCCGAAGACGGCGGTCAGGGCGCTGGCCTCGCTCCCAGTTAACGTTCCAACCAGCAGGCTCTCGCCCTGGCAGCGGCCATCGAGGGCCTGGTCGAGGCTCTGGGTGCTCTGTGGCTTCCATCCCAGGCCGTCAGGCGTCACATACGCAGCCGCCAGGTGGCAGACGGTCTGGCCGTGGTCATCCATCGTCCACTGGTAAACGATGACCTTGCCACCGGCCGCGTCGACGGTGGAGGCGATGCTGGCCGTCTCGGGCCGGAAGCCCACAGGCGTCGGGACGTACTCGGGAAGGTGATTGAGGGCTTCCTCGGGCGTCGCAGGCATGGCCTGACAGCCGGCGAGGGTCAGCAGGCTCAAGAGGTGAACATAAGTCAGAAGGCGTTTGATGGACATACGCACTAGACGTCCATGTAACAAGATTGGTGCCAGCGGAGCGTGGCAAAGGCGTCACAGTTCAGTAACAGGCCGCAATCCTGAGGCTTGGACGGGCGGGGCCCGGAGCGGCCTGTGGCATACTGGCGGCATGGACAAGCGGATCCTGGTGGTCGATGATGACGGCGCGATCGTCAGCGCGTTGACGTCGCTGTTCGCGAGGGCCGGCTACGCCGTCGATGCGGCTCGCTCGGGCACTGCGGCGCTCGACATGCTGGCGCGCCGACCGGATCTCGTTGTGCTCGATCTGATGCTGCCCGGCCTCGACGGCTACGAGGTCTGCCGTCGGATCCGACATCAGGAGCGCTACATTCCGATCGTCATGCTCTCAGCACGCGACGAAACCGATGATCGTGTCCTCGGGCTCGAGCTCGGCGCCGACGCATATCTGACCAAGCCTTTCGAGCCTGGCGAGTTGCTCGCCCAGGTGCGTGCCGTTTTCCGCACGGTCACGGCGCGCGAGGGTGGGGCGCGCGGCCCGCTGGCCATCGGTGGCCTGCGCCTGTGGGATGCTCAACATCATGTCGAGGTCGATGGCCAGAAGGTCGAGCTCTCGCCGAAGGAATTTGAGCTCCTGCGCCACTTCATGCGTCACCCGGGGCAGGTATTCGGCCGCGAGACCCTGTTGCGTGAGATCTGGGGCTATGTCGTTGAGGTCGACTCGCGCACGGTCGACACGCACATCCAGCGCCTGCGCGCCAAAATCGAGCCGGAGCCTGCCGCCCCGACCCGCATCGAAACGGTCCGCGGCTTTGGCTACCGCCTGGCCGCAGACCCGGCTGGACGCTGACCATGAGCGGGGGGCTCGATCTCAACCTGGCTCTGGGCCTTGGTCTGATCCTCCTGGCCCTACTCGCCCTGGCCGCGGCCTGGTTCGACCGTCGCATCAACCCGCCGATCGTGCCCGGCACAACCCCGGTCGAGCTTCAGGCTCGCGCGGCGGGCGCGCCTGTCGGCATCGTCATCGCCGAACCGTCCGGCACGATCCGCTTCGCCAACGCGCCGGCTGCCCGCAGCCTCGGGCTCGATGAGGCTGGGGCGGCGACCTCCAGCCCGCGTCTCGGCGACAGCTCGCAGACACAGGTCTGGCGTGACGCGTGGCGCGAGGACTTCGCCGCCTTGCGAGCCTCTGAGGGCGGCAACCCATACCGGGTCGTCAACGCCGGAGCCGACCGCGCCTTCAGTTGGTGGCTGTGCGCGTTCGGCGATTGGGTGTTGGTCGTCGTACAGGATCTGGCCCAGGCCTCGCGCGGCGAGCGCGTCGCCCGCGCCTTTCTCGCGGACCTCTCGCATGAGTTGCGCACACCGCTGACCGCGATCCTGGCTCACCTCGAATTGTTGAAGGATCCGACCCTCCCAGCGCCCGCGCACGACACGTCGTTGCGGCTGGTGCATCAGGAAGCCACGCGCATCTCGCGACTGGTGCAGGATTTGCTGACGCTCAGCCGCCTGGAGGCTGTAGCCGAGTTCGACCTGCGCGCCGTCGACGTGCTCGTGGTGGCCGAGATGGCTGTGGCGGACGTGATCCTCGAGGCTGAGCGCCGCGACATCGCCATCGACCTCGAGGCACGCCGACCGCTGCCGCGCGCGCTGGCGGATCCGGATCGCCTGCGCCAGGTCTTCGTCAATCTGCTCGACAACGCCGTCAAGTACTGCGGGCCTGGTGATCGCGTCACTGTGACGTTGAGCCCGCACAACGATGTGCTGTGCGTGTCTGTGTGCGACAACGGGCCTGGCATATCGGGCGAGCATCTGCCGCACCTCACGCGCCGGTTCTACCGGGCACAGACCGACGGCTTTGGCAGCGGCCTCGGCCTGGCGATCGTGCACGAGATCCTGACCCGCCATCACACACTGCTCGAATTGACGAGCCCGCCGACCGAAGGTCAGCGTGGCCTGAAGGCCGCTTTCGTCTTGCGTGTGGCCGACGGCCCGTCGGTGGAGTCTGTTCATGCGTAGGCTCTTGCGCGGCGTGAGCCCGCGTCGACTCTGGCCGCTGGCGCTGGCCGCGCTCGGGTTGATCGTGTTGGCCTGGCGGCCCTTCGACAGCCAGCTGGCCCTTGTGCCGAGCAACTGGGAGTCCGGGCGGGCATGGCCGCGCTTTCAGCTGCTGACGCCTGATGCGCGTCCTGGCGAACTGGCGCGCCTGTCGGCCGTCGACACAGTGCCGTGGGCCTATCTGCTCCTCGAGGTCGATCGACAGTCGGCCCGGCTGCTCTCGATCGTGCCGGATGCGCAGGCCGGGACGTGGACGTGGACGTGGGAGTACCGGGTGCCCGAGGCCGTCGGTTACAGCGTCAGCCTGTACTACGACTGCCACACCGGCTGCCGCGAACGCGCGCGGATCTTTCTCGGTCAGCAGGCCACGGCGCCGTCACGGCCGCTCTCGACCCTGCGGCCGACAAAGCTCGGCGTGGCCTTTGCGAGCCTTGAGCGCGACTGGCACGGCCGGAGTGGTTGGGTGCTTGAGTTGACCTACGCGCAGGCCGCCGACCAGGATTACTGGGGCGTCGACGATCTGTCGGAGCGCGTCCGCTATTGGGCGGGCCAGGGCCAACGTGTAATCGTCCGTGTCGACTACGCTCAGGGTCAGCCGCTGCCCCCGCGTGACGATCCGCGCGCCCTCGACGATTACCTTGGTTTTCTCCGGCGACTCGCGCGTGACGAGCGGCTACACGACACCTATGCCTACGTCATCGGAGCCGGGCTCAACGTGGTGGGTTCGGCGGAGGATGCGCGCGCCCGGGCGGCGACACCCGAGTGGGCGGCCCGTGTGATCAACGGCTACGGGCTGCCAGCGGCGCGCACCGATCACGTCATCGGCGTGATGCGCGCCGAGAACCCGCAGGTGCGCGTCGTCGTCGGCAGCGTGCGGCCGTGGGCGGAGGGGCTGGATGGCGAGCGCAGCGTCAATGCCAGGGCGCCCTGGCTCAACTACTTCAACACGCTGGCCGCCGAGTTGGAGACCTCGGCTCTCGAGAAACAGTCGGCGGGGCTGGCCGATGTCGCACCGGATGGTTTCGCCGTCTCAGCGGTCGGGCGTGTGGCGATGGCCGAGGCCCTCGGGTACTCCGGCGCCGAGGAGCCCGCGCTCGACCTGCCTGTGGCAAGCTGGGGCGGGGCGCAAGGCGGCTTTCGGGTCTATCGTGACTGGCAGACGGTGCTCAACGCCTATCCCACATTGGCTGCGAAGCCTCTTTACCTGACTGGCGTCAATACCTTCGTGCCGGATGGCACCGAGACGCCGGCCGAGAATTATCCCTCGGGCTGGTTGACGGCCGCTCTGACCGAGGTCGAGGCCCAACACCAGATTGAAGCGCTGATCTGGTTCGCCGACACGTCGCCGACCGACTCGCAGTGGATCGCATTCGCGCTGACGTTCCCGAAAGCCAACCTCGTCGACGCGGCGCGTGAGTTTGATCAGTTGCTGCAGCGCTAGGGGAAAGGCGACGAATGACGAAGGACGAATGGCGATGCGCTCTTGTCTATTGGAGGGCGCTTCGTTTTTCCGCGTGGCTTGAGCAGATGGTTCGCAGGTTGGCCATCGCGCATGTCAGCCTGGGCACCTGCCTTCGCCGTCCGCGCGTCACGTCTATTCTGAACGCCAGATGTTCGCATCCGCGCCCGCTACCTGTCGTCTGGGTCGTTCCGCTGTTTCGCGTCCGCGCATCATTTCCATGATTGGCCCGTCTACTCGGCGCCGTGTGTCATCCGGAGCATCCGTCCTCGCGCCGTGTGGCATGCGTTGCGCCCGCCTTCGCGCCGCGTGTCATGCGTTGCGCCCACCCTCGCGTCGCGTGGCATGCGTTGCGCCCACCCTCGCGTCGCGTGTCATCCAGAGCGCCTCACCCGTTCGACAAAAGAGACGAGCTGAATGAGCGCGAAGGATCTCCCCCGAGGACTCGCATGGCCCTGAAGTCACATCCTCCGCGGACAAAGGAGTCCGACAGGAGATCCTTCGCGCTCAATAAGGTGGCCTGATCCCGCAAAGGGCTGGGCGCTCTGGATGACACGCGGCGCGAAGGCGAGCGCTCCGCATGACACTCGATGCGTGGTGCTGACACGTTGTGCCGCGGTGACACGTAGGGCGTGGTGCTGACACGTTGTGTGCGGCGGTGACACGTTGTGTGCGGCGGCGAA
>CAYZRP010000064.1:34642-37677 GCA_964480865.1 uncultured Anaerolineales bacterium | reverse complement strand
TCGAGCGTGTCGTGGAGGCGGGAGCGTAGAGCGTGGCGCGTGGAGCGTGGAGCGTGGAGCGAACGCTGCCGCGCCATCTCGCGGCAGCGTTCGCTCTACGCTCTACGCTCCACGCTCCACGATTATCAGGCTATCCCGGCGCCGGCCGCGGCCTGACAGACGTAGATGTCGGGCGTCTTGCCGGTGGCCTTTTCGTAGCGGGCCTTGAGATCGCGCGTGAACTCGTCGGCCTGGCTGCCGGCGACGAGGTTGACCGTGCAACCGCCGAAGCCCGCGCCCGTCAGACGCGCGCCGTAGCAGCCGGGCAGCGCCTGCGCCTCGGCCACCATCACGTCGAGTTCGGGGCACGAGACTTCAAAGAGGTCGCGCAGGCTGGCGTGGCCTTCGTTCATGAGTTGGCCGAACCCGACGGCGTCGCCACTGCGCAGCATCGGCGCCGCCCGCTGCGTGCGATCGATCTCCTCAACCACGTGGCGCGCCCGCTTGTGAACGGCTTCGCTGAGGCGGCCGGCCTGCGCGTTGAAGTCCTCCACACTGACGTCGCGCAACGACTTGATCGCCGGCAGCACGGTCTTGAGCGAGAAGACGGCCTCCTCGCATTGCGCGCGTCGGACGTTGTATTCACTCCCGCCCAATTCGCGCCGGACCATGGTGTCGGCGACGACGACGGCGAGGCCGGCGGGCAACGGCAGTTCCTCCCACGTCAGTGAGCGGCAGTCCAGCAGCAATACGTGCCCGGCCTTGCCGCAGGCCGAGGCGAACTGATCCATGATGCCCGAGTTCACGCCCACATACTGGTTCTCGGCGCGCTGACAGGCGCGGGCAAGTTCCATCGGCGGGAGCGACCAGCCGCCCAATTGCTTCCAGGCCGTGGCATACGCGACTTCGACAGCCGCCGATGAGCTCAGACCCGCGCCGCGCGGCACGTCAGACGACAACACGGCGCGCATCCCATGCACAGGCAGGCCCGATTCGCTCAGCGACCAGGCCACACCCGCCGCATAGCGCGCCCAGTTCTTGAGCGACCGGCCCTGCGTGTCGGCCTTGATCTCGAGCGCCGAGGTGCGGAACGTCACGTCTTCGCCGATGTCGTGGGCGCGGATGTGCGTGTCGGCATTCTCGGCGGCGGCGACGGCGAGCCAGGCCGCCCTGTCGATCGCGATCGGCATCACAAAGCCGTCGTTGTAGTCGACGTGTTCGCCCAGGAGATTGACGCGACCGGGTGCGCGAACGATGAAGTCGGCGGCCCGCCCGTAGACGCGCTGGAACTCGGAAGCGACAGTGGAAGCGAGATCGCCCATGTAGATCAACCCTTGATTGGCAATTGGGAAAGGTCCCCGAGTCGCGAAGATGCGGCCCACCCTGTAAGGAGTCTTTCCTTTAAGCTCCCAAGTTTAACACGGCTGTTTGCTTCAATCGACAAGCAAACCTATTTCAGACAGCGCCGCCCGCAATCGCCCCAGATCCTGCGAGCGGACCTCGCTGACCGTCGGGCCGAGCGCCTGCCCCAATAACTCGGCGACGGCCGGCGTCCGCCGCAACGTTTCCATCAACTCGGCGCTCGCGACGCGCAGGATGACCGTGTCCTTCAGCGCGGCCTCGGTGCCGTTCCGACCTAATCGCTGCAAAGCCGCGACGAGCCTGGGCGGCAGCTCGGCCGGCGCCGCGGATTGTCGCAAAAAGTCGAGGATCCGCTCGAGGGCGATGCCCTGGCGCCCTGCCCGCTTGAGCGAGAGCGGCGTGAGCCGATACAGATAAACGCCGCGCTCGAGCCCCAGCCACTTGCAGACCCGCGCCACCCTGAAGCGCAGATAGGCCGGCGCCGAACTCGCGACCCTGACCTCGCCAAGCGCGTTCAGCGTTATTGGCATTGCAGGATCGCGTTGCGGCACGATCGGCGTGCCCGCGAGCCAACTTGCCCCAAGTTCCGTCACACGGAACGCGTGAGCATCACCGTCGAGCAGGCCGAGCCACATCAAGGGCCCGGCGAGGATCGAACGCGCCACGGCCCCATCAACGCGCTCCCAGTTCTCGAGCCCGCGCAGGTAGTCGCCGGTAGTCGCGTCCTTGATGTACCAGGAGTCGAAGTCACCGGCCGGTCGCTGAAAATCGGGCTGGCGATCGCGCAACGCCGCCACGAACGAATCGACTGACCACCACTTCCCGGCAGGCACCTGCTTCAGCCAGCCCATCAAGGTCGCGCGAGTGGCCACCGGGTCGTTCGACCAGGTCTGGCCTTCGAAGATGAGACCGGGCAGACGCAGCAGGTCGTTCCAGGTCGTCGAGGTGCGCCAGGCATCGGCGAGGACGAGGGCCTGACTCCAGCGCGGCCGATCAAGGAACGGCCGCACGACGTCGGCGCCGGGTTTGAGCGGCGTCCCGGCGAGCAGCCCAAGATCCAGCGCGAGTTGAAAACTCAGATCGATGGCGCGCGGCTCGCGCAGGAAGCGGCGCAGCGTGGCGGGCAGTTGCGTGGTGAGTGTGCCGGCCGCCAGCTTGAGCGGCAGGATCTGGGCATAGGCCAGCAGCGTGGCGACGTCGTCGGCGAGATAAGGCTCGGCCGGCAAGACGCCATGCGGGGCTTCGGCGGCGGAGCCCGGCGGCTCCAGCACGGGCGCGGGATCGGGCGCCGGCACCAGCATCACGAGGTCCTCGGGCACAAAGGCGTGTTCGCGCGGACCAGACGGAGTGTCGAAGAACCCGTGAGCAATCAAGCCGCGGTAGAAGAGTTGTTCAGCAGCCGACGGACGATTGGCCCAGGGCTTCTCGCGGTCGCGTCTGGCTGCGCCCATCACGCGCACCTCGCCATACTTGCGCGCGAAGTCGCTGAGCGGCAGGCGTTTGCCGGGCGCGTGCAGCAAGGCGTCGAGCGCGGTGCGCGCGCCCATGGGCAGCGCAGCCCCGAGACGGAGCGGATCTTTGAGAAGGGTTTCGACTTCCTGAACGGCGTCGCGCTGGCTGCGCGAGCGCAGAGTCACGCCCCACTGCTCGGCGATGACCTGCAGCAGGTTGAAGTCGTAATCGACGAGCACTCG
>CAYZRP010000064.1:29052-34542 GCA_964480865.1 uncultured Anaerolineales bacterium | reverse complement strand
CACGCTCCACGACTCAAGCTCTGACCTTTAACGCGCAGGGCAGCATCTCGATCTTGATCGAGCGGACGTTGGCCTCATACGGTGCAAACAGCTCGCCATCGAGGTGGATGGGCAACGCGCGATCGGACTCAATCTCGAGGCAGCGAGTGCGCCGGATGTGCACGTCGGGCTCGCCCACGTGAGTGCCGTTCATGAACTTGGTCATAAGTTGCAGCATGCGTGGGCGCGACACCTGACCGACGTAAACGAAGTCCAACAGGCCATCATCGATTTTGGCTTCAGGCGTCACGAGGAACCCACCGCCCTCACGCGGCCCGTTGCCGACGATCACCATCAGGGTCGGCAGCTCGAAGCCGCCGTCATCGTACTTGACCTTCAACATCGGCCCGTCGAAGTTGAGCGCGATCGACTGGAGCGTGGCCGTCAGGTACATCGAGAAGCCGTGCATCCACGTGATCTTGCGGGTGCGGATGTTGATGGCGGCGTCGAAGCCCATGCCACAGGTGTTCGTGAAGTGCTCGCTCCGCCCCTTGCCGTCCGTGATCTTGCCGATGTCGACCACGCGCGGCTCGGCGGTCAGGGCGTTGCGCATCACGGCCTGCAGGTTCTCGACCTTCACGCCCAGCGCGAAGGCGAAGTCGTTGCCCGAGCCCACGGGCACCAACCCCAATGCCGGGCGTTCGGCCTCCGGGATCTGCATCAGGCCGTTGACGACCTCGTGGATCGTGCCGTCGCCGCCCAGGCCGATGACGGTGTCGTAGCCGCGCGCCTCAGCCGCGATCTCGGCCGCGTGCCCGGGGTACTCGGTGCCGCGCCAGTCCGCGCCGCCCAGGGTGTCGACCATGGCGCGCAAATCGGCCACCGCCTGCCACGACCGGCCGTGATTCGACTCGGGGTTGAAGATCATCAGGGATCTGTGCATGGCGCGTACTTTACACCAGTTTGCGCATCGTTTCTCACGGATTTCAATAGAGGATCTTTGCGAAGAGCTTCACGACAGGCCACGAAGTAAGCGTGGGGATTTGTGCCGCGAATTGCGCGAATTACGCGAATAAGGAAGTCGCCTTTTCGTATCACACTCACTATTCGCGTAATTCGCGCAATTCGCGGCAAAGCTTCTCCCCGGCCATCAGACTCGCGGGCCATTCTGTCGACCTGTTGTAAAGCGGGCGGGAAAAATGGGCATTCTTCTTGCAATTACGGGGGTCGGAGTTATTGTCTATGCTATACTCGCCGCCTATGCCGGTGGACGATCGCGCAGATCGCTGGGCCCGCAGGCTTCACGCCTGGGGCATGGCGGACCTGGCTGCCGCGCTCCTCGAACCGGGCAGCCCCGTCCCCCTGCTTGGCGCACAGGCCCTGTATTTCGGCGCGCCTCTGCTTTCCTTCTTCTACGACGCGCAAGAACTCTCGGGTCTGGCTGACATGCTGGAGGACCCGCAGCAGCTGCGCCTGCTGGCGGCTCAACTGACGCCGAGTGATCCGGAGAACAAGGCATGACCTCAACGCTCATGGGCCTGGCCACCGTCCTGATGTTCACCGTCCTGATCGTGGCCTTCTCGGTTCTGGCTGCCCGCCGGTCCGGCTCAGCCACCCGCCCGGCTGTCTCGCGCGAGATCCCGGGCCTCGACCAGCTGCCTCAGGCGGTCGGCGAGTCGGTCGAATCTGGCCGCCGGCTGCACATCGCTGTCGGCAGCGGCGCGCTCGGCGGGCAGGACACGTCGACGACCCTGGCGGGCCTCAGCGCTGCCGGGCAGATCGCGTCGGTCGCCGTCGTCGGCGATCGACCGCCGTTGATCACCTCGGCAGATGGCGCCGCCATGCTCCTTGCCCATGACCTGCTGGTCGAGGCTCACCGCGGCGCGAACGCCTCCGAACGCTTCAACCCAAGCGCCGCTCGCGTCGTCGGCCTGACGCCCGACTCATACGCGGCCGGCGCGCTTGTCCTTCCCAAAGACGAACGGCTGTCGGGCACTGTGCTGCTCGGCGCCGCCGGGCCAGAGGCCGCGCTGATCGCGGACGCCAACACGCGCGCCGGCCTGACGACCATCGCGGGCGTCGACCGTGTCGCGGCTCAGGCCGCGCTCTTCGCGGCTGCCGACCACCCCGTGATCGGCGAGGACGTCTTCGCGGCCGGCGCCTACATCAGCCGCCGGCCTGCACTGTTGGCCAGTCTGCAGGCTCAGGACTGGATGCGCGTGCTCGTGATCGTCGGCATCGGTGTGGCCGTGATCGCCAAGACGATGGGGTGGCTGTGAAATTCTCCATTCGCTTCCGCAACGTGGTCCTCACGTCAATCGCGGCGGGCGCGGGCCTGCTGACGCTGCTGGGGTACTTCATCCCGGTGCCCCTGCTGCTCGCCGTCCGCATGCAGCTCGTCAGCTGGGCGACGCTGCTCGCGGCAGTGGCTGTGCTGATCGGCGCGTACAGCCTGGTCCGCGCGCATCTGCGCAACTTCATGAGCTTCAAAACCGGCGGCGCCTACAGCCTGGTCGCCGTGCTCGGCTTCGTGGCCATGTTGATCGCCGGAATCATCACACCGCTGACCGGCATACCGGCCAGCGCCTTTTTGCTCGACCATGTCGTCCTCGCCGGCGCGACAGCGCTCAGCGCGCTCCTGCTCTTCGTGCTCGTCATCGCGGCGGCGCGCGTCATGCGCCGGCCGCCTTCGCTGCTCAGCGTGGCCTTCCTTGTCAGCCTCGTGATCGCCCTCATCGGGCTGGCGCCAACCGTGACCGGGATGCCCGACCTCGGCTTCGCGGCCCTCGGCGATTGGTTCGCCCAGGTCCCGGCCGTCGCCGGCGGTCGCGGATTGCTGATCGGCATCTCGTTGGGCGTCATCGCGACTGGCCTGCGCGTGTTGCTGGCCATCGATCGGCCGTACGGAGACTGAACCATGGCCGTCGTGCGCTGCCCACACTGCAACAAGCCGAACCCGGACTTCCTGGACCTGTGCCAGTACTGCGACCAGCCGCTTCGCCCTGGCGACGCGCCGGCCGCACCGACTCCCGCGCCTGAGTCGAACGCCGCAGCCTCTGCGTGGGATGAGCTGGAGGGCACGCCGTCGTCCATGCCCGATCCTGAACCGGCCGACGCCGAGAGCGACGCGCCCGCCGACGTCCCGAGCTGGGTCTCGGCCCTGGCCGAAGGCGACGAGCCCGCGCAAAGTGAGGCGCCCGGCCTGCCCGATTGGTTCTCGAGCCTGACCACCGAAGACACGACGATGATCGCCGCCCCGGCGACACGTCTTCCGATCGACGAAGAGGACACGCCGGTCACGAGCGGCCAGGCCGCGCCAGATTGGTTCACCGATCCCGAAGCCGCCGACGCTCCGGTCGATGCGCCGGCGCCAGCCCTGCCCGACTGGCTCAGCGCCCTGTCGAGCGACGCGCCGGGCGGCGAGTACGACGCGCCCAAGCCCGAAAAGCCCGCGCTGCCCGAGTGGTTCGACGAACCCGTTGCGGCGGAGCCCGCTTCGGCCGAACCCGCGGCCGAGGAACCGACGCTGACCGCGGGCGACGCATTGCCCGACTGGCTGACCGAGATGACGCCTGACGAACCTGTCGTCAAGCCGTCGACTCAGCCGATCCAGCCAACGACGCCCGCGCCCCAGCCCCCGCTCCCGCCGGCCGAGGTGCCCGCCGAACTCGGCTCTGAGACGCCGGATTGGCTCAATGAGCTTGCGTCAGGGCCTGTGGCCCTGACGATGGCGTTCGACGACGACGATCCCGTGCAGCCGCCGAGCGCGACGCCTGCACCGGCTGACGACGGCGACGATCTGCCGCCTGAATCAGCCTGGTCGCCGGCCGACGATGAAGCGCCGACGAGCGATGACCTCTCGCAGGCCGAGATCCCGGCCTGGCTCTCGGCCATGCGCCCGACCGATGTACAGGGCGCACCGGACGACGCCGATCTTCCGCCCGACACCTCCACGCACAGCGTCCCGCGAGACGGCTACGAAGAAGCCATCGGCGTCCTCGCCGGCATGCGCGGCGTGTTGCGCGCCGAGCCGAGCGTGGTGCTGCCCGGCAAAGCCGCCAGCAATATCCACACGCTGACCGTCACCGAGTCGCAGAACAAAGCCGCTCAGGTGTTGGCCGCGTTGGCCCGCGCCGAAGTCGGCACGGCAACGCCGCGCAAGAAGGCGCGCTTCAGGCTGCCGCTCCTGCGCTGGCTCGTGGCCGCCGTGCTCATGCTGGCCGCCGTCACGCCCTACCTGGCGCCCGGCCTGCTCTCCGGCCCCGCACCGCTGACCGTCGGTTCTGAGACCGCGCTGGCGGCTCAGGCGATCGAGGATCTCGGCCGCGCGGATGTGCCGAAGCGACCGGTGCTCCTCGTCGTCGACTACGAGCCCGGCCAGGCGGCTGAGCTCAACCCGGCCGCCGAGGCGTTCGCGCGTCATGCGCTGCGACTCGGCCTGCCCGTCGTCGCCCTGAGCACGACACCGAGCAGCGCCGGCGTGGCCGAACAGGTCATCCAGCGCAGCGCGCAGGCGATGAGCGCGACCAGCGGTTTCGGCTACACGGCCTACACCGACTTCGTCAACCTCGGCTACCTGCCGGGTGGCGGCGTCGGTGTGGTCGAGTTCGCCAACGCGCCGCGCAACACCTTCCTGTCGGACTTCAGCGGTCAGGGCACCGGCCTGTGGGAGCAGCCCGCGCTGGCGAGCATCCACACGCTGGCCGACTTCGGCGCGCTCCTGATCGTCTCGGGCAGCCCTGAAGGCGCGCGCGCCTGGCTCGAGCAGACCGCCCTGTTCTTCCCGCCCGAGCGCACGATCGTGATCGGCGCCAGCGCCGGCGCGGGTCCGCTGCTGCGACCGTACCTCGTCAATCACGGCGGCTCGGTCGACGGCATGGTCTCGGGCCTGAGCGCGGCCGCGCAGTACGAAGCGCAGGCCGGGCTCACTGGCGACGCGACGACGCGCTGGTCGCTGACCGGCGGCGTGCTGCTCGCCGCGGCCGCCATCATCGTGATCGGCAATCTGCTGGCCGGCCTGAGCCGCCTGCGCATCCGGAGGTGACACATGCCGACTGACATCCTGGGCGCCATCGTCGGCCTTGTGCTGACGCTCATGATCCTGAGCTACATGCTCGGCGACAACCCGCTCTTCCGGCTCGCCATGTATCTGTTCGTCGGCGTCGCCGCGGGATACGCGGTCGTCGTCGCGGTGCAGAATGTGATCATCCCGCAGCTCTTCATCCCGGTGCTGGCGATGGGCTCGCAAACCGTGGACCCGGGCCAGATCACGCTGTTGGGCTTCTCGTGGCTGCTGGCTCTGCTCTTCCTGCTCAAGCTGCAGCCCTCCAACCTGATCGGCCGCTTCCCGCTGGCCCTGCTGGCCGGTGTGGGCGCGGCGGTCGCCGTCGGCGGCGCGATCACGGGGACGCTGCTGCCGCAGGCCGCGGCCTCGGCCTTCCCAATCCAGTTCGCCGATCCGGGTGCTTTGTTGACGGGCGTGATCATCGCGGCCGGCGTCTCCGCGACGCT
>CAYZRP010000064.1:0-28952 GCA_964480865.1 uncultured Anaerolineales bacterium | reverse complement strand
ATCCGGGTGCTTTGTTGACGGGCGTGATCATCGCGGCCGGCGTCTCCGCGACGCTCCTGACCTTCCACTATGGGGTGCGCGCCGCTCCAGAGCGCGCCGCTCCAGAGCGCGGCGCTCCTGAGCGGGGCGCTCAAGAGCGCGGCGCAGGACGCAGCGCCGTAGCGCAGGTGATCCAGACCGGGATCGCGCCGATCGGCCGGATCCTGATCGGCCTGACCTTCGGCGTGATGTACGCCGGCCTGATCGCCGGCGCCGCCGCAGCGCTGGCCGAACGGCTCGGCGCCGTCCGCGGCCTGTTGGGGCAATGACATGAGCAGCCAAGAACATCGCGCTCAATCCATCCTGGCCGTCGACTTCGGTGCGGCCACCACGCGCGCCAACCTCTTCGACGTGGTCGAAGGCGTGTACCGCCACATCGCCACCGGCGAAGCGCCGTCGACCTTCGGCGCGCCGTACCACGACGTGCTCGAGGGCCTGCGCCACGCGCTCGAAGACATCCTGGCTGTGACCGGCCGCAAGCTCTTCAGCGATCAGACCCCGATCATCTCGCCCATCGACAACGAGGGCCACGGCGTCGACATCGTGACAGCGACGAGCAGCGGCGGCCCTGCCCTGCGCGCCGTGCTGGTCGGCCTGCTGCCGCAGTTCTCGCTCGCCGCCGCGATGCGCGCCACCGAGGGCGCTCACCTGCAGATCGTCGAGACCCTCAGCCTGACCGATGGCCGCACGCAGCAGCAGCAACTCGACGCCGTCTATCGAGCGCGGCCGGAACTGATCGTCTTCGCCGGCGGCAAGGACGGTGGCGCGAACGACTCGATCGTGCGCCTGACCGAGACCATCGGCCTGGCCTGCTACAGGCTCGGCGGCGCGAACCGCCAGGTCGTCTACGCCGGCAATGCAACGCTCAGTGAGAAAGTGTCGACGCTGCTCGCCAGCATCGCCGACGTGCACGTCGCGCCAAACGTCCAGCCCGCGATCGGCACGATCACGACGCTCTCGGCCGGCCAGGAGCTGGCGCGCGCCACGATCGCGGCCCGCGCCGGCGCCATCGGTGGCCTGCGCGAGATGGCGGCGTACAGCCAGGGTCGGCTTTTGCCGACCGCTCAGGCGGCCGGCGTCCTGCTTCAATTTATGAGCAAGGGCACCACGCCCTGGCGCCGCATCCTCTTTGCCGATGTCGGCTCGCAATCGACGGCCGTGATCGCGGCCATCGACGGCAGGCTCACGATCCGCGTCGACCCCGATCTGGGCGTCGGCCTGAGCGCCTCGGCGACTCTGCGTAGCGAAGGCCTCGAGGCGTTCGCGCGCTGGCTGCCGGGCGAGCCGGCCGAGGACGCGATCCGTGACTTCATCGAGACCAAGAGCCGCGTCGCGCCGCACACAGTGCCCGTCAACGCCGATGACCTGTTCGCCGAGGCCGCGCTGGCCCGCGCCGCCCTGCGCGGCTCGCTGCGCCGCTCGACCGGTTTCGGCACGCGCTACGACCTGATCATCGGCGGCGGCGCCACGCTCGCCAACGCGCCGCATCCCGGCCTGGCCGCGCTCGTCTTGCTCGACGGGCTGAGCCCGACCGGCCTGACCACACTCATGCTGGATCGATCGCACCTGGTGCCGACGCTCGGCGCAGCCGCGTACTTCAATCCGCTGGCGCCGGTGCAGGTGCTCGAGAACGGTGGACTGCTGACGCTCGGCACGGCGTTGTCGTTGACGACGAACGGCCGCGGCTCGAGCGCCCTGGCCGTCGGTAAGCTGACGGACGACTCAGGCGCCGCTGTCGATTTCGAGATTGCGCCCGGATCGATCAAGGCGGTGCCGCTGGCGCCCAACCGCACGGCGAAGCTGACGCTCAAGCCGCGTCGCGACGTCGATGCCGGCGCGGGCCCGGGCCGCGCGCTCAACGTGAAGGTGCTCGGTGGCTCGCTCGGCCTCGTGATCGACGGCCGCGGCCGCCCGACCCAGCCGCCCCGCGACGCCGCCGAACGCGCCGAGGCGATTCAGTCCTGGTGGACCGCGATGGCGGATATCGGGGCGTGAGAATTGTTTGATGGGAGGCGTTTGGCTCCAGTGACCGCGGACCGCGGACGGCGGACCGCAGAACGTCGAGCACAGGCGCCTGACGAATGGCGACGATTTCAGCGGTCCGCGGTCAGCCGTCCGCGGTCGCATTGAGACCTTTATGGCCTACATTCCACTCACCAGCCAGGCGACGTTGCTGACCTCCGTGCGGCGACGCCGGACGTTGCCCGGCACGATCAACGTGCTCGTCAAAGAGGGCCAGCGTGTCGCGTCTGGCGACGTGGTCGCTGAAGGCGAGGTCGCCGAAGCGCATCAACTGATCGACCTGGCGGCGAAGCTCGGCGTGCGTGCCAACAAGCTCGAGCCGTACATCCTCAAGCACGAGGGCGACTTCATCAAGAAGGGTGAGGCCGTCGCCCGCAAGCGCGGCCTGCTTGGCACATGGCGCTCGGCGACAGCCGCAGCCGATTCGCGTCTCGTGCTGCTCGACGGTGGCAAGGCTCTGCTGGCCACCGTGCGGCCGGTCGAGTTGCGCGCCGGGCTGCCTGGCACCATCGTTGGGCCGATCGGTGGCGGCGTGACGATCGAGACGACCGGCGCCGTGGTGTCGGGTGTGTGGGGCAACGGTCAGGAAGGCTTCTCGGTGCTGCGCATGCTCACCGCAGAACCTGCCACGGTGCTTCATGCCGGGCTGCTCGAGCCGAGCCTGCGCGGCGCGATCGTGGCTGGCGGCTCACTGTCTGACGACTCGCTCTTCTCAGGCCTCGCCGAGGTGGGCGTGGGTGGCCTCATCCTCGGGCGGCTCGGCACTCGTTTGCTGGCGGCTGCAGAGAGGGCGCCTTTCCCCGTCCTGATCGCCGAGGGCTTTGGCGAGGGCGGCTTCTCGCAGCCGGTCTTTGCGCTCCTCAACGGAAACGCCGGGCGCGAGGTGTGGCTCAACGCCTGCGCCTGGGACCGGAATGGCACGGAGCGCCCTGAAGCCATCATCCCGCTCCCGGCCAATAATGCGCCCCTGCCCGTCTCCGGTGAGCCGCTGGCCGAGGGCAAGCGCGTGCGCATCCTGCGTGGACCGGAGGCTGGCCGCGTCGGGCATGTCACCGGTTTGAGTGACCGCCCGATGCTGCTGCCCAGCGGCATCCGCACCAGACTGGCCGTCATCGCTCTCGATGATGTCCCCGGCCAGCGCCCGACGGTTTCGGCGCCGTTCGCCAACCTCGAGATCCTGGCCTGAGCGTTCGCGCCGGAGCCCAAATCTCCGGCATGAGTCTTGCAGTTTTCCGCGCGTCCGGCCCAGCGACGCCCGGCCCTGGCCGTTCGCAATTTTCCGGCACCTGTTGTAAAACGGGAAGTTGTCGAATCGCGGCGGGTGTCACGTCGCGCTGAGGAGGCTTTCATGGCAGAAGAAGACCCGAATCTGGACGACGAAAACGAGGGTGGAGAAGAGCGGTCGTCCAACCGGACCTTCCTGATCCTGGCGGGTTTGTTGGGTGGTGGTTTCCTACTCATCCTTGGGCTCATTGCCGCGTTGGCGTTTTTCTGGCTGCCCAGCCAGCGGCGTGAGGCCGAAGCCGCACAGCAGACCCAGGTCGCTGTTGTGGCAGCAACGAACGCCGCGATCGAGGCCACCAACAACGCCTTGCGCACGCAATACGCCCAGCCCACGGTGACGCTGGTTGCGGCTACTGAAGAGATCGTGGCGACCGAGCCGCCGGCTGCCACGGATACCCCTGCGCCAACCGACACTGTCGCTGCTCCGGCTGTAACCGACACAGTCGCGCCTGAGGCCGGCACAGAGACGACGGAATCGGCTGCAACCCTCGACGCGAACGCAGCGACGGCCGCCGCTGCGGCGACGGCCACGACGGCCGCTCCTGCCGCAACAGCGACGACCGGGCCGACGCTCGAGCCCACTCAGGCCGCACAGGCCACGACCGTTGCTGCGACCGAGGCGGGCACCGCGACCAGCGTGGCAGCGACGGCAGCCGTCGCCAGCCCGACAGCGGGTGCGGCCAGCCCGACGGCCGGCACGACAGCGGTCGCAGAAGTGACCGCGACGACCCCACCCGAAACGGGCGGCGGCGATGACATGACCGAAACCCCTGCCGCCGGCACCCCCGAAGGCAACGCCTCTGGCGGTGCCACCGCTACCCCGACACGTCTGGGCGGCGGCGCCGTGGCGACGGCCACTCTGACACCGGCGGCCGGCAATACCCAGGCGGTAGCGCAGGTGACGGCCACGGCCACACCGCTCGTCGGCGGCCTGCGGACGGCGACGCCCACCGGCGCATCGGGCGGGCCTGCCTCACCCACGGCGACGTCGACTGACGTCCAGGGCAGTGGCGGTGGCGCTGGCGCCTCTGCCACCCCGACACCGCTCGTCGGCGGCCTGCAGACAGCCACTCCGACGTCAACCGCGACACCGACCGCCCTGCCCAACAGCGGCTTCTTCGACGACTCGGGCGCATTGAGCCTGATGCTCGCCGCCCTCGCGCTTGTGGCAGTCATCCTCGTCGCTCGACAGATGCGAACCACCGGGGCCTGATCGCCCTTCCGCTCTCGAAACGCAAAGCGCGCCGGGTCAACCCGGCGCGCTTTGCTTCTCCATAAGCTCGCCCGGCTTGCGAGCGCAGACAGGGCCAGGGTTCGTGCCTGCCACCTCGTGATGCTGTTGGCGAACGCCGCCGACGATGCCGATCCGCGCCATCCGCCGCGTACAAGGCTTACTGGCCTGAAACGGCCTGACAACTCGCCCGTGCACACAGGTTCGCTCCCTCTGACACCCTGTATGCGTTCCAAAGTACAATAGCGCCGATGTCTTCCCCCTTTCCGATGTTGCGTATTGAACAGGCAGAGCGTTTGCTCGAGATCCTGCGAAGCGCTACGTGTTGCAGCCTGTACGGGCTGAGTAACGCGGGCAAGAGCCAACTTCTCCGCGCGTTGCCGGCCTATGCGCGCGACCGACAGCCGACCGAGGCGATGCTGCTCGTCTACGTCGACTGCAATCGGATCGTTGAGAACAACGCTCACGGCTTCTTCGAGGTCATCGTACGGTCGTTGCTCGAAAGCCTCGAGGACGCCAACGGCACGCTCCCGCCTGCCCTGCTCGCCAGCCTGCGCGATCACCATCAGGCGATCACGTCGGCGGCCTCGGGCTTTCAGGCCTCGTTGGCGTTCAACAACGGAATCGCCGAAGCCTGCGCCGGTCTCGGCCGCCCGCTCGTGCTTCTGCTCGACGAGTTCGACGAGATCTACACCGCGATCGAAGAACGTGCGCTGCTCAACCTGCGCGCATTGAAAGACAAATACCGCGAACGTCTGACTTTCCTGACGGCCACGATCCGGCCGCTCACCGACCCCGCGATCCGGCCGGAAAATGAGTTTGCCGAACTCTTCACGAGCGCCAGCGTCTCGACGGGGTTGTTGTTACACGAGGATGCGCAACGGGTCGTCGATTTCAACGGTGGGCGCAATCTCCCCGCGGAGCTTCGCGGCCAGATCCTGTCGTTGGGCGGCGGACACTACGGCCTGTTGACGGCGCTCACGCAAGCCGCGTTGCGCCATACGCCCTCCCTGGCCAACGACGCAAACGCGCGCGCCGAGTGCCTGAAGATCTGGAATCAACTGCGGACCGAGGAACAGAACGCGCTCGGCGTGCTCGTGTCAAACGGCGATGAAGGCCTCAACCCGATCGACCGCGAACACCTGACGGCGTTCGGCCTGCTGGATGCCGACGGCCGCCTGTTTTCGCCACTGTTCAAGACCTTCCTGGTGCGGCAGGGCGCCAACACCCAAAACGCCGAACAGGGCATCTTCGTCGACGAAGATGCCGGCGAAGTGCGTGTCGACGGCGTGAAGATATCGGTGCTGACTGACCTCGAATACCGCCTGATGCAGTTGCTCGCGCAGCGCCGCGACAGACTCACGACCAAGGACATGATCGTCGAGTCGGTCTGGAACGGCAGCTACATGGACCGCGTCGATGATGCCCGTATCGAGAAGCTTGTCAGCCGCCTGCGCGCCAAGATCGAACCCGATCCCCTCAAGCCTCGCTATCTCCTGACCCAACGCGGCCGTGGCTACAAGCTCCTCAGCAAGCCGCTGAGCGAGCCGGAGGAGTGAGGGAAGACGGCGGACTGCAGACTCGGCGCCTACGGCGCACGGCAGACGAGAGACGAAGGACGAAGGACGAAGGTTGTGTGAGACAACCTTCGTCCTTCGTCATCCTGGACGTGGACACACCAGCCAGGTGACACGCAACACCCCCGCGCTGCGACGACTGTGGATACGCCGAGGCTGGCTCAGAACTGCCCCTGTCATCCAGTGCGAACGTCAGTGGCATGCCGTGCCGCCGCGTGCCGTGTCGGCTGTGTGCTGTGTCCGTCGCGTACCGTGCCAGCCGTGTGCCATGTCCGTCACGTGCTGTGTCCGTGGTGTGCCGTGCCAAGTTGCGCGGGGTGTCTGTCGCGTAGCATATCAATCGCATGCTGTGCCAGCCGCGTGCTGTGTCCGTTGTGTGCCATGTCCGTCGCGTGGCGTGTCAACCGCGTGCCGCGCCAGCCGCGTGTCCGTCGCGCGCCGTGTCGGATACGTGCTATGTCCGTCGCGTAGCGTGTCATCCAGAGCGCCTGGCCACCTCTGCCATCAGACTTGCTCAATGAGCGCGAAGGATCTCCTCCGAAGACTCATAAGGCCCCGACAAAGACAACACACCCGACAGGTGGTCCTGCAGGACGCATCCTGTGCACTCATCCAACGAGTCGCATGTTGTGACAGATTGGCCGCTGTGGACGACATGAACCGAGGAAGCTGTGGCCGGCGTGAGCGATCGGCGCCTGCATTGGTGCTCTCTTTGTGCGCCAAGGTCTGAAGCGGCGAGACAACCATCCGCCGTCTGTGGTCTCCTACCCAAGATTGAGCGCGAAGTACGCGTCGCCGTCGTGATGATGCGTGATGACGAACCCGAGGCCGAGGTAGAAGCGAACCGCGTCTTCCCAGGTTTCCGTGGTCTCGAGGATGATGCGCCGATGTCCGTGCACTCGGGCGATGTCGAGCAATGCCGACACGAGCGCCCGCCCTACCCCGCGTCGGCGCCAGGCGCGCGCTACCGACATCCTCACGATCTCGACAACGCCCATCTCGCGATTACTCAACGCGCCAGTACCGACAAGCTCATCGTCTGCCCAGGCGCACAGGAACATGCCTGAAGCGTAGGTGCTCGCAATGTCGACGAGGTCAGAGTTCAGGCTTTCGTCGAGCGTGCCCCAGCGCTCGGCCAGCCCTGTCAGGATGAGCGCGCGGGCCGCCACCTGATCGACCGGCCTGAACGGAACGATGCGGAGTTTCGCGTCGCTCACTGGGCTTTGCCCCAGGCCTGCAACTCGACGGCGTTGCCTTCCGGGTCGGTGACATAGCACCACGTAACCACACGAACCTCATCGACCGACGTAGTCACCACCTCGCCGATAGCGTGGCCCCCGGCGGCGAGCACTGTCGCGCGCGCTGCGGCCACATCAGCCACCTGAAAGGCGATATGCCCATAGCCGGGTCGATGGATGTCGGTCGCGACCGGCTCGGGCATCGAACCGTAGCTGAAGATCTCGATCGTCGGACCGTTCGGACCATGTCCGGGCAGACGCAGGTGGATGCCCTTGAGCGTAGCCCCGGGCACACCGGTGCCGGCTTCCATGGCTGGCCCCGAAAGATCACGCTCGGGCAACACACGCTCGCAGCCGAAATGCTCGACATACCACTCAGCCAGCACGCGCCAATCCTTCGCAATCACGTTTGTGTGAGCGTATCGAACTCCAGCGATCATGGGCATCTCCATTTGAATGCGATTGAGACCGTGTGGCGAAGGACGAATGACGAAGGCTGAATAGCCGGTCCGCTTTCGTCATTCGTCCTTCGTCCGATGTCGAAATACTTGCAGCGGTCCGCCGTCTGTGGTCGATTATCATACAACCCATGCCCACTCCCCTTCAGCGCCGCGTGCTCAGCATCGTGCACAATCCGCGCATCCCGCTGGCCGGCGATCGCCAACTCAGCGCAGCGTTGGGGTGGAACGACCCGGCGATGCTGGCGGAACGCTACGCCGCTGACGTGCGTGAGTGCAGCTACGGGCTCGTCGAATACCAGGTTGTCGAGCGGATCGACGTCGATGGTTTCCCAGTGAAGGTGGATGGTTTCGCCTACACCCCCGAGACCTACTGGTCGAACTGGCAGCGACGCGGCGGCTGGCACAAACCCGACGGCGTCGACTATCTGCGATTGGTGCAGGAGTTCGACGTGATCGCGCGCATCGACAGTGGCGCGATCGACGAAGTCTGGCTGTTCGGCGGGCCGTACTTCGGCTACTACGAGTCGATCATGGGCGGGCCCGGCGCCATCTCGTGCAACGCACCGCCGCTGCGTGGCACCGAACATGCCCGTCGCCGGTTCGTCATCATGGGCTTCAACTACGAGCGCGGCGTGGGCGAGATGCTCGAGGATCTGGGCCATCGGGCCGAAGACATCCTGCGCCATGTCTATCGGAACACGCAAGGCAGCGCAAACCTGTGGGAACGCTTCACGCGCCATGAGCAGACCCACCCTGGCCAGGCGGAATGTGGCAATGTTCACTTTGCGCCCAACAGCGTCAAGGACTACGATTGGGGCAATTCGCGCCCGGTCGTCAGCCGGTCGCGGGCCTGGCTGATGTTTCCGGACCTCAATGCGACGGCGCGCCGCGAAAACAGCGCCGAATGGGGTAACGGCGACATCCGCCTGCATCATCTCTGGTGGTTCCGGCACTTCCCGCACGTCGACGGCAGCGCCGACGGCGTCTCCTGGAACTGGTGGGAGCCGGTCGCGGACCCGGATCGGATCCGCTGACCCGGCTGGCACAGTTCTTGCATCACTCCTGGTGTTCCAGGGCGTTCACCCGCCCCTGGGCGAGGAGCGAGGATGCTGGGAACGCCTGCATTGACTACCACCGAGATCGGTGTTAAAAAAGGGTTTGAGCAGTCGGAATTGATGATGGAAGCCACAGTCCCGGTACAGCCGCAAGCCCCCGCTCCTCGACCGATCTCGCGCACCCTGCGCTGGGGCCTCTACACGTTCATCCCGGTCTTCGGGGCGGCGTTTGGGTTGGGCATCGGCTATCTGGTGCGCGGCGTAGATTGGGGCCTGAACGTCTCGATCCCGGGCGCCCCGGCCCTGATCGTCGGCGTCCTGGCTGTCCTCTTCCTGGCGCTGGCCTTCCACGAAATCGGCCACCTGATCGGTGGAAGCCTGATGGGCTTCAGGTTCATGCTACTCGTGATCGGGCCGGTCAAGCTTGTCCGCGAGGGCGACTCGATCCAGTGGCGTCTGAACGAAGACCTCTCCTTGTACGGTGGCCTCGCGGCGTCGGTGCCGATGGACGGGCACAACCTGACCCCGCGCTTCGCCGTCGCGATCGCGGCCGGGCCCCTGGCGAGCCTGTTCTTCTCGGCCCTCGGCCTGGGCGCGGCCTTCTTCCTGCGTGACGTCAGCAACACCCTTCATGGTGAATCGCTCTTCTGGCTTCTGGTCTTCAGCCTGCTGAACGGCGGCATCTTCCTGGCCACGATCCTGCCCGGCAAGACCGGCGGGTTCCAGACCGACGGCGCCCAGCTGCTCGACTGTCTGCGCGGCGGCCATGACGCCGAGCGCAAGCAGCTGAGCATCGCCATCACCGGCGCGTCGGCCGGCGGCACCCGCCCGCGCGAGCAGAACCCGCGTCTGATGCAGCGCTTCCTCGACCTGCGCGAAGGCACATCGCAAGACGCTGTTGCCAACTGGTTCGGGTACGTGTGGCTGCTCGACTCAGGCCGCTCAGCCGAGGCTGGCGACCTGATCGATACGGCCCTCACCCAACTCGACGGCCTGCCTGAGACCTTCCGACCGGCCCTGGTCGTAGAAGCCGCGTACTACGAAGCCTGGTGCCGAGGCAATGCAGCTCGCGCCCGTGAGTTGCTCGATCAGGCCCAGGGCGGCATGGTCGAACAGCATATCCGCGCGCGCGCCCAGGCGGCCGTGCTCTTCGCCGAAGAGAAGTTCGCCGAAGCCGCCGACATGGCCCGCTCAGGCCTGGCCGTTACCCGGCGTAGCATGGATCGCGGTGGCGCGATCGCCGAGCACGACTGGCTGCAAGACATCAAGGTCCAGGCCGAAGCCCGGAACCCTCAGCCGATCTTCCGGTAACAAACGACGAAGGACGAAAGACGAAGGACGAAGGTTGTGTGATACAACCTTCGTCCTTCGTCTTTCGTATTGCTTCGAAGATCAGCGGGCCACGGTGAGTTTTTCGTCCGATCTGACATATACTATCCGGCGTTATTCTTCGCATTCCAAAACAAGGAGCACGCATGAGCACCAGCAACCGTCTTGATCTTCCCGATCCCACCGTGACGGCCACCGGCAAAGGCGTCACCGGTATGGAGTACAAGATCATCGGCAGCACGTTACAGGCCGTCTTGATGGAACTCGACCCCGGCGAGACCGTGTACTCCGAATCGGGCGGCATGTCGTGGATGAGCCACAACATCGATATGAAGACCAGCGGCCGCGGCGGCGGGTTGGGCGGCATCCTCAAGCGCGCGGTCAGCGGTGAGTCGCTCTTTCTGGTGGAGTACACCAGCATTGGCGGAAAGGGCATCGTGGCGTTCGCCAGCGACTTCCCGGGCAAGATCGTGCCCGTAATGCTGCAAGAAGGCCAGCAGATGATCGCGCAGAAGTCGGCGTTCCTGGCGGCCGAGAAGACCGTCGGGCTCGACATCCACTTTCGCCGCAAGCTCGGCGCTGGCCTGTTCGGCGGCGAGGGCTTCATCATGCAGAAGTTCACGGGCCCGGGCCTGGCCTTCGTCTGTCTTGACGGCGAGATCGTCGAGTACACGCTCGAGGCCAACCAGATGCTGAAGGTGGACACCGGCCACGTCGCGATGCTCGAGCCGAGCGTGGGCTTCGACATCGAGATGGTCAAGGGCTTCACCAACATCCTTTTCGGCGGCGAAGGCCTGTTCCTGGCCACGCTGCGCGGCCCCGGGCGCGTCTGGCTGCAGACGATGCCGACCCAAAACCTGGCCAAGGCAATCCTGCCGTACATCCCGCGCACGTCGAGCTGAGCGTCGTATCGACACAGGAAAGCCCACCGGCCGACGGTCGGTGGGCTTTTCATTTCATAGAGGCGTATGGTGGCTCCTTCGACATCCGAGCGTCGTCGTCCGGCCTGGTGGCTGATCGTCCTGATCGTCAGCGCCTCGATCGCGGCCTGGTTGGGCGCGAACACCCTGCTGGCGTTGGTCCTGGGCCGCGGGCTGATCGACCCCGAGGCGCCGGGCCACTCGCAAACGGCGGTGTGGTTGCCGCTCCTGGCCGGTGTCGTCAACCTGGTGGCGCTGGGCGGCGTCGGGCTGGCGCTCAGCCTGGTCACACGCGCAATCTCGCTGCAGAGCCTGGGTCTGTTCGCGCGCCCCACTCTGTTGTGGCTCGGCCTCGTGCTCGGGCTGACGTTTGGGCTGCTGCCGGTGCGCATCGCGATCGGCGTCGCCTATGTCTACATCACGAACGACACAAGCCTCGATCTGCGAACCCAGCTTGTGTTTCCCGAACTCAGCCTGCAGGCGTTCGTCACAGCTTTCATCGGCGTCGGCCTGCTCGCACCGATCGGTGAGGAAGTGTTCTTCCGCGGCGTGGTCTACAACCTCCTGCGTCAGCGCCTCGACGCACGTTGGTCGATCGCGCTCAGCAGCCTGGCCTTCGCGCTCGCCCATGCCGACTCTCCGCCGGTCGTGCTCACCAGCCTGATCATCGGGCTGGCGCTGGCCTGGGCATACGAACAGACGAAATCGATCTGGCCCGGGATCTTCATCCACATGCTCAACAACGGCCTTGTCGTGATCCTGGGCTTCGGGGGGATGCTGTTGCTGGAGTGGTTGAAATCGCAGGGCGTGTCGCCGTGATGAAACAGAGAGAAGGCATCGGTACAATTCAGGTCGACGTAAACCCCGGTCGGGGTCGGATCTAGATTGATTGAGGAAGATCATGATGATGGATACGTTCCGCAGAAAACTCTTCAACCCAGCGCTCGGCCTGCTCTTCGCGACGGGCCTTTTTGCGGCCCCAATTGGCACCCCCCGGATGGCCGTGGCACAACCAGGTGCCGGCGCTTTTGTTGCTGACGATTGCCCATTCGAACTCCCAATCGGGACGTTCGACGGCCAGAGCGCGCCGATCGAAAATGCCTATCGCGTCGACTGCGGCTGGTTGACCGTGCCGGCTCAGCACAGCCAACCCGACGGGCGCACCCTTCAACTGGCCGTCGCGATCGTCCGCAGCCGCGCAGAAAGCGTCAGGCCTGACCCGCTCTTCATGCTGCAGGGTGGCCCAGGCGGCTCGTCGATCGACGTCTTCCTCCAGGTGCTCTTTCCATTGGGACAGGAGCCCAGTCATCTGGTGGCGGATCGCGACATCGTGATCTTCGATCAGCGCGGCACGCTGAACTCAAGGCCTTTCCTGGAGTGCAGCGAGGCGAACGAGCTGGCCATCGACACTCTCGACGAAAACCTCTCCCGAGAGGAGTCCGACCAACTCATCAATCAGGCGTTCGACGCCTGCGTGCAGCGACTGCGCGACGATGGCGTTGACTTCGGCGACTTCGACAGCGTCGAGAACGCAGCCGATATCGAAGACCTGCGCGTGGCGTTCGGTTACGACCAGATCAACCTCTACGGCGTGTCCTACGGCACCTTACTGGCCCTGCACACCATGCGCGATCACCCGGCCGGCCTCCGTTCGGTGATCCTCGACTCGGTCGTGCCGACCCAGGTCAACTACGTGCCCGACGTGTTGCAATCGTGGCAGCGAAGCCTTGACACGTTCTTCGAGGCCTGTCGCAACGAAGCCGCCTGCAATCGCGCGTACCCCGATCTCGAGAATGTCTTCTACAACACAATCACCGAGCTCAACGCAAACCCCGTCACCCTGACGATCGACGAGCGCGACCCGGCCACGCGCCAGGCCACTGGCCGCAAGGTCGATGCGCTGGCGACCGGTGACGTCTTGCTCTCGATGATGGTGCAGACGCTCTATTCGACCGAGACCATCCCGCTGCTGCCGAAAATGATCATGGATATGGCCGAGAAGCGCGACAGCGTGCTCTTCCGCACATACTGGTCAGTGCTGATGTACGATGCGACGTTCGCCAGCGGCATGTATCACGCCACGATGTGCGCTGAAGAACCCGGGATCGTCGATTTCGAATTCAAGACCGACGGCGTGCGCCCCGAGTTGACGAACTCGCTGCTCAACGACACGGCGACCACCGAGCACTTCTGCCAGGTCATCCAGGTGCCGCCGCTCCCGGCCGGCGTCAACGAGCCTGTGGTCAGCGACATCCCGACGCTTGTGATCAACGGCCAGCTCGACCCGATCACACCGCCCGCCTACGGGGAACTGGCGGCCCAGACACTCACACAGAGCTTTGTGCTCACCCGCCCCAACGGTGGGCATGGCGGCGGCCTGTCGGGAGCCTGCATGGCCGACATCATGATGGCGTTCTATGATGACCCGACACAACGGCCCGACACGAGTTGCGCAGACAACCAGCCGGTCGGTTTCAAGACGCCGTCGACTATGGTCATGACGGACGCCCCGTTCGCGATCCTCAGCGGAGCCGGGACGAACGAGATGATCGCCCTCGGCATCGCGTTCATCGCGGCGCTGATCCTCGTCAGCGTCTGGCTGATCTGGCCGATCATGGCCCTGATCGGCTGGATGGCTAAGTGGGGACCGTCGACCCCGCAGACTACGCGCGAGAAGCTGGGCCGCTGGGCCGCGCGTGTGGTCGTGCTCCTGGCCGGGTTCCTGGCCCTCGGCTTCTTGGTAGCCGTGGTCGGGATCGCGTTCTGGTCAGCGCTTTATGAAGGCAACAACGTCATCTATGGCCTGCCGGGCTGGTCGGCGCCGCTCTTCGCTATCCCGGCGCTCCTCGTGCTGTTGACGCTCGCCATGATCGTGGGCGCGATCGGCAGCTGGCGGGATCGGGGTTGGGGCGTGCCCGGCCGGCTGTTCTACGCCTTCCTGACGGTGGTCAGTGTGGTCTTCCTGATTTCACTCGTGCCGTTGGGCTGGCTTTGGGTCTGGGCATAGAAACGAGCCATCCGAACCTTTCCTTATGGTCATCCTGAGCGGGTCCTGAAGCCCCTCGAAACCTCAGGATGACCATAGGGATGGACGTTGGTCAGCATCAGGTCGCAGGCTGCGCGCCATTCTGCACTGTCCAGGTGCGCAACAGCGGAATCGCAGCCAAAGCTCTGGTGTAGCCCCGCCTTCCATCAACCACCTCTTGCGTATCGACAGCATAAAAGCGGGCTCTCATCCCGCGCTTATGCTTCTACAAGCCTCATGCGCGCAGGAGCCGGGTGCCATACTGTCGAAGTGAACAGCATTCTGGTTTCCTTCCACCTGGCGACGCGCGAGCTCTGGCGCAACCGGGGCCGCTTCCTGCTCTTCAGCATGGTGATCGCGCTCATCACTGTGTTGGTCCTGTTTATCGCCGCCCTGGCCGAAGGCCTGGCCGATGCGAACCGCCAGTATCTGTCGAAGCTGGACGCCCAGCTGATGGTGCTGGGCGATCGCGCCGACGGCATCCTGACGGCCAGCCGCATTGGCCGTTCGCGCATGGCTGCCGTGGAACGCATCGATGGCGTGCAGTCGGCCGGCGCGCTCGGCTTCTCGAGCGCCACGATCATCGATCCGATGCCGAAGCAGGGCACCCCCCTGCGTGTCTCGCTTGTTGGTGTTGAACCCGGCAAGCCTGGGGAGCCGCAGGCTTTCCAGGGGCGCGGCCTCGCCACGATCCAGGCGGCCGAGGTGGTCCTCGATCGATCGGTGCTTAATCAACTGGCCCTGTCGGTTGGCGACACGATCACGATCCAGACTACGCAGGGCACGCAGGATCAGACCTACGCGTTGCGCGTGGTCGGGATCAGCGACGGCCAGACCTATCTCTTCCAACCGACCCTGTTCGTGCCGATGTTTACGTGGGACCGCGTTCGGCCCAAGGGCGAGGGCGAGGCCGCCGGCGCAGAACTGACCGTCGGCGCCATCGCGGTCAAGCTCGATGACCCAACCCGGGTCGATGCCATGCAGGCGCGCATTTTGGATACGGTTGACCGCGTCGAGGTCCAGACCGTCCAGAAGACGTACGAGAACCTTCCGGGATACTCGGCCCAGCAGAGCACGCTCAACACGCAGAGTGTGTTCACCCTGCTGATCGGCGTGCTGGTCATCGGCGGCTTCTTCCAGATCCAGATCCTGCAGAAGGTGCCGCAGATCGGCGTGCTCAAGGCCATCGGCGCGAGCAACGCCACGGTCGGCACGGCCGCCGTCCTGCAGATCATGCTCGTCACCGCTATCGGCGTCGGGATCGGAAGCGCGCTCACGCTGGCGCTCAGCCTGGGGATGCCGGCCAGCGTGCCGGTTGCGTTCACGGGCGTCGGGGTGGCGACCGCCATCGGCGCTCTGCTCCTGATCGGCCCGATCGGCGGGAGCGTGTCGGTCCGTTATGCGATCCAGATCGAGCCGCTGCGCGCGCTCGGATTGTGAGGCCAGTCATGTACGCACTTGAAACCCGCGGCGTCACCAAAACCTATCAACTCGAAGGCCAGCCGATCAACGCCGTCAAGGAGGTGTCGCTGGCCGTCAAGCCGGGCGAGTTCATCGCTCTGGTCGGACCGAGCGGCTCGGGCAAGACCACGCTCCTGGCCATCCTCGCCGCCCTGCTGGCACCGACCTCGGGCCAGGTGATGATCGCGGGCAAGGATCTATCGAAGCTCTCCGAGAGCCAGCGCGTCGCCTTTCGTCGTGAGCAGATCGGGTTCACGTTCCAGGCCAACAACCTTGTGCCATACCTCAACGCTCAAGAGAACGTCGAGTTGATGTTGCGCCTCAACGGCAAGCTCGACAAGACCGGCCGCGAGCGTGCCAGGGAGATCCTCACACGCCTTGGCCTCGGAAACCGTCTGCACAACCTGCCGGGCCAGATGTCCGGTGGTCAGCAGCAGCGCGTCGCCATCGCCCGCGCCCTGATCCATAACCCGGCGGTCGTCCTGGCCGATGAACCGACCGCCAGCCTCGACACCGAGCGCGCCTTCCAGGTCGTCGACACCTTCGCCGGCCTGATCCATGAGCAGGGCCGCGCGGGCATCATGGTCACGCACGACCTGCGCATGGTGACGTTCACCGACCGCGTCATCATGATGCGCGACGGCATCGTCTCCGCGATCTACGAGACGCCGGCCGAGATCGAAGCCCTGGCCACCCGCGGCCACGCGGACGAGCACTCAACCCACGCGCCCAAGCCCCAGACCAGCGGCACGTTCCAACTGGCTCCTGCGGGGGTCTGATCAGATCTGGCCGCGGATAGCGCGGATTTCACGGGCAACCGTTGGTGGTGCGTGAAATACGCGCGATACGCGGCCCGATAGTGCGCCCTGAGTTTCAGCCCCTTATAAGCGGACAAACCACATTGACGCCATGTGAGCCGATGGGGTATCGTCGGTGGCGGCCCGGCACATTCAGCCGGGTGCCGCTCACCAAGGCGTTATGCTCAATGGCCTGATCCTGGCGCTCAGCTTCCTGACGCGCATCCCTACACCTGCCCTGCCTCGCACGCCCAGTCCCGGAGATCTCGGGCGGTCGGCTGCCTGGTTTCCGTTGGTCGGCCTGATGATCGGCGGCATCCTGGCCGCCGCGCTCTATGGGCTTCGCCAGATCTTCGATCCGTGGTTGGCGGCCACCCTCACTGTGGCACTGTGGGCGATCCTCACCGGCGGCCTGCATCTCGACGGTCTGGCGGATTGCGGCGACGCGCTGCTGCCCGCATTGCCGCGCGAACGGCGTTTGCAGATCCTGGTCGACCCGCGCCTGGGCACCTTCGGCGCGTTGAGCCTGTTGCTCCTCATCCTGCTCAAGATCGCGGCGGTGGCGAACCTGCCCGACAACGCACTGGTGCCGCTGGTCGTGGCGCCGCTGGTCGGGCGCTGGCTGGCGGTGGCCGCTGGTCGGCTGCCCCTGGCCCAAAACGCCGGCCTCGGCGAGGACTTCGCCGCCGGGTTGACGAATACCGTCATCGCGTTCGCAGCCATCCTGCCGGTCGGCGTGTTGGTGCTGGGCGTGATGGGCAATCTTCAGGTGCTGGTGGGCGTGCTCCTCGCTCACGTTGTGGCGCTGGCCGGGGCCGCGGTCTCGCATGAGCGTCTCGGCGGTATGGGCGGCGACATGCTGGGCGCCATCATCGAAACGTCGGAGCTCGCCATCCTGCTGACTTTCGCGGCACACCTCCCCGGATAATCCATTCCATGCATATCGGCACCACGTCGTACATCATCCCGGGTGACCTCGCCGCCAACGCGCGACATCTCGCCGGGCTCGTGCATCACATGCAGTTCGTCCTGTTCGACGTGCCCGGAGGGCCGTGCAACTATCCGGATGCCGCCGAGATCAAGGCATTGCGCGTCACAGGCGATGCGACGGGTCTGCGCTACACCGTGCACCTGCCACTCGATTTGCATCTTGGGCCGCCGAGCGACAGGCTTGGCCACCCCTCGCTCGTCGCCGCGCGCAGCGTCATCGGCCTGACGCGCGACCTGACGCCGCTGGCCTACATCGCCCACCTGGACGGCCGCAACGTGCTGGGGCAACCGGTGGATGGAAAGGCTCACCGCGACTGGTGCGCGCAGACGATCATGGCGCTCGAGCACATCTCTGAATGGATCGGCGATCCGGTATTGCTGGCGGTCGAGAACCTCGAGACTTACCCACTCGACTTCGCCGACGCAGTGTTGGCCCGCGTGCCTGTCTCGCGCTGCGTCGACGTCGGCCACCTCTGGCTCGATGGTCACGATCCACTGCCGGTGCTCAAGAAGGCTTTGCCCCGCACCAGCGTCGTCCATCTGCACGGTCTCGCCGGTCGCGATCACCAATCGCTGGCGCACACGCCGCCTGAGCAACTCGACCCTGTCATCGGCGCTCTGCTCGACGCCGACTTCGACGGCCTCCTGACCCTCGAGGTGTTCGAGCAGGATTTCGAGACGTCGCTGGAGGCGGTGAAGGCGTCAGACGTCAGGTGTCAGGCGTCAGCCACTCTGCCGCGACATGATGATGATCGATCTGGCGCCTTGCATGAACAGACGCCTGAGGTCTGACACCTGATGCCTATGCTCACCTTCATCCTCGGCGGCGCGCGTAGCGGAAAGAGCAGTTATGCAGAGAGGCTCGCGGCTGAACACGGCGGGCCCGTGCTCTACGTCGCGACGGCGCGCGCGTGGGACGAAGACATGGCGGCCCGCATCGCGCGACACAAGGCGGATCGGCCTGCGCACTGGCACACGCTCGAAGCGCCGCTGCAGGTCGGCGCGGCGGTGGCCAATTGGCTTCAAACAGCGCCGGAACCTCCGGGCGTTGTCTTGCTCGATTGCCTGACGCTGCTCGCCAACAACGTCCTCGTCTCGATGCCAGAAGACATCCGCCCCGAGCAGGCTGAGGCCGCACTCGCGCCCGAGATCGCGGCGTTGACCGACGTCATCAAAAGCTCGAACCTCGACTGGCTTGTCGTCTCCAACGAAGTCGGCCTTGGAATCGTCCCGCCCTATGCCCTTGGCCGCGCCTACCGCGATGCCCTCGGCCGCGCCAATCAACGCATGGCCGCGCTCGCCGATCGCGTCTTCTTCATGGTGGCCGGGCTGCCGATAGTGGCGAAGTGACGACGGACGGCTGATCGCCCAACGACGGACGAACGACGATAGTTGAACCGCCATTCGCCGACGGTGTAGAGATGCCAGCGCCAGGCGAGGGTTTTCGCTCCGGTTATCCAGAGCGCCTGCCCTCGCGTTGCGCGTCATTCAGGCGCCCTCAACCCCAGCGTGTGGCGTGTCATCCAGAGCGCCCAGCCAACTCCGCCCGTAACCAATCGTAATGAGCGCGAAGGATCTCCTCCGAAGACCTGTACGGCCCCGGCAACAGCCGGCGAGTCCGATAGGAGATCCTTCGCGCTCATTCGGCGAGTCCGCTGGCGGATGTGGCCAGGCGCTCTGGATGACACGCGATCGCCGCGTTATCGTCGCAGACGCCGGGTCTGCAGTCGGCTGTTGTGCCGAGGGAGTACCTGTCATTGCTATACTTTCGTCATGTCTTCCCCATGGCTGCCCTACCTGACGGATCTGTACGGTTCAGAGCGCGCGCCGGCAGTGGCGGAGCGTTTGGAGAACTTGATCAAAGCCTGGCGCCAGCGCTTACCGGTTTCAACGAGGCCCGGTCGCCAGATCGCGTTGAGTGAACGAGACGCACTTTTGATCACGTATGGCGATCAGGTCTCCAGGCCGGGTGAACCTCCGCTGCGCACGCTGACCACGGTCTGCGCAGAACGGCTGACCGGCCTGGTCAGCAGCGTTCATATCCTGCCCTTCTATCCGTGGACCTCTGACGACGGTTTCTCGGTCGTCGATTACCGCGCCATCGATCCTGCCCTGGGAACATGGGCCGATGTGCGCGCATTGGCTGAACGCTTCCGCCTGATGTTCGACGGCGTGATCAACCACGTCTCGGCCAGCAGCGAATGGTTTCAGGGATTCTTGAAGGACGATCCGCGCTACAGGGATTACTTCATCGTCGTCGAGGGTGCTCCTGACCTCTCTCAGGTTGTTCGGCCGCGCGCGCTGCCGCTCCTCACACCGGTGACGACAACCGTTGGCGAAAAGAAAGTCTGGACCACCTTCAGCGCCGATCAAATCGACGTCAACGCCGCCAACCCCGACGTGCTGCTCGAACTCATCGACGTCCTTCTGCTCTATGCGGCGGAGGGCGCGGACTTTATTCGCCTGGATGCGATCGCTTATCTGTGGAAGGAAATCGGCACGACCTGCATCCATTTGCCGCAGACGCACCGAGCGATCCAGTTGATCCGGGCTGTGCTCGACGCCACCGCCCCGCACGTCGCCCTGATTACCGAGACCAACGTCCCGCATGTCGACAACATCTCGTACTTCGGGGATGGCCGCAACGAAGCCCAGCTTATCTACAACTTCGCGCTTCCGCCGCTGACCCTGCACACGCTGCGCACCGGCGACGCGACGGCGCTGCGCGAATGGGCAACCACGCTGACGCTGCCGTCAAAGGAAGTCACCTTCTTCAACTTCCTGGCGTCTCACGACGGCATCGGCCTGAACCCGGCGCGCGGCATCCTGCCTCAGGCCGACATCGATGCGCTGGTGCAGCGCACGCTCGACCATGGCGGCCTGATCTCGTCGAAGCACAACTCGGATGGCACGCAGAGCCCGTACGAAATGAACATCAACTACTTCGACGCGCTCTCTGATCCCGCCGGCCCAGAGCCGCTCGAGTTGCAGGCCGCGCGCTTCATGGCCGCGCAGGCGATCATGCTCATGGTCGTCGGCATGCCCGGCATTTATTTCCACAGCCTGTTCGGCTCGCGCGGTTGGCCCGAAGGCGTCCAACAGACCGGGCGGAACCGCACAATCAACCGCGAGAAACTCACCTATGAACGGCTGACCCGCGAGCTCGCCGAGGCCGGCTCACTCCGAAATCAGGTGTACACCGCCTATGCGACTCTGCTCCGCGCCCGCTCGAGCACACCTGCCTTCCACCCACTCGGCACGCAGGAGGTCGTCGACGCCGGTCGCCACATCTTTGCGCTCTGGCGCACATCACCTGACGGCACAGCCCGCATTCTCGCGCTGCAGAATGTGACGTCATCGCCTCGCTCATGCGCGCTCGCCGATCTCGGTTTGCCCGGGTCCACCCGTGATCTCATCACCGGCGTGGAAGACATCCCTGTCGGCTCGATCACGCTCGATCCATATCAAACCGCATGGCTGTTGCCGACTTCCTAGCGTTCAGACCTGCGGTCCACCGTCCGCGATCTGCCGTCGTCAAGCGTCACGCAAACAAAAAGCCCCGGCCGATCGGCCGGGGCTTTTGTTTGCGTGATGCTCGACTTAGAACAGGCCCTTCACCTTGCCGCTGGCCAGATCCAGGTCAACGTCGAAGAACGACGGCCGGGTCGACAGGCCGGGCATGGTGCGCATCGTGCCCACCAGCGGATACAGGAAGCCGGATCCGATCGACGCGCGGATATCGCGGATCGGGATGCGGAAGCCGGTCGGCGCGTTCTTGAGGTTCGGATCGGCCGAGAAGCTGAGGTGCGTCTTGGCCATGCAGATCGGCAGGTTGGTGTAGCCGGCCTGCGTGAAGCGCTCGATCTTGGCCTCGGCTTCGGGCTCGAAGTCCACGCCGTCGGCGCCATAGAACTTCGCGATGGCCTCGATCTTTTCCTTGATCGTGGCATCCAGCGGGTACAGGAACTTGAAGTTCTTGGGCTTATGGGTGGCCTTGATCACGGCCTGGCCCAACGCCACGGTGCCCTTGCCGCCGTCGGCCCAGTGCGAGCATTTGACGGCGTCTTCGGCGCCGGCTTCGAGCGCGGCCTGGCGGATCAGTTCGATCTCGGCCTCGGTGTCGGTCGCAAACGAGTTGACCGCAACGACCACCGGCACGCCGTAGCCGGACGCGTTTTGAATATGCCGCAGCAGGTTCGGCAGGCCGGCGCGGAGCAGATCAAGATTCTCGTCGGTGTAGGCCTTGTCGAGCGGCTTGCCGGGTGTCACCTTCGGCCCGCCGCCGTGCATCTTCAGGGCGCGCACCGTGGCCACCAGCACCACGCAGTCGGGCGTCAGGCCCGAGTAGCGGCACTTGATGTCCATGAACTTCTCCATGCCGATGTCCGCGCCAAAGCCCGACTCGGTGATGACGTAGCCGTCTGGCCCGACCAGCTTGAGCGCGATCTGGTCGGACAGGATCGA
Organism: uncultured Anaerolineales bacterium; assembly: GCA_964480865.1. Taxonomy (GTDB): domain Bacteria; phylum Chloroflexota; class Anaerolineae; order Anaerolineales; family UBA6663; genus UBA6663. Next base: position 7,059 of record CAYZRP010000064.1, on the reverse strand, counting down.
CGACTGCCCGTGGGCGATGTTGGCGAACGGCCCGGCATGCACGAAGGCCGGCGTGCCCTCGAGGGTCTGCATCAGGTTCGGCATGATCGCGTCCTTCATCAGGACCGTGATCGCGCCGGCCACGCCGAGGTCGTCGGCCGTGAGCGGCTCGCCGGATTTCGAGTTGGCGAAGACCATGCGGCCGAAGCGCTCGCGCATGTCCTCGAGCGACGTCGTCAGGGCCAGGATGGCCATGATCTCGCTGGCGACGGTGATGTCGTAGCCCGTCGTGCGCGTGCGGCCCTTCTCCTCGGGCCCCTGCCCGATTGTGATCTGGCGCAGCATGCGGTCGTTGATGTCGACCACGCGGTTCCATTGAAGCGTGTCGGGGTCGATGTCGAGCCGGAAGACCCTGCGCTTCTCCTCGGGTGTCAGGTCGTCGGGCTTCGCGGCCGTGATGCCGAGCTTCTTCATCCGGCGGATATGACACTCAGCGAACTTGCGCGAGCCGTCCTTGGCCTTCGGGCAGAAGGCGTTGAACAGCTTTTCATCGTCGGGCTGATCGGTCTCATGGAACATGCGCGCGTCGATCGCGGCGGCCATCAGGTTGTGGCTGGCCGTGATGGCGTGGATGTCGCCGGTCAGGTGGAGGTTGAACTCCTCCATCGGGATGACCTGCGAGTAGCCGCCGCCGGCCGCGCCGCCCTTGATGCCAAAGGTCGGGCCCATGCTGGGCTGGCGAATGCAGGTGAAAACCTTCTTGCCCAGGTGCGCACCGAGCGCCTGCGACAGGCCAACGGTCGTGGTCGTCTTGCCTTCGCCGAGCGGCGTGGGCGTGATGGCCGTGACGTCGACGTACTTGCCGTTCCTGGCGCGGGCCAGGCGCTTGAGGACCGTCAGCTTGACCTTGGCCTTGTCGGTGCCGTAGGCGACGAGCTCACTGGCCTTCAGGCCGGCTTCTTCGGCCACCTGCGCGATCGGCTTGAGCTTGGCCGCCTGCGCGATGTCGATGTCGCTGGGCACAGGCCGCAGCAGCTTCAACTTCGTCGGTTGGAACGCCCGAGCGCCATTGGTCGAAGGAGCCGGCGCAATCGGCTTCGCAGCCGACTTGACGGGCTTCTTCGACGCCGGACGCTTCGTGGCGCGGCGAGCACCTTTGGTTGTTCGAGCGGATGCCATGAGTAACTCTCCCCTATAGTCGCGATGTGACTCACCGCGACAGAATTCCCCCAACACTCTTCGGGCTCAGCCGCCCGCCTCTTCAATTGGTCGATTGGGCGGCATGGCCTCACGCAATGCGGCTACCCAACTCCGCGCCCGGGTCGGGCGCCAGCAGAACGACGCTGTCATCCGCCTGGATGGCGCCCAACACCAGCACCTCGGACATGAAGGGGCCGATCTGTTTGGGCGGGAAGTTGACCACGGCCACCACAAGGCGGCCGGGCAACTCCTCCAGGCCATAATTCGTGATCTGAGCCGACGAGCGTTTGACACCCAGCGGCCCGAAGTCGATCGTCAGTTTGTGAGCGGGTCGCCGCGCCTCCGGAAAGGCCTCGGCCTTCACGATCCGGCCGACACGCATATCGACCCTCTCAAAATCGGCGAACGTCAGCGGCATGGGCGGCTCCGATCAGTTGCCACCCTCGGACGTCGAGCGTCGCGCCGCACGCCTCGCCTCGCGAGCCGCCCGCTCCGCCGCCACGTCTCGGCCGCCCTCGGGTTGAGCCGGTTGAGCGGCCGCCGCGGCCGGAGCCGCCGAAGGCAGCGAGCGCGAATACTTAAGCCAGTTGGTGCAGTTCTCGTCGTGGCCCATCATCACGTCGCCGGCCAGAATCATGGTCTTGATCTCGGCCTCGAGCGGGTTCGTGATCGCGCACGACATGCCGGCCGCCATCGCCATCGCGATGAAGGCGCCGTTCAACTGCGGTCGCCCGGGCAGGCCGAACGAAATGTTCGACGCGCCGCAACAGCAGTTCACGCCGAGTTCTTCACGGCAGCGGCGCACGATCGCGAACAGCGACTGCCCGGCCATGCGCACAGCCCCGATCGGCATCGCCAGCGGATCGATCAACACGTCTTCACGCGGGATCCCAAAGGACTCGGCCCGCTCGACGATTCTCTTGGCGATGCCGAACCGCACCGCCGGGTCTTCTGAGATGCCGGTCTCGTCATTCGAGATGCCGATGACCGCGCACCTGTACCGCGCCACGAGCGGCAGCACCGTCTCGAGCCGTTCGTCCTCACCCGTAACCGAGTTCAGCAGCGGCTTGCCCTGGTAGGCCGCCAGGCCGCTCTCGAGCGCCTTGACGATCGACGAGTCGATGCACAGCGGCACATCCGTGATCGACTGCACCAGCCGGATCGCCTCTGCCAGGATGCCGGGCTCGTCGGCCATCGGGATCCCGGCGTTGACGTCGAGCATGTGTGCGCCGGCGGCGACCTGAGCCAGCGCGTCTTTGCGCACGCGGTCGAAGTTGCCGGCGGCCATCTCGGCCGCCAACAGCTTGCGACCGGTCGGATTGATGCGCTCGCCAATGATGACGAAAGGATGATCCGGACCAATCCTCACGGATTTGGTCGGGGACGTCAGAACAGTTTCCATATCAGACAATTCCCTAGGGAAGATAATAAGCCATTCGGGTAAGGTGTCAGGTGACAGGTGTCACGCGGTAGTCGGATAGTCGGTAGTCGGCTGGTCAGCTGGTCCTTTTCGGCAACCGTGCCTTCGAAGGATTGACTAGCCGACCAGCAGACTAGAGGACCAGCCGACTATCTAGAATTCCCGACTCTTCGACGATTTCCGCGACCAACTCTTCCTGCCGATAGGCCATCACGTGCACGCCGGAGACACCCGGGATCTCGCGCACCTGCTGGATGATCTCGATACACAGGCGTTTTCCCTCCTGTACAGGCGATTTCGCGTGGCGCAGGCGCTCGATGATGGGATCCGGGATGTGCACGCCCGGGACGTTGGAGCGCATCCACTCGGCTGATTTCGCCGAGCGGAGCGGGCCGACCCCCACAAGAATGAACAGCTTGTCGGTCAGCCCAAGGTCGCGCACCTGGCTCATGAAGGCCTGCAGCCTGGCGACGTCGAAGCAGTACTGCGTCTGGATGAACTCCGCGCCGGCCTGCCACTTCTTATACAGTCGTTTGGGCCGAAAGTCGAACGGCGGCGCAAACGGGTTCTCGGCCGCTCCCACAAAGAGACGCGGCGGCACGTCGAGCTTGCGACCGCTCAGGAAGCGGCCCTGATCGCGCATGATGCGGACCGTGCGCAACAGCGTCATCGAGTCGAGATCGAAGACGGGCTTCGCCTCAGGCTGATCGCCGGCCTGCACGCCGTCGCCGGTCAGGCAGAGGACGTTGCGCACGCCCATCGCCGCCGCGCCGAGGACGTCGCCCTGGATGGCGATGCGGTTGCGGTCGCGGCACGAGATCTGGTAGACGGGCTCGTACCCGGCGCGGGTCAGCAGCGCGCACATGCTGACGCTGCTCATGTGGCAGTTGGCGCCCGACGCGTCTGTGGCGTTGATGCCGTCGCACACCGAGGCTAGCACGAGGGCGCGCTCGTAAACGGCCTGCGGGTCGGCGCTGTCGGGGGCATTGAGCTCGGCCGTCACCGCAAAGCGGCCGGAGCGAAGGACGCGCTCGAGGCGTGAGCCCGAGCTGTAGGTAGGGGCCGTCGTTGTCGGTGTCGCTGTGGTCATGCGTGAGGGCTGTCCCCCCAGCCCGCCGGGGTCTGCAGGCCTTTACCAGTCGACTCGTTGATCCAGGCCGCCGTCCCTTGCAGACTGCGATTGACCGGCGGCAGCACCTGCAGGATCTCGCTGCCATAGATCGGCATGCGCTGAGATCGCTCCCAGGCTTCAACCCACACGCAGCGCATCTCGGGCCTGACCTCGCAATGCCCGTTGGCGCGGACACCGCCGCACGGCCCGTTCCGCAGGTTCTTGGGGCAATTCATAGGGCAGGTCATGCCCGTGCTATGCAACACACACTGCCCGCACATCTGGCAGTTGAAGACAGCGCCCTTGCTGACGACTTCGGCTTTGATGACGACGCGCTCGACCCAGCCGCCCGGCTTGAGCCAGCGCCTGGCGAGCGGCAACGCGCGCGCCACAGCAGCATACGCGCGCTCCAGCCATTGGGGATGATCCTGCAGGAAACGCATCGGGCCCCCTGCTCTTCCGACGCCAGGTGTCGGCTTCGATCTGGGACGCGAACCCTAACCGCCCTCTCGTCCGCTGTTGGCAATCAGGGCTCTGAGGCGCTCATCCGAGTAAGCGGCTTCGAGTTCAGCGACGGCTGCCTGAGCGACTCCATCCGGCGCGCCTTCGCGCTCGATCGAGTCGCCGGTGCGCCACTCTGCCAGATAGTCGTCGGTGCCGATCAGGCCCGCTCGCATCGCGGCTGCGTCGATCGCGTCTTGAAACCGTTGGCTGCACTGTGCCGCGCCGCGCTCCCGCCCCGCGCGGGTTTTCACCTGAGCCGGGATGTCGCGCCAGTAGACGATTTGCAGAGTGGCCATAATGCCTTTCATTGCTGATTGCTGATTGCCAATTGATGATTGCTGATCGCGTGCCAATCAGCAATCATCAATCAGCAATCAGCAATTCCATGAGCCGGCTTTCCAGCGCGCCGTACGCCGTCTGGCGGATCTCGAGCGGCAGTCCGATCTGGGCCGCGCACCAGGCGGCCTTCTCGCGCAGCGCCGGGTCGTCGGTCTGCGCCAGGTAGACGCAGCGGGTGTAGTTGCCGAAGTAATCGTCGCGGAGCTCGGGATGACGATCGAGCCCCAGGCCCTGTATTACCAGGTGCTCGAACGAACGCACCATGTAGTCAGTCAGGAAATACGTGCCGAGCTGTTCGGTGACGATGACCTCGAAGCCAGCGGCGCCAGCGTACATCTCGTAGCAGTGCGGGCCGCTGACGCGCTCGACTCCTTCGGCCGCCAGCAACCGATCGAGGTGCCCGCCCGTGCCGCAATCACCGTAGACAACCACGACCCGCGAGTAGCGCTCGCGAGCTTCGTGGATCCGGCGCCTGACGGCGTCCGGGATCCGGTCGGGCGTGTTGTGAAGCAGTGCGGGAACGCCCAGCACGTCAACGTCCCAGCCGTGTCGAGCGCGCAAGGCCAGAACCTCGCGCGCCAACGCTCCGCAGACGATGAGGGCTGTCGTCATCGGCCTCGCTAGCTGCTCTGCGCGCGCCGGGCCGCGCGCCGGGCGCTGCGCTCGGCCGAGTCGGCATCGCCACCGGCTGGCGCAACCGCCGGAGCGGCCTTGGGGGCGCCGGGCACACCGGCCGGGTTGGCCTTGAGGGCCGCTGCCATGGCGGCGATATGGGCAGGCGAACTCCCGCAGCACGCGCCAATGATGGTCGCGCCGGCCGCGCGGACGTGCAGGGCGTACTCGGCCATCTCCTCCGGAGTCGCGTCGTAGTGGGCCTTGCCATTCACGAGCCGCGGCATGCCGGCGTTCGACTTGGCCACGATCGGCACTGTGGTTCCAGCCGCGATCATGCGCTCGACGGCCGCGAAGAGCTCGTCGGTGCCGTTGCCGCAGTTGGCGCCGATGGCGGCGGCGCCGAGCTCGGTCATGGCCTTCAGAGCCTGCTCGGGCGTGACGCCCATCATCGTGCGGCCGTGCGTGTCGAACGAGAGCGTGGTGATGATCGGGATGGTGGCCGAGGCGCGGCGCGCGCCGGTGAAGGCGGCCTGCACCTCTTCGAGCGAGGACATGGTCTCAATCCAGATGAGGTCTGCGCCCGCTTCAACAAGCGCCCGGGCCTGCTCTTCGAAGCCGGCGACGGCGTCGTCGTAGCTCAGCGTTCCCAGCGGCTGAAGGATGTCGCCGCTCGGGCCGATGTCGCCGCCGACGAGGACGTCGTCACGGCCCGAGGCCGCGATCTCGGCGCGCAGGAGGATGACGGCCGTCTTGTTGAGCTCGGCCACCCGATCCTGCAGGTTGTGCATGGCCAGGCGGAAGCGCGAGCCGCCGAAGGTGTTGGTCAGCACGATGTTCGAGCCGGCCTCGATGTACTGCCGCTGGATGCCGCGCACGACGTCAGGGTGCGCGACGTTCCAGGTCTCGGGGGAGTCGCCGAACTGCAGACCGGCCTGGAACAACATCGTGCCCATCGCCCCATCGGCCATCAGCGGACCGCCACGCGCCAGAAGATCTTCGAATTTGCCCATGGTGTCCCCTCACCGCCCCCGGCGGATCGCGATCAGCTTTTTGGCGGTCTCGACCGCCACGGCCGCGTCGCGGCAATACGCATCGGCCTCGATCTCCTCGGCGAAGGCAGCGTTGAGCGGCGCCCCACCGACGAGGACGATGAGCTTGTCGCGCAGGCCTTCTTCCTTGAAGCGCTTGATGATGGTGTCCATGTACGGCATCGTGGTCGTCAGCAACGCCGACATGCCCAGGATGTCGGGCTGGTGCTCGTGATAGGCCTGCAGGAATTTGTCGGCATCGCAGTTGATGCCGAGGTTGACGACCTTGAAGCCAGCGCCTTCCATCATCATCGCGACGAGGTTCTTGCCGATGTCATGGATGTCGCCCTTGACCGTGCCGATGATCATCGTGCCGATCTGCGGCGCGCCGGTGTTGGCCAGCAGCGGGCGCAGGATCTCCATGCCGGCCTTCATGGCCTTGGCCGCCATCAGCACTTCCGGCACGAACAGGATGCCGTCGCGGAAGTCGACGCCGACGATGTCCATGCCCCCGACAAGGGCCTGGTTCATCACGTCCGACGGGGTCAGGCCGCGGCGCAGCAGTTCGTTGGTCCCATCGACCACGCCGTCGGCGACGCCGTCGTACAGGTCGTCGTGCATGTTCTGGATCAATTCGTCGGTCGGAATCCCGCTCAAATCCTCAGCCATAAATCGATGTACTCCCTTTTCCTGACGTGCCGCCCCAGTTTACCGCCTACCGGCCCGATGGTGCAAAGGAGAGTGCGTAGAGCGTAGGGCGTGGAGCGTGGAGCGATTCACGCTTCCGCGCGGCAGCGTGAGTCGCTCCACGCTCCACGCTCCACGCTCCACGCTCCACGCTCTACGCTCTACGCTCCACGCTC
>CAYZRP010000063.1:30929-38856 GCA_964480865.1 uncultured Anaerolineales bacterium | reverse complement strand
CACTCGGAGAGCCCGCCGCAAGAAACAGTCAAGGGCTTATTTCCGATAGAGTCTAGTAAGTCGTGCGCAGGCCCTGGGCTGTGAGTTGACGCGGGTTGTAGAGCGCGAGCGCGCCGGCGTTGCCGCGCATGAAGGCCTCGAGCGTCTCAGCCGAAACCATGATGACCTTCTTGCGAGCCGGATCCTGCACCTTGAACATGCCTGTGTAACGATCGTAGCCTGTCACCGCGATGATGTGGGCAGTGGCGCCGCCGGGGGCTGCATTGTTGTCGGTGCCACGGTCTCCCGTCCAGGGCAACGCCTTGCCCACGAACGTGCCGCTCGCCACCACCGACGCGCCACCCATGAGCGCCTCGCGGATCGCGGCCGCCGTCGGGGCCAGCACCTGCGTGCGCGCCGCGGCGGCCTGAGCGCCGCGCCGGACTTCGCTGAGGTTCGTGAACGTGTTGTGCTCGCTGCCGAGGTAGCGGCCGGCCGCGTCGACGCCGTCGCGGCTTGTGTCGTTCACCATGCGCTTGCGGGCGAGCACCATGGCCTCGCCGCTTGTCAGGCTGGAACTGCCGATCGACAGGCCGATCGCGTTGAGGGCCATCACGAGAGAAGCCGGCCCGCAATCCGCGTTCCGACCGTCGCCACCGACGCTGATCTCGGCGTCGAACTGGTTGATGTGCGTTTCTTTGGCAGCGATGGCCGTCGAGCCGCCCTCGATCCGCTCGACAAGCTTGAGGAGCAGCATCGACATAAGGGCGTCGGCGCTCCCCATCTCCGTTCCAGTCCCCTGCGCGGCCAGCACGGCGTTGAAGGCCTGTTGCAGGCTGCCGTCGTCGGTCACGCTCGTCAGTTCACGGCGCAGTCGTGAGATCGGGCTCTGGAGAGTTGCGGCGGGGAGAGGTTGGGCAAAATCGGTCATCTGACGGCTCTTCTTTGCGAAAAAACCTATTGGGCCACACCCGGCCGGTTGTGGAGACTATAACCATTACGTTCGGTCAAGTCAGTAAACGCTTGATTAAGATTGGCGTGGTACAACCGAAATGGCTATACTGGTTCTCCGTCGCGCGGCGGCACGTCAGCGACGACTACCTCATCGACCGAGCAGTGACCATGGCAGATCAATTCATCGTGACCTTCGACTCGCATGGCCTGTCTCTCGAGGGACGCAAGTTCAGCGAGAAACAGATCATGAGCGCGCTGGCCGAAGGCCACTTCCGGCCAGGCATGCGCTTTCGCCGCGGCCGGACAGAGTTCGTGTTGACCAAGACGGGCCTTGTGCCGCGTCGCCGCGCCGACGTCGAGCCCGAAGAAGAGCAAGACGAGGAATAACACGGAGCGGCGTTGAGCCTGAACGACGACACCGCAACGCCCGGCTGCTCGCTGCAGCTCTTCGGCGCCCCCACCCTGATGAGCTCGGGCCACGTCGTGGCGTTGAAACGACGACAGGCCCGGGCGATCTTGTTTTTCCTTGGCGCTCAAGGCGGCTCGTCGGTTCCACGCGATACGCTGCTCGGTCTCCTCTGGCCCGAAAAAGAGCGCGCCGTCGCCCAGCAGACGCTGCGCACGCTCCTGCATGGCCTGCGCCGCGAATTGAACGGCCACCTCATTGAAGAAGGCCAGGCTCTGCGCCTCTCCAGCGACGTGGCCGTCGACGTGCGTGCCTTCGAAGCCGGCCTCGTCGCCGGACCTGAAGCGCTGGCGGCCGCCCTTCAGCTGTATCGCGGTGACTTCCTTTCCGGTTTCACGCTCGACGGCGCTCCGGGCTTCGAGGAGTGGATCCTGGTCGAGCGCGAACGCTATCGGCGCCTGGCTGTCCGCGGTCTCACCCGGCTCAGTGCTCAGCAGTCAACGGCCGGACGTTACGCCGAGGCCCTGACCTCCATCGACCGCGCCCTGGCGCTCGACCCGCTTCAGGAAGACGTCCAACGCGACGCCTTGCGCCTGCATATGCTCGCCGGCGACCGGCCCGGCGCGATCCGCCGCTACGACGAACTGCGCCGCCTGCTCGACGAGGAGCTCGGCGTGACGCCCATGGCCGAGACGCGGGCCCTGTATGACGCGATCATCAACGATCGCGAGACACAGCCCATCCGCGCGGAGGTGACCCCGCCCTCAGCTTCGACCCTCCCCGCTGACCTACCCGCTGTGCCAACCGACCTGCCGTTCGTCGGCCGCGAGCCCGAGCTCGACCAGATGGCCACGGCCCTCGGTCGCGCTTCTCTTGTGCTGATCGAGGGTGAACCCGGGATCGGCAAGACGCGCCTGGCCTTGCGATTCGCGGAACTCCAGGGTCGGCGACCGTGGCTTGGTGCGGCATACGAGCTCGAGACTGGTGTGCCTTACGCACCCATCATCGATGCGATCAGAGCTGGCCTCGCGACCATCCCGGGGCCCGGCGACCGCCTGCCAGGGTTGGCGCCGGTCTGGCGCCAGGAGGCGGCCCGGCTGCTGCCTGAACTGGTCGGACCCGAGTTCGCCTACCCGGGCAGCGGGTCACCCGATGAAGCCCGCGTGCGCGAGGCCCTCTTCCGGGTGGCGACGGCCGTCACGCGCACCGCGCCCGGGCTGATTGTCCTCGACGACCTGCACTGGGCCGACACCGCTACCCTGGCGTTCGTGTCTTATCTGGTGCGCCGGGCGGCCGCGGAGCACCTGTCGCTGACCGTTGTGGCGACAGCCCGGCCTCATGCTGTCGGTTCCGGGCTGGCGCAGATGGCGCGCGGGCTGAGCCGCGAGGGTCGCCTTGTGTCGATCCAGCCCGGACGACTGGGCGTCGACGCGATCGACGTCTTCGCCCACCAGCTGAGTCGCGATTTCGGCGTGCCGCTCGGCCAGTGGCTGGCCCGGCAATCGGAAGGTAACCCCTACATCCTGACGGAGTTGATCCGCGATCTGCGCCGCACCCAACGGCTGCGTCCGGACGGAGCTGTCAACCTTTCGGCACTCGACGAGTCGCCAGCCCTGCCGCAGTCGGTGTCGAGCCTGATCCTGTCGCGGCTCGCCCTGCTGACGGACGGTGCGCGGCGCGTGCTCGATGCGGCTGTGGCGGCCGGTCGCGAGTTCGAGGCCGAAGTCGTGTGGCGCGCGGCCGGGCTCTCGGAGGTCGCGGGGCTCGACGCGCTCGACGAATTGCGGCGCAGCGGCCTCGTGGTCAGCGTGGCGCGTCGCGAGTCGGCGTCGGCCGTCGAGATCTTTCGTTTCGATCACACCCTGACGATGGAAGCCGCCTATCGCGACATCGGCGAGACGCGCCATCGCATGATGCACCGACGCGTGGCCGAGGCTCTCGAGCACATCAGTGGCGACCCAGACGGATCAGCGGCGCAACTGGCCTGGCAGTTCCGCGAGGGCGGCGACTTCGAGCGCGCGGCCCCATACGCCTTCAAGGCCGGCCAGAGCGCTGCGCGACTGGCTGCCTGGCACGAAGCGATCGAGCAGTTCGAGCACGCCCTTGAAGGCACGCGTCAACACGGCGAGCAGGTTTCGATTCTGTCGGCGTTGGCGCAGGCGCAACTCAATTCTGGGCAGGCTGCCCTGGCCGTGGAGAGCTACCGGCGCGCCATCCATATCGAGAAAGATCCGGAACTCCGCACGGATCTGCGCCTCGAACTCTGCCTGGCGTATTTCGCGCTGGCGCGATACGGCGAAGCCCTGGCGTTGGCTGCACAGCTGGCCAACGGGGGCGACGGGGCGGCGACCACACCTTTCCAACAGGCGCGAGCAGAGCTGCTGCGGGGCACGATCCTGTCGGCCGAAGGTGCTGATCTGCAGGCCGCGAGTACACACCTCGAGCGCGCCCTGGTCCTGATGGCGAACTGCCCCACGACGAGCCCGACCCTCATGGCCCAGGCCCAGTTCGAGCGCGGTGGCCTTGCGGCCCAGCAAGGGGATCTGGCCACCGCGCTGGGCTATTACGAGCAGACCCTCGCGATCGCCCGCGAAGACGGCGACCTGCCGATGTGGGAGGCTCTGGCCCTGAACAATCTGGCCTATCACCTCCTGTTGTCGGGAGATCGGGCCCGTCTACCGGAGGCCGATATCCTCGCCCGCCAGGGGCTGCGACTGGCCGAGGATCGTGGCCTTCTGAACCTCCTGCCCTATCTCTACTCCACGCGCGGCGAACTTCAACTGGCCGCAGGCAACCTCGCCGATGCCCAGGAGTCTTTCCTGGCCGGCCTCGCCCAGGCTGAGGCGATCGGCCACCAGGAGCGGATCGCCGGCCTGAACGCGAATCTCGGCCTTGCGGCTCGCGCTCGCGGCGAGCACTCGACCGCCATCCATCGTCTCTCGACCGCCCTGGCCCAGGCCGATGCCGTCGGTACCCAGCACCTCGCCGCCCAGATCCGCATCTGGCTGGCACCCCTCCTCCCACCTGACGAAGCCCGCCTCCGCCTCGCCGAAGCCCGCGCCATTGCCCAGGCAGGCGGGCGCAGGAAGTTGTTGGAACAGATCGACGTCGTGGAGCGTGGAGCGGGGAGCGGGGAGCGGGGAGCGGGGAGCGGGGAGCGGGGAGCGTAGAGCGTAGAGCGTAGAGCGTGGAGCGAGGAGATATTCAGGCTGCGGCGCGACAGCGGCGCATAGAACCAAACGCTCTACGCTCCCCGCTCCACGCTCCACGCTCTACGCTCTACGCTCCCCGCGTTTACGCTCCCGTTCACGCCCCGTTGACGGCCCCGGCGTAGAGTAGATCCATCAACACAGACAACTAAGGAGCCTGCGCCATGACCTGGAACCTCGACACCTCACACTCAGAAGTCACGTTCGCCGTCCGTCACATGATGATCTCGACGGTCCGCGGCAAGTTCAACAAGTTCAGCGGCACGATCGATTTCAACGAAGCCGACCCGGCCAAGTCGACGGTCGACGTCTCGATCGACGCCGCCAGCATCGACACCCGCGACGAAAAGCGCGACGGCCACCTCAAGTCCGGCGACTTCTTCGACGTCGAGAAGTTCCCGGCCCTGAGCTTCAAGAGCACGCGCGTCGAGAAGGTCTCGGACAACAGCGGCCGCGTCTACGGCGATCTGACCATCCGCGACGTCACCCGCCCGGTCGTCCTCGACGTTGAGTACGCCGGCCAGGCCCGCAGCCCGTGGGGCACCACGAGCGCCGGCTTCAGCGCCACGACCAAGATCAACCGCAAGGACTTCGGCCTGACCTGGAACGTTGCCCTCGAAACCGGCGGCGTGCTGGTCGGCGAGGACATCTCGATCGCGATCGAAGCCGAGCTGGTCAAACAGCCCGACGCGCAGGCGGCCTGAACGCCCGCTCGTTCGATCCATCGGTTGACACGGGGCCGGGGCGCATCGCTCCGGCCCCGTGTCGTTTTTATTCGGCATCGCGATAGATTCTGTCCGAGAGACGGAAACCCTCTTCAAAGTCGATCGGAGGATCCCGTGAACATCCTGGGATTGCATCACATCACGCTCATCACGGCCGACGTCCGCGCCAATGCGGCGTTCTACACTGGCGTGCTCGGCCTGCGCCTGATCAAGCAGACGGTCAACTTCGACGACCCCGGCAGCTACCACCTGTACTACGGAAACGCCGAGGCCCGCGCCGGTAGCGTCCTCACTTTCTTCGAGTGGCGCGACGCGCCGCGCGGCCGCTGGGGCATGGGCGGCACGCACCACCTCGCCCTGGCAGTGGCCAACCAGGAAGGCCTGCTCAAGTGGAAGCGCCGCCTGACAGACCTTGGCATCCCGGTGAGCGGCCCGCTCGATCGCCACTACTTCGAATCGATCTACTTCAACGATCCTGACGGCCAGATCCTGGAGATCGCGACGGCCGGCCCGGGCTTCGCTGTGGATGAACCGCTCGAAACGCTGGGCTCGGCCTACAAGGCCCCGCCGGCCGACATGATCGTCCGTAACCGCGATGAGGCCGCCATCCAGGCGCGCACCTGGCCCGAGCCCGTGCCGACGATCACGCCCGACATGGCGCTCAGCGAAGGCCTGCACCACATCACGGCCATTGGCGCCGACATCGAGCGCACCGATGCCTTCTACGGTGAACTGCTCGGCCTACAGCGGGTCAAGAAGACCTCGAACTTCGACGACCCAACCTCGGCCCACTGGTATTGGGGCATCGACGGCGGTAAGCCCGGCACGTTGATCACGTATTTCGAGCGCGACCCCAAGATCGTGCGGCCGGCTCGCATTGGCCCGGGGCAGACCCACCACTTCGCCTTTGCCGTCGCCAACGCCGACGTACAACTGGAGTATCGCGAGCGGTTGATCAAGGCCGGGCTGCGTGTGTCGCCTGTGATGGATCGCGTCTACTTCAAGAGCATCTACACAAACGACCCGGACGGCCACATCGTGGAGATGGCGACTGCAGGGCCGGGCTTCACGATCGACGAACCCGTGACGAACCTCGGCTCGTGCCTCAAGCTCCCGCCCTGGCTCGAGCCGGTGCGCACCGAGATCGAGCAGGTCGCACCGCCGCTGACGGTTGAAGGGCTCGGTCGATGAGCACGATCAGCATCGACCCCGCGGAGCTGCCCGTCCCCGGGCCGTACCGCCTGCTGACCAGCCTCGTCGTGCCGCGCCCAATCGCGTGGGTCGGCACGCGCGGCCTGGATGGTAGCGCCAACCTGGCGCCGTTCTCGTTCTTCAACGCCGTCGGGGATAAGCCGCCCACGATCATGATCTCAATCGGATCGCGGCGCGGGGCGATCAAAGACACTCGGCGCAACATCGAAGAGACCGGGGTCTTCGTCGTCAACATCGTCAGCCTCCATCTGGCCGAGGCCATGAACCTCACCTCCGGCGACTGGCCTTACGGCGACAGTGAGTTCGAACACGCCGGCCTGACTACCCTGCCCGGCGATGTCGTCGACGCGCCGCGCGTGGCTCAGGCGCTGGCTGCGCTCGAGTGCCGGCTCAGCCAGGTCGTGCCCGTGTCGGAAACGCAATACACCATGCTGCTCGGGCAGGTCGTTCGCTTCCACCTCGCCGAAGGACTGCTCAGGCCCAACGGCACCGCGGACCCTGCTCAGCTCCAAGCCATCGGCCGCCTCAGCGTCGATGAATACGTTGAACCCGGCGAAGTTTTCGCCATGCCGCGACCGGCCGTGCAATGACCCACGACGAAGAACGTACGACGAAGGTGAACGGCCATTCATGCGCGACATTGGCCGCCGTCCCGGCCGTGGAAGCACCCGGTCGCCCCTACGGGTGGGCTGATGGATGGGGTCCTTCGACGGCAAATGGCATGGGATTCATCCGGCCAATGGGCGTGCCGACCATCGTCTCGAATGACCGGGGCGCGGGATCGCGGCTCTGCCGAAATTCAAAAAAACTCGTCTCAACCTGAAACGAGAACGGGCCGGCAATGCCGGCCCGTTCTCGTTGTCGTACGTGCATGGGCGCTCAGGCGGCGGTGACCTTCGCCACCGCGAGGGCCACGCTATCCTTGGGACTGACTTTCACCTGAACGTCGCTCAGCTTACCGTTCGCATCGATCACGAAGTGGCTGCGAGCGATGCCCGTGTACTTAAGGCCAAAGAGCGATTGCTCGCCCCACACGCCGTAGAGCTCGGCCACAGTGTGCTGCTCGTCGGAGAGCAGCATGTACGGCAGGTTCTGCTTAGAACGGAAGCGCGCATGGCTCTTTGTGCCATCCGGGCTGATCCCGAAGACCACGGCGTTGGCATCCGTGATCTGCGGAAATGCGTCCCGGAAGCCGCAGGCCTGTGCCGTGCAACCGGGCGTGTCATCCTTTGGATAGAAGAACAACACAACGGTCCGTCCGCGAAAGTCCGAAAGCCGCACCGGAGTGCCGTCTTGATCGGGCAGCGTAAAGTCTGGAGCCGGATCGCCGATTTGTAACGTCATCGTTCACCTCTCATGTGTAGTGGCCGGGATTTTAGCGTCTGGCTGCGAGCCTGTGGATGAGAGTGTGATGTGATCTGCACGGACGATGCTCACAAAGC
>CAYZRP010000063.1:0-30829 GCA_964480865.1 uncultured Anaerolineales bacterium | reverse complement strand
CCCGTGGTCTTGCGCGACTCGAGATCGCGGTGTGCTTGCGCCGCTTCGGCCAGAGGATACTCGGCGCCGATAGTGGCCTTGATGACACCCGTCTGCAGCCAGTTCACGACCTGCGCCCAGCGTTCCCGTCGCTCTTCAGTCGTGGCCGTGTAATGAAACAACGTTGGCCGCGTGAGGAAGATCGAGCCCTTTTGCATCAACACGATCGGGTCGATGCTCGGCGCCGGCCCGCTCGACCCGCCGAACAGCACCATCATGCCGCGCATCCTCAAGCAGTTCAGGCCTTTCTCGAACGTGGTCTTGCCGACCGAGTCATAGACGACGTCGACGCCGCGTCCGCCGGTCAGGCGCTTGACCTCGGCTTCGAAGTCGGTCTCCGTGTAGAGGATCACGTCGTCGGCGCCGGCGTTGCGAGCCAACTCGGCCTTGGCCGGCGTCGAGGTGGTGCCGATCACACGCGCGCCGATGTGGTGCGCGGCCTGGCACAACAACAACCCGACGCCGCCGGCTGCCGCATGCACGAGCGCCGTCTGGCCTGGCTTGAGGGCCCAGACGTCAGTCACCAGCATGTGCACGGTCATCGCCTGCAAAGCCAGAGCTGCCGCGTCTTTGAGGTCCACGTCGGCGGGGACCGTCAGGGCGCTGGCCGCGGGGAGCACGATCTGCTCGGCATAGCTGCCTTGCGCCGACGACCAGACGACCCGGTCACCGGGCTTCCACTCGGTCACGCCAGATCCAACGAAAGAGACCGTGCCAGCGCCTTCCATGCCTGGCACGAACGGCAGCTTCATCGGGTAGCGGCCCTCGCGGTGATAGACATCGATGAAGTTGACGCCGCTGGCAGCCACTTTGACTGAGATCTCACCCTCTCCCGGTTGGCGCTCTTCTCGATCGGCGAGCTTGAGTTGCTCTGGCCCGCCACAGACGTCCACCTGAATGGCGCGCATGACTTCTCCTTGTGCTTCGTTGTCGTTGGGTGGACGTAGTGTAACTTATCTGCCAGACACCGGGAGTGCGAACGACGGGATTTGAACAAGACACCGGGAGTGCGAACGATGACTCTCATGGACCAGGACTCGTCGTTCGCACTCCCGGTGTCTGACCAACGCGTCGTTCGCACTCCCGGAGCCTTACGGCGCCTCGGGTGCCAGCCGGCGGAGCGCCGACCCCGCCGCCACGCCAGCGATGGCGACCAACAATGGCACAAGGACCAGCGGCATCAACGCTGTCGCGTAGGCGCTGTGGCTCGAGATGGCATCCGCCGCCGCCCGCGCTGACACGAGACACAGGCCCATCACAGCGGCCCAGATCCAGGCCAGGCGCGGGTTGAGCGCGCCAAGCAACACGCCCGACGCCAGCAGCAAGGCCGCCGGCAACACGAGCCCGATCTGGGAGACGTCGAGGCTTCCCACGACAACGCCCAACACTACCGTCAGCAAGGCCACGAATAGCTTGCCCCACAATGAGATGCGCATGTCAGCCTCCTCCCGTCAACCGCGCTGGCCAACGCCGAACCAGCTCGCTGAGCGACCAGAACAGGCCCAGCCCGATCGCGTCGGCGAGCAGGTCGAGCTCATCGCGATGACGCCAGGGCGTCAACCCCTGCGCCCATTCCTCAACGGCCGCCAACGCCAGCGGAACGACGATCGCCATCGGCACTGCCACTCGCCAGATGCGCCAGGCACGACCCTCGAGGACCAGGTTGGCCCAGAACGCGATCGCGCCGATCAGAACGGCATGCAGCCCCTTGTCTGCGTTGGCGATGTGGATCAGGTCCACCGGCGCGCGCTGGCGATAGCCGAGTTGAAGGGCGACCCCGATCAGGGCCGTCTGCGCCAGGAGCCCTGCCTGCCAGCGCCCTCGCCCACTCGCCCTCGTCAGTCCATACACGGCCGCCGCAGCACCGGCGCCGACCGTCAGGCCCATCCACAGATCAGCGGTCCAGGCCCAAAGCCCTTGACCGATGCCAACCCCGACGCACAGGACAACGATGACCCCTACGGCACGGCGTGCCCAGCGTCGGGCCGCGATCGTTGCTGCAACCGCCATGAACAGGGCAGCCGCCCAGCTGATCGGCTCGACCGAGGCATGTGTCCACACCAGAGCCAGTAAGCCGGCCACCGACAGCACCGCAGCGCAGGCTGACTGCAACACGCCGGACCACATCGACCGCGGGGCGATGACCGGTACATCAACAAACGCCATATCGATTCCTTTGGAGAGCCTTGCGGCCCGGAAGATCACGCCAGTCTGCCAGACGACGGGGCAGCACGGCAACGATCCGAGCTGCCATCGCCGAGCACTCGAGTGCTTGCCCGGGGAGGCGAGCGCCTGTAGCGTCTGGTGACCTGCCGGCTGCTCCGGCGGCGTCATCGCGGTTGTAGTACAGTGAGCGAATGTTGAACGTTTACCTGGTTGAGGACAATGACAAGTTGCGGCCGGCGCTGAAGGTCGGGCTCGAGGCCACCGGCGATGTGCACGTCCTCGATGTCGCCCGCACAGGCGAAGATGCGCTCGCGCTGTGTCTGGCCGTCGCGCCAGACGCCGTGTTGATGGACGTTCAACTGGCCGGTCCCATGAACGGCATTGAAGCCGCCGTCGCCATCCGGCGCGAGTATCCGCGCCTGCCTGTGGTGTTCTATTCGATCCAGGACGACGACGCCTACTATCGGGCGTTCCGCGCGTCTGGGATCCTCAGCCACTATGGCTATGTTCGCAAGTCGAATTACCTCCTGCCGAACATGATCGTGCCGTTGCTGCGCGATGCTGCAGCCGGGCGCAGCTTCATCGATCCCGAGATCGAGACGCGCGTCCAGGAGGTCCGGCATCAAGACGAGAACTCACCATTCGCGTTGCTCGAGCCCAATGAGCAGCAGGTGGCGCGCTTGATCGCGCAAGGACAGACCAACGAGCAGATCGCGGCGCGGCTGGGGTTTCGCGACAAGCGCACCATCAGCCGCGTCAACGGCCAGATCTATGCCGCCTGGGGTCTCGACATCAGCGCCACCGATGAGAAAGCCGCGCGCACACGTGCGGCCTTGATCGCCGGGCGCAACCGGCTGATGATCTGGGATGCGGATGGGACGCCGCGTGTGATGAACGATCGCGGCGAGTGGGTGATCGACGCCTGACCAGGCCGCCGCCATGACCGGTATCTTCCCGATCGACTGGCTCGTCCTCGCGATTTCGCTGTTCAACACCGGTCTGCTGGCCTGGCTCGGCCTGACCGTCATGCTCACGGCGCAACCGCGCACGCCGGGCGCCATCGCGGCCAGCGTCAGCCTGTTGGTTGCTGCAGCGTTCTTCGCCAGTCACTCCGCGATCGTCGGCCAGCCCTTGCGGCCGCTCCACAGCACCCCGGGGCTCGAACTCCTCTGGCAGGCCGCTCTCTATGCGGTCATCGCCCTGCCCGTCGCCTGGTACGGCGTCGTCCTCTGGTATGCCGGATTCTGGAGCACGCCGACCTCGGCGTTGCGTCGTCGCCACACGCCCCTGATCGTGCTTGTCAGTGTGCTGCTGGTCGTCCTCATCGCCTTGCTGGCGGTGGGCGGCGCCATGCCGACCTACTCGCAAGCCATCGCGCTCGACGTCCTCTCACCGACGCGGGCAGATCAGATGGCCGTGTTTGGCTGGAGCTACCCGCTCTACTCGCTGCTTAGCATGGGCGCTGCGCTCGACGCCCTGCTTCGCCCCGGCCCCGTGACACGCGAGACCGCGACGCCCGCCCGACGGCGCGCCCGCCCCTGGCTGCTGGCTGCGTCGATCTTGTTGCTGATGGTCAGCCTGGTCGCCAGCTTCGGGTTGCAGCGCGCGACACAGACCCTCTTCCGTACCGTCGACTACTCGACCGTCGAAGAGACCTACATCTGGATGGTAGGCCTCGACATCCTGGCGGCGGGCCTGATCGGCCTGATCGCGCTGCTCGTCGGGCAGGCGCTGGCTGAATATGAGGTGTTCGCGGGGCGCAGCCTCCCTCGCCGTGGCCTGCGTCGCTACTGGCGGCGAGCCGTAGTGTTGTGCGCCGGCATCAGCCCACCGGTGGCCTTCGCGCTGGTTAGGGGCAGCGAGCCGATCTATACTGTGCTGCTCACCCTGCTGATCCTGATCGCGTTCTACGCCCTCGTGAGTTGGCGTTCGTTCATCGAACGCGAGCGCATGGTGAGTCTGTTACGACCGCTGACCAGCGATGCGCTGTCGTGGATGCGCGGCCCGCTCGGCCCGCGGCGCAACGGTGATCGCGACCGGTTTGACGCGCCCGCGCTCGGCATCGACGCTCAGGCGATGTTGACGGCCCTGTGCCGTGACAGCATCGGCGCCTCCTGGGCCATCGTCCTGGCGCAAGGCCCGCTTGCGCCGCTGGTCAACGCCCCACTGCAGTACCCGCCGACCACGGCGCCCCTGCCGACCATCGACCTGGCGCAACTTCGCGCCCTTCTGGCAGCAGCCGGCCAACTCGGTACGCCGCTCGAGCCGCACGAATGGCAGGGCCTGACGTGGGCCGTGCCCCTGTGGAGCGAGCGCGGCCCGCTGGGCGTGATGCTGTTAGGTCCCAAAGCCGACGGCGGGCTCTACGCCCAGGAGGACATCGAGGTGGCGCGAGCTGGTGGCGAGCGTCTGCTCGAAGCGCTGATCCAGGCTGAATTGACAAATCGGCTCATCGCCGTTCAACAACGCCGGCTCGCCGAAGGCCAGGTGCTCGATCAACGCCTGCGGCGCACGCTCCATGACGAGATCCTGCCACGCTTGCACGCCGCGATGTTGACCATGTCCGACGATAGCGCTCGCGCACAGGGTCTGCAGGAGTTCGCCGGCGTTCACCACATGCTCTCCGAACTGGTCCGGGCCCTGCCGTCGGCCTCCCTGCCGGAGCTGCGGCGGCACGGGTTCTTCGGCGCGTTGCGTCAGGTCGTGGATGTCGATTTACGGGGTGCCTTCGATCAGGTCACCTGGGAAGTGGACGCCGAGGCCGAGCGCGTGGCAGGTGCCCTGCCCGGGTTCGCCGCAGAGACCCTGTACTTCGCCGCACGCGAGGCGTTGCGCAATGCGGCCCGGCATGGTCGCGGCGGCGACGCCGCGCGCCCGCTCGCGATCACCGTCTCGGCCACGGTGGCCTCCCGCGAAGCCGCGTCGTTGGAGCGCGCAGCACGCGTTCTCGGCGTGACGATCTGCGATGACGGCGTCGGCGTGGCGCTGGCCGGCGCGACCGGTCCAACGTCGGGCACCCAGCATGGATTGACGCTTCACACAACTCTCATGGCGGTCGCGGGCGGCGGCCTCGCCGTTGAAAGCCGACCCGGTCAGGGCGCGCGCATCGACCTCCATATGCCGCTCGTCGACCAACCTTCGCCTGGATGATCTTGCCCCGGCGGCGAAACCCTGTCGAAGCACAGGAGCGCGCCGAACTCATCGGCGCGCTCCTGTGTGACCTGAGATCAGGCGGGACACCAGCTTGCTCAAAAGTCTGGCGGCGGGATCCGGGTCGCGTCATCGGGGATGCTCTGGTAATAGGCCAGCACCTGTCGATAGAACTCGATCTCCTCAGCCGGGAACCCGTGCTTTTCCATGAACGCAATCTGCTGCGTGTACGCGTCCACCTCGGCCGGCTTCGGCAGGATATCACCCACCGTTGCGAACTGCATGCAGTGTGTGGCCTCGTGATACAGCATGACGGCGATCATGCGCTCGGGCATACGGCCATAGGCCAGCGCACGCACGTAACAGCCCCCACCGACCATCGGCGCAGCCTGCGCGCGATCCGAATAGGGGCTCTCGCGAATGATGGTGATGTACGTATCGACGCGCGCAAAGGCCTCCTGATCGTTGGCCTTGAGCCAGTCGAGCCCGGCCTTCACCCGCGCGACAAAACCCTCAGCGCCGCTGACCCTGTCGTAGACCGTGTTGGCCTGGGCCGCCGCAGCCGGCGTCGTGCCCGGGATGATCAACACCTGACCGATCTGCAGGACGGTGCTTGTCAGATGATTGGCCTGGATCAGGGCGTCCGCCGACACGTTGAACTTGCGCGAGATCCGCGCAATCGAGTCGCCCGAGCGCACCGTGTAGCTGGTCGTCGCACCTGTGGCAGCCGGTGCTGTCGAGGGTTGGCCATCCGGGATGATCAAGGTCTGCCCGATGCGAATGGCGTTGGGATCCTTGAGCTGATTGGCCTGGACGATAGCTTCCACTGACACGTTGAAACGGGCGGCGATGCGTGACAGGTTATCGCCAGACTGAACCACATACGAACTATCCGCCAGGGCCGGCAGAACCATGAAGGCAGCCGCCGCCAGGCTGAGCACGAGCCCAATCCCAAAGCGTTTGAGTGAGGAACGCATCATGGTTAGTCCTTGTCCAACGACCAGACCCACGTGTGTTTGTATTCGCACGTGGTCGTGCCCGATTCCTGCATCGCTCCGAATGCAATAGCGCCTTTCGCAAGCTTGCCACTGACCTGGGTGCCCAGGCGCTCGCCATTGGCGTAGACCGTGAACTTGCTCTCCTCGGCAACGATGACGATCTCGTTAGTGCTGCCCTGAGTATCCTCAAAGGCGCCATCCGGCAAGAGACCCTCAGGGTTGAGCGGCTCGCCGTAGCCGTTGTTGTAGACCCCGATACCCCACAGTGGAAGGCCCTGGAGGCGGATCGTCAGGAGCTGGTAGTTACGTCCCCGCTCGAGGTCGCCATCCGAGCGAAAGACGATGTAGCAGCCCGCCAGGCCCGACGATGTGTTCCAGGTAACGTCGGAGTGAAGCACGAAGTCACCGAAATCCATCTCGGGATAATCCGTGATGTGATGGCGCTCGCCGTATGTGTCGACCGTGACGCTCATCGGATCGTGAATGAAGCCCAGGTGGCCTTCCTTGGTGGAATAACCGTAGTCCTCGAGGATGTCGTTGATGTCGCCGAGGGCAGCCTCAACAGTGGCTGTGGCATGCGCGGCGGCCGTGGCCTTGGCATTCGGCGTCGCTGTAGCCGTGGGCAGCGGAGTTTCGGTGGCGGTGGCCGTCGGGACGGGCGTCTCGGTCGGTTCGGGGGTCGCGGTCTCCGTCGGGGGCGGAAGCGGCGTGGCCGTCTCCGTTGGCGGCGCGGCGAGCGGATTGCACGCCGTCCCGAGCATCGCGCACATCAAGACACTACTTAGTCGAACCCCCCAGTGGCGTTTCATATTCATTTGGTCTCCCCTTATCCTTATACACACAACCAGCAACGTCATGCAGTCGATTGCCGTATCCGGCCCGCGCTGACGAGATGCGCGGCATCGTGTCGAATTGTCGACAATCTATCCTCAACTCACTCGTTGTCGGCGCGCCCTGGCGCCCTCGACGACCTCTCGAATTCGCACCTCCTCATTCGTGGCGTTCAGCAAACCTGAAACACTTGTTCTTGCAAACCAGCTCCCGGGCCATCTGGCGTGCCGGGTCCCTAACCATTTCTTGCACCGATAGGGCTATAATGCAGCCCAGGTTGTCCAACTGCCTAGCAACACTTTACATCCGACGCCAAAGATAGTTGACCAACTATCAACTGCAGCGTCCAACCATCGACCCGGAGGACCATGATGCCCGTATCCAAGAAAGCCCGCACCTCGACTCGCACTCCCGCCAAGAAAACGACGAAGCGCAGCGACGCCGTTCACTACAAAGGAATCTCGCGGATCGACTCCACACGAGCCGTCGGGTGGTTCGTGCGCGTCAGCTGGCACGGCGAACACGTGCGCAAATTCTTCAGCGATGGTGTCAATGGCGGAAAACGGAAGGCGCTTGCAGCAGCGCTCGAATTCCGTGACCGGACCGAAAAACAACTCGGCAAGCCCCGCACCGATCGCAATATCACCGGCATCGCCCGCCGGAGCAACACCGGCCTGACGGGCATTCGCAAAATCCTCAAAGACGGTCAACCCGCCTACGACGTCAGCTGGTCCCCCGAACCCGGACGTCTACAGCGCACGTCGATCTCGATCGTCAAATATGGCGCCACCAAGGCCCTGGCCATGGCCAAGAAGCTGCGCGCCGACAAGGAACGCGAGATCTACGGAACGCCCCGACAGATTCAACGCAAGCTTGTACGCACGACAGTCACACCAAAACGCAAGCGTCGCAAGTGACAACCGGCGGCAAAAGCACCGTGAGTCTATCGGCAAAAAGCCCGGACCCTTCGCAGGTCTGGGCTTTTCGTCTCTCACGAACGGCGCCGGACGATAAGCATCGATGTTGGCCGCCGGAACCGCAATGTCAAAACCACCCGGTCGAACGATTGGATGCCCTGCCCCACCCCTGACGAGGCGCATCGTACACCAAGACCACGCCATGGGTGATGCGAATCGTAGCCAATGAAGACTGGCAATGGGTCGAACGAGCATCGCCCTCACAAGCCAACCCAAGTAGAATGGGTGTTCGCATGCCGACGCTTCTTCGCGCCCATTCCTGGTACTCGTTCTTGCGGGGGTTGCCCTCACCCAGGGCCCTGGCTGAAGCCGCCGCTCAGGCCGGTTACTCGGCCGTTCTGCTCGCCGACCACCACGGCCTGACCGGCGCTCTGGAGTTCCATGACGCCTGCAAAGAACTCGGTCTCCAGCCGCTCCTGGGACTGACCGCCCACATCGCCCGATCGTCGACCCGGGTGGCGCCCGGCACGCTCAGCCTGATCGCCATGGATGCGGCCGGCTGGGCCAGCCTGTGCCAGATCAGCTCGCTGGCGCAAACACGGCCCGATCGTGACATCGAACACGGCGTGCCGCTCTCATGCATCCTCACGCACTCACACGGCCTCTTATGTCTGGCCGACGTCCAGGACCTTGCATGGGATGCGCCGCCAGAGGGCCCGGCCTGGCTGACCATGCTCCACGAAACGTACAACGATCGCCTGTATCTCTGCCTCGACCAACGGGTGTCGGCACCGACCGCGCAAGCGGCTCGAGGCATCGCCCAACAGCGGGGCCTTCCTCTGATCGGCGGTCATCAGGTCTATTACGTCGAGCCCGAGCAGCAGGACCTGCAACGCACGTTGGCCGCCATCCGCGTCAACCAACCGCGCACCGCCCTGCCCCCTGACGAACTGGCGCCCGAGAACTCACATCTGCCCTCGGCGGCTGAGCTGTGGGACCGCTATGCCGACATCGACGGCCTGACTGATGCCGACGACGTCGCGGCGCGCTGCACGTTGAGCCTGCCAAAGGGCCGCCAGCTGTTCCCCGCGCTCGAGATGCCCGATGGCCTCAGCGACGAGGAGGAATTGCGCCGTCAGGCGGTCGCCGGGGCTTTGAGGCTATACGGCGTTGAGGGCAGTCTTCCGGAACGCGTGCGCAACCGGCTCGATCACGAGCTCGACATCATCACGAGCAAAGGCTTCGCGCCGATCTTCCTGGTGATGCAGGAAGTCATCGCCTATGCCCGCCGCGACGGCGTGCCGAGCGCCTCGCGTGGCTCGGCCTCCTCATCGCTCGTCGCGCACTGCCTGGATATCACCACGCCCGATCCGCTGGCGCTGAATCTCTACTTCGAGCGTTTCCTGAACCCGGCTCGCGCGACGCCGCCCGACATCGACACCGATCTGTGCTCACGACGCCGCGATCGCGTCATCAACCACGTCTTCGAGCAATACGGCCGCGACAGGGTCGCGATGGTGGCCACGATCAACTGCCTGAAGGAACGCTCCGCCCTGCGCGAAGTCGCCAAAGCCTTCGGCATCCCGTCCGACAAGTTGATCGACGAACTGCCCTACCGCTGGTTCGGCCCGCGCCCCAACCGCGGACGGCCCGGGGGGCCCTACGACGTCCTGCGCAAACACTCCACGACAGCGGACTTCCAGCGGATGCTCGCGCATGCTGAAGCCCTGATCGGGCAGCCCGATCATCTCTCGATCCATCCAGGCGGGATCGTGATCGCGCCCGGCCCGATCCGCGATATCTGCCCGGTCAACCTGGCCGGCAAGGGCATCACGATCACGCAGTTCGATCTCGATGGGATCGAGCGGCTGGGCCTGATCAAGCTCGACCTGCTCGGCATCCGCGGTCTGACAGTGGTGGCGGATGTGGCTGAGGCGTTGCTGGATGATGGCGCACCGCCGCCGGCCGCGTCGCCTTCGGGCAAGTCGGTTGCGCCGATGATCGCCCGGCTCGACGCTATCCCGAACGTCGACCCCGACACGTCCGAGATGATCCGCTTGGGGCGCACGATCGGGTGCTTCCAGATCGAGTCGGGCGGTATGCGCAACACCCTGCGTGATCTGCAGGCCCGCAGCATCGGCGACGTGCTCGCGGCCCTGGCGCTCTTTCGCCCTGGCCCGATCCAGGGCGGCCTGCGCGACGCCTATGTGCGCCGGCATCTCGGCCGCGAGCCGGTCGAGCATCTTCATCCCGCTCTCGCGCCGCTGCTCGACGAGACCCTCGGCGTGATCCTGTATCAGGAGCAGGTCCTGCGCATCGCTCACGAACTCGCCGGGCTGTCGCTCGCGGATGCGGATCTGCTGCGCCGGGCGATGAGCCACTTCGACCCTGGCGAGAAAATGCGCACGCTACGCGATCGTTTCGTGGCCGGGGCGGAGTCCGTGTCTCAGGTTCCGTTCGAGGTCGGCTTGCGGATCTGGGACATGATGGCGGCCTTCGCGGGCTACGGCTTCCCGAAGGCCCATGCTGCCTCGTATGCGGTGGCCGCGTGGCGATCAGCCTGGTGCAAGGCGCATCACCCGGCCCTGTTCATGGCCGCCGTCCTCGCCAACTGGGGCGGCTATTATTCGCAGCGCGTCTACCTGACCGAAGCGCGCCGGCTCGGCCTGACCCTGCGGCCGCCGCACGTCAATCACAGCCGACACGAGTTCACAGTGGTGATGCACGCTCAGACGCCGACGCTCTACATGGGCCTCAACCAGGTGCGTGAATTGACCCGGCGCACGATCGCGGGGATCGAACGCGGCCGGCCCTTCAGGTCGCTCGATGACTTCCTGACGCGCGTCGATCCCCGGCCGGTCGAGGCCGAGCACCTGGCCCGGGTCGATGCGTTCGCGGGGTTGATCAATCCACAACGCGCGCTCGAGCGGCTCAAGGGCGGATGGTCGGCGGGACAGCCGGGCCTCTTCGAAACGTTCGAGCCGACGGGTGACGACACGCGCAGCCTGATGGAGCGAGTCACCGATGAAGAGGAGATCCTGGGCGCTGCGGTCAGCGCGCATCCGCTGGAGCTGGCCGCTGGGCGCTATGGCGAAGCGTTGACGACCGTGCAGGCAGCCGCCCGAACCGGTGAGACCGTGAAGGTCGCGGCCATGCGCCAGACGTGGCGCCGCACGCGCAACGCTCAGGGCGAGCGGGTTTACCACATGGTGGCCGAGGATCTCGAGGGCATGATCGACTGCGTGATCCCGAACACGGTCTACGAACGGCACCGAGCGGCCTTCTCGACCGGGCCGGGTCCGTTTGTGTTGGAAGGGGAAGTGGTGCCGAACGCCGAGACCGGCGAGGCCGAGTTGCTCATCAGCCGCGTCACCTCAATTGCGACAAGACGCACAGGCAGCGCCGAAACTGGCGGCGATTCAGACAACGCCGATTGAAGCGACCTTCAGCCTGACAGCGCAGGCGTGAGCGTGGTCTGGCTGAGCGGATTCTGGATCAGGCACCAGTACCAGGCCGCCATCTCTTTCGCGCCATAGGCTTCGAAGTTTTCGATCCACCAGGCGATCAGACAGAGCAGGCCTCCCGCCAGAAAACGCGCGCCGACCATCCGGGGCACAGTCTGGCCCAGGCCAGTCGCCCAGGGCGTATCCAGCAGAGTCTGTTCCAGGAGATCGAGCAACTGACCGGCCATGCGTGAGTTGCCCGCTCGATCCAACAGACGAGCGAGCAGGACGCGCTGTTGGGCGAGTCGTTCGAACAGTCGCTCGATCGGGGCCGGCGCCGCAGGTGAGCACCGCGACGGCCCAAGAGCCGGCCACCCCGCGCTCTCCTCGACGAAAGCAGCCAGCGTCTCGCGGATCGTCTGCCACAGCAGATCGTATTTGTCGTTGAAGTGAAGATAGAAGGTCGCGCGATTCACCTCGGCGCGCCCCGTGATGTCGCGCACCGTGATCGCGTCGAGCGGCCGTTCGATCAAAAGGCCAGACAGCGCCGACTGCAACAACTGCCGTGTGCGACGCACGCGCGGGTCGAGTCCGGAGAGATTATTCGACATGGAATACCTCTGTGTTGCTTAGTCAACACTCGAGCGACTCTGCGTATTGTAATGCCGAGTTTGGTTCCCTAAAATACCGCATCGGATTAAAAACCAATTCGATAAGAAAGATCGCCACCGACGAAATGCGGGTGCAACGCCCGTCATTTATGCCGTTTGCGGAGCAGCTCTCACTCGGCCGCTCCGCCCTACTCAGCGACAGGGGAAGGGGTGCAGACGATGGGCAAACTCGATGGGAAAGTCGTGGTGATCACGGGGGCAGGCTCGGGCATGGGCCGGGCGATGGCCGAACTCTTTTCACAAGAGGGCGCGAAGGTCGTCGCGGGAGAGTGGAATGCGAAGTCGCTCGACGATGTGGTGGGCGCGATCCGCGGGGGCGGCGGCGAGATCACGGGCGTTCAGGGCAACGTCGCCGTGAAGGCCGATGCCGAGAAGATCGTGGACACGGCCAAGGACACATACGGCCGGATCGATGTGCTCTGCAACAACGCCGGCGTGATGGATCACAATCACGGTGTCGGCGATCTGCCGGACGAGATGTGGGAGCGCGTGTTGGGGATCAACCTCAACGGGCCTATGTTCCTCACGCGGCGGGCGATCCCGCATATGCTCGAACAGGGCGGCGGCTCGATCATCAACACGGCGTCCGTCGCCGGGCTGAGCGGCGCAGCGGCCGGCGTGGCCTACACAACGTCGAAGCATGGCCTGATCGGCCTGACGAAGAACACGGCCTGGCTGTACGCGCAGCGAGGCATTCGCTGCAACGCGATCTGCCCGGGCGGGGTCGAGACCAACATCATGGCCAGCATCGATCCGACTAAGATGGATCCGGTGGCCTCGGCCCGGCTCCAGGTGTTCTACAACACGATGCCGGCGGCGCTCAAACCGCACGACATCGCCCACATGGCGTTGTTCCTGGCCTCCGACGAGTCGCGCTTCATCAACGGTCAGGCCATCGCCGCCGACGCCGGTTGGACGGCGACCTGAACCGTCACAAACGAAGACAGGTTGAAACAGAACGGCGCACGTCGTGGACGTGCGCCGTTCTGTTTATTGCCCTTACATCACGGGCGGCTCTGGAGGCACTTCCTCGGCAACTTCCTGCCACTGGATCCGACCGGCCAGATCGAACCAGCACAACCGTGCCCTGGCCCGCCTTCCGAGGAGAGCCGCCGCCGCGCGCAGATAGCGCCGAAGCTGGTCGCCGTAATCGTCCAGGATCAGTTGTTCAGCTTCTTCTTGATCGGCGACGGCGTCCGTCTTGAAATCGACGATCTGCCATTCGCCGGCCACGTCCTGATAGAGCAGATCCATCACGCCGGCGCCGCCCGTGGGATGCATGTATGGGATCTCATGTCGCAATCGGCCGTCGCGTTGGGCAGCGTTGAGATCGATCCAGCCTGGATCCTGCCGGAAGCGGGCCAGCAGTTCAGCTGCGCGCTGCATGTGTGGCTCGGCCTGTTCGGCGTCGATCAGACCGGCGGCACGCGCTGCCGCGCTCATCAGGACGTCGTAGCCGGCGTCTCCGGGGAAACGCCAGCGGCGCAACGCTTCATGGACCAGCTGGCCGACCCAGACGCCGTCATGGCGCACCAGGCGTCGCGTAATCCTGTGCGCGCGCAACTCGCGTCTCTCGTGTCGCTTACGATCGGATTCGCGAGTCGTTTTCGTCTCACGCACCGGGCCGTAGAGCGGCACGATCGAGTCGACGTCCGATGCCGTCGATGAAGTGGATTGAGCCACCTCCGTCGACACGCTGGTCTCTCCGCCCGTGACGTACACCACCGCGCTTGCCGACTCGCCACCGGCCAGCCTGCTCTGGCTGACGACGCCCGGCTCCTGCGTCAATGCATCGAGGTCGATCCTGGCGGCTCTGGCAAGGGTGTTCAGCCAGCCTTTCCCGGATTGCCGCGTGAGATGGCCGGAGACCAGAAGCACCTCTTGCGCTCGAGTGGCCGCCACGTACAGCAAGCGCGCGTCTTCGGCGCGCTCATGCGCAGCCTCGGCCATCAGAGCCAGGCGGTAGATGATCGGCTTGACCTCGAGACGACGAGGCGCCAGGGCCATGCCGAACCTTTGCGTCAACAACACGGTCTCGCCCGCATGCCGTGGCTGATAGCCGGCATCGGCGAGCACCACCACCGGGAACTCCAGACCTTTGGCTTTGTGCACCGTCAGCAGGCGCACCGCCCCACCCGCGTCGCTCGGCGCTTCACCCTCGCGGGCGCCGACGTCGCGCAGGGTCTGGACCGTCTCGAGAAAGTCGGTCAGGCGCCTGGCGCGATTGACATGCGCGTCGGCCAGCAACTTTTCGACGTTGCGCCTGAGCCGAGAGCCGCCTGGCGTCAGGGCCAGGACGCCCAGGTAGCGCGTTTCATCCAACAGCTGCTTCATCAACTCGGCCACAGGGACCCGGTCCGCTGCCTGATGCAACCGGCCGAGCGTGGCCGCCGCGCGACGTACCCCGGCTCGTTCGTCCTCAGCGAGGCCTACGATCAGGGTGTCGTTTCGCAGGCTCGGCCACAACGGCGCGGGCTTTCCACCGGCCACGGGCCAGCGCAAGGCATAGAGCGTGGAGTCGCGCAGACCAAACATCGGCGAACGCAGGGCCCCGGCCAGTGACAGGTCGTCCCACGGATCCGCGACGGCGGATAGCACGGTCAGGAGGTCTCGGATCTCGGGTCGATCGAAGAAGCCGCGGCCCGCGACCGTGACGAACGGGATGCCGGCGGCCTCGAGTGCGGCTTCATAGACCGGGAAGGCCGTTGATGCTCGAAACAACAGCGCCATCTCGTCCCAGCGAAAGCCATGGCCTCTGAGCGCGTGCAGTTCATGCGCCAGGGCCGCCGCCGCGACGGCCCGTCCCTCGACGCTATCCTCGCCCTGCGCCGCGATGAAGCGCACATGTGGAGCGGTCAGCCGCGGCTCAGCGGCACGCGCCGCGTGCAGGGCTGCAAAGGGGATGCGCGCGTCGCCGGGCGGCACGCCGTCGAGCACGGCGGCCGCCAGGTCGTTGATTCCACTGACAAGTTGGGGGTGAGCGCGATACGTCGTATCGAGCGACACCGACAGCCCACCGCGTCTGATGATCTCGTCACCCAGATCGCGAAACACCGTGACGTCGGCACCGCGGAAGCGATAGATGCTCTGCTTGGCATCACCCACGATGAAGAGCCTGCCGCGTTTCCCGTCGTTCCAGCCGGCCAGCGCTTCGACGATCTCGCGCTGCCTGGCATTCGTGTCCTGGAACTCGTCGACCAGCAGGGCCTCGATCTGGCCCTGCCAGCGCGAGCGAACCGAGTCGAGGCGCAGCAACCGTGCGGCGATCTGTTCGAGGTCGTCGAAGTCGAGCGCCTGGCGCTGATCCTTGGCGTGGCGGTACAGGTCGCTGGCATGCTGGAAGGCGGTGGCCAGGAGCGGGATGAGCGCCGCCACTCGGGCTTCGGCGGCCAGATCGGGTTCGGGATCCGACTTCCGGCTTCCGCCGAGCCAGGGATCGATCAGGTCGTCATAGGTCTCGCGGATCGCGGCCACGATTTCTTTGGCTCGGCCGGTTTTCTTTCCCGCTGACGCCCCGCAGCCTTCGCGCCGCATGGCGTACAGCGCCGCCAGCGCGTCTCCGACCCGATTCGCGCCACAGGCGAGTTCGGCCCGTGCCCAGTGCGCGACGAGCACCTCGACCTGCGCCGCCAGCTTGTCGCCGGCGTCGGCCACCAGGCCATGGGTCGCCTGAAGGGCGCGCAGGTCGGCTACTGCGCTCTTCACATCGTCGCGCTCTGTGAAGTCTTTGACGAACCGGAGGATCGTCGCTGACCAGAAGTCAGCGTCTTCGCGGTTGCCCAGGGCGGCTTCGGCATCCAGGCGCGCTTCGATCAAACGGACCAGAGCGTCGCGCAGTTCATCGACTCCAAACGCCACGAACAGAGGGCCGAAGGTCTCGGTGTCGCTGGCCCATTGGGCGGCGGCGTCGGCGGCTTCCGTCCGCAATTGGATCGTCTGGCCTTCGTCGAGGACCTCGAAGCGCGGGTCGATGCCCGCTTCGGCCGGATGGGCGCGCAGGATGGCCGCGCACAGGCCATGGATCGTGCCGATGCGCGCGGAGTCGATCTCGGCCTCGACATCGGCCCACCAGGCCTGCTGCTCGGGCGGGCACGGCCCGGCGCGCCAGGCCGCGATGTCGGCACGGATGCGGTTGCGCATCTCGCGCGCAGCCTTCTCGGTGAACGTGATGGCGGCCAACGATCGGGGAGGATGATTCTCCGCCAGCAGCGAGATGAACCGGGCCGCGAGCGTGCGCGTCTTGCCGGAGCCCGCGCCGGCCATCACCGCCACGTCGATGCCGCGCGCCTCGGCGGCTTCGCGTTGCGCATCCTTGAGACCGAAGAAGTCGATCAACGTCGTCATCGTGAAGGCTGGAAGTGCCAACAAAAAGCTGCAGCGGGACAGTAATCGGGGCAGCCGCCGTCAGGAGCTCGGGCCGGGAAGATCCCGGCGCGCACGCCCGCCACCGTCTGCCCGATGTGGGCCGCCGCGAGCTCAATGGCCGCCGCGGGTCCGGCATGCGTTTGGCCACGCTCGTCGGTGTAGCTGAAGTCGGCAAGCGTCAGCCGGCCCGGCTTCGCGCTGCGCACCGACCAGTACAGGCCATCCACCGGCGTGCCCAGGTTCAACGCCTGTTCTGCCGCGGCCGCATAGAGCGGCAACTGCAGCCGGATGCCGCGTTCGAGTGCCTTCGGGTCGAGGTGGCTGCCGCCCGTCTTGTAATCGATCACGCGCAACTCGCCGGCGGCATTGCGGTCGACCCTGTCGATGACGCCACGGAGGCGGACGGGTCCGCGCGGCGTATCGAGGACGAGCGTCGAGAAGCGCTGCTCGAACGCGATCGGCCGGTAGCCGACGCTGAGTGTTGCGATCTCGCGCAGGGTGTCGGCGATCCAGTCGAGGACCTCGGTCTGCAGACGTGTCCACAGCGACGTCGGTCGGAACCCCAGTTCGCGCGGAGCCGCCGCAAAGATCGGCTCAGCGACCGCGGGCAAGGCAGCGACGAGTGCGCCGACGTCGTCGGGGTCGGCAGCCTGGTAGACGTTCTCCAGGATCTCGTGGACGAGCGTGCCGAGTTGGGCCGAGTCGAGGCCGACGCGCACCAGGTCGCGCGGCTGAAGCCCGAGCCCGGATCCGACGAAAAACTGGAACCCACAGGAACCATATGCTTCAAGCCGGCTGGCGCTCCACACGTGTGTCGGGCCAAAGCGATCACCCAAGGGCTGAGCGGAATCACTCAGGTCGCCATCATTTGGCCCAAAGGATTCGTCAGACAGACGCGCCTGAAGGATGCCACGGGCACGAAGGGTCATGTCGGCCCAGGCAGCCATCCCCGCGTGACCGGTCGCGACGCCCGCCGCCATCGCTGCCTCCAGGGCCTCGACATCCGACGCAGCTTCAGTCAAGGCAAGTAGGTCGCCCGCGCGCACACGAATCGGCTGAGTCGCGACAAGGGAACGAACGGCCTCCCAGTATGGCGACGGCTGCCAGAACTCGCCATCCGGCGCGAGGTACGAGCGGGTCAGC
Organism: uncultured Anaerolineales bacterium; assembly: GCA_964480865.1. Taxonomy (GTDB): domain Bacteria; phylum Chloroflexota; class Anaerolineae; order Anaerolineales; family UBA6663; genus UBA6663. Next base: position 13,106 of record CAYZRP010000063.1, on the reverse strand, counting down.
AGCAAGTGACGATCCGCTCGGGTCACGGCCTCATAGAAGAGCGATTGCTGATCACTGCGCAACCGCGGTTCGAGCGGCAGTCCGCGCTCTTGAAGGCCGCGCCGTTCGTCATCGGAAAGGAACGGATCCTCGGTCAGCGGCGCAGGAAACTGGCTCTCCGAAAGGCCCAGCACCGCGACGGCCATGTAGGGCACGCCGCGCGCGAGACGCAGGTCCATCGCCAGAACGGCCTCACGCCACTCGGGTTGTTCGACGTGATAGCGCGCGGCTTCGACGGCGCCGCGGACCTCGTTGACGAACTCCACGTAGGGCAACCTGGTCCCCGCGGCCAGCACGTCGTCGCTCAGGATCAGTGCGGCGAAGATCTCACGAAGCGCGCTCAGCGCCGATTTGTCGCGGGCGAGTGTGTCGGGGTTAGCGTCGAATGTGTCCTCGAGTTGGAGGAGCTCGATCAGGTCCTCTGTCCAGACGACGTAGTCACGACGTGATTGCGCGGCCTCAGGGGTCAGGCGTGACGCGAGTTCGAAGAACGAGTCGGCCAGTCGCCGGGCAGCCGCACCGCGCGGAGCCGTCGGCGGGAGGCTTTCGTCATCCGCCAGGTCGAGGTTCTCGGCGTCAGTCACTTCGACGGCTGCAAGGTTGTCGAACGCCTCACGCCACTGGTCGAGCCCCTCGACCACCTGCCCGGCCCGAGCGACAGCCTCAAGTCGGAGCGCATCACGTGGAGCGAGGCCAAAGGCATCAAGACGCAGATACGGCGAGCGGACGACAGCCGACAGGCTGCGATTGACCCAGGCACCGACCGGCAGGGTCAGCGCCTCAAGGAGCGCGGCGATGGCGGGGTTGTCGATCAAGGGTGCACCGGTCGAGATGGCGAGCGGCACACCGAACTCACGCGCCGACTCGCGCAGGTAGGGCTCGTACGTCGACAGGTCCCGGGCGATCACGATGCAATCAGCCAACGCGACACCGTCGCGCAGATGGCGGGCCTTCAACCAGCGGATCGTCTCACGGGCTTCGAAAGCCGCGGTCTGCGCCTCGATCAACGTCAGGGCCGCGTCCTTGTCGACGATCGATGGCGCGGCTCGACGCGCGGTCCGCGATGGCTCCGGTGATTGGAACAGGGAATCGGCGAGACGCCGCAACGCCAGCGGCCGCGCGCTGCGGGCCCGCAGGTAGCGGATTTCGAAAGGCAACCTGTCATCTTCGAGACGTTGCAGCGTCGTCCGAAAGCGCCGATAAGCGCTGCGGCTCATGTCCACGTCTCCGGTCAGGGTCAGCGTGAGGGATGCGCAACGCGTCGACAGGATCTTGAGTGCGTCGCGCTGGGTTGCCGTGTATGAGTCAAAGCCATCAATGACGATGTGCCAGCCCTGACCGAGGCCCTCGTTGCGGTTTAGTTCTTCGATCGCCAGCCAGCCGCGGCCCTCGTTGTCCGCCCAACCGGAGCGGATCAAGGTCATCTGATAGCGATCGTAGGCCGCCGCCAGTTCTTCGAGGCGCGGGCCGGCGTCGGCGACGACGTCGATGAGGCGCTCGGGCGCGACGCGCGACCGTTTCCACTCAGCGAAGAGGTCGTTGAGCGCCAGTGTCAGACCGGGTCGGCGCTTGATCGCTCCATAGTGAGCGAGGCGGCCCTCGTCGGCGAGTTGGTCGAGGACGGTCTGAATGAGGCGATGCAGCACGGGTTCAGGCGCCAACGGGAGCAGCGCATCCGTCTGAGCGAGCACCTCGTCGTAAAGATCCCCGAACGTGCCGACACGCACGCCCAACGCGCCGCCCGAAGAAGCCAGGCGTCTGCGAAACGCGCGAGCCTGGTGAGGATCAGGCAGCACAGCCCAGACCGTGGAGAGCAGGTTGGCGCGGCTTGCTTCGCGGACCTGGTCGACGCACATCTGCGTCTTGCCGCTCGCGGCCGGTCCGATCCAGAGCGTGGAGGACATGGGGGAATTATCTCAAGAAGCTGTCAGCCGCCAGCGGTCAGCCTTCGCGACGCGCGGGCTACATAGGCTTGGCGCGGTAGCGTGAGCTAACCGCTTACGGCTGACCGCCTACCTCAACGCCGGATCATACATCGCAATGACATTCGTGATCGGCGTGTCGGGCTGGATATGGTGCGAACTGCAAAGGATGTAGCCGCCGCCCGGTCCGAGTTGCTGGACGCGCTCGCGTACTTCGGCCTGCACCTGTTCGGGCCTGCCCTTCGGCAGCGTGCGCATGATGTCGACGCCGCCGTGAAAGGCGAGTCTGTCGCCGAACTCGGCCTTGATGGCGCTGAGGTCCATGTCCTTGGCGTCGGGCTGCAGCGGGTTGAGCAGGTCGACGCCCATGTCGATCAACTCGGGCAGCATCTGCTTGATCGCGCCGTCGGTGTGGTACATCACGGGCTTGCCGTAGGAATGTGCGAGCTCGATCAGGCGCGCATGGTGCGGGCGCACGTACTGGCGCCACATCTTCTTCGAGATCATCAGCGATTGTTGGGTCGCGATGTCGTCGTAGAAGTAGACCATGTCGAGCCTGTCGCCGGCCACGTCGAGCAGGCGACGCAGGTTCTCGAGCAGGATCTCGGTCATGCGGTCCATGATGTACATCGGGATCTGGGGCTGGCTGGCCAGATCGATCATGAACTCCTCGAGGCCGCGCAACTGCCAGCCGAGCTCGAAGATCGAGCCGATGCGAAATCGAAAGTGATACGGCGTGTACGCATCGAGCACCTTCATGATCTCGGGCACGGGGCGGAAGTCCCACCAGTCGGGCTCGGGCCAGGGATGCTGCTTGAGTTCCTCGACCGACGTCGCCTTCGACAGCGGCCAGGTCTTGAAGCCCTCGTACGCGCCGACGGCCGTCTCCATCTTGTAGCTGTGCGTGCTCCAGATGTCGTTGAAGGTGTCGTCGGTGTTGACCTGGCGCCACATCCGGTTGGGCGTCGAGCGGTTCATCGAGATCCACCAGTCGACATGCGAGCCGGGGTTCAGCAGGCTCTCGGGCGGCGTGCAGAATTGGTCGTACGACAGGACGCGGCAATCGATCTCGAAGTGCCGCAGCAACGCTTCGCGCGCCGGGTCGAAGTACTCGGCCGGCCCGATGCCAGTCGTGTCGAACTGAAAATGCGCGATCAGGCGCTCCCAGATCTCGGGCGTCGCCAGGAAGTCGACCGGCACGCGATCGGGCGTCTGATGCCGCAACGCGGTCAGGACTCGTTCGCGCGGGGTGATGGTGATTTGGCTCATCGTGGATACCTGTTTCTGCAAGGCGAGAGTTTTGCCGCGAATTGCGCGAATGTCGCGAATAGGCAGCTTTCAGCTTTACGGTCACTCAAGGACCCATTCGCGCAATTCGCGGCTAAGAATCCTCAAGAAAGGATCGTCTCAAGCTCTGATCGAGTCGGCAGCGACGGCACGACGCCGAGGCGGGTGCAGGCGAGCGCGCCGGCACGGACCGCGCGCAGAACGGCGGATTCGAGCGACAGGCCTTCGGCCAGGCTCGCCGCCAACGTGCCGCTGAACGCATCGCCTGCTCCGGTCGTATCGACGACGTCGACGCCAAAGGCCGGGACGTGCTGGCTGCCGTCAGCGCGCACGATCAGAGCGCCCTGCTCGCCCTGGGTCAACACGATCGTGCGGACGCCCAATCGCAGGAGCTCGGCGCACAGATCCTTCGAGTCGGTCGGGTCATCGGGGCGTCGGCCGAGCATGATGCGCAGCTCGCCGTGGTTGGGCGTGACGATGTCGATGTCGGCGAAGGCCTCGGGCGGCACTGGCGCGGCCGGCGCGGGGTTGAGGATGGCGACGGCGCCTGCGCGCCGGCCAACTTTCAGGCCATGCACGGCCGTGGCCATCGGGATCTCGAGCTGGGCCAGGACAACCCGGCTCTCGCGGATGCGCGCACCGGCCCGGTCGACGTGCGCGGGCGAGAACAGCGCGTTCGCGCCCGGATCGAGGATGATGAAATTGTTGCCGGCGGCGTCCAGCACGATGAAGCCGAGGCCTGTGTTGCGCTCGCTGGTGCGCTCGAGGTAGGTCGTGCCGACGCCCTCTTGTTTGTAGAGCTCGACGGCGCTATCGCCGAAGGCGTCCTGGCCGATCAGGCCAACGAACTCGACGTCGCCGCCGAGCCGCGCGATCTGCACCGCCTGGTTGCTGCCCTTGCCGCCCGGCCCCTGATCGAAGTCGCGCCCGACGAGGGTTTCGCCCTTCACCGGGAACCGATCGGCGCGCAGCGTCAGGCCGACCGCGAAACTGCCGATGACCGTGACCTTGCCGTTGCTCATGGCTTGCTCCCGCGCGTCACCGCGCCATCTGCTTGAGGAAGTAGTCGAAGAACGCGCCGGTGTCAACGGTGTCGAGCGCCTCGACAACTCGCCCGCCCGGCTTCACGGCCGTGCGGCCCTGGCTGGGTCCTGTCGCGATGAGTTCCGTCTCCCAGGAACGCAGGGTGAACAGATCGGGCCGGCCGATGTAGGCCGTGGTGAGCACATCCCAGCAGTAGTACGGGCGATAGGCGACAAGCGAATAGCACAGGCCCGCCAGATCCGAAATGGGATGGTGGCGTTGCCGGCTGAGCGCGCGGATGAACTCGGGCGTGATCGGCGTGTTGTTGGTGATGTCGAGCGGGCAGATCACCAGAGGCAGGTCTGTGGCCCAGATCCTGGCGGCGCTGATCGGGTCCCAAAACACGTTCCACTCGGCGCTGCCATCGTGGCCGGGCTCGTAGCGCCAGGCGACGTTACCTGGCACATTGAGCGCGCCGCCCATCCAGACGACACGCTCGATCTTGGCCGCGATTGACGGATCGAGCTCGAGCGCCTGGGCGAGCGTCGTGAGCGGCCCGGTCTCGAGGAAAGTCACCGGCGTAGGCGCCGCGCGCAGAGCGTCCACGATCACGTGCTGGGCATCCTGGGCCGCCAGGGGCGTCGTGATCGCGGGCTGGGTGTTGAGGATCGGGAACAGGTCGAGCTGGTAGGAGCTCAGGCGAAAGTCGCGCGGAAACGGGTTGATGCCGCGCGCCGAGCTCATCGAGACCGTGACGTCGGTCCGACCCATCAGGTCTAGGATCTTGCGGGTCGCGCTGGTGGCCGGCTCGATGAAGCAATCTGCCTCGGTTACAGCGATCCCGAGGACGTCGATGTCTTCCATCGTCATCAGCAGCAGGATCGACAGATAATCGTCGACGCCGCCGTCGTGGCTGAAGAAGACCGGGGTTTTGGGCATGGGGTTCTCCGAAGGATGCGAGGTTGCGGCCACTTTATCATAAATGGCCATTCACTCGCGCCTTCGAAGGCGCCCAGAAATCGGGAGTCCCCCGATTTCTTATGAACCCGCGACCCGGTGGCACGCCTGGCACACGTCAGTCGCGCGTTGCTCGTTGAGGAAACTCAAAGTCGAGTCGCCGTCCAAAGCGTGCCCGGCGTGGCACCTCACACAGGTGGCGGCGTTCTTGTCGACAGCCTGCCATTGCGACAGGAACCCATAGAAGTGCCGATTGAATGACCGTGTCACAGAATGAGTCGTCGTCCTCCAGATGAACAGCCACCACAAAAGCACCGCTCCCAAGCACCACCAGCGTGAAGAGGCCGACCAGGCCATAGACCAGGCGATTCGGTTGACGAGACTTCTGACGACGCCGTGTACTTGTAGGCATGGTTTTCTAATGAAGTGGGATAGGATGGGGCCATCGCAACAGCCCATCATTGGGAATGGATCGAAAGCGAGCCTGGTAGGTCAACCTGCCTGGCCAATTGGCGACCGAAAGGTGGGTAACTGATGATCAGTGAGCTCGAAACCCCGTCGATTGTCGTGGACCTCGACCTGATGGAGGCAAACATCGCGCGGCTGCAGCAGTACCTCAGCAGCCACGGCATCGCCAACCGCCCGCATATCAAGACGCACAAGGTCCCGGCTATCGCCCGGCAGCAGATGGCTGCCGGTGCTGTTGGAATCACGTGTCAGAAGCTGGGCGAGGCCGAAGTGATGGCGGCTGGGGGACTGGTTGATATTTTCCTGCCGTACAACCTGCTGGGCGAACAGAAACTGAATCGTCTGGCAGCGCTGATGCGCGAGGCGACGGTCAGCGTCACAGCCGACTCGGCGATTGTCGCGTCCGGCCTCGTCTTGGCCGCGCGCGAAGCCGGAAGTGAGTTGACCGTGCTGGTCGAGTGCGACCTCGGCGCTCAGCGTTGCGGCGTCCAGTCTCCGTCCGAGGCAGCCGATCTCGCCCGCTTCATCGCGCATCACGACGGCCTGCGCTTCGGCGGCCTGATGACGTACCCGAATCGTCCCGGCCTCGATGACTTCGTCGACGCCGTGCGCGCTCTGCTCCTTGGCGATGGCCTGACGATCGAACGAGTCAGCGGCGGCAGTTCCGCCGGCATGTGGGAAGCGCACACCTACCGCACGCTCACCGAGCATCGGGCCGGGATGTACCTCTTCGGCGACCGTAAGCTCATGGAGGTCGGAGCAGTGCCACTCGAGCAATGCGCATTTGGAGTCAGGTCCACGGTCGTCAGCCGACCGACGCGCGATCGCGTGATCCTGGACGCGGGCAGCAAGACTCTGTCGAGCGACACGCAGGGCCTCGACGGCTACGGCTACATCCGCGAGTACCCCGAGGCGCGCATCGCAGCGCTCTCCGAGGAACACGGCCACGCGGATTTCTCGAAGTGCACGGGCAGACCCGAGATCGGTGAGGTGCTGACGATCGTTCCGAACCACTGCTGTCCCGTCGTCAACCTGGCAAACGAGTTCGTCGGTGTGCGGGACGGCGCCATCGAGACGATCTGGCCGGTTGCCGCGCGCGGCCTCGTGCGATAGGTGTCTGAACTCTCTTCTCAGAGCACATTCACCTTCACCCCGTAAAAACATGCCATTATTCTCGTAACCTGATCCCGGCATCAACGTCTGTTCGACGCGAGCGAGAGGAGCCTGTTTGAACGACACCTCCCCGGTCCCGACATCGTGGTGGTTGCGCCTCCGCCAGGCGCCACGGTTGCGCGCCGCATCCCGTGCAGCCCGGCAACTGCTGCCCTATGGGATCGGGGCGCTCGTGGCTTTCGTTGCCCTCGCGCTCTACAACGTCGCCTTTCCGCCTCCGCCGCCGATCACAACGCGCGACGTCAATGACGCCATCGCGGCCGCGATGGCCTCGGCCACGCCGCCTCCGTCGTACTCGTCTCAGGTGTATGCCGTCATCCGACCATCGCTTGTGTTAATCCAGACAGATAGATCATCTCAGGATTCTGAGTCTCACGCGCTCGGCAGTGGCGTCGTGATCGACGCTGCAGGCGACATCCTCACGAGCCTGCACGTCGTCGATGAAGCCTCCGCTATCGAAGTCACGTTCGCGGATGGCACCACATCACCCGCGACGATCGTGGCCAGCCAGCCCGAGAACGACATCGCCGTCCTTCAGGCCGCGACGCTGCCGCAAATCCTTGTTCCGGCAGTGCTCGGCAACCCGGGTGCCATGAACATCGGCGATGACGCGTACGTGGTCGGCAATCCTTTCGGCCTGTATGGCTCGATGAGCTCCGGCGTCATCTCAGGCTTCGATCGCGTCTTTGAGCGCGATAATGGCGCCCCGATCGAGGGCATGATCCAGATCGACGCGGCCGTCAACCCGGGCAACTCGGGCGGACCCTTGCTCAATCGCGCCGGACAGGTCGTCGGCATCGTCACGGGCATCATCAACCCGACCGAACAAGAAGTCTTCATCGGCATCGGTTTTGCTGTGCCGATCAACGTCGCCGGCGGCGCCGCCGGGATGCCGCCGTACTAGCCGCCGCTTTGCGGCGGCGACGAATGACGAATGACGAAGGTCACGTCGCCCATCGAAACTGCCTTCGTCATTCGTCATTGGTCCTTCGTCATTCTGCGGTCCGCGGTCCGCCGTCTGCGGTCTTTTCACAGGAGCCCTCATGGATCGAAGTTCCGAACCCAAGAACCGGACGCCGATGGAGCGCGTGCTCTATGAGGTGAAGAAGGTCATCGTCGGGCAGGATCATCTGCTCGAGCGCATGGTTGTAGCGCTGCTGGCACGGGGGCACATCCTCGTCGAAGGCGTGCCGGGCCTGGCCAAGACCATGGCGATCAAGACGCTGGCCGAGTCGATCGGCGGCGAGTTCCGGCGCATCCAGTTCACGCCCGACCTCGTCCCGGCGGACCTGGTTGGCACGCGCATTTACAACCAGAAGACGGGTGAGTTCAACACCTCGCTCGGCCCGGTCTTCACCAACCTGCTCCTCGCCGACGAGATCAACCGCGCGCCGGCCAAGGTGCAGAGCGCGTTGCTCGAAGTCATGCAGGAACGCCAGGTGACGATCGGTCGCGAGACACACCGCGTGCCGAACCCGTTCCTGGTGCTTGCCACGCAGAACCCGATCGAGACCGAAGGCACCTATCCACTGCCGGAGGCTCAGGTCGACCGCTTCATGCTCAAGGTGCTGGTCGGCTACCCCACCCCAACCGAGGAGTTCGTGATCGTCGAGCGCATGACGAGTGCGCTGCAGGCTGTTCAGAAAGTGTTGACGACTGATCAGCTCGTCGAACTGCAGCAGCAGGCCGACAAGGTCTATGTGGATCCGGCGCTGATCGAGTACGCGGTCAGGCTCGTCGGCGCAACCCGCGCGCCGCAGTCCGTCGGCCTGAAGGACATCGCCCACTACGTCACCTTCGGCGCCAGCCCGCGCGCGTCGATCAACCTGATCCTGACCGCCCGAGCCCTGGCCTTTGTCCGCGGGCGCATGTACGCGTTGCCCGAGGACGTGCTCGACATGGCCTACGACGTGCTGCGGCACCGCCTCGTGCTGTCGTACGAGGCCCTGTCAGACGACGTCTCGGCCGACGATCTGCTCAACAAGCTCATGGGCCGGATCCCGGTTCCGGTGGTGCCGCTGCATGAACACACCAATGCCCGCGTCGCATGAGGTGACGCCCTCGGCTGAGCGCATCCTTCAGCGCCTGGATTGGCAGGTCGTGCGCCGCCTCGATGGCTTGCTCCAGGGCGATTACCGCAGCCTGTTCTACGGCTACGGTGTCGACTTCGCCGACCTGCGCGAGTACCAGCCTGAGGACGACATCCGCTACATCGACTGGAACGTGACGGCGCGCATGGACACGCCCTACGTGCGCCAGTACACGGAGGACCGTGAGATCACGGCCTGGTATCTGCTCGACCTGAGTCCGTCGGTCGACTTCGGCACATTGCAGACCCAGAAGCGCAATCAGTTGATCGACCTCGTGGCCACCACCGCGCGCCTTCTGACGCGCCACGGCAATCGCGTCGGCGGCATCTTCTTTTCAGGCCGCGTGGATCGTGTGCTCCCGGCGCGCGGCGGACGGCTGCACGTCCTGCGAATGGTCCACGAGTTGCTCAACCAGCCGCGCCAGCTTCGCGCGCCGTTCACGTCGGTATCCGAATTGTTGCACGCCGGCCTCGCTACGATCAAGCGCCGGTCGCTGATCTTCGTCATCTCGGATTTCATCAGCGCGCCCGGCTGGGAGCGCGAGCTCGGGCTGCTCAATCGGCGGCATGAGGTTCTGGCAGTTCGGTTGTGGGATCCGCGCGAGCAGGAACTTCCCGACGTCGGCACGATCCTGATGGAAGACGCCGAGACGGGCGAGCAGATCTACGTCGACACCCATGATCGCGGTTTTCGGCAGCGTTTCCGTGAGTCGACAAGGCTGCGCGAGGCGATGCTCAACGAAGCCTTCAATCGCGCGGGTGTCGACGCGCTGCAGTTATCGACCGAGGAAGACCTCGTCCGCGCGATCGTGCGATTCGCGTCGCTGCGCGAGAAGCGCCGGCGCTGAGGCAACATGTCGTTTATCTGGCCCTTCATGCTCGCGGCCCTGGTCCTGCTCCCGCTCGGGGTCATCCTTTACCTGTGGTTCCAGCGCCGACGGCGTCAGATCGTGGCGCGGTACGGCAGCCTCGGCCTTGTGCAGACCGGCACGGCCTCTGGCCTCGGCTGGCGCCGGCATGTGCCGGCCGTATTCTTCTTCCTTGGTCTGACGGCGCTGGTGTTCGCGCTGGCGCGCCCGCAGACGGTCGTGAGCCTGCCGCGCGTCGAGGGCACCGTCATGCTGGTGTTCGACGTCAGCGGCAGCATGGCCGCCGAGGACTTCGAACCGACGCGAATGGAGGCGGCCAAGGCAGCGGCCACGACGTTCGTGCAGAAGCAACCCACCACTGTTCAGATCGGCGTGGTGGCGTTCAGCGACGGCGGCCTGGCCGTGCAGGCGCCCACCGATGATCAGGGCGCTGTGCTCGCGGCCATTAACCGCCTGGCTCCCAATCGGGCTACGTCGATCGGCGCAGGCCTTGCCGCCGCGCTCGAGTCGATCTATCAAGCAGAGGACCGTTCAAACCTCCAGTACAGCGACCTGACACCGCTGGCCCCAACCACGCCCACACCGGTCCCACCGGGCACGTTCGCGCCGGCCGTGATCGTGCTCCTCAGCGATGGCGAGAACAACGCTCGCCCAGATCCGCTACAGGTGGCTCAAGCGGCGGCGGATTACGGCGTGCGGATATACACGATCGGTGTCGGCAGCGCAAGAGGCACCGAGTTGACCGTGAACGGGTTCACGGTCTTCACCCAACTCAACGAGGAATTGCTCCAACAGGTCGCGACGGTGACGCAGGGGCAGTATTACAACGCCGCCGATGCCGAGCAACTGGAGGCCATCTACAACGGCTTGAGGCCCCAGCTCGTCCTGCGTGACGAGTCGCTCGAAGTCACTGCCCTGCTCGCTGGCGTCGGCATCGCCATGTTCCTTGTCGGCGGCGGATTGTCGCTTTGGTGGTTCAGTCGATTGCCATGAAAACCGCGCTTTGCGCTGTGACGAAAGACGAACGACGAACGACGAACGACGAAAGGTGTTTCAATGCGTCACATCGACCTTCGTCATTCGTCGTTCGTCGTTCGTGAATCTGCGCTCGCGGTCCCTGAGGACTAGACCATGGACATGCTCTGGCCACTCTCACTGGCGCTGCTAGGGCTGCTACCGATCCTGATTGCCGCGTATATCTGGATCCTGCGTCGGCGCAAGAAGGTGGCGGTGCGATTCTCGAGCCTGTCGCTCGTGCGCGCCGCAGTTGGCAAGCAATCACGCTGGCGCCGGCATGTGCCCTTTGCGCTGTTCCTCGTGGCTCTCGCGAGTCTGATCGTCGCGGCCGGGCGGCCGGTGGCCATCATCAGCGTGCCGGCCGGACGGACGACGATCGTGCTGGCGATGGATGTCTCGCGCAGCATGTGCTCGACCGATATCACGCCCAACCGGCTCGAGGCCGCCAAGGCCGCGGCCCGCGTGTTCGTGGAGCAGCAGGGCCCCTCCACCCAGATCGCGATCGTGGCGTTCGCCGGGCTGGCCGAGCTCGTTCAGCCTCCGACAACCGATCAGGAACTGCTCTTCGACGCCATCGACAGCCTCATCCCCGGCCGGCGCACGGCCATCGGCAGCGCCATCCTGAAATCGATCGACACGATCTCAGAGATCGATCCGGGTGTGGCGCCCAGCACAAGCCCGGGCGAGGCGTCCGACGTGGTCCCGGTGCCGAATGGCGCCTACGCCCCTGACATCATCGTGGTGTTAACCGACGGCGTCAGTAATTCTGGGCCGTTCCCGATCGAAGCCGCGCAGCAGGCCGTCGACCGCGGTCTGCGCGTTTACACGATCGGCTATGGGACGGCGAACAACCAGAGCCCGATGGATTGCAACGATGGGTTCGGCGGGTTCGGCGGCCCAGGCTTTGGTACCGGGCCGTTCGGTGGTGGCGGCGGCGGTGGCTTTCGACGCGGCATCGACGAAGAGACCCTCAAAGAAGTCTCGGCTATGACCGCTGGCGAATACTACGAAGCCACGAGCGCGGCCGAACTTCAAAGCGTCTTCGAAAGCCTGCCCACACACCTCATCACACGCCATGAAACGACGGAGTTGAGCGTGTTCTTCGTGGGTGTCGGAGCACTCATGGTGGCGACGGCTCTTGCGCTGGCGTTGTTGTGGAATCCGTTGAGTTGAAATAATCAACAAACAAGACACCGGCAGTGCGATCTGCGGTTGTATAAGACACCGGGAGTGCGAACGATGAGTCTGAGGGATCGAGGCTAGCCGTTCGCACTCTCGGTGTCTTAATCTGTCGCCGGCTGCTGTGACACGCTGCGAAGCAGAAGCACCATCACGCCCAGATCCAGGGTCTGGATCACCGGCATCGTCGTGTTCTCGAGCGTCGGCGTCGAGCCCTGAAGCAGTGGCCCGCTGATGCGTCCCGGCCGCGCGATCAACAGGAATCCCCGGTGACGGACACAACGGCGAGGAAAAACAGCGCGGGAACGTCGCCCTGAAGTGCCGCGGCAACTCAGATACATCGACCGTCATCATACTCAGCATGAAAGCGAACAGGCTTGCGCTGAGAAGCGCGATGTCATCCAGAAACAGACGGCTGTACGCCGTCAACTTGGCCATCGACAGATAGGCACCCCAGCGTGCCGGTGATCAGCAGCCGAGCGCGCAGCCATCCGCTTAGAGCCAACCTCGCAGAGACGATCAGCTATGGCATTCCGACCCAGAGGGTCACGCGATCGTTGCCTTGCATCTGGACCGCCCTGGCGGGTTGTGGGAAACCGTGACCTGCTGAGACGATGAGCAATGCCCTGAGAATCATCAGACCGGAGCCGCGCAGGACGAGCCGGGCCAGTATCGAGTGGTGACCGACTGAACGGTTATGAGGATCGTCACGGTGTCTCATGACGACCATCCAGAAGATATGGGGTCCAAACCGTGCAGTCAGGGTCGTGCCGAAAGGCAGTCGGGTGATAGGCTGCCTCGGCCCCGGTCGCCCCGACATTCGGCGCGATGATGTTGCGCGGTTCAGGCGTTGGCTGCCTCGCGGCTGTCTGGACTACAGTCGCGCCGTTTCCTGCCTTGCCGCGGAACCATTTGTGTTTTCGGTGTGGTGATAAGCCGCCAGCTGGGTCCGAGCATCATGCAGGCGGCTCATGGTTGCCTGCGCCACCATGTGCATCAGCGCCGAGTCAAGACGCGGGTCATCCTCAGCGAGCCGCCGCAGCGCCCGCGCATCGAAGCGGAGGAGGGTGCTGGGTTTGGTGG
>CAYZRP010000062.1:0-39012 GCA_964480865.1 uncultured Anaerolineales bacterium | reverse complement strand
TCGTGAGCCTTTTCCGAGCTATTCATGTTCGCGATGTCGTGAGCCCTGACAGCTAACCAAAGAAGATCGTGAGCTTGACGTTGGCATCCATTGATCGGACGGCGAAAAATCTGCAATGGGAGCGCTCCCCAAAAACGTGGGTCGGATCAAGCAGGTCAAACACACCCAGTGTTGGGTTGCCACGGACATTGGCAACCGGGTCCGCACCGCTCTGCCCTAGCACCTGGGCTACGCGCCAGACTTCATAGCTACTTTGGCAAAGTCACACAAGAATAGAGTGGCCAGCGTCGTCCAAAGGCTGTCACATCTGGCGTCGGCCCTGATCGGCGTGGTCAGCAGACCAAGGTCGCTCCACGAAATAGCGTCTTCGTGGGAGCAACCCGTCGGGCAGAAAATAGCGCGGAAACCGGGTGAGCCAGGTCGCGTGGCCTGTGTGATGCACGGGCTGCGAGGTTGTCACGGGTCACCGATGACATCTGGCACGAGCGAAACAGCTGATTCCCATTAGGCCATTTGGCGCACAGAGTCTAACGAACACGCGCATAAGATTCGAGGGACCTCACAACCTCTCTGACTCAGGAGTCATTCGATGCGCCCAATTCTTTCCTTGAAAACAACTGCGGTCATGGCCGGTCTGCCCATCGCTCTGGTTGCCGCGGCCTGTTCGCCCGCGGTCTCGCCAACCCCAACGGTCAGTCCGACTGCTGCGCCGATGGCCGCCATGGACATGGATACGATGGCAGACGCGCCGACGATCCCGGCGGGCCTCGCCTTTGCGGAAGGGCAGGAAATCCGGTTTGTCCACACCGAAGTGTCGGACGCGGAGATCGCCAAGCTCCTCACCGACATGATGGGTTCACCGGTGTTGGTTGTCCCTTCTCTGGCGGACGTGCCCGAAAGCGCCACCGCCCCGGTCTACGTCTTCACCAATGGCCCCACAGGCATGGGGCCGCTGGGATTCCAACCCGATGTGTTTCCGTATCCGCCAGGCGACGCCGCGTACACGCCCCTGCGGTCCATTCACCTGGTGACCTGGGTTGACTCGGGGCAGGCGCGCGAACTGAAGTCGGCGGCCGACGTGTTGGAGGCTGAGCAGAACGGCACCGTGACGATCGAGCAACCTGGGGTGGTGGTGAACATGCCCTTTGTGACCTGGCCGGAAGGAAGCCGATAGGAGCCGGTCTCCAGCGCACGTACAAGCGGGCCGCTCCCGGACGGAACTTCTCCGGGGGCAGCCCGCTTGAGTAAGTCACCAAAGCGAGCCCTTGTCCTCACCACGGGGTGGCGTCACCGATTGGCGTTAGGGCTGCTCCACACTCGGCTCGTAGTCAAACGCGAACGTCCACAGGAAATCCACCAGTGCCCAGGTCTGGGCCTCGGTGAAGATGGGTCCCCAATACGGCATGCCGGTCCCCATGCCGCCGCGCAGGATCTTGCCCTGCAGGCGCGCCCCATTCACGCCGAGCATCAAGGCAGGATCGGTGAAATCGGTCGGCGCCAGCGTGCCATGCCCAAAGGCCAGCTGGGCTGCCTGCTCGCGAGCCAGCAACGCGCGGGCCGCGATCCCGTCACCGTTCCCCTGCTCACCGTGGCAGGCGGCGCAGTTGGCGGCATAGAGTGCCCGGCCCTCGGCCAGCGTCGTCGCGTCCGTCTGGGATTGCCACAACCGGGCGACCAGGTCCCAGACGGCGGTATGGCTGAGCTGGGCCAGAGACGGGTCCTGCCTCAATTCGCGCCAGACCGCGACCGGGCTTTGACTGCGGGCCCACTCACCCGCCAGATCGGGCACCGTCAGGGTCGATGCGCGCGCCGCGGATGGGGTTTGACCGGGAAGATCAGCCTGGGCCACGGTCACGGGCTCGTCGATGTCGATCCCGAGGCGGGCATAGAGGGGCGGCTCGGCCGGGGTGGCGGTGGCCGACGGTACGCCGATCACCTCGATCGTGCCGCGCATGCGCCAGTGTCCCAGGCCGCACCAGCGCGTGCAGTAGAAGACAACCTTGCCTGGCTCGTCGAAGATGAGGGTCGTCTCTACCGGCTGACCCGCCGGTAGATCCAGCGCTGGGGCGTCGGACTGCCCAACCGCGAAGCCGTGGAGCATGTCGTCCGAGATCAGGCGCAGGCGGAGCGGCTCGCCCACCGCGACCGTGAGGTTCGCGGGCGACCACCCTCCGGCCTCGGCGATCCGCGCGCGGACCTCCACGCCACTATAGCGTTTCCACAAGGCGAGCACCGCGATCGGGAGCGCGGCGGAAATGAGCAGCACGCTCAAGGTCAGGCGGTTGAAGTGCAGGCGTCGCATTGTGCTCCGCCCCGGTCAGGGCATGTTGGACGGACCGTAGCGCGCATAGTTCGCATCCACATAGGCCCGGATCTCAGGCACGGTTTTTCCTTCTCGCAGGAGCCGCATCGTGTCCTGGGTGATGTCCACACAGATCGAACAGCCCAGGGCGTGGGGATCGTATTTGAGCGCGCCAGTCGAGTCGACGCCGGCGACATAGCAGTCGTAGTTGGAGCCGTGGCCCATCGCCCCGCACCCGCAGTAACAGGGCAGTTCCTGCAGCACCTCGGGGTTGGCGGCCGCGAATTGATACGACTCGCGCACCGGCACCGGCGCGGTTTGAACGTCGGATGGCAGCGAGTCGAGCGGCGCCATGGCCATGCCGGCGTGTCCGGGAGACGCCGTCAACGTAGGCGTAGACGCACAGCCGGCCGTCAACGCGGCGGCGAGGATCGGCACCATGATCAGCAGAATCATGCGACGGGATGTCATCGTCATTCTCCTGGTTTGAGGGTACCGAAAGCGGGCCGACCCGCCTAGCGCTGAATGGCTGATGACGAAGCTCACCCTCCTGAGGTCACGTGTCACAAGGGTTTCCGTGACCAGGCTGTTTGGAGCAATCAAAGCGGCGCCCCCGGAGGGTCCTGGGCGCGAAGGGCGAAGCCGCGCCCGGTCAGCACGCCGCGACGGGCTTGGCGTGCCAACCTGACCTATCCCAGGCTATTGCACCCAGTTGGAGAGGACGGTGAGGGATTGAAGCGAGCCCGCCGGGTCGTTGTTGGCGATG
Source organism: uncultured Anaerolineales bacterium (assembly GCA_964480865.1). Taxonomy (GTDB): domain Bacteria; phylum Chloroflexota; class Anaerolineae; order Anaerolineales; family UBA6663; genus UBA6663. Next base: position 35,944 of record CAYZRP010000062.1, on the reverse strand, counting down.
TGCACGCGGAAGTTGTGCTTGCCGCCCATCCCCTCGTGCATCATGAAAGACATGGATAACGTGGTGCTCTGTCCCGGTTGCAGGACCAGGCTGCCGATCGTCGGATCCGGTGGGCAACATCCCTCGACCACTTCGATGTAGGGTGTCTCGGTGAAGCGGAGCGGCTGATCTCCGACGTTGGTCAAGCGAAAGTCCACCTGGACGGTGCGACCGAGCGGGATATCGCCTAGGTCGACCAACTCACGATCCACGCGCAGGCGGGGCGCGCCCGAGACCTCCACGGCGGCCGGGTTCCCGCCCGATCCGCTCAGCGCGTAGGCGGCCGCGGCGACCAGTAGAAGGGCGACGGCCAGGAGCAGGCCGATGATCCAACGCGAAGGCCCAGTGGCATGCGTCGATCGTTGCTGCAGGCGACGGATACGGTTGAGTTGACTCATGTCTCTCTCGGATGTCGGACCACACCGATGGACCCGCGTGCCCACGACTCGAATGGATGAAGCTTGTTGAGCAGTATGGGAGCGGCGGCGGCGCACTTCAACCGCCATCTGGCGGTATCGTCATTAGGCCGTCCGGCGCATCACATTCTTCAGGGCAGAGGCATGACAAACGGCGCGCGGAGCGCAGGGGCAGCGAAGAATTTCGAGCCGGGTCTTCGGTCAGGCCGGATGGCAGGGAATGCGGACTTCCACACGCGTCCCCTGGCCGGGCGCCGAGATCAGGCGCAGCTCTCCATCCAGATGATCCACCCGTTCCTGGATGCCCATCAGTCCGTAGTGGCCGGCATTGGCGAGCTCGGTCATCCGCTCAGGCACCGCGAAACCCTGGCCGTCATCGCTGACGCGCACCAGCGTGGAGTCGGTGCTGAAGACGACCGAGACGGATGCCGAACGCGCGTCCGCATGTCGACGCATGTTGTTCAAAGCTTCCTGCACGATCCGGTACAGGCCAATCTCCTCCACCGCCGACAACCGCCGCGTCGGGCCCGAGACCGCGAAGGTCACGGGCAGCCCACTCGCTGTCTCGACATCCCGCGCCAGCATTTCGATCGCCGGCAGAAGCCCGAGGTCCTCGAGGTAGATCGGGCGCATCGCGCGGATGACCCGCCGGATGTGTTCGATGAGGCCGGACGTCATGGTCCGCACCTCAGTCAACCGTGCGCGCGCGGTAGGCGACGCGTCTTTCGCGGCGTGTTGAGCCATTTGGGCTCGCTGATCCAGGGCGATCAAGGCCTGCACCGTGTCGTCGTGCAGTTCGCGGGCCAGGCGCCGCCGTTCCTCTTCCTGGCCGGCGGTCACGGCACCCAGATACCCACGCAAGCTTACTTGGGCCGCCTTGACCTTGGCGGCCATGCGCGCCAGGGCGGTCTGCAGACGTTGGATCTCGGCGATGCCGCCCACAGGCTGTTCGATGGCGGTGAAGTGGCCCTGACCCAGCTCGGCCGCTTGCTGTTCGAGCGTGCGCAAGGGTTGCACGATTTCGCGCAGACCAAAGCCAAGCACGACCAAAGCGAGCACGATGGCCGGGATCAGGATCAGGGGCGCCAGCAGGGTATTGCGGAGGAATGGACTCTCCACGGCGTCCCACGGTTCCTCGCTGAGCAAGGCCCATCCGGCAGTCGGCACCGCGCTATAGGCCACGACGTGCTCTTGGTTGGCCGCCTCGGGCAAATAGTAGGTGCCACTCGCGCCTTGCAACGCCTGTTGAACGCCGGGGTGTTCACGCGCCGGGAACTCGGCGAGTAGCGCTCCCTGGTGAAAGAGCACGGTCCCGGCGGCGTCCACCAGCAGCCAGGACATCGCCATCCCCGCCTGACTGCCGGGTCGCAAGATGCGCTCGGCCAGGACATCGGGCGCCAGGGCCGCCACCACCTGCCGCCCGTCGCTCATGCCCGCCCCGACCAGCACGCGCTGGGTGCCATCCGGTTCGAGAAAGGCCGACGAGAATCGCCCTGTCCCAGCCGGTGGCAGGTCGGACAGCAGGGTCGCCACGGGCCGGGAGGACCACGCCTGTCGATCCGGGGCGGCAGCCTCTAGCGTGCCGCTCGGCCCAACCACAGCCAGGCCGCCATCGAAGGACGCGGCAGCCATCTCCAGCAGCAGGGCTTGCGTGTCAGGGTTGGGCGCCGCCTCCAGGGTGTGCGCGAGCGCCTCGACCCATCGAGTGCGCTCGGCCAGCTGCGCATCGAGCGCCGCCGCGGCAGCTGCAATGGTGCGCGCATCCCGCTCCGCGACCATCGAGCGCATCGCATCCTGATGGAGCCACTGGCTGATAAGCGCCACAGCCACCAGCGCCACGGTCAGCGGCAGGATCACAAAAATGAAGAACTGGAGGGTCAGGCCGCGTTGCAGACCCAGTACCGATCGGCGTGTGGACGGCAGCGACGTGTCAGTGGTCGGTGGAAGCATCGAGATTGGATGGCAGCAGCCCGAGCGAGACGGCGCGCATCACGGCCTCGGTGCGGCTGGCCGCATGCAGCTTGTCGTAGATCCGGGCCAGGTGAGCCTGAACCGTGCGGTCGCTGATGTCCAGCTCGGCGCCGATGGCCTTGTTGGTCAGGCCTCGGGCCGCAAGCTGGAGCACCTCGAGCTCACGCTCGGAGAGCGTTTCCGTCGGGGTCTTGTCGGGGTCAGAGCGGCGCTCGGACAGATGGTGAAACAAGGCCTTGGAAATCTCGGGCGAGAGCACCGACTGGCCTTCGTAGACCGCGTGGACGGCGTTCACGATGTCGAGCGCCTCGGCGGATTTCAAGACATAGCCGTTGGCGCCCGCGGCCAGGACAGCCTTCACATAGGGCACGTCGTCAAAGGCGGTCAGGATCAGGATCCCGACCGGCAGATGCTCGGCGCGGATCGCGCGCGCGACCTCGATGCCGGATTGTCCGGGCATCTGGATGTCGAGCACGGCCACCGCGGGTCGGTGCTCGCGCACCAGGCGCAGGGCCGCATCGCCGCTGCCGGCCTCGGCCACCACCTGGACGGAGCCGTCCATCTCGAGGAATTCGCGGATGCCCTTGCGGACGACGGCATGGTCGTCCGCAAGCAAGACCGGGATTGGCGCGTGTTCCATGTTCATGGTTGACCTTAACGGGTGGCGGTGATCCACCACTGATATTCGCGCTCCCGGCTGCCCCAACGGCTCTTGATGAAGTCCAGGATCGCGGTCATCTGGTCGGTTGTCAGGCTGGCGGCGAAACCCGGCATGACGCCATTGTAGGCCGGGTCGCCGCCCTGGGCGACGATGCTCAGCAGTTGCTCATCGGGATGGTGCCAGGTGTGGCCGGTGCCGTCATGGGGCGGCGCCGGCAGCGACCCATTGGCGAGTCTCACCTTCCAGTTCGGCGCGCCCTCAAGGGCGGCGCCATGGCAGGCTGCGCAGTACTGGGCGTAGAGCCCCTCGCCGGCGGCGACCCGCTCGGCGGACAGGGTCGGCACGGGCGGCACCGTGGTGCCGTTGATCGTCACCGGCCCCTGCGTCGCGCTGCCCCCTGTTTCCCTCCACAGGAGAAACGCCGCCGTCATCAGGCCGACGATCCCGAAGCCGAGTGCGACGGCGCGCGGACTTGTCCTCCGGCTCATGGGCGCGAGACCGTTTGGGCGCCAGGGTGGGCAGCCCTCGACAGGGAGTCCAGGTACGGCAAGGCCCAGAATCCGATGCTGATCCCGAAGAGCGCGCCCGTGATCAGGCGCATCCAGGAATTGAACGACCCCAGCGCATCGCCGGCGTAGAACGCGGCGGGCAGGGCATTGCCGGTGAGCACGGCCAGCCAGACGTTCGTGTCCCGGAAGCCCTGGCCCAGGCCCGCCAGATCGCTTACGAAATGCGAGCCGCCGTCGAGCGCCATCGGCAGGGCGAGCAGCAGCGCCGCCCAGATCGGCAAGGGTCGGATCCGTCGGCGCAGGATTCCGACCACAAGGCTGGCTGCGAACAGGCTGGTGTAGAGCGCGACCATCCGGTCCGACCAGGCAACCTTCCACCCGACGTCCGGGTTGCCGATGAACTGGCGCAGGATGAAGGGATTGAGGGTCGCCTGCCAGGCGCTCTGCACGTCGGCCAGCGAGAGCATGGCCTTGGGGCCGAACAGGAAGAACGATCGCTCGGGCAGTTGGTGGCACTGGGTCGAATACAGCAGGTAGATCCCTTGGGCCGGCCCGACCCAGCCCAGCTGCATGAAGACCGGCGCCAGCCAGGGCAGGCCCGCATACAGACCAAGGGCGATCGTCACGACCCCCAGCCAGTGCTGACGAAGCCAGATCAAGCTTTGCACTTGCCATGATTGTTTGGCCGGTGAGGTCCAGGTCGTGTTCATGGCTCGGGCGTTTCCTCAAGTGGATGCGGGATGTGGCCGGCCATGAAACGGTCCGGATCGCGCTCGAACAGCACGCGACAGGCGTGCAGACAGAAATACACGGTCTGGCCCTGGTAGGTGGCCGAGGGATAACCGGTTGGATCCGTGAGCGCGCCGCCGCAGGCGGTTTGCGCCGGTGGTGGTGGAAGCGGTGATGGTGATGCGGCGGCCTGGCTCACTGTGGACTCCTCGACCTTGGGCTAGGCTCCGATGGCATAGTTGCGCATCATGCCGTTATCGGCGTGCTCGAGGTTGTGGCAGTGATAGACATACACGCCCGGGTTGTTGGGAAAGCGCATCAGGAGCTGCACCGTCTCGCCGGGCATGATCAGGACCGTGTCCTTCCAGCCCTCGTCCACGAGCCCCTCGCTCACCGTGGCATAGCCGATGGCGAATTCGGGATAGTCCGTGCTGAGCGACCGGCTTACGACCTGGAACTGGACGCCGTGAAAGTGGAACGGGTGCGCCATCCCGAGCGGGTCCATCATCTCGCCCGGATTGACGTCGTTGACGATCTCCCAGACCTCGAGCGTCCCGGCCTTGACCTTCTCGTCGTCGGCGACGGCCATCATGTCGAAGTCCCGGCCGTTCAGCTTCCAGGTCATGTTCCGCTGGGTGATGATCACTCGGCGCGGCGCGTCTGCGTTGACGGCGTCCGCCAACCGATGACGCGTGATCGACGTCAGCGCCGACGGCAGGCTCAAGGTCTCGGCCTCCTGGCGCTCCACGCGCAGGGTCGCCAGCTGCAGCTCGGTCCCCTGGGCGGCGCCGCCGCTCATCATGCCGCCCATCATGCCACCCCCCATCATGCCCCCGCCCATCATGCCGCCGGCCGAGCCGACGCCCTCGACGCCGGTGAAGGTCTGGCTGATGAGGCGCAGCTCATCGCCGACGGCGCGGTTGCGTAGATCGGCCCACACTTCGAGCCGCTCGCCGGGGGAGAGCATCACGTACGGCCGTTCGATCGGCGCGTCCAACAAGCCGTCGTCGGTGCCGATCACGGTCAGCGGCGTGCCGTCGCTCCAGGCGAGCTTGTAGATCCTGGCGTTGGAGCCGTTGAGCATCCGCAGCCGATAGGCGCGCGTCGCCACGGGCAGGCTGAGGTCCGGTTGGCCGTTGACCAGCAGGCGGTTGCCGAGATACCCCATCATGGCCGTCATCATGTCCGGGCTGTAGGCGAACTGATTGTCGCCGTCGAAGACCCGGTCCTGGATCACCATCGGCAGGTCGTAGTCGCCTGAGGGGAGTGTTACGCGATCCGCCTCGTCGTCCGACACGATGAAGAGCCCGGCCAGGCCGGCCACCACCTGCTGCGCGGTCAGGCGATGCGGATGCGGATGGAACCAGTAGGTGCCGGCGCGATCGGTCACCTCGAACTCGTAGATGAAGGACTGGCCCGGCTGAACGGCATCGCGCGGATGGCCATCCATGGCGGCCGGGACCTGAAGCCCATGCCAGTGGATGATCGACGCCTGGCCGTTGCCCGGCAGGTCGTTGGTGAAGGTGACCCGGACCTTTTGCCCGCGGCGGACGCGGATGATCGGCCCGAGATACGAACCCGGGATCGCCTGAACGGCATCCGGATCGCCGCTCACCACGCTCCCTGCATACGTCCAGACCCGTGTCGCCGAGCCAGGCAGGAGCGCGACCTCGCTGGCGGAGGCTTTGAGGACTAGATCGAGATCGGGCTTGAAGGCGGATCCAACTCCTTCGGCGTCGGTGGGCACCAGCCCGGGCAGCGGCGGCGTCGAGCAGGCCGCCAGAGCGGGTCCACCCAACACAGCCGTGGCGGTTAGGCCCGTGAGTTGAAGAAAGTTCCGGCGATTAAACATCCGCATGGGATCTCCTGTGGGTTGTCGTGTATCGCAGCTCAGAATAGGGCCAACGCTGGCTGGCTTACAACGGCCATCTGGCCGTACATCGCGCTAAGCCAATCGGCCTAATCGCCCAAACCAGACGACCGCGTTCGAGATGCGCGATTTGCTCCTCAAGGCGGCAGGCTCCAGAGGAAGACGCGTTCCGCGACGTCGGTCTGGGTGATCGTGAGGGTCAACGTCCCGCTGCCCGTCCACACCGGTTGGCCCGTGGGCGTTTTGGCCGGGAAGGAGAGCGTGCCCTCGACATGATGGCCCGTGCCCTTCGGCCAGGCCTGGCCCGTGACCGTCACGCCCTCGGACGTGGTCAGGGTCGATTGGCCGGCCAGGTCCCAGGCCAGATCTACCGAATGCGTGCTCATCGCCACGCCGAAATCCAGGGTCGGACCGCCCGCGTCCAGGTTGAGCGGCGTGACCGTGAATGTCACGTCGCCCTGAGCGTCCTCGCGCGTCAATGACTCAGAGGCTGGCGTGGCAGCGGCAAAAACCGGCGTGGGTTCGGGTGGCGCCGTCGCGGAGGTGGTGGGTACCGCCGGAGCACAGGCCGCCAGAGCTCCGAGAATTAAAGGAACAGCCAACCCAAGCAGCGTATGTCGGATCTTCAGCAGCATCGCCATCGTCATCGTCTCTTCCAGGGCTGTAAGTCATCGTCGGCCCGCCGTCCGCGAGGCGGCGAGCGAACGAGCGTCGCGTCCGCTTGAGCGGATTGACTGCCGCCACCCTAGCGCAAGAGTTGCCACTTCCCTAGCGCCGAATAGCTTAATCCATTCGGCTGTGCCTGGCGTCTTCGCCGTCATAGGCTATCTGGCGACAACGACGTTCGGCCGAACGGCTCTAGGTTTTCGGTCGTCAGCGCCCTACCCTGAGCGTCATGTTCACGTTGAATGTGGATCCGGTCCTGCTGACCCTTGGCCCGTTGACCCTCCGGTGGTATGCGCTCATCGTTCTGGCCGCGATCGCGGTCGGCATCGATCTGGCGGTCCGGGAAAGCCGGCGTAAGGGGTTCGTCCACGACGAAATCGCTGACAGTGTGTTCTGGGTCGTGCTGGCCGGGCTGGCTGGCGCGCGGCTGTTTCACGTCGTGGATCATTGGCCCGATGAGTTCGCGGCCGATCCAGCCCGGGCCTTGCGGATCTGGGAGGGTGGTCTGGCGATCTGGGGCGGCGTCGTGGGGGGCTTGCTGGCGCTGACGCTCCTGGCATGGCGGCGGGGCTGGAACCTGCCGCGGCTGCTGGATGCCACGGCGCCGGGCCTGGTCCTGGCTCAGGCCCTGGGACGCGTCGCCTGTGTCATCACGGGCGATGCCATGGGCCAACCGACGCAGGGCCCATTCGGGATCGCGTACCTGCACCCCAACGCGCTGGTGCCGCAACGGGGCGTGTTCTACACGCCCATGCCGGTCTATGAGCTGCTGGCTAATCTCGGGATCTTCTTCGTCCTCTGGCGGCTGCGGGGTCGAGCCTGGCCGGACGGTCGCCTGTTCCTGGTGTACGTGATCCTGTACAGCCTCGTTCGGTTCGGCCTCGCCTACGTGAGCGCCTATCAGGTCGTGGCGTTTGGCTTGACCCAATCACAGGTCGTGGCCCTGCTGGCTCTGCTCGGAGCCGTCGGAGTGTGGGCGTGGCAGCGCGTTCGCACACCGGCCGCGACGATCCGAGCGTAACGCCCAGAGTACAGCGGTGAGACGCTGTGGTCACGCTTCAAGCGTCTATGGGTTGAGTCGACGGACATTGGACATTCGCACGATGGAGAAAACGAATCATGATCCTGCTTCCCTTTGTGTTCCTTGCGGTTGGATTGTTTTGGCTCGTGAAGACGGTCGTGCCGCAACACCTCGCGCCGGCGCCGGTCGCGGTTGAGCGTGTTTGCCCCAAATGCCGCCAACCGATACGAGGAGCCGCGCACACGTGCTCGGAAGGTTCACCTGACCGCGCATGAAGGAACCGACCCGGGACGCTTGGCGTTGCCGCCCCTCTACCCTGCTTCGTCGGGCGGCGACGCCGGGCTCAGCGTGTTCAGATCGAAGAAGGCGCGGCCCTCACGCGCCAAGGCCAGGATCAGCTCCAGTCGCCGGGCATGACTGGGCATCCTCAGGATCTGCAGCACGTCGTCCAGCTGGAGCGGTCGCGGGCGCAACTTCCGGCGGACGCGGCGCGACGAAACGCCGAGGCTGCGTGGTGCGTGGCGTGATCGGATGAAAGCTCTGCTCATTACTGTGTCCGTGGACTGGGTGTGAGGATCAGAGCCAAGGCCGCGTCGAGGGCGGCGGCATCCAGCTCGCCGATATAGATCTTCTGAACGAGTCCAGCTCGGTCGACAAACACGCTGGTCGGAAGCCCCAACAGGTTATAGCGAAAAGGCACGTCGTCGTCCGGATCCCAGAGCAGCGGAAAAGTCACCGCGGTCTCGGCCGCAAAGGCCTGAGCGCTGACGAGATCGTCCTGTGCCGCTGAGTTGACCCCCAGGATCACGAGCCCATCGGAGCGATGCTCCTGAAAGGCCGCTTCCAGGACGGGGGCCTCCGCGCGACAGGGTCCGCACCAACTGGCCCAAAAGTTGATGATCACCGGGCGATCGCGGAGATCTTCCAGGCGGACCCCGGTCGATCCATCCAACGTGGCGAGCTCGATAGCAGGTGCGGGGCTTCCCGGTCCCAACGTGCTCTGAACCGTCGCAGTTGTGGCTTTTCCGATCACGGTCGTGGCATCCTGAGTCCCGCGTGCGTCGCCCAACCCTGACTCGATCGCACCGAGTGCGACGGCCAGGCTGGCGACGACCACGATCAGCAGCGTCAAAGGCATGGAGATCTTCATGGTCAGCGGCGATCAGAGTCGCTCAGTGCGAGGATCACTGGGTTGTTGTGCGCCGGCGACGGTGTCGCCGAAAAGGCCCTGGATTTCGTACCACATCGGGCTAGGCCAAATGGCGGTACCCAAATTCGGAGAAAATCAGTAGGGTTAACGGGCGTGGGACCAGATAAGCCGATGCCCGAGATCGGCAGAGAGGTTCCCCAGCTCGAACTGACTTGCCGGACGCCAGCGCCCAGAAAGGACCCGAACCTATGCGCAAACCCCTTTTGATGGTGGCCTCTTTCATGTGGATGTCGTTTCTGGCTGCGTGCGCCGCCACGCCCGCCGCCCAGGAGATCACGATCACAGCGCAAGGCATGTCCTATCAGCCGGCATCTTTTGAGGTCACCGCCGGTCAGCCGGTGCGCCTGGTCTTTCAAAACGACGATGTCGTCGAGCACGACTTCAGCATCATGGCCTTTCCGATGAGCGGAATGTCCAGCCAGCAGGAAGATATGCCTGGGCACAACATGGGTGACATGGCCACCCAGCCCGAACTCCATGTCGCCGCCCCGGTCGGCGGACAGGGCGTGTTGGAGTTCACACCGTCCAAGCCTGGCACCTATACGTTTTCGTGCACGATGGCGGGCCACATGGAGGCCGGCATGCTGGGCACCCTGACGGTTCGGGCGCGTTAAGTGGGTGCCCTGAACGGGCCGCGTGCTCCGGGAGGGTCGTTCAGCGCTGACGCCGAGCAATCCTCCCGAAGCACGTCCAGCGCCTCAGCGGCCGTTGTCGATATGGATGTGGATCTCGCAGATCGGGGTCACGACTTGCTTGACGCAAATCAAGCCGTCGCCGTTGCGATCGGGGTTCGGGCGCCCGACGTGAATGTGTCCGGTGTGCTGGGCATCGTGATGGGGCATCACGGCGTGCAGTTCAAACGAACGGGGACAACCCGCCGTTGACTCAGCCGCCACAGGGACGGCGGGGCTGAGCGCAAGCATCACGGCAACGAGGCTGAGGGTCAGGATCTTCATGGGGCACGCTCCTTGGGTCGCGTCGATCGAGTTTGGCCGACGTGAGCTAGTGTACGGAGGGTTCCTGGCGCGGGGAATCCGCCAAATGGCGCGTGACAAATGGGCCATCCAGGACCAGGGGTTCGATGCCGGTCCACATCATCGTCTTGACGCCGTCCCCCTTACGGGGCGCTGCCTGGCGCGCCTTGTTGGCGGAGTTCCATGAGCTTGGCGGCGTGAGCGCAGCTGCTGACGTTGATCATCTTTCATCGCTTGTCCCCGTTGGCGCAGAGGCGACTGTTCTCGTTGACGTACCGGAGCCCATCTTGCATTGGGCGGCACGCTTGAAGATCCAGCCCTTTCACGCAAACGCGTGGTATCTCGTTCAGGACTCCGATCTTGCGACCGTGGTGTCGCTCTTGCAGGCCGGCGCCGCCGGTGCCCTCGCTCACGACGCGACGGTGCCCGACCTGGCCCGCGGCCTGGTCGCGGCCAGCCGAGGCGAACTCGTTCTCCCGGCCGCGATGGCCAGCCGGGCGTTGATCGCCCTGGCGCGCGGCCTGGACCCCGACACAGGCCCTGCCGAAACCCTATCCGAACGCGAAACCGAGATTCTGGGGCACCTGGCGCAGGGCCAGACCAACAAGGACATCGCCCAGGCACTCCTCATCAGCGTGCGCACTGTGGAAGCCCACGTCCGCAATCTGTTCTCGAAGCTGGGTGTCCGCTCCCGCACGGAAGCAGCGCTCTGGGCGGTGCGGCACGGCACCGAGTCGCCCCCTTAAGTAGAATTGCCTAACGCGCATTCGGCGGGATCGCCGTAGTCGGGATCGCCTCGCCACCTCATACTCTGCACCATGACGGAAACCTATCGCCCCCTGACCACGTCGATCGCCGTCCTCGGCACGCTGGCGGATATTCACCGCGAACCCATCCCGTACGACCTGGGAGCGCTGGTGGCGTTGGTCCGCCAGATCCAACCGGACCTCTTGTGCCTGGACCTGACCCCCGAGCAATGGCGCGATCAGGCCTTTGCCGATCTGCCGCCGGAGTATCGCGAGGCTCTGCTGCCGCTGGCGCGTCTAAGCGACATGGTGGTGGTCCCAATCGCCGGCGATTGCCCCCCGCCCGAACCGAGTGTGATGGGCTGGTGCGCCGGGATCCTGCGCTGGGCGAACGGCGGCCTGGCCGCGCTCCATCGCAGCGCCCCGGATCCAACGTCGGCCAACCAGGGCTGGCGCCACGATCTGGCCAACTTGCTGTATGCGGTCATCGGCCGCCTGGCCGGGCCAGGACTCCGACAGGATTGGCGCAACCATATCACCCACCTGACCCAACAGGCTTTGGCAACTGCGCGCCGAGATCCCGGCTGCCGCATCTTGGTCGCCGTCAATGTGCGCTATTGCCACCATATCCGCCACGCGCTGCAGGGTCAGCCGGCTGTGCGGGTGGTGAGTTTTTCTGAACTGTGAGGTGTTCCTATGCAAGAAACCCATCTGAGCGTTGCCGGATTCGTGAATGCGGGCTGCGCGGCTACGATCGAGGCCGCGTTGATGCGCCTGTCCGGCGTACACCACGCATCCGCCAACTATCTGAACGGCACCGCGATCGTGCATTACGACCCGGATCGGCTGTCGCCGGAGCAGTTACAGGCCGCCGTGCGCTATTGCGGCTATGTCTGCCGGGCCGAAGCCGCGGCGGGACAGCCTGACCCGCACGCCCAACACAGCCATGCTGCTGTCAGTGCTGCAGGCGGCGATCACCAAGCGGCCCACCCCCGGCGCGGCACCCTGGGTCACGGCGACGCCCATGAGCAACCGCGGGTTGACCCTCATGCGGGTCACACCGCCCATCAACCTGAAGGTCACGCTGGCCATGAACCTTCTCATCAGGGGGCTCAGTCGGGCCCGCTGCCCGCGACAGATCATGCCGGGCACAGCGCGATGGGGCCCATGGAGGATCACTCCGCTCACGGCGGAAAAGCCGGGATGACAGCTGCGGATATGGAACGCAATATGCGCAACCGGTTCCTGTTCTCGCTGGCCCTGACCGTGCCCGTCTTCCTGTTTTCCCACCTGGCCACCCAGATCCTGGGTCTGCATCTGCCCCTGCCTTTTGGCCTGAGCGATAGGTTGCTCGGCTTCCTGCTGACGACGCCGGTCGTGCTCTACGGCGCCTGGCCGTTCTACGTCGGCGCTCGCAACGGGCTGCGCCAGGGCGTGCTCAACATGAGTGTCCTGGTCGCGCTCAGCGTCCTGACCGGATACCTGTTCTCGCTGGCCGCCACCTTCTTGTTTGTGGGTGAGGTCTTTTACGAGGCGGCCGCGATGCTGGTGACCTTTGTGCTCTTCGGGCATTGGATGGAGATGAGGTCGCGCCGCAGCACGAACGATGCCCTGCGCCAGCTGCTGGAGCTGGCGCCGCCGACCGCGACCGTCCAGCGCGACGGGCGCGAGATCGACCTGCCCACCGATCAGATCAGGGTCGACGACGTGCTGGTGGTCCGGCCAGGCACCAAAATCGCGGTGGACGGTGTTGTCCTCGAGGGGACCTCGAGCGTGGATGAGAGCATGATCACGGGCGAGGCCATGCCGGTCCCCAAACGTCCCGGTGACACGGTCATCGGCGCCACCCTGAACAAATCCGGCAGCTTCACGTTTCGGGCCGAGCGCGTCGGCGCCGACACCGCCCTGGCTCAAATCGTGAAGTTGGTGCAGACGGCCCAGAACTCCAAGGCCCCGGCGCAGCGCCTGGCCGACCGGGCCGCACACTACCTGGTGCTGGTGGCCATCACGGCCGGTCTGGTGACCTTCCTGGCCTGGTACTTCTGGCTCGCGCCGATTTATCTGCCGGCGGGCGCCGATCGCCTGGTGTTCTCGTTGACCTTTGCGATCACGGTGGTCGTCATCACGTGCCCGGATGCGCTGGGCCTGGCGACGCCGACTGCCATCGCGGTGGGCACCGGCCTCGGCGCGCGACATGGCATCTTGTTCAAGGATGCCGCCGCGCTGGAAGGCGCGGCTGGCCTGACGGCCGTGGTCCTGGACAAGACGGGCACGCTGACCCGCGGCGAGCCTCAGGTCGTGGAGACGGTGGTGGCCGCCTCGTTCGGCGAGGACGAGTTGCTAGCGCTGGCCGCTGCGGCGGAGACCCAGAGCGAGCACCCCTTGGCCCAGGCCGTGGTGCAGGCGGCGCGCGAGCGCGATCTCCCGTTGGACAAGGTTCATCACTTCGAGGCTGTTCCGGGAAAGGGCCTGCTGGCGCACATCGGCGAGCGCGACGTCCTCATCGGGAATCGCCGCCTTCTGGAGGAAGCGCAGATCGGCCTCAACGGTCTGCGCGAAAAGTCTGACGCGCTGGCCGGCGGTGGGCGGACGGTGATCCACATCGCCGTGGACGGCCAGGCGGCGGGGTTGCTCGCCGTGGCTGACGCGCCGCGCGAGAACGCCCGGGAGGCGGTGGCGGCCCTGCGGGCACTCGGGATCGAGCCGGTCATGCTCACCGGCGATAACCAGGCCACCGCCAGGCGCATCGCCCATGATCTGGGCATCACCGAAGTGTATACCGAAGTCTTGCCGGGTCAGAAGGCCGACAAGATCAAGGAACTCCAGGCCCGGGGCCGCAAGGTGGCCATGGTGGGGGACGGCATCAATGATGCGCCCGCGCTGGCTCAAGCTGACGTCGGCATCGCTATCGGCGCCGGAACCGACGTGGCAGTGGAGACCGCGGACGTGGTCCTGATGCGCTCCGATCCACTGGATGTAGCGCGGGCCGTGCGGCTTGGCCGGGCCACGGTGACCAAGATGAAGCAGAACCTGGCCTGGGCGATCGGGTATAACAGCCTGGCGATCCCGTTGGCGGCGGGCCTGTTCTATCCGACCTTCGGCTGGCTCCTGCAACCTGCGATCGGCGCCCTTTTGATGTCCGGGTCCTCGGTGTTAGTGGCGGTTAACGCGGTCCTGCTCCGCCGGACGACACTCTGAGGGGATCGACGTCTCAGCTGTGAGCTACCTGTTTGGTCGGCCTACAACGCTCCGAACGCCGCCTCTGAAGATGTGGCCATGGTACAAGGGCCGATATCCTCAGGGGCGACGCCGGTCCTGCGAGGTGCCAGCGATCAAAGCAGAGGCCCGGAAATCGTTGGGAACAATCTTCGCGACGGTATTGCGCCGTAGATCGCGCTCCCAACAAGCCTCCATCGCCAAGGGGTGTTGATCGGGCGGATTTCGGAGAAGCTGTCCTGGTCTTTGCTCGACGCTGGCGCACCTGGGAATGGCCTAGTCGCGACGCAACCTTTGCGTGGCGCTGTTTGCGTTCAAGTCGGGATCCCGATCGAGCGGAGAACGGGACGAGCGCTGCAGTGAGGCCCGATAGCTAAACGCGTCAAAACACAACCACGCGCGTGCCTTCAGGTGCCCGCACCCAGTCTTCGCCCGGTGGAACGATGGGCAGCGTCCAGCGGTAGAGCCATTTCGCATCAGCTGGCGTCAAGTTGATGCAGCTTCCACTACGCGGCGTGCCGTAGTCGTTGTGCCAATACGTGCCGTGCAGGGCCACACCCGTCCAGTAGATATAGGACACCCACGGCACACCGGGTAGATCAAAACTGTTGCCGTCGATTGCTGCCATGTGACGTGACGGCCGTTTTTGCTCGACTTTGAATGCTCCGCTGGGCGTTGCCACTCCTGGCCGTCCGGTCGATACGCGCACGGTCAAGGCGAGGGCGCCGTTCTCGTACGCCGTAGGCTCTGCCGCTTCAGATCCACTTCGATGAGTTTGTCGGCTACGTCTGGCGAGATCGGCGTCAGTTGGTCGTCATTGACACGACGCAGGCTTTCAGCCAACACAAAGTAATAGACCTTGTATCGATCGTCCAGCACGCGATACCACACGCGACCCTTCTTGTCCGTCACGACTTGGTCGACCCAATGGGTGCTGCCGTAGTAGAAGCGATAGACCTTGAGTGGCGTGCCGTCCGCGTTGCGCCAGGCTTCAGCGAAAGGGATCGTCATTTCAGCCAGAAACCCGTCTTTGGGCATCTCCAAGATGGGCTGGTTCGGCTCGTTGCGGACCGGCTGAATGAGAGACGCATGGACCCAACCCTCATCTGCGCGCCACCAGGTCGGGTTCTGCGATGAGCCGGGGTCACCATCGGCCTTCTCCTCGTAGATATTGATCAGTGTATCAACCCCATACCCCTTCGATCGCGCCATGCTCGTGAATGACGGCCGGTCATAGGCGCGCAGGGAGGAAATGGTGACGCGACCCAGGGCGAGAACCGTCTCGGTGGCTTGCGCCCGTTGCGGCACGTCCACTACGAGACCCAATGCAGCCAAAGCTGCAACTTTGAGAAAACCACGGCGTGGGATAGCGTCGGCCATCGTCTGGAGTTCCTGGGGGATCACGAGGCGTGGAGGTGACTTGAAGAAGCCTGGCAGAACGGTCACTGCAGGCGCCGCTCACTATGGCGCGGCCAGCGCCGATAGGATGGCCTGACGGACCTCGGCGTATTCAAGCGGGTCGTTGATCTGCTGGTCATTGACAAACAGGGTTGGAGTGCCGTAGAGGCTCAGGGCGCGCGCCTGCCCCTCGTCGTCGCGGACACGCTGGGCGTTTCGTCTGCTGCTGACGCAGGTCTCGAAATCGACCAGGTCGAGGCCGATGGCTTCGGCGAACTGGCGCAGACGGGCGGCGCGAAAGCCGCCGCGATTCTCGCCATCCTGGTTGGCATACACATAGTCGTGGAACTGCCAGAAATTCCCCTGATCGGCCGCGCACTCGGATGCCTCCGCGGCGCTCCGCGATTCGCCACGGCTTGGATCGGGATCGGCGACGACGAAGTGCCGAAATTCAAAGCGCACGCTGGCCCCTGCGGAGACGAATTCTTCTTTGATCTGCGGACTGACGGACGCAGCGACCCGACCGCAGTACGGGCATTGGAAATCGCCGTACTCGCGGACCACCACTTTGGCTTCGCGTGGGCCGTAGTCTTTGCCGTTGACGAGTTCCGGTTTGTAAGCGACCGGCGCAGGTGGGATGAGCGGGCTGGGTGGCGTCACTGCGTCTCGAATGCTGGGCCAAAGCAGGATCCCGGCGATTGCCAGCGCAGCAACCGACAGGATGGCGACGATCGTGAGATTTTGGCGGCGCTCCTGGCGCGCGCGTTTGTGTCAAATCTGTTCACGGCGGTTCATCGTCATCTCCTTAAGCGGGATCTGGTTACGGATTCTGAACTGTGACGCTCACTGAGACGTTGCCGGCATAGCGCAGCATGAGCGTGACGGTGAAGGTGTCGCCGACCCGCAGATCATTCCGCAGGTTCAGGAGCATGACATGCAGTGCGCCGGGTTTGAACTCAAGGGTGCTGTTGGCCGGCACCTCGACCGACATCTGCTGACCCATCGACATGACCCCATTGGCGTCGGACATGGACAGGTGCATCTCGGCCGAGTCGGCCACATCGGTCTCGACGCCGAGGATCGCGTCAGCCTGGGCGGTGCTGTTGTTGACTTTGAAATAGACGGCGCCATTGCCGCCCGCCTGGGCGGGCCGTGATCAGACATCCGTCACGGTCAATTGCGGGGACGTGCAACCGGTGGTGGCCCCCCAGACCAGAAGTGCTACCGGAAATAGGTGAATCCAGTTCATCAGGGTGTTCCTCTCTGATAGGGCGTTGGGCGAGGTCATTGGCGCAACAGCGATTTGAGGTCGCTGACCATATCGTCGCGGGATGCGCCAAAAGGCCATAGCGTCCGCAACAGGCCTTGCCGATCGATCACCAGCACACTGGCGGTGTGTTGCATCAGATATCCGGCCGCTGAGTCGGGCGCAGCCTGTCTCTGATAGAAGACGCCGTAGGCGCCGGCCACGCGCGCGATATCGTCCGGGCTGCCAGACAGGCCGACAAATTTCGGATTGAAAGCCTGGGCATACTGTTGAGCCCGCAGCGGCGTATCCCGCTCGGGGTCTACGGAGACGTAGAGTACTTGAACGTTGGCACTGTCTGGGCCGAGCGCCAGCAGCGCCTGGTTCAACTCGGTCAAGGTGCTCGGGCAAACATCCGGGCAGAACGTATACCCAAAGAACAGGGCGACCACTTTGCCGCGAAAGTCGCTGAGCCGGACCGTGTCCGCCGCCCCGGATGAGAGGGCGAAGTCGTATGCCGGCCGGGGCGACTCGATGGCGATGCCCCGTAAGGGGGGCGGCGCCAGATAGGTCCGATAGACCCACAATCCGCCGACCAGGAGCCCAAAACCCAACAGGGCGCCAAGGCCAAACAACACGAAACGTCCGCGCCAGGTCGGCTGCGTCGAGACAGAAGGCGAAGTCATGGCGCGCAGCTCCGCGTCAACGCGCCGGCGCCGGCTGGTAGCCGAGCAGCCGCAACGCATTGAGCACCACCACGATCGTGCTGCCCTCATGGAAGAGGATAGCGACGCCGATCCCGGCCCAACCGGTCAACGACGCGATGACCAGGACACCGATCACACCCAGCGCGATGACCAGGTTTTGGGTGATGATGGCCCGGGTAGCGCGTCCAAGCCCGATCGCAAAGGGCAATTTCGACAGGTCGTCGCTCATCAAGGCTACGTCTGCGGTCTCCAGGGCCACGTCCGTTCCGGCGCCGCCCATGGCGATGCCGACCGTCGCGTTTGCCAGCGCCGGGGCGTCATTGACGCCGTCGCCCACCATGGCGACGGCGCCCAGGCTATCGCGCAAGGCCCGTATCGCCGTGACTTTGTCCTCGGGCATCAGGTCGGCGCGGTAGGAGGAAAGTCCGACCTTCCCGGCAATCGCGCTGGCGACGCGTTGATTGTCGCCGGTGAGCATGACTGTCTGCTGCACGCCCGCCTGGCGAAGCGCCTTGATGGCCGCGATCGCGTCCGCGCGCAACGTGTCGGCCAGAGCCACGACACCCATCAGCTCGCCGCCCACGGCCACCACCATGATCGTCTGGCCGGCGCTCTGGAGGTCATTGACCTGAGTTTGGGCCGCCGTCGAGACCGGCGCGCCGACCTCGTTCATGAGCCTCAGGTTTCCGATCACCACCGGGCGACCGTTCAGCGTGGCGCGCAGGCCCCGCCCGGTCAGGGACTCCACCTCGCCGATGGCCGGCAAGGCCAGGGATTTGGTCTGCGCTGCACGCACAACTGCCTGCGCCAACGGATGCCCGGAGCGGCTCTCGAGCGCGGCCGCGAGCGCCAGGACGTCGTCGACAGTCTGTTGAGACGAGAGCGTCACGACCTGGGTGACTTCCGGGCGGCCATGGGTGATGGTGCCGGTCTTGTCGAACGCGATCGCCTTGAGCCGTCCGAGGTTCTCCAGATGGACGCCGCCCTTGACCAGGACCCCGTGGCGGGCAGCCTGAGCTACCCCGGCCAGAATAGAGGCGGGCGTACCGAGCGCCAACGCGCAGGGTGAGGCCGCAACCAGGAGCGTCATCGCGCGCAGGAAGGACTCTTGAAAGGGGACGCCGAAGAGCGGCGGCACGGCGATCACGAGGCCCGTGAGGATCAGGACGCTCGGCACAAAGATCCGCTCGAACTTCTCGACAGTCTGCTGGGTCGGTGATTTCTGGGTCTGGGCTTCCTCGACCATGGTCATGACCCGCGCCAGGGTGCTGTCCTTGGCCAGGCGCGTCACGCGCACCTCCAGAGCACCGTCGCCGTTCACCGAGCCGGCGAAAACCGGATCGCCCGGCGCCTTATCGACCGGCACCGATTCCCCGGTGACTGGCGCCTGATCCAGCGCGGATTGGCCCGTTAGGATCACGCCGTCGACGCTGACCCGCACCCCGGGTTTCACGATCACGACCTCGTCGAGCTGCAGCTCCGCGACCGGCACCTCCACCTCGCGGCCGTCGCGCCTGACGGGCGCCGTCTTGGGCGCGAGATCGGCCAGGGCACGGATGGCGGAGCGCGCCCGGTCCAGGGCGCGTTCCTCGAGTGCGTGCCCAAGGCTGAACAGGAACAGCAGCAAGGCGCCTTCGGCCCAGTCACCAAGCGCGGCCGCCCCGATCGCGGCCAGGATCATGAGCAAGTCGGTGTCGAAGTGTCGTTCGCGGAGCGCATGCCAGGCGTGTTGGGAAATGTCCCAGCCGCCCAGGATCATGGCCGTGAGGTAGCAGCCCCACGCGGCGAGAGCTGGCAGGCCCAGGAACGTCTCCCCGACCCAGCCGATCGCCAGGATCAGGCCCGAGAGCAAACTGAAGATCAGTTCGCGGTTCTCGCGCACCTGTTTGCGCACGCCCGTGACCGGAACGTCATAGCCCAGACCCCGGACCCGCTGCGCGATCTGGTCGCGGCTGATCTGGTCGCTGTCGAATTCGACCCGCATCTTGCCCAGCGGGTAGTTGACTTTGACCGCGAGGACGCCCGCCAGACGACCGACGCCGTGCTCGACCACTTTGGCGCAGTCCGAGCAGTCCATGCCCTCGATCTCGACCAGTTCGTGGTGGAAGCGTTGGACGATTCCGGCGCCGGCGCGCTCGGCGAGGCGTCGCACATCGGCCAGCGAGACCTGGTCAGGATCGTAGTGCAGACAAAGCGTCGTGGTTTGGCTTCCGCGCTCGAGATGCGCGCGGCTGAGGCCTTTTTGGTTTTGCAGGGTGGTTTCCAGGCGTTTCAGACAGGCGTCGTCGTGGTCGTCGACGCCGGGCAACAGCAAAGGGATATCCAGTTGAATGGTCGTTTCAGTCATGATCGCACGTGCTTTCAGGAACTCTCTGAGCGCCACACGCGAGCCCGCATGGGGCGCTGCGCATCACACCGTCACACGTTGTGGACGACGTCGGATCCGTCAGGCCGGGTGGTTCGAGATGGGAGGGTGGATCGGAGGAGGGAGTGTCCAGGCCAGCCGGGTGTAGCCAACCGACAGGAAGGCGAAGCTGAGCCCAAAGGGGACGATGAGGTCGGTGGTCCCCGGAAGGGTCATTCCGGCGTGAAGGTGGCCACTGGCCAGGTCGCCCGGGGAGGATGAGGTCTGCGAGCCAGCCCGACAGGGCACGGACGCAGAGACGTCGCCGGGCTGGCAGGCGACGTCGGCGATGAAATGGCCGGCCAGCAAAATGACCAACACCAGCATCACGGCGCGCAGCAAAGTTGCCTTAACCATGTTGCACGTGATTGAGCCCTTGCTTGAAGAGCGTTGCGACATGATCGTCGTCGAGGCGGTAGAAGACCTGCCGGCCTTCTTTGCGCGTCCGCACCAGGTGCAACAGCCGCAGCCCACGCATGTGATGGGACGTCGCCGATTCGCTGAGGCCCACTTCGTCGGCCAAATCCATCACGCTCCGCTCGCCATCCAATAAGGCCGCAATGAGCCGAACACGGTTGGCGTCGCTAAAGGCCCGAAAGAGTTCCGCCAGTTGCGTGGTGGTGCGTTCGTTCAGCGCGGCGCGCAGGCCAATTTGGGTCATGATCCGAATGCGCTGATACATGAACGATTGTTCATATGTACATCGATTGTAGCGTCCGACGCCAAGCGTGTCAACCGCAAGATGGCTGCCCCTGGAGTGTTCCAAAGTCGCCCTGAGGTTAGCGCCCGGGTGTCCCTGACGCCGTTTGGCTGGATGGGCGAGTGGGATCTTTCGGTGCATGGAGAAAGCCTGGCCAGGGTCTTCAAGCGGCTCGAGATTCAGGAGGCGGACCAGTGCTGTCGAACCTTTTGTCGATGACGGGCGCACCGGTTCGTCGTTCCGGATCGCGCCCGAAGCGACCGGCCGGGCCTCGGTCAGAGATCCACAGTGCGACATGGACTGCGGGACGGCTCCGGCTGTCGTCGGCGCCGCTGTCCACGAAGAACGTCGAGGACGGCGCCGATCTTGGCCGAAAAATACTACGACACGCCGTCGGCCTTCGACGTTGCCGGGTTCCTGCGCGCAGCGCATCGCCGGAAACAGC
This sequence comes from uncultured Anaerolineales bacterium, assembly GCA_964480865.1. Taxonomy (GTDB): domain Bacteria; phylum Chloroflexota; class Anaerolineae; order Anaerolineales; family UBA6663; genus UBA6663. Next base: position 15,016 of record CAYZRP010000062.1, on the reverse strand, counting down.
TGCCCCATCCCGTTCTTGACCGAGTTTGCGAAGTAGGGTAATATATCATCACTTGCTGATACAATGATCACTTAAGGTGACTATGATCCTGACCGCAGATCGGACCGGCCTGGCGCTCAAGGCCAAACTCTTTCGTGGCTTCGGTGATCCGTCGCGCCTGAGTATTCTGGACGCGCTCCGCCAGGGTCCCCGGACGGTGGGCGAAATCATCGACGCTACGGGGCTCTCCCAATCCAACGTGTCCAACCATCTGGGTTGTCTGCGGGACTGTGGACTGGTGGTGGCGGAACAGGAGGGGCGCTTCGTAACCTATCACCTGAGCGACGATCGGGTGGGCGATCTGATCGCCACCGCCGAATCCCTGCTGGCTGACGTGGCGCGCGGCGTGTATGAATGCACCCGCTACAACGCGCGGGTCATCCCGGGCCGCCGCAAACGCCGAGGAGCGAGGTAAGCCATGTCCACGCCCATATTGTTCCAGACGCTCGAAGTCCCCGTGAAGGGCATGGACTGCGCCGAATGCACGCAGTATGTCCAACGCGCCATTGCCGCGTTGCCCGGCGTCGAGTCCGTCGACGTCTATCTCGCGTCCGAAAAGGCCGTCATTCGACTGGATCCGGCGCGCGTGCCGGTGTCGGCGATTCGCAAAGCCGTGACCCAGGCAGGCGAATACGCCGTGCCGGAAACCGCTGTCCCGGCCGCTGCGCCGACCACCAGTGACTTCACGCGTCGCATCCTAACGTTCTTTGGAATCGTGTTCGGCGCGGTGCTGTTTGTGGTCGTGGTGGGCGAATGGCTCGGGTTGTTCGAGCAGATCACGGCCGTGATCCCGTTCCCGGTCGGTGTCGTCCTGGTCGGCATCGCCGGCTGGCCCATCTACCGCAAGGTCATCCGGGCCGCGCTCAACCGCCAGATCGTGTCGCACACCTTGATGACGCTCGGCGTGTTGGCCGCGCTCGTGATCGGGGAGTGGGCCACGGCCGCGGTCGTCGTGTTCTTCATGCGGGTGGGCGACTATGCCGAGAACTTCACGACCGAACGCGCCCGCCGGGCCGTGAAGGCGCTGACCGCCCTGGCTCCGCAGACGGCCCGGATCAAGCGGGATGACGAAGAACGCGAGGTGCCCATTGCAGAGGTGCGCCTCGGAGACACCGTCGTGGTTCGACCCGGCGACATGATCCCGGTCGACGGGGAGGTCCTTGCGGGTCAGGCCTCGATTGATCAATCGGCCATCACAGGCGAATCAATGGTGGTGGAAGCCGGGCCGGGAGCGACCGTGTTTGCCGCCACCCTGGCGCGCCTCGGTAGCCTGCAGGTGCGGGTCACACACATCGGCGCCGATACAACGTTTGGGCGGGTGGTCAAGCTGGTGGAGGAGGCCGAGGCCCATCGCGCCGATGTCCAACGGCTGGCCGACCGGTTCACCGGCTACTATCTGCCGATCGTGGCCGGCATCGCGACCCTGACCTTTCTGCTCAGCCGCAATCCCCTCGCCACGGCCGCCGTGCTGGTGGTGGCTTGCTCCTGCTCGATCGCCCTGGCGACCCCGATCGCGATGCTGGCGTCGATCGGGGCGGGCGCGAAGCGCGGCCTGTTGATTAAGGGCGGCAAATACCTAGAGGCGCTGGCCCGCGCCGATGTGCTGCTCTTGGATAAGACCGGCACGCTCACGCTGGGCCAGCCCCAGATCACCGATGTGGTGCCTCTGGGCGCCTGGACGGACGCAGACGTGCTCGCCCTGGCCGCGTCGGCCGAGCGCTATTCCGAGCACCCGCTGGCGGAAGCTGTCCGCGCTGCCGCCCGCGCCCAGCACCTGCCGCTGGCCGAACCGCAGGCCTTCAAGGCGGTCCCGGGTCTGGGGCTACGCGCCACGGTGGACGGCTGCGTGGTGACGGTCGGCAACCGCCGGCTGATCCCAGGGGCCGAGACCGTCTCGGTCGCCCAGAGTCTGGAGGCGCAGGGCAAGACCCTGCTGTTCGTGGCCCGCGACGACACCCTTGTGGGTGTGTTGGCCGCGGCTGACACGCTGCGGCCCGAGGTCCCGGCGGCCCTGGCCGAAGCGCGGACGTTGGGTGTCCGTGACATCGAACTGCTCACCGGCGACCACGACCGCACGGCGTCGGCCCTGGCCGACCAGCTTGGGGTGCGTTACCGCGCCAATCTTCTTCCGGAAGACAAGATCGCGATCGTGAAGGCGTATCAAGCGCAAGGCCACATCGTGGTCATGGTCGGCGACGGGGTCAATGACGCGCCTGCCCTGGCGCAGGCCGATGTGGGCGTGGCCATGGGCGCGATGGGGACTGACATCGCCATCGAGGCCGCGCACATCGTCCTGATGCGCGACGATTGGACCCTGGTTCCCGAAGCGTTTCGCATCGCGCGCCGGACGATGGGGGTGGTTCGGGCCAACCTGATCTTCACCGCCATCTACAACACCCTCGGGTTGTCGCTGGCAGCCTTCGGGCTTCTTCCGCCGGTGTTCGCGGCTGCCGCCCAGTCGCTGCCTGATCTGGGGATCCTGGCCAACTCGTCGCGGTTGCTGCATCAACCGGCTAGAGGCGCCAAAACCGTCAGACCATGACCACCGCCTGATTGATCGCAAAACAACTTACCCGTTCCGGTCCCTGTGCACACAAGGACACTGCCCGTAACCTACAGAATCGGGTCTTCAACGAGGATTTCCTGATTCTGGTGTGCGGTATGTTTCGTACGCCGCTACTTTTCACAGCCCAACGCTGAGTTGATCGCACAGTCCTCAAGGCGCAAGCATCCGCAGGTCAGCCCATGTTCCAGGAGACGCCGCATCCCCTGAGCGCGGGCAATGGCTGCATCGACTTCTGCAAGTTTGGCGCGAGCCAGAGCTTTCCATCGCGCAGCCGGTGGGGTTGCGGGTTCGAAACCTTGAAACAGCACCTTGATCTCGGCGAGAGTAAAACCCGCTTCCTGCGCAAAACGGATGAGTTCCAGAGTTTGAAGGACAGCCGGATCAAGCCGCCGATGGGTGTTGACTCGCTTCGAGCGAGGAAGCAAGCCAATCCGCTCGTAATAGCGGACGGTCGACGTCTTGACCCCCGCCTGTCGGCTGACCCCTTGACTTGAAGTGCGCTTCAAATATTAGACTGACTTCCGCACAACGCCAATAGGCAAGGAGATCAACCCATGAACCTGAATGTCCGTAAGGATCGCCACAGAGCGCTCGCACGACTTGGGCGAGCGCTCAAGCGCAGGCTGCGCGTCGAGGCATCCCGGTGTCAGTGTGCGCCGCAAGACGAAGGGGGGCCGCCGTAGAGGCCTCATCGTGCGGCTGTGGACAGGCGGTTTGTCAGATTGGGGACGGTCCAAATACCTGTCGTCCCCAAACCCACGGCCAACGCGAACAGGCCTAAGGAGAACACCCAACATGTGGAGAACCGTCCGCGCTGGCATCATGTTTGTGAACGCTTGTGTGACCGGTCCATGCTGCACCCCGCTCATCGTGCCCGTCATCCTGGCGTTCCTGGCTGGAACACCGGCTGCGTTTTGGATCGGACAGAACCTGGGTTGGGTGTATGGTGCCTTGACGCTCCTTTCTGTGGTGAGCGCAGTGCTGGGCTTGCGCTGGATGAACCGCCGATCCACAGAGATAGGACCAATCAAGTCCGCAACGACATCCGATTGGAGTCGCCCGGGCGAACCGAAAATCCCGCAAAGGGGAGTCGTTCAAGCGAGCCCAAGACTTCTGTGACCGTTGTCCGTGACGCGCGTGGTGGAGACGTCTCGATCCGTGGGCGGTGCGACGGAGCCCATCATCAGGGCATGATCACGCTCGGCCCGATCACTGGAAGAAGCAGGGACAAAACGCCGACGATTCTGACAGTGATCCGCTTTTGCCGCTCTGCGGGCACCGCTCACACAGGCAGGGAGAAAGAAACGACCGTCCCGCCCTCGGGCCGATTCGCAGCCTGGATGGCGCCTTGATGGGCGACCACCAGCTGGCGGGCGATGGCCAGACCCAAGCCGGAGCCGCCGTCTACGCGGGCCCGCCCGCGATCCACGCGGTAGAAGCGATCGAAGATATGTGGAAGCGCGTCCTCAGAGATCCCTGTGCCCGTGTCCTCGACGCAGAACGTCACCGCCTTGGGCGGCGCGACGGAGCGCCCCACCCTGCACACGACGCGGCCACCGACCGGCGTGTGGCGCAACGCATTACTGATGAGGTTCCCCAGAACCTGCTCGATCCGTTGGGCGTCGACCCTGATCAAAGGCAGGTCGTCGTCGGCCACCACCGCCAGCGTGATCCGTCGTTCCTGCGCGAGCTGTGTAAAACGCGCCAGGACCAACTCCGTCAGCCGGCCCGGCGCGGTCGGCGCGCGTTCGAGCGCCAGCTGGCCGGCCTCTGCCAGCGATATCGTCCGTAGATCTTCTACGATGCGAGTCAGCAAATGGGTTTGGGCAAGCAGCGGTTGCAGGGTGTCGGGCGACGGCGGCAGCACGCCGTCCGCCAGCGCCTCCAGGTTCCCTTGGAGGACGGCCAGGGGATTGCGCAGTTCGTGGGCGATGTCGGCGGTGAGGCTGCGTCGCTGACGCTCAGCGTCTTGGAGCGCAGCCGCCATGCGGTTAAGCGAACAAGCCAGGTCGCCGATCTCGTCGCCAGACGACACGGGAACGCGTTGCGCGAAGTCGCCACGGGCAATGGCACGCGTGGCAGCCGTCAGCTGATTGAGCGGGCGCGTCAGGCCATAGGCCAGAGCGCCGCCCAGGGCCAGCCCGACGGCCCCCGCCAGGAGAGCAGCCAGCCAGATGGCACGGTTCACGCGGGCGAGCAAGGCGTTGGTGTCGACCGCGTTGCCGGTATCGTCCACCGGCACGCCGCCCTCCACGAGCAATGTGGCGACGGTTTGGCCATTGACCAGAACCGGCACAACCGTCGCCGTGTTGGGCACCGAGACCGTCGTGCTGGCCGGGGCGCCCGCGCTGTCCGCAATCAGTCGACCCTCGGTATCCATCAAGGTCAGACGCTGGCTCATTCCCATACCGCCCATCAGCCCATGCCCGCCGTTCCGGGCCAAAAGCGCCTGAACGCCATCCCAACTCCGCTGGCTCTGGTAGTAATCAGCCAGCTCTTGTGCCAGGCCCACGGCTGTCGTCATGCCGTTCCCGAACATGAAGGCCCGGACTTCACGCTCGGCCGCCTGATTGGCCACGAACGACACCACCACCACGCCGACGACGACCACGGCCAGGATAGCGAGCTGCAGCTTAACCCATAGGCGCATGGCGATCACCCTTCCATCGCCTTGTACCCCACCCCAAAGACCGTCAGGATATAGCGCGGCCTCCTGGGATCCGGCTCAAGTTTGGCGCGCAGGTTCTTGACATGCGCGTCCACGGTGCGCTCGTAGCCTTCATAGGCTTCGCCCCCCACGGCGTCCAGCAGCTGCATGCGCGAAAACACCCGTCCTGGGTCGCGGGCCAGGGTCACGAGGAGCTTGAATTCGGTCGGGGTGACCTCGACCGGGTCGGTGCCGCGCAGGACACTGTGGCGGTTGGGGTCGATCACAAGATCGGCGAGTCGGATGAGCATGGGCGGCGCCGCGGCTTCGCTGCGCCGCAGGACGGCCCGCACGCGGGCGACAACCTCCTTGGGGCTGAAGGGTTTGAGCACATAGTCGTCGGCCCCCAGCTCCAGTCCGACCAGGCGGTCGCTCTCCTCGACGCGGGCTGTAAGCATCAGGATCGGGGTATCGGCGTGCTCGCGGATCTTGCGCGCGACATCCAGACCATCCATCCCGGGCAGATTGAGGTCCAACACCACCAGGTCGGGTTTCTCGTGCCGGTATTGCACCAAGGCCCCCGGCCCGTCACCGGCGGTGACCACGCGGTATCCGGCCTGTTCGAGGTACCCGCGCATCACCTTCACGATCTGGGGCTCGTCGTCGACAACCAGGATAGTTTGCATGGCTGAAGTATAGGCGGGCGAAGATTGGGGCGCTCAAGGCGCCAGGTACAGGCCAGGGCCATCGATTCGGAAATCGATGGCCTTGGCCTGTCTGGGTCGGGCTCAGGCCTGGAGCCGTTCGCCACAATACGGGCAGGCCTTCCAATCTGCCTGAAGCGGTCGGCCACAGCTCGAGCACGTTCGCGCCGGCGCCGCGGGCGTTCGGTTCTGACCGCGTGTTGCCCAGTAGAGGCCGACACCGACCAGCACGACGAGCAGGAGCGGCCAGGCCATCATCCCCAGGCCAAAACCCGACATCCCCCAGCCGCCCCACCCCCGCATCATGCCGGGTCCCATCATGCCGTAGCCACCATACGTGCCGGTGCCGGGGAAGAAGAACGGCAGGATGAGCGAGGCCCCGATGGCCAGGGCGACCACCACCACCGCAGCTCCAAGGAGCCATTGAAACGATTTGGACATGTTCTTGCGCCTCCATCGAACGTGGCAGGGAGCCGGTTGTGCTCCTCTGCAAACCGAATGCCGATGCTACAAACGACGGATCGGCACGCTCCAGTCTGGGTCGGAGCTGTGAAGAATTTATGAAGAACGCATGCGGAAGCTATGAACCGCGTGGAGGCCCGCTCCATCGAAAGCACACGGCAACTTCATATCTTCTTCAAACTCGTCCCCTACGCTGGACCTATCGATGAAAAACGAGCGCAAGCTCATCACGAGAGGTCAAAGATGAACACCACACTGAAGATCGCCGCCGCAGCCGTTGCCACCGCCCTTGTCGTCGGGGCGTTCGCCCTGGTGGGCGCGGGCTTGGCGCAGGCCCAAGGAGGCACGCCCTGGGGTTACCCCGGCATGATGGGGAATTGGGCCACGCCCCAAGCCTACGGCCCCGCCGCCGGTGGATACGTCAGGATGGGCGGCCCTGGCACTCACATGCAGAACGGCGCGGCCATGATGGCCGGTGTTGACGTCAACGCCATGCACACCTGGATGACGGACACGGGCGGCATGCATACGGTGGTTTGGGCCAGCCTGGCTGAAACGTTGGGCCTGAGCCGGGATGAGTTGTCGGCCCAGCTCACGGCGGGTCAGACGCTCGCCCAAATCGCTGAGGCCCAGGGCGTCAGTCAGGAAGAACTCACCACCACGCTGCAAGCGGCCATGACTGAGGGGCTGCAGCAGGCGGTCGCCGATGGCGCGCTCACCCAGGCACAGGCCGACCAGATGACGGCGTGGATGACCGCCCGTGGCGCGACGATGTTCGCCCACATGGGTGCCATGGGCGGTTACGGCCCGGGCAGCCGCGCCGTGCCCGCCTCGCCTCAGGTGGTACCCTGAAACGTTCGACAGTCCCGGTGCGTTCCATCAACAGCATTGACCAGCGCCCGGGCAAGCTTGCCCGGGCGCTTTGCTTTTCGAGTCCCTCCCAGCAGCCACGTATGAAAAATGCGCCTCCGTGCAAACAGCGCATTGCCTTAAGGTGTCGTACGTCCAGGATGTCTGACGGATCTATTTTGCTCCAGCGCCAACAGTATGGCAAAAGTAACGTGATGCGCCGAATGGCTTATCGCCGTTAGGCCGTATCGCGCTAGGTCATCGTGACCAAGCAGAGTAATGTTTTCCTTAGGCACGGCCTGTCGGAGAGTCCCCACGTGCCAACCCGGTTGCCGCGGCTTGTCTGCACTTCGGGGCCGCTGTTCGGGGATGTCTCCTGGTGACAACGCTGTTCGGCGGCAGGGTAGTTCAAAGAGCCTTACCTGCCAATGCACCTTGCGGATTCCGTTGCGAGTCAGGACGACAACGTTCGCCTCGACACAAAACGTGGAGGTGCTGGAGCGTATGTCTGTCGAGCAAAGAATCTCGGAGTTTGGCGGTTGGCGAAAGCCTTGCCGTCCCAACTCTTGTCGGCAACAGCTGGTTGCCAATCAATAGGATGGATGGAGGCCAACATGACAAACATAGTCACTCGCAAAGGTGAGGTGGTTCAGGATCCGTCGTTGATTCAACTACTCTTCAACGACTCTCGGGCGGGCTGGCTCTGGCTCTTCCTGCGTCTTTGGCTCGGCTGGCAGTGGCTCAATTCGGTCCTGCCCAAGCTGAGTAATCCCAAGTGGATGGAGACCGGGGAGGCCCTGCAAGGCTTTTGGATGAATGCGGTTCAGATCCCTGACCAGGGGCGACCACCCATTACGTTCGAGTGGTATCGCGGATTCATCCAGTTGTTGCTGGACAGTGGCTCGCATGTCTGGTTCGCCAAACTGGTCGTGGCCGGTGAACTGCTGGTGGGCATCGCCCTCATCATCGGGGCATTCACGGGCATAGCGGCGTTCATGGGCGGCCTGATGAATTGGAACTTCATGATGGCCGGCACCGCCAGTTCCAATCCCCTGCTTTTCGCAGGGGCAGTGCTGCTCATCCTGGCGTGGAAGGTGGCCGGTTATATCGGCGCGGATTATTTCCTGCTGCGCTGGATCGGCACCCCCTGGAAGGGCCCTGGCGCTCGCCCACAGGGGCCCTTGACCAGCATCCGTCCGGTCGTGGGTGGCACCACCGGAAAGTGACGGCTTCACCCCGAAACCGGAGCGGTTGGCGCGCGGCTGAAAGTTGGCCAGCAGCTTGTTGGAGAGAACGAACTGAAGACGGGCTGCTCGATGGGCCGCATCCGATTGTCCGAGCTATTCACCAGCGCCCGAGCATCCTGCTCGGGCGCTGGTTTTGAGGGATGGATGGGCGTTCACGCCGCCAATTGGGTTAGTGCGCCTACCGCCAAACGGCGCTAGGACCTCTCTCGCGGTTAGCGTAGACTTCGAACTGGAGATGGCCATGCGCGACACGCTCACCTTCGACACCGGCGGACAGGATGTGATCCCAGAGGTGTTCTCGGCCCTGAGGCAACACGGCCTGCCCGTGATGCGCAGCTTCGATCTCCGCGCCGCGCAGACTGGCGCGGCCGCCTGCGTCTGCCACCCTCAAAGCCTATCGTTGTGCGAGTGTCAGCTCGTCGTCCTTCTCGTGTATGGTCCTGCCCCCGAGCCGCTCACGCTGTTCGTCTCGGGTTGCGGCGGTCAAACCGAGATCCGAGTCGCTCAGGATGCATCCATGCGCTCTGACCCTCATCTGGCCCATGAGGTACTGGTGGTGCTCACTGAGCTGGGCGCTCGGTTGAACATACTGGCCACGCCGACTGACCCGGATCCCAGTTGAATGCGGATTCACGAAGCATCGACCCCTATTGCGGCGGTTCCGCAGCGCGCGAGGCCATCTGGCCGGCATCCCTCGTCTGACCAAACAGGACCCTGCCCACCTCGAGGGGGGCCGACGGCTCCAGGCCGTGGGGGCGCCCTTGATGCGATACGCCTTCTCCTGCCCCGTCGGGCGCTGACCGTCTAGAGCCTCAGCCCAGCTCTCAGGCTCACGCTTGTCCAGCTCGTCTGCTGCATGAGGTGGGCTCACTCCTGCACATCGACTCCGCCTCAGACGTCTGATCACGCTGGCGCGGCATGCAGCCGCTGACGGCAACGCCCGCACAAAAACCGCCGCCGCGTAACGACTCAGCCCTGGCTGAGGTCAGGAGTCTTGCAGGCGTGAATAAGCGGAAATCGTGTCAGCCGGTGGTGTTGCGCAATGAGTCCCTGGGGTCTATGCAACTGGGCAAGGGGCCGTGGTGGCATGGGTCGAGCAACAGCTTGCCGCCCAGGACGCTCAGGTCGCGAGCTTGCTGGAGACACAAGCGTTCTTAGCCAACAGCTTTCGTTTCTCATCGCCCAAGTGGGCGAGCCTGAGGCGCGCTTGAAGACAGCCACACCGGCACATTGCACGCCAGGTGCTCGCGTCCGTCTTTGTCGACGACCCTCCCGTGCTCCGCCTGACAGCCGAGTCACAAGCTTGTTCGCACTCGTCGCAGTCTGATTTCGCGGTGGACACCGCCGATGGCATCTCGTCGCCGAACGCGCGTGCATGTTGGAGCCACGCGCGGACTGCGCACAACCGGATATATGGTTGCTTCGCGTTGACGCGGGTGTCGCCCAGCAACAAGGTGTCAGCCTTTCAAGCTGGTACTCGTGGGTTCGGATCCCATCACCGCTCAACGAATGACCGATGGTTGATTTCTGATTGCTGATTGTGGCTGGAAGGCCGATCAGCATTCAGAAGTCGGCCATCAACCATTGCTGTTATGGAGTGGGCGTGTCGACCACGACATTTGGGTCTGGTGTCGGAGTCGCAACAAGGTCGGCGGGGACGCCGACGGAGGCTTCCCAAGGATAGCGGGCGTAGGACAGGCCGAAGTAGGCCTCGATAATACGTCGCGCGATCGGGGCGGCAAAGTCTGAGCCCTGGCCCTGGTTCTGCACGACGACGGCGAAGGCGATATCGGGCCGGTCGGAGCGGTTCGCATACGTGAAGCCCGTGAACCACGCGTCGGGCTCCTGGATGCCGCTCACGCCGGGGTCCTCCGCCGTACCGGTCTTGCCGGCCACCGGGATCGGGAAGTTGCGGAAGCGGTTCCGTGCGGTACCGATCGGCTCCTGGGTGACGTTCTTCATGCCGGTCTGGATCGCGGCCAGTTGATCCTCGCTCAGCGGCAGCGTGCCGACTTCGATCGGCGCGAACGTGAACGAAGGGAGGCCGTCGGCGCCGGCGACGCTCTGCACGAGCTGCGGCTGGTAGAGCGTGCCGCCGTTGGCCACCGCAGCCACCATCCGCGCGATCTGCAGCGGGGTGACGAGCACGTCGCCCTGGCCGATCGCCATATTGACGTCGTCGAAGGCCGTCCAGGCCTCGCCGCGCGTGCGCTGCTTCCACTCGGGATCCGGGATCTGGCCGGTCGTCTCGTCGATCTGCGCGATGCCGGTCACGGCGCCCAGGCCAAATGCGCGCGCCGTCTTGCCTAACCATTCGGGGTCCTGGTTGTGGACGGTCAGGCCCACATGCCAGAACCACGGGTTGGACGAGCCCGACAGCCCCTGGACCAGGGTGATCAAGCCGTGTCCGCCCTCGAGCCAGTCGGGGCGTTCGAAACCCTCTATCTCCGTCCACGTGCCGGTGCAGTCGTAGACGCTATCGGGCGTGAACAGCCCCGAGGTCAGGCCCGCCGCCATCGTCACGATCTTGAAGATCGAGCCCGCCGGATACGCCGCCTGCGCGGCACGGTTGATTGCCGGATGCCGCTCGTCGCCCAGGATCGCGCCCGCCGAGTCGTTGTTGCGGTTGCCGGGGTCGAACAGGTTGGGGCTGTAGGTCGGCGCCGAAGCCATCCCAAGCACCTGACCGTTGCTCAGGTCGATCACCACGGCCGCAGCCGAGAAATCCCCGAGGGCGAATTGCATCGCCTCCTGAAGATTGAGATCGACCGTGGAGGTGATGGTCTGCGAGGGCTGCGTCTCCGTCTGCGCGATCATGCGTAGGAACTGGTTGTTGGCGTCGCGAAGTTGCAGCTGGCCGCCTGATTTGCCGGCCAGGTACGCCTCGCCCCATCCCTCGAGCCCAGTCGAGCCGATGCGCTCAGTGCCGAAATAGCCTCTCTCGCGATAGGCCTGCACATCCTCGGCCTGGATATACGTCGTGTAACCGGTGACGTGCGCCGCAGCCCCATCCCCGTAGTAGAAACGGCCGTCGTAGGGGAAGAGATAGACGCCCGGGATGTTGAAGAGGTAGCCGTAGCGTGCGTCGACCACTGGGGCCGGAGCCTCGCCGATCGCCAGATACTGCTCCGGCAACGCGGTGGCCAGGCGCGCGTGGAGCACGTCGACCGGGATGTCGAACAGCCGCGCGACCCCGCCGACACCGGCGCTGTCCGGATCGAGCTCGCCGGGCACAAACCCCACCGCGTAGGCCGACGCGTTCTCGACCATCGGCGTGCCGTTGCGATCGAGGATCGACCCACGGTCGGGCGACAGCACCACCATCAGCAGCTGCTGGCCGTTAACCAGGTCCGGCCAGACGACCGCCGGGCTGTAGACAACGCGCCACGACCCAGCTTCTTGTTGCAGCGAGATGCTGACCGTGGTGTTGAGCTCGCCGACCAACAGGGTTTGATAACGCAGGTCGACGGTGGCATTCGCCGTCGAGCCGCCCGTCGTGACCGCCCCGGGCCGGGCCTCGATCGACGTGGCCGTCAACGTGTCAGCCACCAGGGTGCTCACGCCCCTGGCGAACGTCTCGGCCAAGTCGCCTCGGCTGGCCGGCGTCACGAGCTCCGCCAACCGCGTGAAGTCCTGTGCGCTGAAGGCCTCGAGATAAGCGGCGAGGGCGAGTTCGGGGGTGGAGAGCTCAGCCAGCGTCGACGTTGCGAAGGGCACGGTGGGTGTCGAGACGAGCGGCGTCGGCAACGCTTTGACCGCCGGGGTCCAGGTCGGTGAGCCTCCGCAGGCCGCCAGCAGCGCCACCATTCCGAGATGGAGCGGCAGGGCTCGCCGAGGGTCGTGCTGGCGTGAGGAGGTCATCTGCTTTCTCGAGGTTGCCGCGCGCCCGGCGACAGAATAGCCTACAGGCCATGTTAGGGCGCGGACCGCAGACGCTGGGTGTGGCTGCGCGACCCGCCAGTGCCACGATTGCCGCGCGTGGATGCGTATCCGGCCAGCAGGCATCGTACACGCCGCGGCGGTTGAGTCGTTACGCGGCGGCGCGGATGGGTCGGTGCCCATCCGCGCCGCTGCGGACTCGCTCAGGCGGCCCCCCCGTTACGAGGAGGACGTGCCGTGACCATTGTGCACCGCGCCGGCGTCGTTCGCCACGAATTGGGCGGGATCTTTGTCAAACGCCTTCTTGCAGCCCAGCGAACAGAAGTAATACGTCTGCCCCTTGTACTCGGACTGGCCGGCCGCCGTCGTCTCATCGACGTCCATATCACATACGGGATCCTTGGCCATCAGCGTCGTACCTTTCTGCCGCCTCTCGCGGCCCTTGCATGGATGGGGCGCCGGACCGAATGACCCGGTGTACCCCGAAGAATGCCACCCGAAGAAACCCTATCTCCCTCCCCGCGCCGTGTCCAGGGTCATTCTCGCCGCGGTTCGCTCGTCAGGCCGAGACCACGTCGATCGCCGTGCCACAGCAAGCGCTCTGCACATCGTCCTCACCGGCCGGCACGACGGGCGTGGTCCAGCGAAACAGCCAGCGGGCATCCGCGGGTGTCAAATTGATGCAACCCCGGCTGCGCGGCGTGCCAAAGTCGTTGTGCCAATACGTGCCATGCAACGCGACCCCGGTCCAATGGATATACGACACCCACGGCACACCCGGTAGATCGAAGCCATTGCCGTCCGTCGCGGCCATGTGTCGAGACGGCCGTTTCTGGCGCACCACGAAGTGGCCCGTGGGCGTTTCCACGCCCCGCCGACCGGTTGAGACAACCGTCGAGAAAACCGCCCCTCCCTGTTCATAGGCGGTCAACCGCTGTTGGGCCAGGTTGACCTCGATGCGTTTGTCGGGCACGTCTCCCGATAGGGACGTCAACTCCTCCGCCGGAATGGGGCGCAGACTTTCCGCCAGAACAAAGTAAGCGACGCGATAGCGGTCATCCCACACGCGATACCACACCCGATCCGCCCTGTCCGTCACAATTCGGTCGACCCAATGCGTGCTGGCATAGTAGAAGCGATAGACCTTGAGTGGCGTGCCGTCCTCGTTGCGCCACGCATCGGTATAGGGCACGCTGACTTCGGCCAGAAATCCGCCCGCCGGGATCTGGCTCACCGGCAGGTTGAGGTCATTGCGGACCGGCTGGACCCGCGAGGAGTGCACCCAGCCTGCGTCGGTCCGCCACCACAGCGGGTTCTTCGACTCGCCCGGATCGCCGGCCGGCTCCGCCTCATACAGTTGGAGAATCGTGTCGGCATACAAGGTCATGTCCACGGGCTCGGCAGAGAAACGCGGCTGCTCATAGGCGCGCAGGGAGGAATGGGTGACCCGCCCGAGACCCAGAAGCGGCGGGGGAGCGACCCGAAACAGCCGTGCATCGACGACGGCGCCCATGACGGCCACGCCGCTCAATTGCATAAAGGTTCGCCGCGAGAGAACGCGCACGATGACCCCCTGAGCCGACCTCGGCACCCCTGACCTTGTGGCTCGCACTCAGCTTAGGCGATTCGGCGCGATCGTCAATCCGCCAGATGGCGCTACGACAGTGCGCGACTTCTTTCTACACTGGATTGTAGAGGTGGGCCCATCGGCCACGTCCACTTGCCGCCCTTCTCCGGCGTGAGCCCTCCCGGGACGGGAACGTTCGGGCCGACCGAGGAACATGCATGTCCACTCTTATACAGACGCTCAATCTCCCCGTGCAGGGGATGACCTGTGCTTCGTGCGTGGCGCACGTGGAGGATGCCTTGAAGGCCGTTCCCGGCGTCGCCGGTGTGGTCGTCAACTTGGGGGCCCAGAGGGCCACCCTGAAATACGATCCGGGCCGTGTCAGGGTCGCCGACCTGACTCGGGCGGTCGACGCGGTGGGGTATCGCGTGCCGACCCTCGAGACGGTGCTGGACGTGCGAGGCATGACCTGCGCCTCCTGCGTGGGACATGTCGAACGGGCCCTGACCGACCTGGACGGCGTCACCGCCGCCGTCGTTAACCTGGGATCCGGCACGGCCCGCGTCACCCATATCCCCGACATCGTGGGGGTCCCGGCGCTCAAGCAGGCGGTCCAGGCGTCCGGCTACACCGCGCTCGAGCGCAGCGCCCAAGTCGATTCACTTGACCGCGAGCGACAGGCGCGCGAGGACGAGATCCAGCGCCAGGGACGCAATCTGGCGCTGGCCGGGATCATCGGCCTGGTGGTCATGCTCGGGACGTTCTATGACATGCTCGGGCCGTTGCGGGCCGTGGTACCCGTCTGGCTCTCCTACAAGTGGGTCATCGGCCTGCTGACCACTCCGATCGTGCTGGGCCCAGGGCGTCAGTTCTTCGTGAACTCCTGGAAAGGGTTGAAGCACGGCGTGACGGATATGAATCTGCTCTACGCCACCGGGATCGGCGCAGCCTATGGCATCGCCGTGATCAACACCCTCTTTCCGCAGGCCGGCTTCGGTGGCGAGGGCGCCACGTTCTTCGAGAGCGCAGCGTTGCTCACAGCCTTCATCCTCCTCG
>CAYZRP010000061.1:0-39151 GCA_964480865.1 uncultured Anaerolineales bacterium | reverse complement strand
TGGAATGACAATCTCGCCTCACTGGCGGTCGGCGGGCGGCTGATACTGATCGGTTTCCTCGGCGGCGTGACAGGTCAGCTCAACCTCGGCGCGATTCTGCCGAAAAGCCTGACCATCAGCGGGACGACGCTGCGGCGCACCCGGCCGGGGCCGGCCCGGCGCCGGCGAGCCGCGCGGGCGCGGACGCGCGGCGGCGACGATCGCGCCTGCCTGGCGGGCGCTGGCCGTGGCTCGTGGGCGCCGGCGGGCTGGTCGTCGTCTTGATGGGCATCGTCGGCTGGACTCTGTTCGGCGGCCTGGTCGGGGCGCTGAATCCGTTTGCCGTACGCGACCGGATCCTGATCGGCCAGCCGAATCGCGCCGGCGAGATGGACCTGTACGTCCTCGGCCTGGGCGACGAGGTCCGTGACAGCGACCGGATCTATGAAAACGCAGTCGAGTCCCCACAGGTCTCTCTGGCGGCCGGCACCGGCCTGACGTATGATCGTCTCGGCTTGTACCCCTCGCAACTGGGCGGCTTCCTGCCCGGAAGCTCAGCGCTGCTCTTGGGGACCGTGGAGGATGGCGACGTCGTCGTCCGACGCTGGGCTGCCGGTGCTCGCGAACCAGACCTGCTCCTGAACGCTAACTCGATGTCCGTCAGCGCGGCTGTGTTGACCGACCGCGTCTTCTTCTGGGAGACCGTGGATCAGCGCACGCGCTGCTACCTCGCGCGCGCCGGCGCCAAAGCTGAGCGACTGGGCAAGGGCACGGGCTGCCAGCTGGTGGCCGACGGCGACCGCCTGGCGATCCTCGACCAGGATACGAAGGGCTCGACCGTCACCCTGGTGCGTGCCACCGATGGACAGGAGCTCTCGAACCTGAAGATCGACGAAGCTGATCTGCTCAGCCTGATCGTCTCGCCCGACGGCACGCAGGTGGTCTTCGTCAAGGGCGACGCCAGCGGGGCCACATTGTACGCCGTCGACGCCGTCACCGGCGAACGAGCGCTCAAGAGCGCGCGGCTGGCGTCGCTGCGCGGGCCGTACTTTGCGACGGAGGGTCACCGGTTTGTCTTCTTCGGCATGGACGACGGCGAGGACGGTGTGTATCTCTCGGATGCGCCGGAAGCCCCCGTGGCGGTGGGCGCCTCGATCGCGGCCGCCCGGCTCTCGCCCGACGGCCAGGCCCTGGCCGTCGTGGTCGTCGATGAAGACGGCGAACGGGCCGCCTCCGTCGTGACCGCCAACGGGCGTGAGCCGGTCGAGTTGGTGCGGGGCGAACAGATCGGCCTGGATATCCTCGACCAGCCGGCGCGCTTCCTGATCGCCACCCGCGAAGACAGCGAGGCCGTGCTCTACGCCGCCGGGCTGGATGGCCAGGGCCTCACCGAGCTGTACCGCGAAGACGACCTGTCGCTCGGGACCGCGGTGCCCGTGGCGGGTGATCGCCGCTTGCTCCTCACCACCGCGACGGCCGACAACCGGGCCAGCCTGATCGGTCTGGACTGGCAGGGCTCCGACCCGATCGTGTGGGTGGATGAGTGGGCCGTGGTCACGCCGCTGACCCTGTCGATGGACCGGCGTTATCTGATCTTCACGGGACAGGAAGAGCTCGGCGACGATCCAAGTCTCTATGCGCTGGATCTGGCGGGCTCCGACGAACCGGTCGAGCTCGACGATGACGGCGACCGTTTTGTGAGCGTCGCCTTCGATCGCGCCACACGATCCGTGCTGTACACGGTCGTCGCCGGGAACCGGGCCGACGACGTCGAGATCCGCCGCGTTCCTCTGGATGGATCTGACTCGCCCGAGACGCTCTACGAGGGCGCCATTCTGCTCGACGTCCAGTGGCCGGGCGCTCCGAACCGAACGGTCGCGTATCTCGGCACGCGTTGACGCGCGGGTGGCGCGGCCAGCCATGCCGGCCCAAACGCTGGCTGCAGCGGGTCGGCGTGGGTCGGCTTCGTCACAGGCTTCAACGGATCTTGGCCGGAGCCGATCGGGGCCGCCGGCGCGCCACGAGGGCCAGAGCCGCCGCCAGCCCGAGGCTCGGCCAGCAGCTCCCGGCCGGCGAAGCGGGCGTGGGCGTGGGTCCCGCGACCACCCGCGGTTCAGCCGCGGCGTCGGCCACGGTCAGGAGCACGCGCGCCACATCTAGGTGCTGGCCGTCGTCGAGAGTCAGGGTCAGCGTCTGGCGGCCGGCGGGTGGCGCCTCGACGCTCACCGTCACCTCCGCCTGCGCCCCGGCCGCGATCGCCGGTACGACCACGACCGGCTCCGACTGGCCGCCGTGCTCGACCTGCAGCTGCGCGCCGGCCAGATCCGACTGGCCGGGATTGGCGACGACGACCGCGAACGTCCGGCGCTCGCCCGGCGCGCCATCGACCGCCACTGGCACGTCCGCGAAGACGGCGGCCGGCCCGGCGGCCGCGGCCGAGGTCTGCGCCGCGAGTGTGCCCGCCAACGCGCGGCCGGCGGCGGCGGCGACCCGGGCGCTCGCGGCCACCCCCGCGGCCGCGTCGTCCGCCGCTGCAGACTCTTGATAGGCCGCCAGCTGCGCCCAGACGTCGAAAGCCGCCGCATCCAGCGTCAGTGTGGCGCGCGCCACGGCGTCGCGCATGTCGCCATCGCCGCTGGAGGCCAGCACCAGCGCCATGGTCGTGGTCCGGTCGACCGCGGTCTGCGCCGCGGTCAGGGTCGCGACCGCCGCCTCCACCTCAGCGCCTGAGCCGCTCTGGATCGCCTGCGCCACACCGTCGAGCGCGGCGGTGTACGCGTCCAGGTCTTGCTGCACCTCAACGCGGACGGGGCCGAGCGCCGCGGGGCGCGCGGCCCAAACGGCGCGCGGGCCGTTCTGACTTGCCGCCGGCGTGCAGGCCGGCGGGGTCTGCCCCGGATCGAACGCCAGCACCCCGACCGCGCCCGACAGGTCGACCAGGCAGGTCAGGCGCGGCGCCAGGACGAAGGCCCCGTCGACGCCGTCCAGGATCAGTTGCTGCACGCGGGTCCAGACGCTGCCAACGCGGGCGAAGGGCACCTGACTCAGGCTGAGCAGGTCGGCCAGATCCTTGAGGCCCTCGTTGGCCTGTCGGCCGTCCGCGAATCCGTCGTGCCAGATCGAGGCGGTGTCAGCCTGCAGATGCGCGTCGATCGCCACCTGCTCGAGCCGGAACGCCGCGCGCGTTGCCTCGCCATCCACGCGCCAGAGCGGGTCGCCGTCGCCGCGCACCGATGCCACGCCCTGGCTCAGGGTCGGCTGCACGCGCGCGACCAGCAGATCCAGGTCGCGCTGCGCGAGCGCCTGGCGCACGGCCGTGTCCGAGAGCGCCTGAACCGCCGTCGCGCCGCGATCAGTTTGGGCCTCGTAGGCATCCAGTCCGGCCAGGATGCCGCCGGTGAGATAGGCGCGCGCGGTCTCATCGCTCGTGCGGCTGGCGATCCAGATCAGCAGGTCACGCAGCGATTTGGTCAGGACCGACTCCAGCGCACGGGCGACGCTGACCTTGCTCGTCGCGAGCAAGAACGCCGTGCCCCAGAAGAGGCCCGACACGTCGGCAGCCACGTCGGCATGGTAGCCGCTGACCACGGTGTAGTCTTGCAGCGTGCGTGCCAGCGTCTGCTCTTGGAGCAGCAGGCGTTGGAACGCCGCGGTCTGCTCAGGCGACACGGCGTCGCTCTCCGTTAGGTCCTGGATCAGCGTGCGCGCCGCGGCTTCGTTATAGACGGTCACGGGTTGCCTGAGCGCCTCATAGCCGATCACGATCGAAGTCGACTCGAGCGAAGGGATCAGATCGCGCTTCTGCTGAAGCAGCGGCGCCAGGCTGAGCGTCGGCGAGGACGCAGCCGCGGCCGGACCCCAATCCAGGAAGGTCCCTTCGGCTCGCGTGCGGGCTCCGCGCCCGTCCGGCCCGACCGTGCGGAGCTCGCCGTTCGCCGTCGAAAAGGCGATCGCCTGCCCGTCCGGCGACCAGCCGTAGCCGCGGGCCAGATCGGTCGTGATCGTCGCCAGGTCTCCACCCAGGGTCTGCGTCATCAATCCGTCCACGGACATCCCGGATCCGATCACGAACAGGAGCCGTGCGCCATCCGGCGACCACCGTGGCATGACGTTGCTGTACTGGCCCGATCCTGGCAGTGCGCGCGGGTCGCGGCCGTCGGGCCGCATCAGCCAGAGGTTGGGCGTGGGCTCGCCATAGCCCTGGCCGTCGTAGGCGATCCACTGTCCATCCGGCGACCAGTCCAAGCCGCCGAGGACACCCAGGATGCGATAGCCGCTTGTGCCGGCCGTCCACAGCGCGGCCTCTCCGGCGCCTTCGCAATACCGCACCTCTTGAAACAACAGGTGTTGGCCATCCGGAGCATACGCAGGACCGAGCAAGGGAAATCCGGACGCCGGCGCCAACCACTGACTCGTCGCTCCGCTCTCGACGTCGACCGTCCACAGCCCATCGGCTGCCGACGACGGGCCGCCACCGCACAGATCCACGGTGATCGGGCGATCGTAAATCAGCGAGCGACTGTCCGGCGCCCAGGTGAAGGAGTAATAGAACTCGATGATCACTTCACGCGCCGCGCGGCTCTGCGAGTCATACAGCCACAGCGTGTGTTCGTAGGATTGGGTGGCTCTGCGTCGGCGCGTGAACGCCAGCCAGCGGCCGTCAGGCGACCAGCGGGCGCCATCCACGGGCTCGCCGGGCTCAACCACGCGCTCGGTCGCGCCGCTCAGGGGATCCAGCAGCCAGAGGGCGCCATCGTCGGTGGTGTAGGCGATGGGGCCCGCCGCCGGCAGCGCCGGGATCGACAATCCGAGGTCGGCCATCGTCGGCGACGTCGCGGCACTTGCGCGCTGGCAGTCCGAACCGGCGGCCTGCCCCGGACAGGGCAGGAGCCAATCGTCGCGCGCATCGCCTTCCGCTGACCAGCCGCGCAGCCCATCTCGCTCCGAGACCACTTCCCACCAGGTCATATTGTCCGCACACCCCGGCCCGCCCACGACGAGAAAAACATCGCCGGGCTGCAGCTGGCCCACGATCTTGGCGCCGCGCCCCGGGCCGCCGCGCACCCGGCTGGGCGCCGGCGGATCGAAGGCCACAAAGCCGCGCAGACCGGTGCGCAGGTGCGACGCACGAGCCCCAGGGCACTGAGCTTCTCCCTGAGCCGCTGGCGCGGCCCGCGCGCTCGGCGTCGATCCGGAGCCCAGTGACAGGACTGTGACGAGGAGGATGCGAACAAGCGGTGAATGCCAGGGATCACGGGCCACCATGAACCTCCGGGTCTGTCGAGGACGTCGGATGCAAGGATGTCGTCGAGCGTCGAACCGTCGATGGAGAACGGCCTCGCGACGACCCGGGACACGCCTCCTGGGTCGTCGCGAGGATCGGAGCACGCGTCGGTCAGCGCCGAATCAGCGGCAGGTGGAGCGTCGCGAAATCGTCCGTCGCCACGAGCGGATTGAGACCGGTGGCGACCTCCTCGCCGTCCGGCCGGCCACCGCCGTCCGAATCCGTGCTGATCGGGCTGGTCTTGTAGGTCAGCACTTCGGCAGCATCGAGCAGGCCGTCGCCGTCGGTGTCGCCGATCTGAGGATGAGTGCCGTTCTGGAATTCTTGCAGATTGGTCAGCCCATCCAGATCGTCATCGGCCGTGCGGTCGTTGAGGACGGTGTTCGTACCATAGCGTTCCTCCCAAGCCAACGGCAGCCCATCGCCGTCGCCGTCCGTCGCCGCCACGACAACGATCGAGTCGGTCAACACACGCTCGACCGGCTCGTTCGCGGCCGTGCGGCCTCGCAGACGCAACGTGATGCGGTACGTCCCCGTTGCATCGGTGTCGGTATATCGGCGGCTGAGAATGGCGTCGCCCGCTGCGACGTCGCCGAACTGGCCGTCGTCGCCCAGCGGCAGGATCGTCGTCACACCGGCCGGATTGGTGATCTGAGCGAGAGCGGTAAGGTCGGGCGCCAACGCCACATCGCCCAACAACGATTGAATGAGAACCGGCTCGCCGGCGGGATACTCCCGGCGATCCGTATACAGTTGTCCCTGAAGCGACGTGTCACCCTGTACCTGCAGATTGTAGGCTTCGCCCGTTACGGCCAGAGCCTCCTGACTGATGTCCAGGCTAGTCGCTTGGGCGGCGGTCCCCTTGACGGTCGCCAGCCACTGGCCCACGTCGGGCGATGTGATCGTATACGTCTGATAGGTCTGCCCCCCGACGAACTGGACGTTGGCGGGTTGAGCAGCGCCGGGTTGCAGCGTCTCGCCCGAAGGAGAACGGAGCGTCAACGAGAGGCGGCTGGCGCTGGTGTTCCACGAGACCGCGAACACCACCTGGTGCATGGTCGAGTCGACCGTGACGGAATGTGACGCGCTCTGACCCTGACCTACGGCGCCGGTCACATTGGCCAGCACCTGGCGCTGGGCGACCTGGCCTGAGATGGTGTTGTACAGGCTGGTCAGCTCCGTCGAGTTTGGCGTGAAGAAGTAGCGTCCCCCCGTCTGCGACGCGATCGATTGCATCAGTTGGGCATCCACGCTGCCCAATCCGATGGTGTAGACCGCCGCGCGGCTATTGACGATGTTGGGTAGGACCGTGCCCACCATGGGCGCTGTGTTTTCCAAACCGTCACTGAGCAGGACGATCACCCAGTGGTGGTTGGGGTCGCCGTGCGCCACGAGTTCTTGATACGCGACGTTCAACCCACCGCCGATGGACGTGTTTCCACTGGCAACGAGCCCGTTAATCGCGGTGTGAGCCTGGACGCGTGCCGTGGGGGAACCTGTCTGGAGGACGGCGAGGGGCATGTTGAGGGTCGCGCTCGAAGAGAAACTGCCGACCCCAATCTGATCGAGATCCCGCAACAAATCCACGAAGAGATTGGCTGACTGTTGGGCGTTGGTAAGCGGTGTTCCCGACATGCTTCCGGAGCGATCCAAGACAAGGACGGTGTCGGTGCTCAGGACGCCCGTAGAGGTGTAGAGCAGCGCCCCGGCCGCCGTGCTGCTGGCGGTTTGATTGCCCATCTGGGCCGTAACCGCCAGATCGACGGCACCATCGCTCGTCTGGGTGGGCAATTGAACATCAAGGATGTAGCGGCCGTTGAGTTGAACTGCACTGACCACGGTGGCATCGATGCCGCCCGCCCGCACTATGAAGTGAGTCGAGTCAAGTCCTCCGAGAAAAGCGCCGCCAGCGGAGCGCACTGCGACCTCGACAGCGATCTTGTAAGGCGCGTCTTTCGGACCGGCCAGGGACGGATGGAGGGTGGTCGGAGAGACGATTTGCAGCCCTGGGGCACCCAGAGCGGCCAAGCGCAGGACACCGGCTCCGTACTGGTTGTCGGGTCCAAGCGAACCGCGGTCGACCGTCGAGGCCATTAACAGGCCCCGCAGGCTGGTCGCATCCAGATTCGGATTCATCGACCACAAGACCGCGGCTGCGCCGACCACGTGCGGCGTGGCGGCTGAGGTACCGTTGAATCCTCTCGAACCGTCGCCACGCGCCTCATTGCCCCAATAGGTGCGCGGGTATGACGCCGTATTGACGTTCGCAAAGCTCGCCAGATCCGGTTTGGGCGAACCGTCGCCTGTTGGGCCCTGCGAGCTATAAGGCTCCAGGACGTCGTCAGAGACATTGACCGCGCCCACGGTCAACGCCGCGGGCGAGTCGCCGGGAATGCTGATGCTTTGGGCGGCGCTGGCGTACTCGGTGAACCCCCCATTCCAGATGTCGAGGCGGATGGTGCGATCCGCGCCGGAGTGCTTGACCACCTGGATCTCATAGGTCTGACGGGTCGTCGACGTGTTGACGACGTTGAGCGTTTCTTTCGGGAAGTCCTTCGCCAGCTCGCCGTCTTGAACGTCCGTAGACTCCAGGATGAGCTTGCCGTTTTGCAGGATCTCCAGGTCGTAATTGCTGGAGGCGGCACTTTGCGTCGGGTCGGCCAGATTCCATTCATCCCAAGCCAGGAATACGGTGGCCGTCATCCCTGCCCCCACGACAAAGTTCAGCGTCTGGTCGGTCGAACGGAAGAAATTGCCTGGCTTGAATTCATGCAGAAGGTCGCCGTTGGCGTCGCGAAAGGCGCCTTGGAAGTGGTTCTGCGCCCGGTTCCCGGCGCTGAAGACCATCAGGATGCCATTGTTCGCGGCATCCGTGACGGCAGAGTTGACGCCCTTTCGGTCGTGTCCATTCAACGGACCTTCATTGGGTTCCCATTCCAGCGACACAGAGGCCAGGCGAATGCCCGCCTGCTTCAGATAGTCCACGACATGCTGCAGAGGCGCCTCGCCCTGAATCCGAATGAGATAGAGTTCTGCATCGGGAGCCAAATCGTGAATGATCTCCGCACAGGCGACGCCATGGACTTCGGTGCTACCCGTTTCGATGTTCGCATCGGCTTGGCACGCGGTTCCGTCCGTGCATAGCACTGTATGGACGCCCGCCGGCAATTCCTGGGCGGCGAGGCGTGCCTGCAGGCCTTTGTAGCCGATGTCAATAACCGCGATCTTGATCCCCTGTCCGCGATACGGCGTGGCAAAGGCGTGGTACTCGGCCAGGTTCAGACGATCCAGTCCCGCGGTGGTGATCGCCGTGGAGACGGCGGCGGCTGGCAGATCGATCGTCTGCACCCAGGGCAATTGCGCCAGGCGGATCAGGGCGCTGGCGGAGGTCGTCACAAACAGGATGTTGTGTTGCAACCCATTGAACTGCGCGCCCGTGGCCGTCACTGCGGCCGGATCGATCTCCTCGAGCCGAGCCGGATCTGCGTAGACGTACACAAAGACGCTGTTCGAGCGAAGAGGGAGGGCCAGTCGCTCTGCAACGAGGGCTGGATCGTCGCCAGTCTGAACGTGTCGAACCCAGTCGACCAGCACTCCCTGCAACTTACTCAGGTCAGCTGTCGGCGCGACGGCTTTGTCGCGCCGCATGACCGACGACGCCTGTACAGGCCGATGGCTCTGCCATGCGCCAACCAAGACGGCCACCATGACTAGCGCCGCCAACCAGATGATCCATCGCTGACCCCGCCATGACCGCACGGACATAGTTGCCTCCAGAACCTATCTCGATTGAATAGAAGTTTTGATGAGCCAACCAAAAGCATTTCGCACACACAGTAGGGCACGATGAAGCGCGAGTCAAGTAGCGTCAATGACTCTCGAAGACCGCCTGGCCGCTGCAATATAATGTTAGGGGGTTCTTACATCATCACATTGTGGGTCGTTCCACTACCGCGTTGTGCCGCCGATGATTCCTGCCGGCCCACGTCACTGGCGCGGTCTGAACATAGGGCTAAGATACGCACGTGAGAGGTGTCGCGAATGGGCGTGAGTGACTTGCAGGCGGGATCGTCTATCGGTCGCTTCCACATCCTGGCGGAACTGGGCGAGGGCGGGATGGCCACGGTCTATCGCGCCTTCGACACCGTCCTCGAGCGGGACGTCGCCCTGAAGTTCATCGCCCGGGGCCGGTTCGTGGCGGAGGCCGAGGACGAACTGCGCCAACGTTTCGATCGCGAAGCCAAAGTTCTGGCCGGGCTCTCGCATCCCCACATCGTCAAGGTCCTGGACTACGGTCTGTGGCAGGGCACGCCGTATCTGGTGATGGAGTATCTGCCGGGAGGGACGTTGAAGAGCGCGGCCGGGCAGCCGCTGGATGAACGACGGGCGGCAGCCTTGCTCGCCCCGATCGCGCGCGCTCGCGTACGCGCACGCGCGCGGCCTGGTGCATCGCGACGTCAAGCCCGCCAACATCCTGCTCACCGCCGACGGCCAGCCCTTGCTTTCCGACTTCGGCATCGCCAAGGTCATCGCCGGCGTGCGCCCGACCGGCCTGACCGGCACCGGGGTCGGCATCGGGACGCCCGAATACATGGCGCCCGAGCAGGGACTGGGCCAGGTGGTCGACCATCGCGCCGACATCTATGCCCTGGGCGTCATGCTCTATGAACTGGTCACCGGCCGGCGGCCTTACCGCGCCGATACGCCGATGGCGGTGTTGCTCAAGCAGATCAATGACCCGTTGCCCCGGCCGCGCCTGCTTGCGCCGGGATTAAGCGAGAACGTCGAGCGGGTTCTGCTGAAGGCACTGGCCAAGGAGCCCGCCGATCGCTACGCCGATATGGATGCTTTCGCCGCGGCGTTGGAGCGCCTGGCGCGCGACCCTGGCCGCCCATGATGGCCGTCACCGGACTGGCCCTGGTCTTGCTCGCCGGTTTGGCGCTTGTCCTTGGCGCCCTCTGGATCTGGCCGCGCGGCGGCCCGCCCCCATCCGCGCCCGACACCGGCTCGGCGTCGCGGGTCGCGGTCCGAGTCAGCGAGCCAACCCTCACGCCCACGCCGACCGGCATCCCGGCGACGCCGTCTCAGGCGGTGACGAGGACGCCGGCCGCCACGGCGACCGCGCCCGGTCCGCTCTGGGCTCAGGGGACCCTGATCCTCAGCCAGCGCGTCGGCGATCGAGCCGGGCTCTTTCGCCTGGATCTCTCAGGTGTACGCGAACCGGTGGCGTTGAGCGCGTCGACGGAGCACGATTTGATGGGGGCGGTCCTGTCGCCTGGCGGCAATCACATCGCCTATGAGATCTATCCGCATCAACTGGCGGTGCTGGACCTGCGCGCGCCCGACACTGGTCCGACCCTCCTGGCGACCTGCCGGGCGCCGTCCTGGTCGCCGGATGGCGCTCAGCTGTTGTGCCAGGCCACCGCGGATGCAGGACGGGTGTTCCGGATCTGGGACGTGGCCAGCGCCAGCCTGGTCAGAGAATGGCCGGCGCCCGCCGGTGCGGTCTTTCCGACCTGGTCGCCGCGCGGCGACCGCTGGATCTACGCGCTGTTGACGGACAACGTCATGCAGCCCGTCATGCAGACGGCTGATGGCGTGGCCGCGCAGGCCTTGCCGGGCCGCGGGAGCGAGAACTACGCCCCGGCCTGGTCGCCGGATGGGCAGTGGATCGCCTACCAATCCAATGCCGACAGCGGCCAGAGCGAGATCTGGATCATGCACCCCGACGGGCGCGACGCCCGTCGGCTCACGACCACGCCCGGCGGTTGGTCGCGCGCGCCGGCCTGGTCGCCGGATGGGCGCTGGCTGGCTTTTGTATCGTCTCGCGCCGGCAGTCTCGGCGACGACTACGGCGAGGTCTTCGTCGTCCCGGTGGATGGCGGGGAGGCCGTGCAACTCACGACCACCGGGGGGCGCATCTACGACTGGTGTGTCAGCTGGGGCAGGCTCGGTCCGTAGCGAGGCCGGCCTTCCGTCGGGGCGATCACCCGCGCCTTTGGGGGGAAAGTCCCCCTGCGGACCGGGCGTGTCCTGGCTATACTCGCGTTGGCTTACGCCGCGTTTGCTTCACTCAGTCGCGGCCATGCCAGCCTGGCGGGAGTGTGGAAGGGTGCGCATGCTGCGTCGATCCATCGGCCCCTTCGGCCGGAGCTTGCTCGTACTGGCCTGTTGCCTGGCGCCGCTCGACGCCGCCTCCCGGTCGGTCGTCTCCGCCGCCTGGGCCCAGCCATCGCCCGCCTATGCCCTGCAGCTGCCGGCCGTCGCGAACGCCTATCGTCCCGTCCTGACCCCCATCGTCTCGCCGGACACCGTCGTCGTCTCAGGCGCCCTCGCCCAGGCGCTGCAAGGTTATGACGCCGCGACCGGCGTCCTGACGTTCACCCAGACCCTGACCGAGCCGACCGCGATCGCGGTGGGCCAGGTCCTGGCTGGCGGTCCGCAGCCGGCCGCGCCCGTGGGACTGCTGCGCCGGGTCACGGCCGTTGAATCGCAGCCGGACCACATCATCGTCCAGACCCAAGCGGCGACGCTGACCGACGCGCTCATCCAGGGCGATCTCCGCTTCAGCCAGACGTTGACCGCCGCCGACGTATTGACGCCGTCGTTGCCGGCCGGTGTGTCGCTGCAGCCGATAGTTGGGCCGATCGCTTTCCCGGCCATCACCTTGAACTACCACGATGTGGTGCTGGTCGACGGGGACGGCAAGTCGACGACGACGGACGACCAGATCCGGCTCTCCGGCGAGATCGAACTGCAGCCCAACCTGACGCTCAACGCGCGGGTGGCCGGCGGTCAACTGCACGACGTCGAGTTCAGCGTCGCCGGATCGCTCACGGCGCATCTCAAGCCCAAGTTGGGGGTGACGCTCGACCTCCCGGTGCCCGAGAAACGCCTGATGACGATCCCGCTCGTCCCGTTCCTGGTCCCGGTGGGCGTGGTCCCGGTCCCGGTCGTGGTCCAGATCGGGCTGTATGTGGGCGCCAAGGGCTCCCTGGATGCCACGGTCGAACTGGCCGACGTCCAGACCACGGCCCGGTTCGACGCGGGCGCGCGCTATCTCGACGGGAGCGTCACCACGACCGGCCACGGCGATGTGCAGGCGCAGATCGGCGGCTTTTCGCCTGGCGTGGGCGCTTCGTTCATGTTCTATATGGCCCCGCGCCTCGAGGTGTCGATCGCGGAAGTCGCGACGGTCGGGCCGAGCGTCGACCTGCGCATGTACGTCAAGAGCGAGGTCAAGACCTATGATTCGCCCTGGTGGACCGTGTCCGCCGGCCTCGAGGTGCCGATCGACTTTCGGTTCGACGTGCTCGGCTACAACCTGGGCCACTGGGTCCTGCCCAAGGTCGTCGACGTGCACCAGACTCTGGCCGAGTCGCCGCACAACGATCTGCTCTTCGTCACGCTCAATCCGCCCACGCCCGCGCATCTGGCCCTGATGGAGCCGGTCCGTCTCAGCTTCCTGTACGTGACCGATGAGACGGCCGGCGTGCAGATCTGGGCCCTGCCGTTCTCCGGCGGCGCGCATTGCTGCGCCTATTCGCCTTCCACACTCATGTCGCGCGGAGCTCGGTTCACCGACCGCTCGATCACGCTCCTGGCGGGCAGCGCCCACGTCGACGAGATCCGCTTGGAGATGTGGTCCGCGGACCACACACGGCTGCTCAAGGACGTCCGGTTGGCGGTCGACTACGGCTTTGGCCCCTGAGGACCGGCTCCACCCAAATGCACCCGCTTCCCCGCGTCCCGATCGTTCATGGCCTGCTCGCGCTCAGCGTCCTGCTCGCGCGCGAACCGGCCGGAGCGGTCGCCGTGGCCCAGGGGCCGGACACCGGCCCGCTTACTGACATCGCGCTGGCTGCCGGCGGCGAGGGCGTGGCGGCCGCACCCGTGAGCGGTCCCCAGCCCTTCGTCACCGTCCTGTGCCAGTTCAAGGACGACGCGCTCGCGGCAACTCCCGTGAGTTACTTCGACGGTTTCTTCCTGGATGGCCCGCTCAACGCGTATGTGCGCGAGTCCTCGTACGGTCAGGTCTCGCTGGCCGGCAGTCGGGTCGTCGGGTGGTACCGCTTGCCGCAGCCGCGCGGCTATTACCTGTATCCACAGGACGCTGCCAGCGGCGACGATATCGACACCGCCCGGCTGGCCAACGACTGCACGACCTCGGCCGATGCCGACGTCGACTTTCGGTCGTACGTCGGCATCCATCTGGTCTTCCAGGTGTCCGGGACGCCGCCGATGGCGCTGGGTGGAGGCCAGGTTCTCAATCGCGACGGCGAAAACCGGGTCTGGCGCATGACCTTTCTTCCGTCCGCGCCGCTCAGTCAGAACCCGCCCGCCCGGGTCCTGGGCGCGGCGGTGGTGGAACACGAGCTCGGGCATGCGTTTGGGCTGCCGCATTCCTCGAGTATCTATGCAGCCACCTATGACAACGCCTGGGACGTGATGAGCCGCTCCGGCTATGGCTGCAGCGATGTCCCCGACCGACCCGAGGTCTACTATGGTTGCCCCGGCCAGGATACCATCGCGTACCACAAGGACCTGCTCGGCTGGATCCCGCCTGGGCGCAAGCTCACGGTCGCGTCGGGCGTGACCACCTCGGTGCGCCTGCAAGCGCTCGAACGCGATGCCGGGCTCGATCCCTGGCTGGTGATCGTGCCGTTCAACGACGGGAGCGCGCGCTTCTACACGCTCGAGGTGCGCCAGCCCATCGGTCTGGACCGCTTTTTGCCCGGCGCCGGGGTCGTCATCCATGAGGTCGATCCCGCACGCACGGCCTTTCCGGCAGAAGTGCAGGACGACGATCGCAACGGCAACACCGGCGATGCCGGCGCACTGTGGACGCCGGGCGAGGTCTTCTGGGACGCGGCTCAACGCATCGCCGTGTGCGTCCAGTCGGCCACGGACACCGGCTATCGGGCCGTCGTCGGAACCAGCCGCGACATGGCCTGCGACGCGCAGCCGGATTTCTCGCACTCCGTCTGGAGCGGGCCGGCCGGCGCACCACAGGCGGGCCAGACGGTCCGGCTGCACATGGCCGTCGAGAACGTCGGCCGGATCGCCTACTTTGTCGCCGTCGAGGTCACGCCCCCGGCCGGCGCGACCTATGTCGCCGGCAGCGCGACGACGACCGTGGGCGGCGTGACCGAGGATCCGGCCATGTCGTTCGACCTGGGCAGCCTGGCCACGGGTGCGACCGCGCGCCTGTCGCTGGATCTGCGCCTCGCGGACTCGCTCCAGGGAGCCACCGTCCTCGACCTGCCGGTGCGCATTCGCTGGAACGGCGGCGCCCAGGCCTGGCCGCAGCGGCTGCTGGTGAATCCGTATCCCGTCTATCTGCCACAGCTGGCGGCCAACAACTAGGCGCCGCCCGTGACATCCGTTCGCGCGCGAAGGCAGTCGGCCCATGCCTGGCAGGCGCGCGCGCCCGATCTGTTTCTACGGACTTTCTCCGCGTCCTGGCGGCGGAGGTCCGACACCTGATGGAGATCCTTATGGTCCGACCTCGGCCGTCCCTCACCGGCTCCGGGATTCGCATGGCCCTGTGCATCGCCGCCCTCAGCCTCGTTCCGCCTGCGGCCGCAGCCCCCATCCCACAGAACACCACACCGCCCGAGCAGAACGGCGATGCCTGGATGGGCCCGATGCAGGCGCCGCCCACCGTGCGGCCCATCGCGCTGCCCGGCCTTCGGCCGGACACGGCCGCGCTGGCGGCCCCGGATCTGGACCTGTTGTACATCGAGCGCACCCCGCGCTATGACTGGACCCAGACTCAGAAGTGGCCCAATGCCGGCGAGGTCGTGACCTTCACGGGCCACCTGGCCAATCGCGGCGATCAGGCGGTCGGTGCCTTCGGCTACGCCTGGTCCATCGACGGTGTCCCGGCCGGGTCCGGCAGCGTGGGCGGCCTGAGCGCCGGTCAGGAGACAACCGTGTCCCTGACCTGATCCTGGCAGACGGGCGCGCATACCGTGCGTCTGGTGCTGGATCCGGCCGGCAGCATCGCTGGGCAACGGCCGGTGTGCGGCAACTCCAACGCGCCCTGCAACCTGGGCGTGTTCCTGAAGGACCTGCCGGCGTCAAATGTGATCGAGCTGCACGACTCCAACGGTGCCCTGCTGCCGGAGGCCTGGATCGACGTGTATCGCGCCAAGCCTTTCGCCATCTGGTACGGCAAAGCCTATGAGGGCGCCCCGGACTAAACGGTGATCACGGACGCGGCCGGGCGGGCCGATCTCGGATCCCAGCCCTTCGGTCCAAGCGGCGTGGTGCACACCTATGGCCAGAGCAATGGCGTGCTCGCGCTGCGCATCCGCGTCGGACAGCGCGTCGGGGTTCAGTTCCTGGGGATCGCGTCGTTCAACCTTGAGTACGGCCGCGGCCATACCGGTCAGGCGATCTATCCGGTCACGCTGAGCACCTGGACGACCGTCTCCACGGCGCTGACGATCGAGCGCCTCTTCCTGCCCAACCTGCAGCACCCGTGAGTGTGGACGGCGCGGCGCGCGGGTGCGCCGACACTCACGGGGCCACGCTCAGGGCAGCAGCGCGCCCGCGACCTGATTGGCCAGCGCGACCAGATTGACCGCACCGGGGTCTTTGGGCGCGCCCAGTTCGGCCTCCTCGGCGAGCCGGGCGAGGTACGCGCGCATCGGCTCGCGGCCGGCATCGACCAGCGGCTGGCGCTCGGCGTCCGTCAGGTTGAACTGGGTCGTCCCGTAGCCGCCGGCAGGCAGGCGCACCACATGCGGCGCGAACAGCTGGATCGCGAAGTTGTCGTTGGCGCCGATCGCGGTCGAGATCAGACGTTCGAGCCGCTGGGCCGTGGCCAGCTGACCCAGGGTCTCCAGCAGGAAGCTCCCGGGCGGAAAGTCCGGACTATTCGGTACACGCGTGGCCTCGTCGATCAACAGGCCCAGGATGTGGTCGCCGCGCTCGGCGCCCAGGACTGCCGCCACATCGGAGGTGGTCGACATCAAGAGCGCCAGCGGGAAGTTCGACAGCATCCCGCCGTCGACCAGGCCATGCCCGGCGATGTCGACGGCCTTCAGGCTTTTCGCGGCCGCATCCCAGCTGTAATACGGACCCCACTCGGGGCGCCAGACCACCTCCTGCCAGAGCAGCGGGATGCTCATCGACATGCGCGCGCCCCAGACCACCGGGCACGCCGGCGCCGTGCGGTGGTTCAGCAGCAGCATGCGCGACCAGGTCGTGTCGGACGTGACCAGGGTCAGCTCATGGCCCGTGGCCGCGTAGAACTCCGCGAACGTCATCGACCCGAACGCGCGCGGCCGGCCCTGGAAGGAGCCGGTGTCGAGCCGGCGCGTCAGCCACGCGACAAAGGCATCGGCCGCAAACCAGCCGCCGCGGTCGACGAACGAAAAGAGATGGCGCGCGTCCGGCAGACCGGCCAGCTGCTCGACCAGCCAGGAGTCGAGCGGGTCTTCGAGGGCGTCGGGGAGCAGGGGGATGTCGAGGCGTTTGAGCAGGCGCCGGATCGCGCTGGCCTGCACGCCGTCACGCGTGAGCGTCGCGGGCACGCCCAGAAACGCCGTGAATACCGATTGACCCGCCTCGTCGTGTTCGGCCAGGGCCTCGAGCATCTCGGCGGGCGAGTAGCCGGCCGCCAGGATGGTGGCCGTGATCGCGCCGGCCGACGTGCCCAGCAGGCGCCCAGGCCGGTAGTCGCCGGAGCGGAGCAGCTCCTCGAGCGCACCGACGAGGACCATGCCCTTCGCTCCGCCGCCTTCGAACACGAGATCGACCGTCTTCATCTGCGCCGCCTTTCCGCTTCAAGGAAGTGTTGGGCTTGTTCGATGTCCGTGCGCCGCCGTGGGATCGTCGGCCGCGCCAGCCCTCACCCGCCCCGGTGCAGGACCTGGGTGACGACCTGGTGGAAGAGCTGCCCACCGGCGCTGGTCAGGTTGGCCAGCAGGTGCGGCAGGGCCTTGACCAGCTCCGGCGCCGCCGCCTGCAGAAGCGTGACCCAGCCGTCCACCTTCTTGACGTTGGCCTTCTGGGCATCGGCCAGCTCTTTCTCCAGACGGGCCACTGTCTCACTCAACTCCTGTTTGTCGTCGTCCGTGGTGCCCGGCCGGTCCGCGATCCACTGATGGAGCGTCGCAAACACGGCGGCGAGGTCCGACCCGGTCGTGGTCGACGTCGTCACCGTGGCGCGCGCGCCGCGCCCGATCGCCACGCCGCTGCTGCCGGTGATGTTGCCCACGTTGATCTGGTCGCCCTGATGGGTCGTGATCTTGTCACGCCCGACGACGTCGCCGCCGATGTGGACGTTCGCTCCGCCGATTTGCACACCGCCGCCGATCCTCGTCGACTGGTCCGTGCTCGAGTTCGTGATCGTCCCCGAATTGTGGCCGAACACGTTCGTCTGTGGGGCGTTGACCTTCTGGTCGCTTTGATTGACATTCAGGGTGTTACCGGCGCCCAGGCGGGCGAACTCGCCGGGCTCGTCCTCCACCTGCACATCGGCCTCCTGGAAGGGCACGGCCTTGACCTGCGTGTCGCCGGCCGCATAGTAGGCGACGACGAAGTTGTCGGCCTGTTGGAAGTTCAACAGAGGATGCTGGCGTTCCTTCGTGCGCTGCGCCACCTTGCCACCGGTGTACACGGCCAGATCGGCGACGCGCACATAGCCGTCGGAGCGCGCGGCGCCCTGGCCGCAGAGCGCTTCGATCAGGGCCAGGGTGAAGGCGCTGTACGGCTTGCCCGCGTAGGAGAGTTCGGTGTCGCGCGACGACGCAATCAGGGCCCGGCCCTGTCCGCCCGCCAGGAACGCCGACGCCTCCGGGGGCAGGGGCGTCTTGGTGAGAGTCAGGCCCGGGGCCTTGGCGTCGTCAAGGCCGCCGGCGTGGCAGCAATCCAGCAGGACCAGGATCTTCTGAGCCTGGATCGCCTGCAGCGCGGCGTTGAACTCGGTGCCCGAGATCGCGGTCGCGGCCAGCCGGTTGAGATCGTAGCCGAACGGCATCAGATAGTAGGCCGTGCCGATCGAGGCCTCGGCCGCGTAGCCGTGCCCGGAGAAATACACCACCACCGTGCTGTCAGCGGTCGCGCGTTCGGCCACCTGACGCAGCCCATCCAGGATCGCGGCCCGGCGCGCGCCGTCGCCCGTCAGGACCTGCACCTGATCGGCCGGGTAGGCGCAGCGGCCCGGATCCTTCAGGATGTCGGCCAGGCCGATGGCATCGTCGACGGTATTGGGCAGATCCGCGCCCACGCCGATCACGAGTGCATGTCCCTGGGTGAAGGGGGTGGTCATGGAGATCCTCCGCTGAACGGAACGCCTGGACGGACGGGTCACGGCCGGCCGACGGGCGCCTCGCGTTTGTCATGCGACACGCGGCGCCCTCGACCCACCGGCTTAACGCACCCACGGGGCCGCCTCGCGGGCCGGTCCCGCCGAACATCACCTATGACTCGGGCGGATTGATGACCGCCACCACCAGCGAATAGGCGATCAAGAGCAACGACCCGTAAAGAGGGCGATAGAACGCCAGCGTCGCGAACGGCCCACCCAGCGCCAGCACCCAGACCGCAAAGGCGCCGGCCGCGATCGCGGACTGGGTGTAAGCCGGCGGCTGCCCGGCTTCGCGCGTCTGGCGCAACGTCCAGAAAAAGGTCAGGACCAGGCCAAAGGCGAACGCGATCCAGAGCACGGTCGCGACCGGGACATCGCTGGCCGCGCTGATCAGGCCCGTGACCGTCACCCAGGCCGCGACAATGTCGGCCGGGATGTTCTTCACGACCTTGTCGAAATACGTGTCGACCGGGCGGGCGGCGCCGAGTCCCTTGGCCGGCGTCGTGACGATGCGGCGTGACATGGCTCTTCCTTGAGTGACGGCGCAGCGAGCGCGGCACCGCGCTCGCTGCGCCGCGCTCGATCGGCATCGGACGACGGGCATCGGCGATGGCTCGATCGTGCGCTGGACATCGCACGATGTCCAGCGTGCGATGTCCAGCGTGCGCTGACCCTCGAGCGGTCGCCATCGACCATCGGCGATCCCAACGCGAGCAGTGTACGCCGGATCGGCTCCCGGCGACAAGCACCGGCCGGGCGCGACCGCCGCGGCGAGATCCAGACGGTCGAAGAAACACGCTTGCCTCGTCCGGGCGCTTGTCCTAGGATGGCCACTCAGCGCCCGCGCGCGCGCCCGCGGCCCGAACTCGCCGCGCGGGTGCGTTGATTGGGTGTACCGTGGCGCTCGCGCCAGAGGGGAACCGCATGCCCAACTCGCTGACTCTCGAAGCCGATCTGGCCGCCAGCCTGCCGCCCGAGCTGGCCACGCTGGCGCCCGACCTCGCGCGCACGCTCGAGACCGTCGCCAGCGGCCGGGTCACCGTCGAGCAGGCCCGGCAACTGCTCAGCCAGCCGACGACCCTGGCCATCCTGCGCGAGATGCTCCAGACCCCGGCCGCGCCGGCCGCGATCACGGTCGGCGACATCTACCACAGCCAGGGCGTCGCCATCGGCCCCAACGCGCGCGTCATCTATCAGGGGCCCGGCTATCCGCGCCCGGACTACCCGAGCGAGGTCGCGGCCCGGCTCGCGCATCTGCAGAACACGTTCGTCGGCCGGGCAGCGCTGCTGGCCGACCTGACCGCCCCGGGCGCGGCTGGCTACACCGTCGTCACGGCGCCGGCCGGTTACGGCAAGTCCGCGCTGGCCGCCCAGCTGGTCGCGCGCGCGGCGCGCGGCGACTGGCCGGTGCAGCTGGTCTACGTCTTCCTGCGCCAGGAGACCGGCGAGCACACGCCCAACTATTTCCTGCAGCGGCTCAACGCCCAGCTCCTGACGCTGCTGCGACTGGAGGGCGGCGTCCCAGGCGACCTCGAGGCGCTGCGCAGCCAGTTCGGCGCACTCTGGGCGCGCTGGCTCGAGGAGGCGCGCGGCCCGGCCGCGCTGCTGGTCGACGGCCTGGACGAGATGGCGCCCGGGACCGTGACCGCGGCCACGTGCCTGCCCGATCGGCTCGCGCCGGGTTTTCAGGTCATCGTCACCTCGCGGCCCAACCCGGATCCGGCCACGGTCGTGCCGGCCGGGCATCCGCTGGGCACGGGACGCCGGCGGGCCGTCCCGGCCTTCAACCGCGCCGATCTCGTGCAGCTCCTCGAACGCCAGGGCGCGGCCGCCGCGCTGGCCCAGTCTCTGGCCGACGAGGTCCTGGCCCTCAGCCAGGGCGAACCGCTCCTGGCGCGCTTCATCGGCGAGGAGGCAGTCGCGGCCGGCGCTGTTCCGGCGACGCTCCGCGCCGCTGCCCCGCAGGGCGTGCGCGACTACTTCGCGCGCCAGGTCACGGCGCTCCTGGCCGCCGACGACCACGCCCTGACCCGCGACGTCCTCGGCGCCCTGACCGTCGCGCGCGGCGGCCTGACCCGCCACGACCTGGCCGCCCTGCTCGAGGCCGAGCCCGTCGACGTCGGCCGGGTCCTGCGGCCCCTGCAGCGCTTCCTGCTCGGCCAGCCGCGGCTCGAGCTCATGCACCTCGAACTGCGCGAAGCCCTGCGCGACGAGTTCAGCCCCAAACACCTGCGCGCCAGCGCGGGCCGGATCGTGAGGTGGTGCGCGGCCCAGGCCGCGGCCGGCTGGCCGGCCGACACGCCGCTCTACGTGCTCGAGCACTACGCCCGGCATCTCGAGGCGGACGGCGACGAACCCGCGCGGCTCGCGCTCGTCACCGACGCCGGCTTTCGCGCCGCCCAGCGCCGCGGCCTGGGCGACATCGAGCGCAGCCTGGCCGACGTGCGCGCGGCGCTGCTGGCGGCCCTCGAGCAGGACGACGCGGTCGGGACCCTGGCCTGCGCCGGCGCCTATCGCGACACCCTGCGGCACGGCCAGATCGGCGACACCGTCTTCGCCGCGCTGGATGCCGGCGATCCGGTCCAGGCGCTGCGCCGGGCGGCGCTGTGCGGCGCGGACGCCGAATGGAGCCAGGTGCTCTGGGCCTATCTGGCCTGGGAGGCCGCGCTGCGCGGCGACCTGGCCCAGGTCCAGACCGCGCTCGGCTCGCTCGGGCGCGCCATCGCCGCGCCGCTCGACGGCCTGGTCGACGGTCTGCTGGTCGCGACCAGCCGGGCGCTCGCGCCCGTCGATCCGCGCTCGCCGGCCGAGTGGCTGAGCGCCTGGGGCCGCCTTCCGGGCGAGGCCCTGCTCGAGGCCTACCCGGTCGCGACCGACGTCGCCGGGCCGCAGACCCTGGCCACGATCGCGGAGCTCGAGCCGTTCGCCGATCACCTGATCGCGCGCATCGACCAGGACGCGCGCTCGGGGCTGTATGAGGCCGTGGCCTATCTCGAGTCGGATACCGAGGAAGAGAGTGGGCGCATCGCCGAGCTGCGCGCGCGGCTGGCGTCGGTCACGGCCGCGCCGGCCGGGCGGGCGTTGGTCGAGCGCCTGCTGCGCGCGGTCCTGCCCAACCCGTATCCCTTCTACCGCGACCAGGCCCTGGCGACTCTGGGCGTCGCCGCGCTGGCGGCCCCGGCCGATCAGGATCCCGGCGCCCGCGACTGGCTGCGCCGCCAGCTGCGCGCGATGCTGGCCGTGGCCCTGACCGCCGAGGGCGTGACCTTCACCTTCGCGCTGCCGGCCCAGATCCTGGCCCTGAACCCGCCGCCGTCCCCGGCCGTGGATGCCCTGCAGGACGTGGTCGGGCGGGGACGGTTCCTGGTCGATCGCTGGGGCACGTTCCTGCGCGCGCGGCTTGCGACCGTGGCGGCCGAGGCGCGCGGCGGCCGACTCGCCGTCGCCGACGCGCAGCGCGAGCTGGCCGAGGCCCTGGAGGCGCCAGTCGGGTTCGCGGGCTTCGCCGTGACCACGTTCCTGGCGGCCCTCGATCTGTGCCGCGAGCTCGGGCTCGATCCGGGCGGGCTGCGCACGCAGCGCGGCGCCGATCGCTGGCCGCTGGTCGAGGCCGCCCAGCGAAGCGCCGCGGCCGTGCGCGACCCGGACTTCCGCGCGCGCCGGGCGTATCTGGTCCACGTCTACCGCGCTCACTGGCAGCCGCGGCCGACGCCGGCGCCCGAGGAAATCGCCGACCGCCTGAGCGCGCTGCCCGAGCGCGACGCGCGCCTGGCGTACCTGGCCTTCTGCTCGGCCGAGTGGGCGCGGCGCGGAGCCGTGCGGCGGCGCGAGCTGGCGGCCGTGGTCCCGTGGGTGCTGTCCGACGCCAGCACGCTCGACGTCGTCCTGGCCCGCTGGCTCGGGACGCATCCGGGCCCGTTCACGCCCGGACAGCTGCAGGCCCTGGCCGAGATCGCGGCGCGCGATCTGGCCAGCGGCCGGCCCTGGGACTACAGCGCCGCCGTCGCCCCGGACGAGCCCGCGATCGTGCCGTGACGGCGCCGGCCCCGCCGACGGAAGGCCAGCCGGCGCAGCCCAACATCAGACTGCAGCGGGACCTGGACCGCTCAGCGGCTGAGCCCGGATCGCTCAGCGTCTGAGCCTGGACCGCTCAGCGGCTGAGCAGGGGCAGGTACAGACCGAGCAGCGTCGGCGGCGCCTCGAGCACCAGCGTGACCTCGGCCGTGGCCTGGGCCAGCGTCGAGTCGGTCACGGTGACGCGCAGCCGCGGGTCATCGGGGTCGAGTTGCGCGACGTCGATCGCGGCCATCCGACCGCTGGCCAGCACCTGGCCGTCGCCCGTCGACCACACGTAGGCGCTGTCGGGCAGGGCGCTGCCATCCTCTGCGTCATAGGCCGCCGCCATCGCCACCAGGGTCGCGTCGACCTGGACGCTGGTGCCCACGAGCGGCGCCAGGATCTCGACCTGCGGAACATGCCCCGCGATCGACACGGCCCCGCTGGTGCTCGCGGCGCTCAGCAGACCGTCACTGGCGATGACCCGGAACTGTCCGTGGGCGGTGCCGGGCAGCGCCGCGGTCTCCAGGTCCAACGTCGTCTGCCCGAGATTCGTCGCCAGCGTCTGCCAACTCACGCCCGCATCCTCCGACATCTGCACCCAGTAGCGTAGCGGATCGCCGTCGCCGTCGCTGGCCGACCAGGAGAGCGTGAGCGTCCCGGATACCGGTCCGCTCAGCGGCGCCAGCGCGACCGTCGGCGCATGGGCCGAGACCGAGCGCTCGACCCGCACGACCCCGTGGGTCATAATCTGCAGTCGGGCGAGCCCGGCCGGACGTTGCACGAGTCCGATAAAGGCCTGCAACCCCTGAGCGTCGTCGCTAAGCGCGCCCACCGTCAGGGGCAGATCGGCCAGGACATTCTGGGCGCCGTCCAGGAGTCGCGCGGTGGTGACGCCGGCCGCGGGCGGCGGCGGCGCGCTCGCGCCGGGCACGTCGAACGCCGGCCCGAGCACGACCACGGTTCCGGCCGGATCGAGGGCGCCCGAGATCACGAGCACGTCGCCGGCTACCAGACCGACGTCGGCCGCCTTCGCGGCCGTGGGCAACGACGGGAAGTTCACGCCGGTCTGGAAGCGATCCAGCAGCTTCTCGGCGTGGTAGTTGGACAGCCAGTTCGGCTGGCAATACGCCATCAGGTCGCGCGCGTGGTCCGGCGCGAACACGCGGCGCTGGAACACGTCCAGGCCGATGAAGCCGTGATCGCCATGCAACGTGGCGTCGATGCGGCCGGCCGGGTCCGGGAAGCCCGGATCGAGGTTGGCCGGCGGATCGCCCTGATCACACGGCGCATGGTTCAGGCCGTAGCCATGAGCGACCTCGTGCGCAAACAACAGATAGTTGCCCGGGGTGTCCGCGGCGGGATGATCCGTGTAGCTCATGCCCACGCCCTGGCCGGTGAGCGTCACGCCGTAGAGCGGCAGGCCGGTCTTCGGCGGATCGGCCAGCAGGTACATGTAGACGGTCGTGCACGGCGAGCCGCAGCCATCCGCGCCGCGCCGCTGCATCAAGGGGATGGCCACCTCGTTCAACGACGTCCAGCCGTCGTCGGCGTGGCCGAGCGGAACGGGCGACGCGACCGGCGAGTCAACGGTCGACCAGATCACGTCCGGCACTGGAAAGGCGCGCAGCAGCTGCCGGGCGGCCTGCCGCCGCTCGGCCAATGACGGCGCGGCGACCCGCACGCCGCTCGCATTCACGTACGGCAACCCCACGATCATGAGCTGGGCGGCCGGCGTGGTCTCGAACGTGACCGCTGCGCGGCAGTCGGCCGGCACCCCGGTCTGGTCCTCGCAGACCCGGGCCGAACTCAGGTTCTCGACCTCCAGATCCAGCGTCCCGGCGCCGAGCCAGGCCGGCGGCAGTTCGAAATAGTAGCCGCCGGAGAGCGAGGCGCGGTCGCCGCCCAGGTTGG
This sequence comes from uncultured Anaerolineales bacterium, assembly GCA_964480865.1. Lineage (GTDB taxonomy): Bacteria > Chloroflexota > Anaerolineae > Anaerolineales > UBA6663 > UBA6663. Next base: position 14,597 of record CAYZRP010000061.1, on the reverse strand, counting down.
TCACGCGCTGGGCGTTGAGCGGCGCGAGCGGCGAACCGGGCAGGGGCGCGCCGGCGCGGGCGCCGGTCAGCGCGATCACGGGCTGCAGGGCCGCGCCGGTTGTCGAGCGTGCGAAGACCCGGACCACGGTCCGGCGCTGCGCGACCAGGGGCATGTCGTTGGACAGGTTCTGGATGCCCTGGTTGACCTCGATGCCCGTGATCGCCACCGGCCCGTCCGTGACCGGCCCGAAGCCCGGCACGCGCACCGGCCAGACCTGGGCGCCGTAGCCGCGGGCCGTCGTCTGACGAGAGGTGTTGCTGCCCCAGCAGAACACCTTGCCGCTGTCCGTCAACGCGCAGGTCGAGAGCGAGGCCGCCGCGACCTGGGTCACGGTTTCGCTCAGCGCGACCGCGAGCTGTGGAGTCGAGTCCGCCGGCCCGGTCCGGCCGCGGCCGAGCTGGCCCGAGCCGTTGTCGCCCCAACACCAGAGCCGGTGGGAGGCGTCGAGCGCGCAGGTATGGCGCGTGCCGGTCGCGAGCGCGGTCGGGGCCGGCAGACCCGGGATCGATTGGAACGTCTGCGGTCCGTTCGCGGACGGCGGCAGGCCGAGCTGGCCGTAGCCGTTGGCGCCCAGACACTGCAGGCCGCCGCCGGCGAGGCCGCACAGGTGCGACTGGTCGCCGCTGACCGCCGCGAAGCCCGTGCCGATCACGGTCGGCGGCACCACGCCGCTCACGCCGTAGTCGATCATGCCGGTCAGGCCCCAGCAGGTCACGGCCCCGTTCGCGAGCAGCGCGCAGCTGGTCTGATTGCCGCCGGTGAGCGCCAGGATTGGGCTGCCCTGCGGCTGGATCACGTCCTCGGGCGTCTGCGAGCCCAGGGTGCGGGTCTGGCCGAGCGGCGTGATGAACGCGATCCGGCCCCAGCATTTCAGGCCGCCGTCGAGCAGCGCCGCGCAACCGTGATACCAGCCCTGGTCCACGGTCTTGACGCCGCCGAGGAGCTTGAACGGCCGGGTGACGACGGCGGTGGCGGCGTTGCCGAGCGCGTACAGCTCGCCGCGCCCCCAGCAGTACAGGTCGTCGGCGGTCGTGATCGCGCAGGTCGTGTAGGCGCCGGCCGCGATCGCGCGCGCCGGCGGCAGGCCGCGCACGGTCGTGGGCAGATACGTGGAGAGAAACGTTGTCCCGGTGCCGAGCTGGCCGAAGGCATTGCCGCCCCAACACCTGACTGCACCGGAGGCGGTCAGGGCACAGACGTGCTGGTCGCCGGCCGCGAGCTGCACGGCGCGATCGGCGCCGGCGGCCAGCGCCTCGACGGCGCGCGCGCCGGAACGGGCGACGGCGGGCAGGGAAGCGGCCGCGTCGACGGCCGTCGGGATGCCCGGCCCACTCGTGCTCAACACCAGCCCGAGCGCGCAGGCAAGACGCTTCACCATCATGAGTTGTCCTCGCTCAAAAGTATGCGTCGTGTCACGACGATGCGCCATTGTACCGTGCCGGACGGACGGACCGGACCGGGGCTCGTGCTACACTCGGCGCAAGAAGGGTCCTCGAGCGAGGCGAGGCGTGGCAGGGCGCTTTCCTCCCGTGCGAACCGGATCCGCCGCCGTGCCCGCCCAGATGATGAACCCTGCGAGTCTGGATGCCCGCCTCAAAGACCGCTGACGACTACCACGCGCTTGCCGCCATGCGCGACCTCGACTGGCTCGGCCGGACGCCGCCTGGCACGCAGCGCCCGACGACCTGGCGCTGCCGGGCCGCGGGCCACGTCTTCACGCGCACCTACAACCGCATCCAGGCCATCCAACGCTGCCCGGAGTGTGTCGGGCGCGTGCGCAAGACGCCGACCGACTACCGCGCCCTGGCGGCGACGCGTGGCTGGACCTGGCTCGGGCCGGCCGTGGCCACCAGCCGCGCGAAGACTCGCTGGCGCTGCGCCGCCGGCCATGTGCTGTCGGCGCGCTACTCGAACGTGCAGCAAGGCTCGGGCTGTCCGGCCTGCAGCGGCCGCGCGCGCAAGACAGCCGCCGACTATCGCGCGTTGGGGCGCGCGCACGGCCTGCGCTGGAAGGGTCACCGGGCCCTCCCGACAGCGCAGAAGACCCGCTGGCAGTGCGCGGCGGGCCACGCCTTTCGCGCCTCGTACAACTCGGTCCAGGCCGGACACGGCTGTCCGCGCTGCGCCGGCCGCCTCCCGCGCTGCGCCGCCGACTATCGGCGCATTGGGCGCGAACAGGGCCTGACCTGGCTCGGCCCCTTGCCACCCCGCACGTCCGTGCCCACCCGCTGGCGCTGTAAGCGCGGTCATGTCTGGACCACGCTCCTGAACACCGTCGCGCGTGGCCATCGCTGCCCGCGCTGCACGGGCTATGCGCGCAAGGCCGCGGCCGACTATCGCGCCCTGGCGCGTGAACGCAAGAGCCGCTGGCTGGGACCGACGCTGCCGGCCACGACCAAGATCAAGACCCGCTGGGAGTGTTCGCTCGGCCATCGCTGGTCCCAGACGTACAGCGTCCTGCAGCAGGGCAGCGGGTGTCCGATCTGCGCGCGACCGGGTCCAACCAGTCTCCGAGCCGCCACGAAGCGATTGCAGCGTGCGGCGGCTCAGGCGCGAAAACGAGCGAGGAAGGATCGGTGATTGAAGGGTGGGGGAATCAATGCGTCGCCCGGCGGATCGAATAATGGACGCGACCCTGCGCCCACGAGAGACGTTCCGCCCGAAAAACGGATTGGCACGTACAGATCAGGAGCCCGGGCGCGTGGAAGACGATCTCACCCGCACAATCGGGACACTGGAAGCGGGCCGTGCCCGGCGGACTTGAACAGTCAATCTGCAGGCCATCATCAACAGCCTGCGTGCCTTGGATCACCACGGGATCATCCACGCGCATGACCTCCCCCTGAGCCCGATTCGGCCGGGATGATACGCGACGAATGGGGCGCTGACTAGGGGGATAGCCCACCAACAGAAGAGGGATTTCCCCTCGCTCCACTCAGCGCGAACGGGGCTTTCGCGACGCTCCACGCTTGGAGGCAAGCGCTTGAGTGACGGCGGTGATAGAGGAGCACAGTCCAACCAGGATGGCGCGCGTTCCGATGCGTCTTTCTTCACCGCCGGCGGCGCCTGCATCGCGTGGAGCACGAGCATCGGGAGCGCATCCGCCAGAAGCCGCTCGGCACGTGTGCGTGCACGCTCGGTGATCGGTTCAGAAGCATGGGGCGACAGGATCACAATCGGCCGAGGCGGAGCATCGTGCCCTGGGTCTCTCCGAACGCGAGGAGACATCGGCGCTCGATTGAAGGGATCACACTGCCAGGTTTGGCCTCCTGAACGCCACATGCGCAGACCTTGACCGTATCGGGCGCAGACGGCGTTTGGGTTACCGGTATACTAGTCGCGCGGCTTTCAAGGGGGCACTGACATGACACGCCAACGCTGGATCATTCTCGCGTTCTCTGCGTTCCTGATCGGTATGGTGGTGCTGCAATGGGTGATCGCCAGTGACGGCCAACAGCGCATCCAGCAGGCGTTGTCAGAGCTCAGCGCGCTGAGCACCACGAGCCTGAGCGATGAAAAGACCCGCCAGGAACTCATCGCCCTCCGCCTCCAAAATGAGCAACACGAGATCTTTCTCCAGAACTTCATCGCCAACTTCAGCGTCGGCGCCGGGGTCGTGATTGCCCTCTCGGGGGCGCTCGTCGGGCTCAACCAATTCCTCGAGATCCAGGCCAAAACGCGCGCCGACCAGGCCGCTGAGACGATGCGTCATGCCTGGGAAGGAATCACGAGCAAGGATCTCCAAGTGCGCGCCGGAAGCATCGCCGGCCTTCAGCAGTTCCTGTCCAAAGACAAAGAGGACTTCCATGAGCGCGTCGCCGCGGCTCTGGCACTGGCCGGTCGCCTCGATGGATCGGAAAGAGCCGCCATCCAGCGAACGCTCGTGCCCGTCATGGAGCTGGCCCTGCAGCAGATCCCACGTGCGATGCGCAAGGTCTCCTGGCAGGGCGTGCATCTGGTCGGCTGCGATTTCTCACGGATGGATCTGACGGGCTACGACTTTCGCAACGCCTACCTGCGAAGCTGCACGTTCTGCGATGCGATCCTCGACCACGCCCGATTTGACGCGGCCGACCTGATCGGGGCAGATCTCACACGTGCCCGCCTGCGCGGCGCCAATCTCGAATACGCCGACCTGGCCAAGGCCTCGCTGCGCCAGGCGGATCTCCAGGGCGCCCGGTTACGCAACCTGAAATTGCTGGACCTGGATCTGGACGGCGCCAACGTGAGTGCGGCCGATTTCTCCGAGGCCACCGTGGACTGGCGTCTGACACGCGGGTGGCGCCAGGCGACCTACTCGGCCGGAATCCGCGAGCGTCTGCTGCAACGCTATGGCCCCGAGGCGAGCGGGCCTCGCATCCTCTTGCTCCTCTGGGAGTTTCCGCCGCTGGTGTTGGGCGGTACCTGGACCGCGAACCATCATCTCATCCACAACTTGCGGTTGCAGGGCGCCAACCTGGCCGTGATGGTCCCCTGGGCGCCGGCGCGGGTCTCCCTGACCGAATTCGGCCATGAAGTCCCCGTGATCGCGGTGGGCGAGGGGCTTGACGAAGATGAAGAGGAGAACACGTCCGACACGTCGTCGAGTGAGCCCTACCTGACGTATCCGCTCGACGGCGAGTGGCGTCCGTCAAGGGGCGACTCAAGTCCGAACGACCATGCCGGGCCGCGTGATCTGGAACGTGAGCAGGCTTTCGTCCAGAATGCCCTGCGCGCCCTGGAGGATGGACGCCTGGTCTTTGACGTTATCCATGCGCAGGACTGGCTGACGTTCAGGGCAGCTGAAGCGCTTTCCTCTCGATCCGGGAAACCGTGGGTCGCGCATTTCCACTCCACCGAACAGGATCGCCGGACGGACGGGCACCTGCGCCACACGATTGCGCGAATCGAAGCCACTGCCTGCCACGCCGCCGACCATCTGGTCACCCCGAGCCGCGTCACCCAGGCCCAACTCGTGACCCTCTACGACGCGGACCTCGCGCGCACGACCGTCGTCCCCAATGTCCTGAGCCCGCAATCGGCTCGACCGTATCCCGTCGGGGAACCCCATTCCAAACGCGTGGTCTTTCTCGGACGGCTGAGCCATCAAAAGGGCCCGGACCTGTTCATCGAGATGGCGCAGAAGGTCCGAGAGCGCGTCCCCTCGGCTCGCTTTGATTTGTATGGGAAGGGCGATCTGAGACCCCTGCTGGAGGATCGCGCCGAGCGCCTGAAGTTCCGTTTTCCACCGCCCTTCGTGAGTCCGGGGGGTGAGAATGGCGCGATCGATCTCGCCTTTGGGAATCTGCGTGCAATCGACTTCGACGCCGCGACCGACACGTTCGAGGAGCTCGACGAAGGCGCCTACAGCGCCGACACCGAACCCGAAGTGATCCGGCGGGGATTCACGGCTTACGCGCTCACCCATGCCTATTGGACCCATCGGCTGGTGGTGAACGATTCAGGAGACGGGTTCCAACGCGACTATGTCGCGATCGCTCGTTTCCTCCCCGGGGCGGTCCGAGTCTCAAAAGAAGCCATCGTCGAGCTGCACGACTATCTCGAGTGGCGGGTGCGCTGGCGCGCGTTCGACGGGGCGAGCGTCATCGTCGTGCCCTCGCGCGCGGAGCCGTTTGGCCTGGTCGTGCTCGAGGCGATGCAAGCCGGGGTGCCGGTCGTCTTCACAGAGGCCGCGGGCGTACGAGAGGTGATCGAGAGCGGTGTCCGCGTGCCGGTCAACGACGTCCAGGCGCTGACGGATGCTGTGGTGGCCCTGCTCACCGACGAGGCACAGTGGCAGCTTCAAGTCGAACGCCAGTGGGCCGAGATCGCGCACTATCCAGACCGGGGCTATGAGCGTGCGCTGTCCTCACTTTGGGGAAAGCTCGCCCAGACAGCCTAGCGTTGACGGAACCCGCTCCGCCACAGCGGACCACGGAGGCGTCGCGTGAGCGTTACTCATCCGCCGCCAGGGTGCCGATCGGTCATAGAGATACAGGAGGCGACTCATGCCTGAACCATTCAACTGGGCGCGAGTGCCAGAGGATAGCGGTGACTTCATCTGCCCGGAGTGTGGCAGCGCGGAATCCTCCGGGCGCCTGTTCGTGTCGCGCGCGCCAGGGTTCAATCCGGAGGATCCCTGGTCCGGCGTCCTGCAGATCGTGACCTGCTCACGCTGCCGGCGTACCATCCCCGCGCACCTGGGCTACCGCTGGAACATGACCCGTGAGCAGGCTCAGGCTGAGTGGCAGGAGCGTTACCGAGAGCAAGCGGAATAGGGTCAGCAGGGTATGGCCGAGTCCGCCGGCGATCAGCGAAAACGGTTCGATCGACGTCGAGAAGCGCGCGCGCAATGGCCTTGCGACCACCGGTTCCGCCCAAGGGACTCGGTGATGGGCTGAATGACCGGCGCAGCAGGGCAATGCCATCGGTAATATACTCAGGGTTACCGGTCGGGCCGTGAGCAGGGGAGGCCCGGCGCCTCTTGCGTGGAATCGTTCGGTGAGAGGCAAAGCCCGGTCCCCATCAGTGCACATCCCATCCGGCCGCTGCCGACGATCAGGCGGCGCGGTCCAGCTCCATGCGATCACGGCAGCCCTCTCAGTGGGCCGTCCCGTGCGCAGGCGCCGAGCGCGCGACCCGCTGGTCAGCCCGACCGGCCCGGCTGTGGGTGTCGGAAGGTGGGCAAGGAGCCGCTGCCAATGACCGAGCAGGGCGCTAGTGGCGTTTCCGTCTCTTCGCAAGGCGATGTCACGATCGGCGGCGACGTCGTCGGACGAGACAAGATCGTCTACAACATCGCGCTCGTTGGCCAGTTCCTGCACCACGCAGAAGTGGAGGGCTGGCTCAATCTCTCCAGCTCGAGCTCCGAGATCCAGGCGACCGAGGCCGTCCTCCAGGCGTATTTGTCGGGCGTGGACGTGGGCGTCGACGCTATCCGCAAGGCTGCGGGGGTTGGGGAGATCCTGGCGCCCGCGCTGGCCGTGTGGCGCCCCGATCATGCTCAATCTGCGCTTCCCTTTCGGGCCACCCTCGTCCGGATGGCGCAACCCCTATTCGACAGGCTCGCTGAACTCCAGTACTGGGACGCCTATGCAGAGGCCTTGGGCAGCGACGACTGGGTTTCGGTGTCCGCCTTCAGGCCGGTCGACGTCCTCTGGCTTCATTCCCTCTCGGCCCTGTGGCGTCACGTCGAAAACGAGGAGAAGCTCTACGGGCTTGCGACCCGATGGTTCGGCGAGGAGCGCGTGGCGTTCTTTGTGGTTCGCACACCGGCTTCACGAGCCCGTGAGGTTTACGATCCGAGTGGGCCCACCCGGCCGGGCACCGATCTGATGGCGATGGGCCGACGACAGTTTCGGGTGTTCATCGTGGGCTTGATGGCAGATGTGGCTCGCCTCGCGGCGGATGCCGCGAGCGATCGGGCCTTCTGGCAGAGGCTCCCGACGATAGCCGACAAGCCGGGTGGCGAGCCATGAACGAAGGCCGTCTGCCGGCCTGAGGATCGCGGGGACGACGGCGGGGCCACGGATCCCCTACCATCCGGGGTCGTTCACACTGGGGGAATCGATGCCAGAGGGAACAGATCGTTTCAAAGTCGGTCGTGACCGCGTGACCCAGGTCTTCCGTTATCTTCAAGGCCTGGACCAACTTCGGAATCCGGCAGCGTTGCGCGTGGAAGATCACCCATGGGTGCTCAAGTTTCGCAACCTTCCGACGCACTCGACGATCCGGCTCGCTCCCGAGCTCGGCCAACCCTCCGCGGCGACGGAGGCGCCCTTCCTAACGGAGCAGGAACAAGCTGCCATCGGTGAAAGCTTCCTGATCGCCGTCTCCCGCCCCCTCCTGACGCAAGCTCCTGAGCCGCCTCAGGAAATCCTTCCCTGGCTGCGGCGGGGTTGGGATCGCGTCGATGGCGTCGTCGAGGTGCTGTCCTCCATTCGGAGCGAGGGCGATCCTGCCGGCGTCGTCGGCGAGCCGACCGTCTACACCTTTCAAGATGACCCGGCTCGCCCGTTGCTCCTCGAACGCTGGATCGACGTCCGGAAAGAATGGGAACGGGGCGAAAGACCCTCCTTCGAAGCCTGGAAGCTGTTCGAGCGTCTGTACGAGCTGTATGCCCAGCTCGAGCGCGAGGCCGAGAAGATCGAATTGGTCCTGGGCGATGGGGTGTTGAGCTGGCGCATCGGCGAGGTGGAGGTCCGCCACCCGCTGATCCTGCAGCGCCTGCAGCTCTTCTTCAGCCCGTCGATCCCGCGCGTCATCATCGCCGAAAGCGATCATGCGCCTGAACTCTACTCGGCGCTTTTGCGGACGCTGCCCGGCATCGACGGGACGTTGATTGGGCAGTTTCGCGATGAGCTCGAGCGGGAAGGCTATCACCCACTGGGCGGCGAGGGCACATCCGACTTTCTGCGCCGGCTGGCGGTGGGTCTCTCGCCCCGTGGCGAACTCGTGGAGGGCAAGCGGCCGAACCGGGTGTCGCCCTATCCCGTCATTTATCGGGATCCGGTGGTCTTTGTGAGGTCACGGACCTTCGGCTTCAACAGCGCGCTGGAGGCCATTCTGCGTGACCTTTCCACCCGACGCGAACTGCCCGAATCGCTCCTGAACATCGTCGGGGTGGGCACTTCACCCAGCCCGAGCACCCCGGAGGCCGATCCCGCGGCGACCAGCGAGGACCAGGAAGCGTCCGTCCTCTTCAGCAAGCCAGCCAATCGCGAGCAATTCCAGATCGCGCGGAGGCTCGAGCAGTACGGCTCGATCGTGGCCCAGGGCCCGCCTGGCACGGGAAAGACTCACACGATCGCCAACCTGCTCGGCAATCTGCTCGCCCAGGGCAAGAGCGTGTTGGTCACGAGCCACACAAGCAAGGCGTTGCGCGTGCTGCGGGACCAGGTCGTCCCGGGTTTGCAGCCGCTCTGCGTCAGCGTGTTGGACAACGACGCCGAGAGCCGCAAGCAGCTGGAGCACTCCGTCACGGCCATCTCTGAGCGGCTCTCATCGACGAGTTTCGAACAACTCGAGTTCGAGGCGGGCCTCCTGGAGCGGGAGCGGCGCGAATTGCTCTCGAGCCTGGACAGCGCCAGGAAGACCCTCTTGGCCACGCTGACCAGCGAGTATCAGCACCTCCACGTGGCTAGCAATTCGTACTCGCCCTCCGACGCCGCCAAGATCGTGGCCCGCGGAGTGGGCCGAGACGATTGGATCCCGTCTCCGGTGACCCTGGGCGAGGCGACCCCGCTGACGCCCGAGGAACTGCGCGACCTGTACCTGACGAACCGGCGCGTCTCGGCGCAGGATGAACGCGATCTCCTCGCGCCGCTGCCTCGCCCGGACGAGTTGATCGATCCCGACACGTTCGAGGCGAGGGTGGCTGAATGGCAGAAGCTGCGGGATTCGCAACGTGAATTCGATTCGACTTTATGGGCCGATGAGATCAGGCCGCAAGACCCGGCCGAATTGAGGGCAGCCCTGCAGTCGACGACGCGTGCGATCCAGGTGCTCAACGGCGCAACCCGGTGGCAGTTGGAAGCCATCGAGAGTGGTCGTTTGGGCGGGGGCTATCGCAAGGTCTGGGACGACCTCGTCGAATCGATCGTGCAGACGAACGAGCTGGCCGCGCAGGCGGCCCCCGTCTTGCTTGAGTGGGCGCCCAGGCTGACCGGCGACGCCGCCATCGGCGACCAACTCGCGGTTATCCAAAACATCATCCAACACCTGAACCGGGGACACCGGGTGGGGTGGCTCGATCGCCTGCGCCACCCTTCCTGGAAGAAGATCTTCGATCATGCCAACGTGTCGGGCGTCCGTCCGACGTCCCTCGAGCACTACCGGGTCCTCGAAACATTCGCGACCCTGACAGCGGCCCGTGAGGATCTGGTTCGACGCTGGACCGCGCTGATGGCGCCGTTGTCTTCCGTTGAAGTCCCGGGTGTCGAGGCTCAGCCCGAACGGATCTGCGCCCAGGCGGTCACCCCCCTGCGCGAGGCTCTGCGGTGGTATGAAGGCGTCTGGCTGCCCCAGGAAGAGACCCTGCGGAGCGTGGGCTTTCGGTGGAAAACCCTGTTGGACCGCGAACGTCCAGAGATCAGCCAATACGGCGAGCTCACGCGACTGGGCCGCGTGATCACGGAGACCCTGCCGCAGGCCTTTGACGCGCGCATCAATCGCCTCCTGTTCGAGAAAGTCGAGAACGAATTCTTGCGGCTGGAAGGCCAGCTGTCTCACCTGATCACGGGGAATGCCTCCACTCAGGTGATCGCCCGGCTTCACGAGGCCGTCGGAAATCGCGACGTGGCGCAGTACAAAACGGCGTTCGCACGGCTGGTCGACCTGTTCGGGCGACGGTCGGATCTGGCCCGCCGCCACGAACTCATCGGACGCCTCGACGCCGTGGCGTCAGGATGGGCCGAGGCGGTTCGAAACCGGCGTCCCCCTCACCATGAGGACCGGCCACCTGGCGATGCCGCCAACGCCTGGCTGTGGCGCCAGTTGCGCGACGGCCTGGATGCCCGGGCGGACGCCGACATCAACCACCTGCAAAACGAAATCGCCCGGCTCACCGACGAACTGCAGCGCACCACCACGGCGCTCGTGGATCGCCGGGCGTGGGCGGCTCAAGTCCGGCGCACCTCGCTCGAACAGCGACAGGCGCTCGTGGGCTGGCTGTTAACCATCCGCCGAATCGGGGCGGGCACCGGCAAGCGCGTGCCGCGTCTTCGCGCGCAAGCGCGCCAGTTGCTCCTGGAGTGCCGATCGGCTGTGCCGGTCTGGATCATGCCGCTGGCCCGCGTGCTCGACAACTTCGACCCCACCGCCTCGCCGTTCGATGTCATCATCTTCGACGAGGCCAGCCAGAGCGACGTGGTTTCGCTCGTCGGGCTATACCTGGGGCGGCAGGTCATCATCGTGGGCGATCACCAGCAGGTGAGCCCGGAAGCGGTGGGGCACGACTTGACCCAGGTGCAAAACCTGATCAACGAGAACCTGGCAAGCGTGCCCAATAAGGAACTGTACGACGGCCGCATGTCCATCTATGACCTGGCGATGCAATCGTTCCGGGGTTTCACGTGCCTGGTGGAGCATTTCCGGTGTGTGCCGGAGGTCATCCAATTCAGCAACATCCTGTCGTACGGCGGGAAGATCCGGCCGCTCCGCGACGCTTCACGCGTCCTGACCAAGCCGCATGTGATCAGCTGCCGCACAAACGGCATCCGCTCGGAGTTCGGCGTCAACGAGGACGAAGCGCTGACGATCGCATCGCTTGTGGTCGCGGCCACGGAACAACCCGAGTACCTCGGAAAGACCATCGGCATGATCTCGCTGGTCGGCGAGGAGCAGGCGGGCCGGGTCGATGCGCTCCTGCGACGCTATTTGAGCCCGGTTGAATTCGAGCGCCGGCATGTCGTGTGCGGCACCGCCGCGCAGTTCCAGGGCGATGAGCGGGATGTGATCTTCATCTCGGTGGTCGATGATGCGGAGGATCGGCGGTTGCCCTTGAGGTCCGGCGACATGTTTCGCAAGCGGTTCAACGTGGCCGCCAGCCGGGCGCGCGATCAGATGTGGGTCATTCACTCGCTTGTCGCGGCGACCGACCTGCAGCCGAACGATCTGCGTCGTCAGCTGATTGAGTACGCGGAGGACCCCAACCAATTGATGCCGCCCGCCGACGACGAAGATCGGCCTGAGTCGGAACTCGAGCGCCGCGTCCGTCTTTCCCTCGAAGCCCGACGGATCCGCATTATCCGACGTTGGCGAGTTGGATACTACTCCATCGATCTCGTGGCCGAGAGCGACGGCAAAAAGCTGGCCATCGCGTGCGAGGGAGATCGCGTCGTGTCGCCCGAGCGGCTCGCGGACGAATTGGAGCGGCAGGCGGTGCTCGAGCGCCTTGGATGGGTCTTCGTGCGCGTGCGCGGCAGCGAGTTCTTCTTGGACCCCGACAAGGCGCTTGCGCCCGTGTTCAGGAAGCTCGATGAACTGCAGATCGTCCCCAGCGAACCCGAGAACACCGAGACACCGACCGACCACGGCCTCGCGGACCGGGTCGTCGAGCGCGCGGCCCTGCTACGGCGCTCGTGGGGGTTCCCGCATGTTAAGGCGGCAATCGCCACGGACAGGCGGACGAGCGGGACAGCTCTGGCGGAACGGCGGCGGCTTGAGGCCGGTTCCGGCGATGAGGACGCCCGCGCGATCCGGCCGATCGAGGCCATTTCGGACGCGGAGATCCGCGGCGCCATCCTGGACTGTGTTCCGTCTGCCGGCGACGTCGAGCACAATCATCTTTTGCTGTCCGCCGCCCATCAGCTGGGGTACCGTAATGTGAATGCCGATTTGATGACGCGTCTGAATACCGCGCTTGATCTCGAACGTCTGGCCGGGCGGTTGGAGACGGTCACCGGCATCCAGATCCACCGCCGTATCGGCGGTCCCGAGTGACCTGACCATCACTCCGCCCGCCCTGGACAGACTATGACGTTTCCTGGGAAACAGACCCTATGCCTACGTTGCAGCCCTTTGTGCAGGACCCGGCGCATGTCTTTGTGGTTCATGGCCGTAATGTCGAGTTGCGCGACGCGCTTTTCGCCTTTCTGAGGTCGATCGGGCTCCGCCCGTTGGAATGGTCCGAAGCCATCATCCGGACCAACAAGCCGAGCCCGTTCATCGGCGAAGTCCTGGAGGTGGCGTTTTCGACCGCTCAAGCGGTCATTGTGCTGCTGACCCCGGATGACGAGGCCAGGCTTCGGCCGAACCTGGTTGATCTCGACGAACCCGACTACGAACGGGTCTTGACGCCTCAGGCCCGCGCCAACGTTCTCTTCGAGGCGGGCATGGCGATGGGCCGGTCGCCCGAACGGACGGTGTTTGTCCAGATCGGGCGCCTGAGGCCGTTCAGCGATATTGCCGGCCGGCACACCATCCGGTTCGACGGCTCCACCCAAAAGCGGCAAGAGCTCGCGGATCGGCTCCGGCTGGCTGGATGCCCGGTCGAACTGTCGGGGACGTACTGGCAGACCGCGGGCCAGTTTGTGTTGCCCAGGTAGGGGTAGCGGGCGCAACGGACACACAACACCCGACAAGGGGAAGTTTTGTCTTGTTGGGTGATTCGTGAGTACAGAAATCGCCGCGATTCTACGCAGTTTCCTCAGGCTTTCTTGTGGCCAGGAGTCTCAGAAACCAGCACTGTGGTGCAGCGAAAACCCCATGTTTCTCGGCTGTTTTCGCACGATCCCTAGCTTATTTCGGTTTTTGTGTCCGTTGCGTCCGCTACCCCTGGTTGCAAAACCGCAGTCCAAGGCGATCTGGAGCAACGAACCTTCCTGGATCAGGAGGCGGAACGGACCCGCCACGAACCGCCGCCGAGTTGTTTGGCCGTCGAAGGCAGCCGCGGCGATGCGGGATGGGGCGGTCGCTGCCTCACGCCGAAATCGACTGGGCCACAGACCTCGTCGAGATCCCTCAACCTGGGATGATCTTGCATTGACCCGCCATGGGCCCGAGGAAGGTACGATCACGTCAGGTCCACGACGGATTGACATGTACGCATCCTCTTGGGCTCGATTTCCCAAGTCTGTAAAAGTGTTTAGCAGCGATGATCGAATCGCACTTCGCAGAGGGAAGTGAAGGCGATTTTGCCGTGCTCCGCAACCCACTACTCTAGCCTGGCGCTCGATGATGGCCATCCGAATCGCCTGGGTTTTCCTCTGCGAAGCGAAACGAGGCATTCGCTGTTAAACAGAAATACAGAGTTGGGAATTCGATCCCATGTAGGTGAAGTCGGTCTGCCAGAGCTCATTCACTCGCTTGGTGGGCGTGCCAAACGCGTCGGCGGCCGTGACCACCTCGAACGCCGGCGTGGTGACGAGATCGAACCGCTTGAGCAAGCGATAAACGCTGGATTCCGAGACGAAAGATGACTCTCGATCGGTGAAGAGCCAGGCGATTTCCCGCGAAAACTGATCTGGATGCTCCAGGGCCAGTTCGATGATTTGGCCCTGCACTTGCTCCGGAATGCGATTCCAAAACTGGCGCCGTTCCCTCTGCCGAGGCGAGAGCCCGTCCTCTCCTTCCTTTAAGTACTGGCGATACCACTCATAGAAGCTACTGCGCGGCACGTTCAATGGTTCGAGGACGCGGCCGACGGGCGGTGGCGATTGCTCGACCACGCGAATGATCTCCATTTTCTCAGCAGGCGAACGCTCTGCTCATAGTGGCAGGATCAGGCGTTCCATGGTTTCTCCCGACCCAGTACGTTTCTTTCAAGCACGTGGTTCTTGAGCGAGAGCTCGGCCACCAGCTGCTTGAGTTGGCTGATCTCATTGCGCAACTCAGACACATCGCGGCTATCGGCCTGGCGTTCGGTATCGCCGACCAGGCGCTTCTTGCCGGCATCGAGGAACTCTTTGCTCCAGGTGTAGTAAAGGTTAGGGGCGATGCCTTCGCGCCGGCAGAGTGCGGACCGTGTCCGCGCGAACAGCCGGTCTCGCCACGGAGGCCTTCGAGGACGATGCGGATCTTGTGTCAATCGCCAAGTTAACTGAGCCACGAATCGACACGCAAAGTGAGCCACCTTT
>CAYZRP010000060.1:0-39224 GCA_964480865.1 uncultured Anaerolineales bacterium | reverse complement strand
CTCCATCTGTGTGGATCTGAGCGGCACCCGGATCGTGTCGGACGTGTCGCTCGACATCCAGGCCGGGCAGTTCGTCGGCCTGGTCGGCCCAAACGGCAGCGGCAAGACCACGCTGCTGCGTTCGCTGCATCGCGCGCTGAAGCCGGTGGGTGGCTCGATCCTGGTCGGCGGCGACGACCTCTGGAGCCTGGATCCGCGCGCAGCCGCGCAGCGCATCGCTGTCGTCGCGCAGGACAACGTCGTCGGCTTCGACTTCACCACGAGCGAGGTGGCCGCGATGGGCCGCCTCCCGCATCAACGCGGCTTTCAGGCCGAGCGCGACGAGGATCGGCGTCTGGTGGCCGAGAGCCTCGATGCGCTCGACCTGGCTTCGTTGGCGCAACGCGCGTTCAACACGTTGTCGGGCGGCGAACGCCAGCGGACGCTGATCGCCCGCGCGCTCGTGCAGCAGGCGCCGATCCTGCTCCTCGATGAGCCGACTAACCACCTCGACATCCACTATCAACTCGACGTCCTGCAGCGCGTGCGCGACCTGGGGCTCACCACCATCGCGGCGCTGCACGACCTCAACCTCGCGGCGGCCTGGTGTGACGCGATCTGCGTCATGGCGGGCGGACGCATCGTGGCCGCCGGCTCGCCGCGCGAGGCCCTGACGGCCGAGCGCATCAGCGCGGTGTTCCGCGTCCGGGCGACAGGGTTCCTGCACCCGGTGACCGGGAAATATCAGTTGCTTTTCGATCGCGCACCGCAGGAGTCCCCGACAGGGTCCGCGCGGCGCCAGGAGGACGAACGTCCATGATCGACTATGAAAACCAGCAAGCCCGCCGACGCTTGATCATGCGCTGGCTTCAACAACGCAATTCGCTGTCGGTCGCCGAACTCACGGCACGACTGGCGGTGTCACGCATGACGATCCACCGCGACATCGCCTATCTGGTGGGCGAAGGCATTGTGACCAAGCGACACGGCTGGGTAGAGTGGGTCGCCCGTGAGCCGCGCGAAGCGCGCATTGGATCGTCAAAGTCAACTGAGCGCACACGCTGGGACGTGATCCTGCCAAACGGCCAGGGGCGTTCGGCCTGCTGCCCGAGCTGCGGGCTGCGTCACGTTTCGGCCTTCAGCGACGACGTCCGCATCGACGTCGATGACGCCCTGACCGGCCGCCGGATCGATGGTCGGCGCGCGACTTATGTGGTCGCGAGCCGGATCAACCTGTGTTGCTGGCCGGGCGTTCTGGCTTTCGAAGACGCCGTGGATGCCGTCAGCTTCCAGCGCGGCTTCGGCGGTCAGGTCGCGACGTTTTCCGACGCGCGCGCGGCCCTGGCCGGCGAGCCCACGTCACAGTCGTCCCGAACGACTCCGTCGATCGGGACGCGTCGAACCGCCGCACATCATCTTGCTCAACATCGTTGAGGAGCCCACACACATGAACATCCCTTTGATCAAGAACACGGCGCTGACGATCGCCATCACGTTGCTCGCCATCCTGGTCAGCTTCGCGGTCAGCGCCGCAGCCCAGGCCCAGGTGCTGATCCCGGCCGGGTTTCCGTTTTCGTTGGTCCTGATCCTGGTCCTCCATCTGATGGGGCGTAAGGCAGGGCTGATCGGTTTTGCGGTCTTCACGGTCTGGCTGGGGAGCACGTACCTGCAGACGGGCAGCCCGCTCGAAAGCGTGATGCTGTTGATCTACATCGCACTGGCGGCGGCCGGGCTGTTCATCTCGCCGTACGCGCTCGCGATCGCGTGGCTGTTCCACCCGGTCTGGGACTTTCTGCCCCGTGATCTGCCGCCATTGATGACCGATCTGCCTCTGGCGTGCATCCTGTTCGACATCCCGATCGGTCTGTATCTGATCTGGGCCACGCGTTCCGGACGGCTGCAGCGTTTCGGCTTGCCGGGTCGACTCTTTGATCGCGCGGCCTTGCTTCGCTTTGGCCAGGGGCTCGCAGTGCTGGCTGTGCTTGTCGTGTTCAGCGGTGCTGTGGTCATGGCGGCGCCTATGGGCCTGCTGCTGTGGGCCGCTCTGCCGCTGGGGGCGGCGCTCATCCTGGCGCTGCGAACGCTCGGCCCTCAGCCTGAGTTGATCGCCTGGGCTGTGTTCACGGGCTGGGTCGGCATGACGTACGCGCACGGCGGCGGCATGCTCGAGGCATTGGTGTTCTTCCTCTACGTCGGCGTGGCCGCCGTCGGCGTGTTCCGAACGCCCTGGGCGCTGGCGTTGGCCTGGATCAGCTTCATCCCGTGGAGCCTTGTGCCGCATCCGCTGCCGGCCGGGTTCGAAGCAGTGCCTCCGGCCCACATCCTGTTCGCGCTGCCCGTCGCGCTGTATCTGGCCTGGGCCATTCGCTCTGGCCGGTGGTCAGCGTCGGTCGCGCCGGCTTCCGTTCAGGCGGCCTAGCGGAAGGTCGGATAGTTATGGGGTGGCATGCGCGATGCGGCAGACCGCCCGCTTTAACGCGAAGGCCTACATCGTCGTGCCGCAGGCCGACGCCACGATCGAGTCGCCGCGGCTCGTCGATGGGCTCGCGAAGGTCATCGCCGGATTGATCGCGCTTCACGAATCGATTGACGTGCGGCCGGGAGGTGGCGCATGGACGAAACGTCTCATCTGCCCTGGGCGGGCTGGCGACAATCGTATCTGCCGATCCGTGTCGGCCCGATGCCGGCCGAGGCTGTGTCGCTGCGACAGATTGGCGACGTGGAAGGCCTCGCGCCGCTGGTGGATCGGATCGCGGCAGGGTTCGCGGCGGATCGCCTCTACGCGATGCTGACGGCCCTGCACTACGCCGTCGGAGCCGTGTCGCAGCTGCTTGTCGCGCCGTTTGCCCTCGACGGCGTGAGCCTGGCGGCAACGCCCGACGCGTCTGGGATCGTGCTCGACTCGTCCGCCTCTCTGACGGCCGTCTGGATTCAGGGCGGGATCGCGACGCATAGCGATTCCTCAACCACAAGCCTGGGTGAGACCTTGTTGGCCACGCTGGGGCCGATCCGCACGGCCACGGCCACTCTAACGGGCACGCCGGGGCGGGTTGTGACGCTCATCGTGATGGACGCGCTGGACCGCTCGTGTCGGCGGTTGGAGCGCGCTGCCGACTGCCGCGCCGGGCCGGGCTGGGTGGATGCGTTGCTGTCGGCGATGAGCGATCCTGAACGGCCAGCGCGCCGGACGTTTCTTGTGACGCCGGATGCCGGGCCGTCGATCGCGATGACCATCCCGCGCGTATGCTGCGTGCTGGCGACAGGCCATGAGGATCACGCCTGCCCGACGTGCCCGCAGCGATCAGCCAACAATCGTCGCGAGACGACCGAAGCCTGGCTTCAGTCGCTCGACGACGGCGCCTTTCTCGCCGAGACCGGCCGGTTGCCGATCCGCGCGAGCCATTGAAAGCCTGGTCGAATCCCAACATGAATGTCCTTGCCTCGGAACCCACGTTGCCTCCGCGTGTTCAGGCCAGTCGCCGGTATGCCTGGTTCTGGCGCTGGCATTTCCTGACGGGCTTCTTCGCCGTGCCGATCCTGGCGATCGTTGCGCTTACCGGCGCTGCGCTGGTCTTTCAAGACGAGTTGCATCCGCTCATCTACTCGCAATTCGACCTGGCGACGGTCAGCGAACGGACGGCGTCGCTCGATGCGCAACTGACGGCGGTCGAGCAAGCGTTTCCGCACGATCAGGTCTCGTCGCTGACGATCTATCCAACGGGCTCGGGACGCAACACCGTGGCGATGTTGCATCTGCACGACACGGGCGGCGACTGGCTCAACCCCTGGAACATGGGTTGGGCCTATGTCGATCCGGGCACGGGCGAGGTCGTGGGCATGCTGACGGCGTCGCAGGACGTGTTCGAGTTGATCACGGTCCTTCACAAATCCTTCTTCGCGCTGCTGCCCGGTGAGTTGTTGGTCGATCTGGCGACAAGTTGGGGCGTCGTCTCGCTGCTGGCCGGTCTTTATCTATGGTGGCCAAGGCGCTCCGAGAAGATCTGGGGCGTCTGGCTGCCACGGTTGCGCGGCGGCCTCCGCCTCGTGTTGCGCGATCTGCACACGGTGCCTTCGCTGTACATCGCGCCCATCGCGCTCGTGGTGTGCGTGTCGGGTGTGTTGTTGGGGCTGAGCGCGGGGCCCGAGTTGCTGACCGTCATCGTCACCGGCCAGGTCCCGCAGGCGTTGCTCTTCCCGGCGAAGCCAGACGCGTCGGCCGCCGCGACGGTTCTGTCGCTCGACGACGTGATGAGGACCGTAGGCCCGCACACCGGCGCCGAACCCTACACTGTGGCGATCCCGCACAACTCGAACTACATGATCTGGTACGCCATGCACGGCGAGCCGTCGCGATTTCGACAGACCGTGGTCGACCCGTACACCGGCGATGTCAAAATCGACGTGCGGGCCGATGACCTCCCCGCGATCGGCAGGCTCTACTACGTATTGATCTTCAACGAGGTGCTGCACCGCGGAACCTATTGGGGCTGGGTGGGCAAGACGTTGACCTTCATCGCCTGTCTGCTGGTGGCGACGATGGCGATCACCTCGTGGTGGATGTGGTGGTTGCGCAAGCCCCGGCAGGGCCTGGGGATCCCGCCGGCTGCGACCGGCGTCAACGCGCCGAGGTGGGCGATGACGGGCTTCATCGTCACCGCCGTGTTCCTGCCGCTGGTGGGGCTCTCTATTCTCACCGGCCGTGGCCTTGCGAGCATCGCCAGGCTCGTGCGGCGAAAGCGCACGTAAGGCAGGCTGGCGCTGTGCAAACGACGTCGTCGAGCCGTTCAGGCCGCCGGTTTCGTGATGATCAGGCCGATCGAGGTGGCCTCGTAGCCGAACAAGTACAGGCGGAGATGAACACGCTGCGGGTACGGCGGAGATTCGACGTGTCGGTCCGCCCAATCAACCCCGAGCGAGTAATCGACGTCGATGGCATAGCCTTTCTCCGAGAGATCGTGCGCGATCCTGCGGATATCGCGTTCGCGAAAGATCACGTTGGGGCCGCGCCATATCGTGGCCGAGTTTGACTGCAGGTTGTATTCGGTCGTGTGAACCGCGACGCCCCCGGGCTTGAGGAACTGTAGAGAGTCATGGATGAACTTCTCGCCCAGTTCCAGACTCCCCAGATGTTCGAGCGAGCAGGACGACCAGACGAAATCGTAAGTCCCAAGGTCGTCGGGGATGCTGCGCATATCGACGTATCGAAAGCTCACACGCTGGCGAAAGTCGTCGGGTGAGCAGATGCCGCGCAGGTTGAGTTGATCGAGCGAGTCGGCATGTTGGCCGGTCTTGATCCACTCGCCTTTCGCGGCTTCTTCGGGTGCCAGGTCAGTGGCCAGGATGGTGCACCCCTTGCTGGCGAAACAGTCGCTCAAAGGCTCCTGGCCGACCGCAAAGCCCAGGCCCGCGCGCCCCGGTCGCAACATGTCACGCTCCTGCAGGGCCTGGGTGATGAAGCAAAACTCCCAGACCTTGCGATGCAGATTGCCTGGGCGCTCCTTGAGAAGCCTCGCGCACGCCTTGAAGTTTTCGCTCTCGAGTTGGGCCTGCGAGCAAACGGCCGAACGGAGCAGGCCTTGTGGCGTCACGTAAGACGGCACAGGCGCCATGGGAGTGACATCCTGACGCCGGCTGGCCAGGAGAGCCAGCACCCGTGACCGCCAATGCGACGCCCGAGTCTTCCAATACATGAGCGACATGACTAATGCGACTTGGAGCTATGGGAGTGAGACATCGGTGGCGTGCAGCATAGCGGCTTTCACCCTGTCAGTCCAGTCGTGCAACCCAACAGACACCATGCGCTGCGTGCCATCACAAAAGCACCATGGTCGCCTGCACTCTCCATCCAGGCAGGTTGTGCAAATCACGCCTGTGCACAGCTGACTCAATCGAGTGCCACACCTCTCGAGTATTCCAGCGTTTCTGCACTCGCTGGGGCACGAGCCAGCAATACAGGTGAGCACGACCTGCCGTTATTGCATTGCTCATCGCTTTCGATTTCGGCAAGCGGGCCAGATCCCCCATGATATTCGTGAGCAACGGGTCCAATACTCGATTGATTGGTTCAGTCCTCGAATGAATTGTTGCGTACAGGGTGGCAAATAGCAGCGACGTGATTATTCGCGAACCAAATATGTCGGCCTTCATCACTTTCCACAAGCGATGAAGGCCGATGCACTTGCTTTTGGGCGGGTTGCTTGCGCTTGCTCCAGTGCCATCCAAATCGGATACGTTGTTGCCTGCACTGGGACTATATTACTCAGACCAATAATAAGTTTCCCGTCGACAACCAGTGGAATATTAGTACATTTGTTCTATTCCACTGTTACGCTTTTGGCTAGATTCCTGGGCTGATCCACGTCGGTGCCACGACGCACCGCGATGTGATAGGCCAGGAGCTGCAGCGGCACCACAGCAACGATAGGCGCCAATAGCGCCGGCGTCACCGGCACCCAGAGGACGTCGTCGGCCTTCGAAGCGATCAGGTCATCGCCATCGGTCGCGACCGCGATGACGCGGCCGCCACGAGCCTTGGCCTGCTCGATCTGCGACAGCATCTTGTCCCGCACCGCGTCGCGCAAGGTCAGACAGACAACGGGCATCTCACGGTCGATAAGCGCGATCGGGCCGTGCTTCATCTCACCGGCCGGATAGCCTTCGGCGTGGATGTACGAGATCTCCTTGAGCTTGAGCGCGCCCTCGAGTGCGATCGGCATCTGCAGGCCACGCCCCAGATAGAGGGCATGTCGATACTCGAACAGCGCCTCGGCTAAGGCGCGCACTGAAGCTTCGCGCTCGAGCGTCTGGCCAACCAGATCGGGCAGATGCGCCAGATCGCGAGCCAGCGCCAGATCGGGCTTTGCGCCGCGCAGTTGAGCCAGATACATGCCCAGCAAGAGTTGACACACAATAGAGGACGTGAAGGCCTTGGTCGACGCCACTCCGATCTCGGGCCCCGCATTCAGGCTGATGTACCCATCGGCAACGCGACGCGCCTCCGAGCCGACGTTGTTCACGATCGTCCAGACCAGCGCGCCACGCTCACGCGCGGTCTCCATGGCCGCCAGGGTGTCGACGGTCTCGCCGGATTGCGTGATGGCCAGCACAGCGGTTCGGTCATCGAGCAGCGGGTCTGCGTAGCGCACCTCGGAGCCGATCTCGACCTGCACCGGCAGCCGGGTCAGTCGCTCCAGATAGATCCGGCCGACCAGGCTCGCATAGTATGACGTGCCACAGGCCACGATCACGATGCGATCGATCTGTCTGGCCCGTTCAGCTGTCAGATGGAGATCGGGCAGGCTGACCACGCCGGTCGAGAAGTCGACCCGCCCGCGCAAGGCATCGGTCAACGCGCGACCCTGCTCGTGGATCTCCTTCTGCATGAAGTGCTTGTACTCGCCCTTCTCGGCCGAGACGGCGTCAAACGGCACGACGTGCACGTCGGGCCGAACGACAGAGCCGTCGAGCGTCGTCACGCGATAGCCGGTCCGGGTCACGACCGCCATCTGACGCGACTCGAGGTAGACGACACGCCGGGTGTGCTCGACGATGGCGGGCATGTCCGAAGCGATGAACATCTCATCGTCGCCGAGGCCGAGGGTGACGCCTCCGGCGTTGCCGATGCGCGTCACGATCAGCCTGTCGGGCTCGGCCGTAGCCATCACGACCACCGCCTGCGAACCCTGCAGGAGACGGAACGTCAGGCGCGCGGCTTCCTCGAGCGTCGCGCCGCCGCCAAGGTAACGCTCGACGAGGTGCACGATGACCTCGGTGTCTGTATCAGAGTTGAAGACCACGCCCTCGGCTTCGAGATCTGCCCTGAGGTCGAGGAAGTTCTCAACGATGCCGTTATGCACGACGGCCACCTGTCCGGTCGCGCCCACATGCGGATGCGCGTTGCGCACCGAGGGCTCGCCATGCGTGGCCCAACGGGTGTGCCCCATGCCAACCGACCCGTGCACGGGTGCCTCGGCCAGCCGCTCGACGAGCCCACCCAGCTTGCCTACCTCACGACGGACCTGTATACCCACGCCGTTCTGCACGGCGACCCCGGAACTGTCATAGCCGCGATACTCAAGACGTCGCAGCCCTTCCACCACAATCGGCGCCGCCTCGCGAGCGCCCAGATAGCCGACGATGCCACACATAGTTCGAGTCTCCCCGTTGATAGTTCAAAGACGAAGGACGAATGACGCAGGTAGGCGAACACGTCGAACGGTGAGCCGACGGCCGGGTGCCGACAACGTGGTGCGTCTTACGTCATGAGTCCGTGTGTTCCACGGCCCGCCCTTTATCCCGTCGTCGCCGAGGGGCTTGTGAGGCAGGCTTTCGGTGGGCGGTGAGCCCGTGGGGGGAGAGATGGGGGTGGTGGAGCACCCCGGCGGCATCCGCTGAAACCTCGCTTTTCCGTCACTTAGTCCAGAAGTCTAGTAGTCAGGTCGTCTAGCCGTCGCCAATCAGGACGACTACCCGACTATTGCACTACCTGACTACGAGACTAAGTCAACGTTAGCACTGCCCGTTGGCAGGAACCGCCACTTCGTCTCCTGAGCGTGCGCTCTTTGCGAGCGTGCGCTCAGGCCATGCGCTAATCTTCCCCAGATTGTGTTGATCGCGACGTCCGGCACCTCCTTGAACAGCATAACGAGTGTAGCACGGGTCGGCCAGAGAACGGCTTAGGCCGGTGCTCCTAGACCGAACGGGCCATCCTGGGATCTCGCCCGCCACGTAGCAGGGCATAACCCACATGGCGGCCGCATGGGAGTCGGGTCGGCGAGCGCAACGCGCCGAACCAGCCTCAGAGGTACTTCTCCACCGACCACCCGCCGTCGCGCATGGGGGTGGGCGCCCGGTCGGGTGCGGCGGCGTCGAAGCGCAGACGCGCCTTACCGGTGAAGGCGTCGAGCACGTCACCGAGGCTGTCGACCAGGATGACGGGCCGGTCGAGGCGCCGCGCGATGGTCATCGGCGACACATCGTCGAGGCTGATGCCATCCGGATGATCGAACATGACGCGCGGCAGCGCCACGAACGCGCCGAGATCGCGGCCGCTCAACTGCGCCATCACATCCTCGCCCATCAGCAAACCCGCGACCGTGATCGTGTGCCCGAGCCGCTCGTTGAGGATCGGCACCACCTGCAACTGCGTCCCCGCGATCGCATCGAACTCGGCCGCCGTCCGGGCCAGCGTCGGCGCGAAGAGCGTCGCTGTGGCGAGGGTGGCGGAAGGCGAAGAACGAAGCGCGAGGGGCGAGGGGCGAAACGCTGCAACGCTCCTCGCTCCTCGCTCCTCGCTCCTCGAATCCATCAGACTTCTCAGTTCTTTTTTCACCGTGCGCCAGTCGTCGAGGTAATCGCGGACGAGGCCGAGGCCGTTCTCCTGAAGCTCGAGATCATCGTAGTAGCTGCGCGCCGGGATGCGCGTGTTCGTCACGAGGAACCACTCGTCGGTCGGGTAGGCGAAGCGCACGCCCAGGTTCTCCTGGAACTCACGCTGCCATCCAGTCACCGCCTTGAGGACGGCCTTCGCCTCGGCCAGCGTGTGCGGCCGTCGGCCATA
Source organism: uncultured Anaerolineales bacterium (assembly GCA_964480865.1). GTDB lineage: Bacteria > Chloroflexota > Anaerolineae > Anaerolineales > UBA6663 > UBA6663. Next base: position 29,686 of record CAYZRP010000060.1, on the reverse strand, counting down.
CCGGTGATGCTTCGTCAGCCCGACCGGCACAACGCTGACGGATTGCACCGCCGGGTACAGCTCCGCCAACTCGCGCACCGAACGCTCGAGATACGCGCCGTCGTTGAGGCCGGGCGTCACCACCAGCTGGGTGTGCATCTCGATGCCGCGGTCCGCCAGCCAGTTGAGTTGCTCGAGGATGTCCGGCGCTTTCGGGTTCGCCAGGCAGGCGCGCCGGTTCTCGAGATCGGTCGAATGGACGGAGATATATAGCGGCGAGAGATGCTGTGACTCGATCCGCTCCCAATCGTGCTCGTTCAGATTCGTCAGCGTGACGAAATGGCCATACAGAAACGAGTATCGGTAGTCGTCATCCTTGATATATAGCGTCCGGCGCATGCGCGGCGCTGTCTGCAGCACGAAGCAGAACGGGCACAGGTTGTTGCAGCGGCGGATGTCGATGTCGAAGGTCGGATGGACGAACGTGATCCCGAGCGGCTGGTTGTCCTCGCGATGGCCGCGCACGAATGTCGAAGGGCGTAAGGCGAGGAGCGAGGAGCGAGCGTCCTCGCCGGATTGTTCAACACTCGCTGCTCGCCCCTCGCTTTTCGCTCCTCGATATTCGATCTCCACTTCGTCTTCAGCGGCGTAGAACTGCACATCGATCACATCGGTGACGGGGTGGCCGTTGACGGCGAGCACTTCGTCGCCAGGCTGCAGGCCGAGGGCCTCGGCCAACGAGTCAGGCTCGATCGATTCGATGATGCCGGTGTGGCGGCGGGGCGCGGTTTCGACGAAGTCGATGGCGGAAGTCATAGCCGTATTCTACTGACGATATTCTACCGGCCGATATCGGGGCACATCGGGAGAAATCGGGTTTCTCCCGATGTGCCCCAGACTGGCTCAGCGCCCGGGTTGACGCATGGGCCGGCGCACAACAGGCGCGCGGACCGGCGTCGGCTTGGGCGTCCGCAGCGGCACGGGTGTTTGCCGGAATGGCTTCACGCCGGGTCGCGGCTGCTGAGGCGCTGTAGGTTGTGATGGTTTGTTTGACATGATGACCTCCCAGAGTGAATGCGATCGCACGTCCTATAGAGCCCTTTTGCCCGCCGTGTTGGCGGGCCGGCGGCCGGCTCTTCGCGTCCCGGGAGGACAAAAAAAGCCGTGAGCGTCACCCGCCCACGGCTTCGTATCGCAATGGCAAGATCGTGTGGATCAACCCCGCGACACCTCGGCTGAGGGCGTCACGCCACACATCGACCGCGCGCTGCGGGCGCGGGTCTCAACGTGTGGCAGTGTGTCGCGAAGCTTCACCATCGAATAGGACTCTGTGCGATCTCGATTGAGATCGAAAGGGTAGCACGACCGATCGGCAGCGTCAAGTGACAGGTAAACGCGACGCCGAGCGATCACCCTTTGGCGGGCTGCTGAGTGATGTGGCGCTCGAGCAGCGCGACGGCCTCGTCGAGCGTGAGACCCGAGGTGTCGATCAGGGCCGCGTCGGCGGCGGCGCGCAACGGAGCCGTCTGGCGCGACGAGTCGATCCGATCGCGCTCGGCCAGGTTGGCCAGGATGTCGTCGTAGCTGCGGCCTTCACCGCGCGCGTTGATCTCGGCGTAGCGGCGTTGGGCGCGGTGCTCGACCGACGCCGTCAGGAAGATCTTGGCATCCGCCTCGGGCAGGATGGCGGTGCCCACGTCGCGGCCCACCATGACGACCCTGCCGCGCAGCCCCACCCGACGCATGGCAGCTGTCAGGATCGAGCGAACGGCTGGCACCGCGGCCACCGGCGAGACGTTGTTCTCGACCTCGCGCGACCGCAGCTCGTCGGTGATGTCGTCGTCGCCGGCCATCACCGTCGCGTCGCGGCCGTCGCGCTCGGCGTCGGTCGGCGGGCGCACATCGATCTCGGCCTGGCTGGCGAAACGCGCCAGCGCATCCGCATCCGCGACAGCGATCCCGGCGCGCAGGGCCAGGAACGTCATCGCCCGATACATCAGGCCCGTGTCGAAGAACAGATAGCCGAGCCGATCGGCCAGGCGCTTGCCAACGGTCGACTTGCCCGACGCAACCGGCCCGTCGATCGCGATGATTCGAGGTAGAGACATTGCGGCATTATAGCGAACACTGAGAAGCGACGAATGACGAAGGACGAATGACGAAAGTGGAAGGGCCCTTCCACTTTCGTCATTCGTCCTTCGTCATTCGTCTTTCAGCGCGAGACCGTCGACGGGGCCTGGATGTCGGCGCGGAGCCAGAGGATGGTGATCGTCGGGTACTGGATGTCGGCGCGGCGGAAGAGCAACCAGGTGAGTTGTTCGTTCCAGAAGAGCGTGTCCGGAAACCAGACCGGGTCGACGGCGAAGGGCGAGCCGACATAGGCAGCCGCCAGTTCGGGCGCCGTTGAGTCGGCGGTGGCCGAAGTGATGACCGCCGAGGCAGCGATGTCGGGGCTGAGGGCCGTCACGAAGCTCGCCTTGGGGAAGTCGCGCAGGGCCCAGGCCAGCGCGCCGTCGGGCGAGGCCTGCGCCACCACATCGATCTCAGTGCCTTCGCCGATCGACTGCTCACCGGACCAGAGCAGGGTCTGACGCAGGCGCGCCAGATCCGTGCCCACCGGATGCGTCCACCACAGATCGGCCGGGCTGCCGGCCCGGCCCTGATTCTGGCCCCAGCCGCCAGCCAGCGTGGCGACAAACAGCAAGGTTGCGAGGGCCGCGGCCGTCCCGTGCAAGGCCGAGCGAGTCGACCAGCCCAGCGCGATCAACGCCACGATGAGCGGCGCCATGACCACGCCGACGATCGCCATGCCCAACGTGCGCCAGGGGGGTTGAAACCAGTTGATGCCGCCTTCCAACAGGGTCGGGGTGCCGCGCACGGCCTCGCCAAACTGGGTCAGGCTGATGGCGGCGAAGGCCGCCAGCATCAACAAGATGACCGCCACGATGACCGACAGGCTCCACTCATGACGCCAGTCGAACTCGGCGAGCACGCGCCAGAGCGAGTGCGCGGCCAGGGGCGCCAGGAAGACGGTCAGCCAGACCAGATCGAATTGACTGCGGCCGCCTGAAGCGACGATCAGGGCGATGATCACCATCACGCCACTGGCGGCCAGACGATCGACCGGCTCGCGCGCAAAGGCCGAGGCGAGGCTGAGCACGCCCGCCACGACGATGAGGGGATCGTAGATCACGGCCAACACGATCAGGGCTGTGAGGGACCGTCCCCCGGATCCCGGAGTGAAGCGCTGAGCGAAGGACACGAGCGAGGCTGCGGCGGCCCCAAGGCCGTCGCGGTTCAACAGCAGGAACGTGGCCATGACCACAAGGCCGGCCAGCGCCGCAATGGCGATGAGCCGTCCGCGCTCGACCACGGCGCTCATGAGCGCGTCCCAGGCGCCGGGGAGCAGCGGCACCGCGAATGCCAGCGCGATCAGGCCCAGGAAGGCCTCGGGCCCGGACGCCAACGACGCGCCGAAGGCGCCGCCCGCGATGACGGCCCAACCCGCGCCGCCACGCCCGGATGCCAGACGCCAGGCCGCGACAGCTGTCAGCAGGACGAAGAGAACCGCCAGGACGGTGCCGTCGGCGCTGCGCGAGGCCGTCAACACGATCGACGACACGGTCAGGAGCGCGGCGGTCAGCAGCGCGCGTGGCCGACCGAGGGCGTCGCGCGCCAACCACGGGATCAGGGTCAGCGCGGCGCCGGCCAGGGCCGGAGCGAGCCGCGGGACGAAATCCAGGTTGCCGAAGATCGAGAACGCGAGAGCCGTGAGCGTGAGATAGGCCGGGCTGGCGGGCAGGGTCGCGCCGACCAGGCCCTGCGTGAAGCGCCAGGCCGTCAGCGCTTCGCGCGCTTCGGCATCGTTCAACGGATGGGTGCCCAGGCCAGTCAGCCGCGCCGCCAACGCGAGCGCGAAAAGCACCGCGAAGAACACGATCTCTAGCGATAGAGTAGCCCGGGGTCGGGTCGAAGTCGTGGCGAGAGTCATGATGTCGTCTGAAGACCGCCTGGTCACGGCGCCGCCGTTTCGGTCGGCGTGCGCCTGTAGATGATGGTCAGGCCGCTTTGGAAAACGGGCTGCATGAATTGATCGAACTTCCGGATCTGCGGGCCGCCGATGCTCATGGGCAGGCCGTACTTCCTGTACTCGGCATTCCCGACGATCACGTACTCGATGTCGTAAGCATCCATGATCTGCTGCGCCTCGGTCGAGTCGCGCGTTGTGTACAGGCGTTCGAGATCGCCGATGCGGTTGCTCACCTGCGCGAAGTAGCGCCCGCGCCACTGATCTTCATGGCCGACCCAGCCCAGAACCGTCGGCAGGCCGGTGGCCATCGCGACCCGGCTTGTATCAACCTGGTAAGAGTCGCCGGGCGCCTCGGCGATCACCGGCCGGTCGGTGACATTCGCGCGCATCCACTCGATCGCGGCCCAGTCGTCGGGGAATTGCGTCGCCATGAAGGCCGCGCCGTCGAGGTTGAGATCGTTGCCCGTCTCCGTCCCGATGCCATAGATCGAAGCCGCCATGCCTGAGGTGAAGAGCAGGCTTGCCGCGGTGCCGGCCAGGACCAGCCCACCAGCGACGCTGCCGATCACGCGCTGCGCGTGAGTGGCCAGCCACCACAACCCGAAGGTGCCGGCCACACCCCAGAGCACCCAGGCCTGGTAATAGAACTTGAAGATCGTGTTCATGCGCGAACCGAAATTGTCGCGCAGGTATACCCACTCTGGCGCGAGCACGAGCCCGGCGCCCGACAACGCGAGGAGCAGCACGAACGGCACGATCGGCGAGCGCAACGGCTCCGGCATGTCGCGCGTCACGTGCTCCGGATCGCGCTGCCGCCACAGGCCGACGATCAGACCGGCCGCGAGAGCGATGATGACGGCCGGCAGGATCGAGGCCAGGCTGTCGACCAGCCGTCGGGCCAGCATCAACCGCGAGGCCTCATCGAGGCTGAGCGGCGCGACGCTGCGCATCACAAAGGCATTGATCTCGGGGTTGAGGAAGGCGGCGCCGCTCAGGCCAAGCGCGAACACGATCAACAGGCCGAGCACGCCCAGGCCCGCCCACAGCGCCGCGCCACGATCGAGGATCGTGCGGCCGCGCCAGGCCAGCCACCCCATGAACAAGACGAGCGCCAGCAGCACATGCGCGAAGAGCACGGCGTGCTGCTGGAAGCGCGTCGGGTAGATCAGGTTCGGCAGCAAGCCGCCGGCCTGGTTCTGGAACGTGAAGTAGAAGGGCAAGTACAACAGGACGCCGCCGACGGCGAGGATGACGGCCCAGGCAACCACGTGCAGCCGCAACGCCCACACGCCGAGCAGGCCATGCCGCAGGCCGAGTCCGATCACCAGCGCGCCGACCACGACGAAACCGTAGATCGGAAAGTCCCAGGTGTTCATGAACGCCAGGCCGCCCAGGGCCACGGCGGTCAGGCTGAAGCGAACGAGGTCGTCGCGCGCGCCCGGGCCGAGCGGGTCGGTGAACCAGCCGGCGAGCGGCGTGTGCAGCGCGGCCAGCAGCCAGCTCAAGGCAAGGCCGAGCGCCAGGAAGACGAAGGGCAGATTGAGGACGTGCGGGTGCAGGTCCGCCAGCAAGAACGAGAAAGCCGGCACCTCGGTGATCGCTTCGGTTTCGTTGCCGAGCAGGTCACGGTCGTGCACGACGCGAGCGCCGAAGAACCAGTTGCCGAGCGACCAGGTCGTTCGACCTGTATCAACCGGCGGCGTGTTGATCTGCTTGAGGTCCAGCCAGGTGTAAAGGTTGATCAGCCCGGCCTTGACTCCGGGCGCGTTCGTTACGCCGTTGGCGTTCGTCTGACCGAAGTCGTAGTACACGGCCGGCACCTCGACGTTGCCGAGTGCGCCGTTGGCATGTGCCAGGCCGAGCGGCCCGTACCAGTTGCCGGCGATGACGATCAGCACCGGCGCCAGAAGCGCGGGAGTCAGAAGCGACGAGCGAAAGGCGACAGGCCCGCCGTCGCCGTAGGGGCGGCCCTTGTGGCCGCCCGGCCCTTCGTGGCCGCCCACGCCCATGTCGCCCACGCCCACGCCCATGTCGCCCCGCGACGCCAGCGCCATCAGATTCAACACCACCCCATACGCGCCCGTGCAGGTCAAGGCGAAGACGAGCGAGATCATGAGGTTGAAGGCGACGCTGCTGAGCGTGCCGGTCACGTTCACGAGCGCGGCGGTGAGGATGTAGCCGAAGTAGTAATAGCTGATCGCGTGCCCCGACAACCAGGCGTCGTTCGGCGGGAACGACGGGCTGCGCAGGATCGCGTTGATGAACATGTACTCCATCGGCTTCTCGGTGCCGTAGATCAGCGGGTAGTGCGCGCGCACCCAGGCCCAGGCCGCGAAGGCCACCAGGAAGAGCCCTTCGCTGACCAGCACGAGGCGGGCATTTCCGCGGAGCCAATCCCACAACTCACGCAGCCCGGCCACACGCTGCCAGAGCAGGCCACCGGCCAGGACGATCAACGCGGCGGCCACCACACCGCCGGCGTCGTTGCGTAGAAAGCCGAGCGAGCCCAGCAGCCAGAACAGCCAGCCGATCAGCAGCAGGCCAAGCGGACGCGCAAGCGTGTAGCCGCGCTCGGGTAGAGCGCTAAAGAGCCGCGCGCCGATCGGCCAGGCGATGACGCCCGCAACCGTGGCAGCCAGGTACCAGAGAAAGAAATCTAACATCGAGTGACTGGGCGATCGCCGGGGGCGGAGGGCGCAGAAGTGAGCCACGGACGCGGCAGCGTCATGCCTCTGAACTTCCTGCCATCAATCCTCGCTCTGATCGTCCGCTCCTAATTTCCGATCACTTCATAGATCGTGACGCCCGGGTTCTGGTAGACGATGCGCAGCTGGCCTTCGCCGGTCATGCGCTCGAATTTGGCCAGGCCCTCGGGCGGGTAATACGAGCGCTCCATCGGACCGACGATGATGTAGCGCGGCCGATAACGGCTCAGGAACGCCTGCACAAATGCGGCGCCGCCGTCCGTGTACTGCAAAACGTTGGCGCAGTTGCCGTACTTGTTGCCCATGATCGGATCGGCCGAGACGCCCGCGCAGTAGAAGTCGGTCACTTCACGGCCGCGCTGGGTCACTTCGTAGTCGGAGCCGATCGCGCCGCGCTGCTGCCGCTGGTGGTTGTCCCAGCCGATCACGTCGGGCAGGCCCGTGAACCAGGCGTAGCGGCTCGACATGCGATACAGATCGAAAGTCTGCGCCTCGACGATCACGGGCGAACCCGTGACGTTCTGTTGCAGCCAACGGATCGCGTCGTAGTCGTATTGCAGCGGCAGGTAGTTGCCGTTGTCGCAGTACGCGCTGAAGGTCAGGAACTGCATGCCATCGAGGCTGTGCGGCTGCTGATCCTCGGGCAAACCCGTTTCGTAGGGTACAGGCTGGCCATCGAGTTGATCGCAGCCGGCGCCGGAGCCTGCTGGCGTCATGCCGTAGGGCGGGAAGCGATCGCGCACCTTGGCGGGCACAGCCGTCACCGTGTAAAGACCGGCCGACACCAGGAAGACGGCCAGCAACGTGCTGTAGACGCCTTTCCAAACGAATGACCAGCGGGCCTGGTCGGCCCAGACGTAGGCCAGGGCCGCCGCGGCGCCGATGGCGAACAGCACCCAGACCTGGACGTAGAGCTTGAACATGGTGTTGAAGCGGTCGCCGCCAAGCGTGAAGAGCTCGACGAAGATCGTCACCGCCATACCAGTGCCCAGCAAGAAGAGCACGGCGCGCTTGCCGAGGGGCATCTGGTTGCGCGATCGGAAGGCGAGCAGCCCGGCGACTACGAGCAGGGGCCACGAGATCCAGGCGATGTCGACGCCCATGTACAGCAGCGCGGCCAACGCCAGCAGCACACCGGCCCCGAACACCAGCACGGGCATGGCCCACTCGCCGGCCCGGCTGAGCAGGCTGGCCGGCGTGTCGCTCAGCCAATGCCCGATCTCGCTCACCACGAAGCCGGCGAACAGGAACAGGAAAAGCCCATACCAGTAGAAGTAGCCGAGCAGGTCAGTGTACGGGCCTTCGAAGCGCTTGAGTTCGGTGTAGGCCGGCACGAACCATTGATCGAATGGCCTGAAGAACAGCTGCGAAAGGCCGATCACCAGCGCGAGGTGCAGGCCGACGCCGAGCCAGAAGCGGCCGTCGAGGGCGGGGCGGCGCCACAGCCAGGCTCCGCCGATCGCGACCACCGTCACGGCCAGGTACATGGGATAGTCCCAGGTGTTGATCGCGCGCATGACACCGAGCGCAAGCCCGCCGAGCACGAAGGCGACGGCCCATTCCCAGCGGCGGCGCTTGAGGTCGAGCCCACTCAGATACGCGACGGCCCAGGCCAGCACCAACACCGCAAACGGCAGCGCGGCCAGGTGAGCGTGCGGGTCTGCGTACAGGAAGGTGAAGAGCGGGAACTCCGAGAAGTCGCTGGTGCTGTTGACATACCCGAGCACGCGCGAACCGTTCCAATACCACCAGTCGATCGGGATGCCCATCGTCGTCTGGCCGGTGACGACTCGATAGAAGCCGTTGACGATCAACAGCGCGGCATCATTCGGCGCCTGGGCCGCAAGGGCCGGGTCCGCAGCGCGTTGGAAGCCCGAGAAGTAGGTGTAGATCTGGCCCAGGTTGCCGAGCACGACCATCAGCAACACCGCCATTCCGCCCGCCAGATAGGGCGAGGGGCGGGCGGCGATAGGAGTCCGTAGGGGCGCCCCTTGTGGGCGCCCGCCCTTGGGCGCCGCATCCGCCGCGATCGATTCGACATCGGCCGTCGCCGCCACACCGGTCTGTGTGGCCACCGGCGTCGTGGCCAACGCCGTTTCGGCCTCGGCGGTGGTCGTCAACGCTTCAGGCGCCTGATCGATCAATCCCGCGTCGGCAGGCGACACTGCCTCGACGGGCGACGCAGGCGCCGCTTCTACGACACTGACGGCCGCGTCCGAAGATACGAACGAAGCGGCGTCAGACACCTGCGCATTAGCCTTCTTCGCTCCTCGCTCTTCGCTCTTCGCCCCTCGCTCCTCGCTCCACGCTCCTCGCTCTTCGCCCCTCGCTCCACGCTCCACGCTCCACGCTCCACGCTCCACGAGATTGAACGCCACGCTGAAAGCGTTGAGGCCCAACAGGGCGTAGAACGTCGGGAGGATGAGGTTGTAGGCCAGGCTTGGCATGATGCCGAGGAGTTTGGTCGGCACACCCATCAGCACGAAGCCGTAGTAGTAGTAGTTCAGATAGCCGCCCGCGAACCACGGATCATAGGGCGGGAAGTACGTGCTGCGCAGGACGGCGTTGAAGTACGAGAAGTCCATGGGCTTCTCGCCGCCCTTCGACGGATGCCACAGATCCGGGTTGCCGAGCCGCACGAGCAGGAAGCCGACGAACAGCGCGAGCGCCAGGCCTTCGATGGTCAGGATGTACTTCCAGTGTGTGCGCAGATAGTCAGTCAGTTCCCGCCGCTTCACGACGGCGATGGCGCCGCTGACGACGACGAGCACCACAACTGACAACACCAGCGTGCCCTGCGTCCACGCCAGCACGCGCACGCTGGCCGCCAGCCAGGCCAGCCACGCCACGACCAGCAGGCCAACACTTCGCGCCAGCGGATAGCCGCCGTCGGCCAGGCCCTTGAAAGCCACGAACGTCAGCGGGAAGGCGAGCGCACCCAGCACCAGAAAAGCCAGATACCAGACGATCACGGCCAACGGCTCGTTGGTGTTGAGCAGACCGTTCACGTCGAACATCTGGCTCCAGGTGCCACCCGCCAGTTGCGCGGCGAGCAGATCCTGCGGCAGCTTCAGCAACGTGCTCGCCCGCGAGGCCTCGAGCGGCCCCTGCACGACCACGGTCGTCAGGTCAATCGAGTCGAGGATCGCGGCAGCTTTGTCGAGATCAAAATCCGCGGACTTGCGGAAGATCCATACCGGCGCATGGTCGTAGACCGTGAAGGCCTCTTCGGCCGAGAAGAGGTTGTTATTGAACGGATCGTGGGCGTTCGGCGTCAGGTCTGGCGCCTGTCCCCAGGCCACAGTGCCCGCGGCGTCACTCACCTGCAACGGGCCGATCGAGAACGGCGTCTGGAATTCGCCGACCATCTCGTAGCCGAGCCGCCCGTCGAACAGCGCCTTATAGAACTCCATCGTCATCGGGTATGTGGCCGGGATGCGCGATGCTGACCACAGCCGACGCTGACTCTGCACCAGGATGACATCGGTCGACCTGAGGTTCTCGACGATCATGTCGCGTTTATTCGACGCGTCGGGCCAGTGCATCTCCATGGTGGGCCCGATGTAAATGCCGCCGAACGGATCGTAGCCATCCATGCGCAGCGGCAGCGCCTCGTCCCAGTTCTCGTGGGAGATGACCGAGCCGCTGAGCGTGATCGGCGCGCCGCTGACCGCGCGCATGAGAACGTAGTAGTTCGTGTCCGCCTGGACGGCGGCGGGCTGCGCGAAGGAGATCTCGGAAGGTGTGCCGCGCGGATCGCCCGTCTCATCTGTGCCCTGGATGACCAGGTTGGCCTCAGCCAGTACTGTCGAGCCGCCCGGATCGGTCGAGACGATCACGTTGAGCACGCCGGGCACGCGCGGGTCATCGCTGTTGCGCGCGAACCCGACCGACACGCGTGTCAGCATGCCAGCGGCCCGCGGCGTGAAGGCCGTGATCGTCGGCTCGACGTCGCCGATGGCCTGGCCCTGGCCGAGCGGCATCGGGATGTGCGTCTCGGCCCCGTTCGCGTCGGCCACGTAAACGTTCACCGGGCCGTCGACATTCTGGAAGATCCAGCGCGTCGCGCGGATGCGAGTGTTGTCGTTGCGGTAAACGTTCGTGAACCCATACGCCCACGCCGCCGTCCCGCCCAACACGATCACGCCGACCAGCCCCGCCAGCGCAACCCGTAGGGGCGACCCTTGTGGTCGCCCGGCCCCTTGTGGTCGCCCAGGTCGCCCATACCCGACGCCCGTCGTCGCCCAATGCCACACCTCGAGCACGGCCCAGGCCGCGCACAGGGCCAGGAACGGATAGATCGGCAGGAAGTAGCGCATCGAACTGACGGAGCGCGTGCCCATGAACAGGAACATGCCTGCAGCCCAGATCACGGGCAGGGCATGGCGCTGCCATTCGGGCTCCCACCCCCCGGCCCCCTCCTCGGAGACGCGCTCCGATTGTGCGAAGGAGGAGGCGCCTGGCGCATCTCCGTGGAGGGGGAGTGGAGAATCGGCCGGCGCATCGGCGGACGATGGCGCGCCCTCGAGATCGACGACGGCGGGACCATCCGGGTTGTCAACGGGCGACGCATGCGTCGCCCCCACGGGGGTACCGGCGCTCTCGCGCTCCTCGCTCCACGCTCCACGCTCCACGCTCTTCACCGCGCCCGACATCGACCGCCAGGTCATCCATAACAGCCCGGCCCAGGCCGTCAGGCCGAGCGGCAGGCCCATGCCCCAGACGACCATGTTGATCAAGGGAAAGACGACCGGCGTGCGCGCGGTCCATTGCTCGGCCGGTGGGCCACCGGCCTTGAGGCTCGACTCGGCCGCCGACACCGCGAGGGCGTTCAGCCAGTCGGGGTTCGGCATCACTGTGAAGATCGTGGTGTCGCCGGTGGCCGCCCGGAACGACATCGGGTGCACGACCCGGAAAGTCAGGATCGTCGTCACTGCGGCAAGTGCGCACAACGCAAGCACAACGCGCCAGTCGACCGCGAGCAGATCGCGCACGCCTTCAACAACCCGGCCGCGCGCGCGCGATACAGCGATGAAGGCCGCCACAAGGATCAGGCCCAGCAGCGGCGCCAGATTGATACGTGACGCCAGCGCCATCGCGCCGAACACGCCGAACAGTGCTGCAAAAATCCACACACGGCCCCGTAGGGGCGACGCAAGCGTCGCCCCCGGCCGACCCGACAGCGCGACCTCGACGCCCATCCACATCGTCAGCGCCGTGAAGGCCACGGCGAACATGTCGGAGGTCATGAAGTGCGACTGCTGGATCTGCATCACCGCCAGTGAGCTGAGCGCGCCGGCCAGCAGGCCGTGCCGCAGGCTGTAAAGCCGCCAGCCGATGATGACGATGACAAAGATCGCGACGGCGTCGGCGGTGGCCGCCATCTGCCGACCGAACAGGCGCTGCTCGGTGTAGCCGGTGTTGTCGGTCAGCTCCGCGCTCCACTTGAGCAGGATGATCGGCCACTGCCCCCAGCGCATCACGTTGTCGGGGCCGTCGCCGATCTTGTTGCCGAGCTCGTCGTAGCGCGCATACGGGCTGATCGGCGAGATGCGCGTGTTGAAGTAGTCGCCCAGATCTTCCGGGATCGACAGCCGCGTGAGCGTGCTGGTCAGGCCGTACTCGTCGGGATGAAGGTCGGTGTTCTGATTCCAGTTCGTCCAGCTGAATCGAAAGAACAACCCCAGGCCGATGGCGGCCACCAGGATCAGATCGACGATCAGGCCGCCGAGGCGGCTCAACGGAGAAGAACGCATCAAGTCCCCACAGATGCCGAGCGAACACGACGCGCGTCAGCGCGCGTCAGCGCCCGGGCACGTAATAAACCAAGAAGTCATGATCCGGCCGCGACGACTTGTATACCGACAGCACGCCGTTCGGGAACAGGCGCTCGAGCTCGGGCAATGTCTGCGGCACGCCGTCGCTGCGCGGGCTCGGCGCGTCGGCGGTGTCGTCGCGATGCAGGATGAACAGCTTCGGCCGCGGATCCTCGGCGGTCACCGCGATCGCGTCGAACTCGATGGCATAGTCGCGCGTCGGTGCGCCGGCATACATGCCGACCGCGCGCGTATCGACCCAATAGGGATACGGCCGCACATAGGCGGTTTCGTAGGAGCCGAACGTGTTGGCGAAGTCGTGGATCACTTCGCCGATCTCCGACGCGTTCTGGGCGCCGAGGATGTACTGCTGCGGGTATTCGACGAAGTACATCTGGCGATTGATCAGGGTCGCGCTGATCAGCACGACGCCGAGCGTCCCGGCCGCGGCCCAGTGGCCCACCTGGCCGAGGCTGGCCCAACTCACGCGCTTCAGCAGCAACCAGAGCGGGTACGCGGCAATCGCGGCGACGACCGGGATGGCGCCGCCCGCGCGCACCACCGAGGGATTCTCATCGGGATAAGCGAGCGACAGAGTCGACGGCAGCAACAGCACCGGCACCAGGATCACCAGCGCGGCCGAACGCCAGTCGCGGCGCGTGATCGCGCGCACGAGCACATACGCAGCGCCGAGGACGAGCAAGGCGCCCGAGAACAGATCCATCACCGGCCGGCCGCGGAGCGTGTTCACCCAGACCATGTCGCCACGGTAGTTGAACATCAACAGCGCGTTCCAGTTGTTCTGCAGGAAGATCCACAACGGCTGGCCGATGATCGGGTTCTCGCTGTCCGTCAGACGCGTGGCCGCGCGATACCAGAACATCTCGGGGTTGTCCGACATGTAGCGCAACAGCGGTGTGAACACGATCGCGGCCGTGACGAAGGCCAGCATCAGGTGCACGATCGTCTCGGCCCGTCGGCCGCGCGCCGCCGGCCACAGCAAGAAGAGCCCGACCACGACGGCCATCGCCACCGGCAACACACGGATCGGGCTGTAGCCGTATAGCGAAATGCCCAGCACCAGGCCGGCCAGCAGGAAGTCATTGCGCCGCCCGGTGCGCAGACCGCGGAAGACCAGATATAGAACGGGCGCGACGAACAGCGGCGACAGCGGGAAACGCAAACCCACACGCGCGATGGCGGTGGCCCAGAAACTGATCGCGGCAATCGCCAGGGCAAGCAGGCCAAAGGATCGGCCCTCCAGTTCGCGCCCGAGCAGATAGACCGACGGCAGCATCAGGAAGCCGAACAGGGCCGTGCCGATCTTGAGCGAGAGATGTGAGATGCCGGTGCCCAACACGGCGTTGACGAGCGCCGTCCAATAGAACTGCAGGGGCTCGCGCCCCGTGTTGCGTTCGAAGAAGATCTTGTTCTGTCCACCGAGGACGAGGTCGGCCACATCGAGCAACTTCTCGACGTGGTCGGAGGTCATCTCGATCGGGATCTGGTCGATCTCGGCGAATCTGAAGTAAGCGCCCACCCCGAGCAGCAGCACGAGGATGACCACCACCCGATCGATCCGCAGCGTGACGCCGCGCGCCCAGGCCGCGCTCACGCCCTCCCACACGCCGCCGAGCGACTCGCGCGCCGAGCCCTGCCAGAACGCACCGATCCAGGTGACGATAGCGCCCATCCACGCGATCACGCCCGGTGCGTTGAAACGATTGCCGCCCAGGAACAGGAAGGCCCCGGCGGTCAACGCCAGGGCGACGGCGAACAGCGGCCAGCGCACGCGCAGGGGCTGGGCCTCGAGTTCGATTTCTTCGCGGCGCGGCAGCAGTCGCTCGCGGACGGCGATGACGATCAGCAACGCGATCGCCACGCCATACCCGATGATGCCGGGCCAGGGGTTGTCGGGGCTCGACGCCAGGAGCACCTGTGCGCCGAAGGCGATCGTTAACGCCGCGGGCAAACGCAACGCTGAGAGCATCGAGCCCACCGCCGGTGAAGCCTGAGTCGAAGCGATCGACGGGCGCGCGGTGATGGAATGCGTGGTCGCAACGGTTTCATCGCCTTCGATAGGCACGGCCACCCCGCCCGCAGCGATGTCGATGAGCTCTCCCGCATCCACCGGCGGTGGCTCGATGTCGAGTCGCGGCAGGTCGTTGCTTCCCGCCACCAGCGCCGACAGGGTCAGCAGGAAGACGCCAAGCAGCAGTGTCAGATAGCCGATCGTGTTGCCGTCGACGAAGCGTTGCCACGCCCCAAGGGCCAACAGCCCGAGCCCAAGCCCGCCGCGAAACAGGCGCTGCACCAGGGGCGCGCGCCAGTAGGCGTCGATCACGTCAAGCAGCGAAAGCGAAGGTGGGGTCGAATGCTCCATCGAAGGGCAAGCTATCCGGTTGGATCACCAACCTTATGCGTGATGAAAAATAAGTAGGCGCCCTTGTCGGGCAGCGGCTCGTCGTAAAAGCGGCGAACCAGTTTATCGGTCAATACAAGATTGGCCGGGTCACGCCAGAACAGCCAGCGCCCGGTCAACGCGTGTGCGACTACCGAGGGCAGGCCAAGGTAATGGCCCCACTCGAGCGCGCGCAGCGCCCCGATCGAGAAGTAATACCAATGTTTGTCGATCGCAAATCCGGCACGGGCCAATCGCTCGCTCCAGACCGCCGGACTGTCGCAATGATGGTGCCGCGAGATCCGGTTGAAGAAGCTCCGGTACGAATCACCCAGGCCGCGCAGCCCGATCCTGTCGAGGCCCGACGAGATCGACAGGAACTCGAGGAAGTAGTCGCTCGGCGTGCAGAACACGAAACGCGCGCCCGGCTTCAAAACGCGGTTGAGATCGGCCAGCACGGGATCGAGGTCCGGGATGTGCTCGAGGACCGAGTTGCTCAGCGCGCTCCCGAAGTGATTGTTCGGGAACGGCAGCGCTGAGCCGCTGCCCTGAACCATGCCGTTGTAGACGTGCGGCCGCAGCCGCCGGGCCTCGCGCAGCGGCGGGGTCCACGGGTCAACGCCCACGTCGAGCGGACGCTTGAACGTGACCTCGGCGAAATGCGCGTCGCCGCTGCCCAGGTCGATCACCGGGCCGGGCAAGTCGATGTCGTGATAGAAGCGTGCCTCGACAGCCCGCAACAGCCCACGGAAGGCCGGCAGGTCGAGGAGGTTGCGGGTCAGAAGGTCGGGAGTGGACATGAGATAGGCGTCGGGTGTCAGGCCTCAGGCGTCAGAAGCGCGCCTTTGCGGCCATGGTGTTTCTTATCGCTGAGGCGTTCCGGATGAGTTGTCTCATTCATTCCCTGACGCCTGAGGCCTGACGCCCGACGCCTTGTTGGACGCCCGACGCCTCCCCATCAGCCTTTCGAACAACGCCTCATAATGCGCCGCCGTCGTGGCCGGGCTGAACTGCTCGGCGATCGGCGCGCGCGGCCGCACGTACTTGGGCCGGTTGGCAATGACCTCGATCAGGGCTTCGCCTAGCGCGCGCACGTCGCGCGGCGGCACTGTCAGGCCCATGCCCGTCATCCGGCTGGGCATGCGCACGCCCGGCAGCGCGCTCGCCACCGACGGCGTGCCGCACAGGGCCGCCTCGATCTGCACCAGCCCGAAGGTCTCGGTGCTGTTGACGCTCGGCAACACGTGCACGTCGCAGGCGCTGAAGAACAGGGCCATCTGCTCCGGGTTGAGCGTCCCGAGGTGCAAATAGTGATCCCGGAACCGCTCGACCAGGGGCTCGATCTTCCGCAGATAGTCGGCCTCGCCCAGGGCTTCGCGCGGGCCGGCGTGCAGGATCAGGGCATCCGGATAACGCTCGAGGATGGCGGGCAGGGCCTCGAACAGGTACTCGACGCCCTTTTCGGCAGCTAATCGTACCGCCAGACCGATGACCGGCCGGCGCCTCGTCAGGCCATGTTTGGCCCGGAACTCAGCCAGCGCCTCGGCGCCCGGCTCAGTCATCTCGACCGGCGGCGCGATGACGTCGACGTGGTTCAGGTACTGGGCCAGGAAGCGCGAATGGCGGGCGAAGTCATCGGTATAGGCGATCAGCCGATCCGAAAAGCGCGCCGCAATGTGGTTGACCGACATGATGGCCGTATCGGCCGCTGTGTTGAACAGCGAGGGCGGCAGGATCAGGTCCGAGTGGTACGTCAGTGTGGTCGGCTTCTTCCAAAGTCTGCCGCGGATGGCCAGGCCGGCTGCGTCAAATTGGGGCAAATGCAGGCTGAGGACGTCGTGGGCGGGCACCAGTTTGTTCGCCATCCAGCCGAAGGTCGGCATGATGACGCCCTTGCCGATGCGCATGGCGACAGGCACTCGCACGACGTCGACGCCCTGGAGATGCTCCTTACGCGGAAGCTTCGAGTCGTACTGGGCCGTCAGCACAGTCACGCCATGGCCACGGACGGCCAGCGCCCGGCACAGGCGGTCGACATAAATCGTCAACCCCGAGACGTGCGGGCGGAAATAGGTCACGGCGACCAGGATCTTCATAACAGAGTAGATACACGTCCGGGTTGAAATTCACTCACATCGCGCCTGGTCCCGGGCTCAGGCAGACGGGTTATTGTAATTCACTCACCCCCATTCCGCGAAAGAATCGAATACCCCGCAACGGATGTTTGGCCGCGAATTGCGCGAATGACGCGAATTGGTTGGTTGAAGTCGCGCTATCAATGGATCCGAACAACCAATTCGTGTCATTCGCGCAATTCGCGGCCGAATCTTTCAGCCGTTCCGCGAGGGGACGAAGGAGCGAGCCTGGTCGATGACGTGGCCGAGGGTCTCGCCCTCGAAGGCCAGCGAGATCGCGCCGAGGATCATCATCAGCCCGTAGTTGGAGAAGTGGTGGATCACCGAGAAGCCCACGGCTACTTCATGCTCGACCTTGAAGACGCTCAGGGCCAGCACCACGGCCGCCTGCCACACGCCGATGCTCCCGGGCGCCGACGGGATGGCGATTCCGAGCCCCGAAACCACGAGGACGAAGAACCCCTCGTAGGGCGTGGCCTCCGGCCGAAAGGCCAGCAGCAGCATCCAGGCGCTCAGGCCCGCGCACACCCAGGCCAGGCCCGACCAGAGCATGGCCGTTACAAACCGGCGCGGGTCGCGCAACACCGAAAGCCCATCGATCATCTCGTCCACACGCCGCTCGATCATCGTGCCGACCGACCCAAAGCGCCCGAACACGACATGCACCAGCCGAAAGGCCAGGTCGCGGCTGCGCGCCAGGAAGAAGAGCCCACCGAACCCCACGGCGGCGACGCCGAAAAAGATCAGCACCGCCCGCTGCGCCCAGTCCAGGCCGAGCACCAGCGGCAGGAAGGCTGCCGCCATACCGACCAGCAGGCACAGATCGATCAGGCGCTCGACCGCCACCGACGAGATCACGCGCACCGGGCTGCTCTTCTGCTGGCGCGCGATCAGAAGCGCCCGGCCGATCTCGCCCAGCCGGAGCGGGAGCAGGTTGTTGATCAGGTAACCGATGTTGAGGGCCGAAAGCACACGCCGGAACTTGAGCCCTGCGCCGAGGATGTTCTGCCAGCTGCGCGCTCGCCCGCACTGGCCGATGAGGATCAGGACCAGCGCCGGCAGCACGTACCAGTAATTGGCGCTCCTCAGCGTGGACCACACGACAGCCAGGTCGACGTTCCAAAACACGAGCGCCAGCGCTGCCAGGCTGATCGCGATGCCGATGCCCCATTGGAGGACGGCCGAACGCCGACGGCCGACCGCGGAGGCGCCACCGTCCGAAGGTGCTTTCGAATCAGACGAAGGACGGCCGACGAATGACGAAGCCTCACCGTCCGGCCTTACGCCGTCGGCGCCAACGTCCTCCATCATTCGACCTTCGTCATTCGTCATTCGTCAGTATTGAGGCGTTCGATCTGCGGTCCGCCGTCTGCCGTCCGCGGTCGCGCCGCCGGCGCCGCTGTCAATCGCCCAGCTTCAGAACCGCCATGAAGGCTTCCTGCGGGATCTCCACAGCGCCGACCATCTTCATCCGGCGCTTGCCCTTCTTCTGCTTCTCGAGGAGCTTCTTCTTGCGCGAGATGTCGCCGCCGTAGCATTTGGCGAGCACGTCTTTGCGGATGGCGCGGACGTTGGCGCGGCTGATGATGCGCCCGCCGGCGGCGGCCTGGATCGGCACCGCGAATTGCTGGGCCGGGATCAATTCCTTGAGCTTGCTGACCAGCGCCTGGCCCTTGTTGTAGGCCTCGTCCTTGTGGACGATCATGGCCAGCGCGTCGACCGGGTCATCGTTGACGAGCACATCGAGCTTGACCAGCGGCTGCTCGCGGTACGCGTGGAAGTGATAGTCGAGCGAAGCGTAACCGCGCGTGCGCGACTTGAGTTGATCGTAGAAGTCGATGATGAGTTCGGCCAGCGGCAGGTCGAACTTAAGCAGCACACGCCCCGGCGCGGGGTATTCCTGCTCGACGAACTGCCCGCGCTTGTTGGTCACCAGCTCCATGACGGTGCCGTAATACGTCTCGGGCGTGAAGACCTCGATGCGCATCCACGGCTCGCCGATGCGCTCGATCTTGCTCGGGTCGGGCAGATCGGCCGGGCTGTCGATGCGGATCGTCTCGCCGTTGGTCAGGACGACTTCGTACTCCACCGACGGCGCCGTCGCGATCAGGTTGAGGTCGTACTCGCGCTCGAGCCGCTCCTGGACGATGTCCATATGGAACAGGCCGAGGAAGCCGCAGCGAAAGCCGAAGTTGAGCGCCTGCGACGACTCGGGCTCGTAGGTCAGCGAGGCATCGTTGAGCTGCAGGCGCTCGAGCGCTTCTTTGAGATTGGCGTAGTCCTCGCCCTCGACCGGGTACATGCCGGCGAAGACCATGGGCTTGGCGCGTTTGTAGCCGGGCAACGGCTCGGCGGCAGGCCGGGTCGCCAGGGTCAGCGTGTCGCCGACGCGGCACTCCTGGATCGTCTTGAGCCCGGTGGCCACGTAGCCGACTTCGCCGGCCTCGAGCGCGCCGGTGGCCTGCATGCGCGGCGAGAAGACCCCGATCTCGATCGGCCCGCCCTTGGCGGTCGAGGCCATCAACTGAAAGGTGTCGCTCATCGAGATCGCGCCGTCGACCACGCGCACATAGGCGACCACGCCCTTGTAGGAGTCGTAGTGCGAGTCGAAGATCAGGGCGCGCAGCGGCTCGCCGCGCGAGGCCCTGGGCGGCGGCACCTTGCGCACCACGGCCTCGAGGATGGCGGCGACGTTCGTGCCGTCCTTGGCCGAGATCGGGATGACGTCGTCGAGCGACCCGCCCAGGAGGTTGACGACCTCTTCGGCGACCTCGTCGGGCCGGGCCGAAGGCAGGTCGATCTTGTTGATGACCGGGATGACTTCGAGGCCGGCGTTGATGGCGAGGTACAGGTTCGCGAGCGTCTGGGCCTCGATACCCTGCGTGGCGTCGACGACCAGCAGCGCGCCCTCGCAGGCGGCCAGCGCCCGGCTGACCTCATAACCGAAGTCGACGTGCCCGGGCGTGTCGATCAGGTTGAGCTCATACTCGACGCCGTCGCTCGCGACGTGGCGCATGCGCACGGCCGAGGCCTTGATCGTCACGCCCTTCTCGCGCTCCAGGTCCATGCTGTCGAGCACCTGGGCCTGCATCTCGCGGTCGGAGATGGTGCCGGTCAGTTGCAGCAGACGGTCAGCCAGCGTCGATTTGCCGTGGTCGATGTGGGCGATGATGCAGAAATTGCGGATCCGTGAAGCTTCCATGTCCTGACACAATACGCGCGAGAGTGGGTCTCCCGCGCAAGCGCAATTGTATCCCGTGAGGTCGGTATCGGGAAAGGCCGGATATCGCCGCAGTTGCGCCAATATCCGGGCTTTCCCGGGATCGACTGGGGTTCAGAGCCCGTTGCGCAGCTCGCAGGCGAACTCGAACTCGTAGTTGAGGTCCTGGATCCAGCGCGCGGCCCAGAGCCGGTCCATCGTTAACTCGACGGTGACCGACTCCCAACGGAACTCGGTGAACCCGAGGGTGCGGGTCGCGGGCGTGTATTCCCACGTGCCCGTCAGGACACCGCCGTAGGGTCCGAGCGTGTTGTATTCACTGTCACCGGTCGGATACAGGGTGATGACGTCGGTCGACAGAATAGAGCCGGCTTCGTATTCGACGCAGTCATAGACGCCGGCCAGCCGGACCGGTCCGTATAAAGAGGGGATGTAGAGCCGTTGCTGACCCGTCGATTGCGCCGAGGCCTGATGCGCCAGTAACAGCCAGGGCAACCCAAGCGCCACAGCCAGCGCCACGACAGCGACCAATCTCCGCATCGTCATGGGACCCCCTTACGGATCACGTCAACCACGCCAGGAATTCCACGTTGCCTTTCGGGCCGGTCAGCGGTGACCGGATCTGACCGCGCAACGTCCAGCCCTGAGATTCGGCAAAGGCGAACACCTCGCGCAACACGCGTTCGTGGACCTGAGGATCGCGGATCACGCCGCGGCCCTTGCTGACCTCGCGCTCGCCCGCCTCGAATTGGGGTTTGATCAACGCCACGACCGTGGGCGTATCGAGGACGCGTCGCAGCGCTTCGTCGGTCGAGGCTGCGTCAACCACCGGCTTCGCCAGCCAGCTGCGCACGACCGGCAGGATCAGCTTGAGCGAGATGAACGACGCGTCGATCGTCACGAGCGAGACGGGCTCGGGCAACGAGTCCACATAGCGCGCGTTCGTGCCCTCCATCACCACAACACGCGGATCGCCGCGCAGCTTCTGATCGAGGATGCCGCGCCCGACATCGACAGCGTAGACGCGTGCGGCACCCGCCTGCAGCAGGCTGTCGGTGAAACCACCGGTCGAGGCGCCGACATCCGCGCAGATGGCGTCGCGCACGTCGAGCTTGAAGGTGTCGAGCGCGGCTTGAAGTTTCTCGCCGCCCCGGCTGACGAAACGCGGCTTCGCCTTGAGCACGATCTCGGCTTCCTCGGCCACCGCCGTCGCCGGCCGATCGACGACGCGACCATCCACCGTGACCTCGCCCGCCATGATCAGGCGCTGGGCGAGCTCACGGCTCGTCGTCAGGCCGCGGGCTACCACGGCGAGGTCGAGGCGCAGCTTACTCATGATCTTTGACGTGTCGCGAAAGGCGCACGACCTCTGGCTGAGCCAGCTCGCGGCTCAGGCTGCCATGAAGACTGTCGTCACGGGAGCAGGGCGTGTAACTCAGATGATAACGGATCAGCCAAGCCGGGCGTCAGTAAAATGGAGGAGAGGCAGAGGAGCCCATGTCGTTTGGAGCCGAGCCCGAACCGCTGTGACGGCTTATTCATCCGCTCGGCGGCCACCCTCAAGATCGACGCTGATTCACAGAAAAGTATAATCGGGCCCGTGGCAATCGCATTATTGAGAACATTACGGCCGCGGCAGTGGCTGAAGAACATCTTCGTCTTTGCCGCTCTCGTGTTCGATCACAAGCTGACGGATCCAACGCTGCTGACCCTGAGCATCGCGGCCTTCGTCGTGTTCTGCTTTCTGTCGAGCAGCGTCTACATCCTGAACGACCTTGCCGACGTCGAGAAGGATCGCGCACACCCGAAGAAGCGCTTCCGGCCGATCGCATCGGGCGCCCTGCCCCTGCCGGTGGCCTACGCCGCGCTTGTTGTGCTCGCGCCCGGATCGCTGATCGCGGCCTTCAGCCTGGGACTATCGTTCGGCCTGGTGGCCCTGGCCTATTTCGTCAGCAACGTTCTGTACTCCTTCTGGTTCAAGCACGTTGTGCTGATCGACGTGATGTTGTTGGCCAGCGGCTTCCTGCTGCGCTCGGTCGCGGGGGCTGAGTTGATCGGGTCGTCGATCTCGCCCTGGCTGTACATCTGCGTCAGTCTGCTGGCGCTCTTCATCGGCTTCGGCAAGCGCCGCGGTGAATTGCTGATCGCCCAGAACGGCGGCGCGACGCGCAAGGTGCTCAACGACTACAGCCTGTCGTTCATCGACCAGTTGATCAATCTGGTCGCCTCGGCCACGATCGTCGCCTATTCGTTCTACACCTTCTCGGCCGAGAACCTGCCCGCGAACCACAGCATGATGCTGACGATCCCGTTCGTGCTGTACGCGATCCTGCGCTACCTGTACCTGATCCACATCCGCGGCGAGGGCGGCGCGCCCGACGAACTTGTGCTGGTCGACCGTCCGCTCCAACTGGCATTTGGTTTGTGGGCTCTCAGCGCCGTGCTGATCCTGTATCTCCATCGCGCCGGCTGATAGCCTGTGAGAGGTCGTTCATGCTAGTCTGGCCCGATGCCCACGGACATGTCCACCTTATCTGACGCCCCGAAACAGACAGCCGGTCAGGGCATGGCCGTCGGCAAGATCATCCTCTTTGGCGAGCACGCCGTCGTCTACGGTCAGCCGGCCCTGGCTGCCCCGGTCGGCGCCGTGAGCGCTCGGGCGACGCTGCGCGCGGCCCAGGGCGAATGGATCGACGTACGCACCTTTGGTCGGCGCTACAGGCTGGCCCAGGCGCACGAGCGGGATCCGCTGGCGCTGGCGCTCAAACTGGCCGTCGAGCATTGCGGGCGGCGGCTGCAGGATCTGGAACTGACGCTCGAGTCGACGATCCCGGTGGCAGCCGGTCTGGGCTCTGGCGCGGCCGTGGCGACGGCGACAGTGCGAGCCGTGGCCGACTACTTCGATGTGGCCCTCTCACCCGAATCGATCGCGGCGCTCACCTTCGAGAGCGAGAAACTATTGCACGGCAAGCCATCGGGCATCGACAACACGGTGATCGCCTTCGA
Source organism: uncultured Anaerolineales bacterium (assembly GCA_964480865.1). Classification (GTDB taxonomy): domain Bacteria; phylum Chloroflexota; class Anaerolineae; order Anaerolineales; family UBA6663; genus UBA6663. The sequence continues at coordinate 6,394 of CAYZRP010000060.1, read as the reverse complement.
GCGACCGATCGTGTTTGTGAAAGGGCAAACGCCCGAAGCCCTGACCCCGGCCCGATCCTTTCAGCTGGTGATCGCCGACAGTGGCGTCGCGAGCCCGACCCGCCTCACCGTCGGCGACGTCGCCGCCGCTCACGCGCGTGAGCCCGAACGCTACGAGCGCCTCTTCACCGAGGTCGGCGAGTTGGTGCGCGCGGCCCGCGCGATTATCGAACGCGGCGATCCGAAAGATCTCGGCCCGTTGATGGACGAGAACCAGCGCCTGCTCGAGACCATGGGCGTGTCGGCCGATGTCAACGAGCGCCTGTGCGAAGCAGCGCGTGGGGCTGGCGCGCTGGGGGCGAAGCTCTCAGGCGGTGGCCGCGGAGGCAACAGCATCGCTCTGGTCACTGACGACACCGCGGCCCAGGTGGCGGCCGCGCTCCGGGCCGCTGGAGCCACCCACGTGATCGTCACCAAGATCGGGTCCCAGACGTCAGCCGCCGGGCCGACTGGGTAGAAGAACGACGGGCGTTTTTCGACGCCGGTCACTGATCTCGAGGTTCTTCGCAATACTCCTGTCACGTCGAAGGCGAGAATCCATCCATGTTGCTCTTCCTCAAGCTCGGCGGCTCACTGATCACCGACAAAGCCACGCCGCGGACGTTGCGAGCCGATGTGCTCGCGCGTCTGATGGACGAGATCGCCTCGGCGCTGGTCGAGGCCGATGTGCAACTTGTATTGGGACATGGTTCGGGCTCGTTTGGCCATGTCGAGGGCAAGCGCCACGACACACGCACCGGCGTGCGCACGCCTGAAGGCTGGCGCGGCTTCGCCGACGTGCAGGCGGCTGCCGCCTTGCTCAATCGACACGTCATCGACGCGGCTCGCACGGTCGGCCTGCCCGTATTGAACTGCCCGCCGTCAGCTTCGGCGGTGTGCGAAGACGGCGCGCTTGTCGAACTCGCGGTCGAGCCGATCCGCGTGGCGCTCGAGCGCGGCCTGGTGCCCGTCGTGCAGGGCGATGTCGCCGTCGATCGGGTGCGCGGCGGCACGATCGTGTCGACCGAGGACGTGTTCGGCTATCTCGCCCCCCGACTCAAGCCGGCGCGCATTCTTTTGGCCGGGCGGGATCGAGGCGTCCTTTCACACTGGCCCGATGGCGAGCTGGTCACCGACATCGTGGATGGCACGGCCATCCAGGCCGGGGCGTCACAGGCCACGGACGTCACGGGCGGCATGGTGGCCAAGATCCACGAGACCCTCACCACCATCCGCGCCGTTCCTGACCTCACAGCCCTCATCTTCTCCGGCGACGTTCCGGGCCGGGTTGCCGCTGCCTTGAAGGGCGAGGCGGTGATCGGAACCGTCTTGCGGGCGCGGTAGTCGTTCGTACGAGAAACCGGGAGTACGAACGACGAGTCTCAAGGACCGAGACCCGTCATTCGTACTCCCGGTTTCTTTCCTCGACGCTTTCGAACTCCGACTCGTCGCTTCAAACTCCCGCTTGACTCTCGTTACCGTGCGCGATATACTGTGCGCCACACAGTGTACGACAAAAGGTACCGAAATGTCTGTTGAAGTACTCGAAAACCTGCGACTGGAGCTTCGCCGGGGCTATCTCGTGCTGGCCGTGCTTGCTCAGCTCCGGACTGAGCATTATGGCTACGCGTTACGCAAGGCGCTGGCCGAGCGCGGCCTGGAGATCGACGAGAACACACTGTACCCGCTCCTCCGTCGGCTCGAGTCGCAGGGCCTGCTCGACAGTCAGTGGCGCGAAGAGGACAGGCGCAACAAACGCTTCTATCGCGTCTCCGAGCAGGGCGAAGCCATCCTGCTGCAGTTACTCGCAGAGTGGGAAGACATCAACGCAGCGCTGCGCTGCATCACGGAAGGTAAACCCGCAGGGGGTTCCATTCAAACGGAGGTGAAAGGATGACGGCCATGACACAGGTCGACCGCTATCTCGAGACTGTCGGGATGTTCCTGCCAGACCGGCAGAAGGACGACATCCTCAATGAACTCTCCGATGCCATCCGGTCGCGCATCGAAGACAAGGAGGCCGAGCTCGGCCGGCCGCTGAGTGACGCCGAGCAGAACGACGTGCTCAAGACATATGGGCATCCGATGACTGTGGCGAGTCGCTACCGACCCGACTCGGGCGGCCGCCTGGTGTTCGGCCAGGAACTGATCGGGCCGGCGTTGTTCCCACTGTACGTGCGTGTCCTCGGCATCAGCCTGCTCATCGCGCTGGCCGTGCAGATCGTGTTGACGATCGCGCTCGATCTGGCCAACGACTCGACGTTCTCGCGACTCGTCGTCCAGGCTGTCATGCAGTCGGCGGCTGTCACGATCATCTTCGTACTGATCCAACGCGCGGCCACAGCGAGCCCGGAACAATGGGAGTGGCTGACCGGCGCCTCGACCGCGATCGCGCCAACGAGCACGCAGCCGCGGATCTCGCGCCTCGAGTCGGCCGTGCAGATCGTGTTGATGGCGATCTTCATCCTCATCGCGAATCGGGTGCTCACGGATCCCGATGCAGGCATCGGCCCGTTCCGGCTCGCCGCGATCTGGCACACGCTCTATTGGCCCTTCATCGTCGTGATGGCGGCCGGGATCGTCCAATCGGCGATCAGCTTCGTGAAGCCGGATTGGGTGCGTTTTCAGGCGGCGACGCAGGTGGGCTTTGAGGTTGTATCGTTGACACTGATCGGGATCCTGCTGGCCTCAGGCTCCTGGGTGACGCTTGTCACGCCGGCTGCGGCGACGCCGGCCGAGGCGCAGAAACTGGCTGAGATCGCCATCTCGATGGATCAGTTCTTCCTGATCGGGCTCGTGATCAGTGTAGCGATCTCGCTCTATCAGTTGATCCAGAATGTGAGGCGCTACCGACAGCTGAGTCGGTGAGTCGAATAAGAGATCGGGAGTGCCCCGATGTACCCCGATGTCGGATCGACATCGCGATGTCGATCCGACATCGGGGTACATCGGGACACTCCCGGTTTCTTATTCTGCTTCGATGCGCACCGTGCAGAGCTTGAACTCCGGGATCTTGGCCACCGGGTCCACCGCGTAATCTTGCGTGAGGATGTTCGCCGGAGCTTCGGCCCAGTGGAAGGCCAGGAAGATCACGCCGGCCGGCACATGCTCGCTCACCCGCGCCAGAGTCTTCACCTGGCCGCGGCGGCTGCGGATCACCACCGGCGCCGCGTCTTCGATGCCGGCCGCCTGGGCGTCAATGGCATTGATCTCGACCCAGTCGCGCGGGTCACGCCAGTGCAGGGGCGCGCTGCGCCGCGACATCGTGCCGGTGTGATAGTGATACAGCACGCGCCCAGTCGACAGCACAAGCGGGTACTCGCTATCAGGCTGTTCGACAGGCAGCTTCGCCCCGACCGCGTGGAACTTGCCAAGGCCGCGCGTGAACGTCGTGTGATGCAGGATCGGCGTCCCCGGATGATCCTCGCTTGGGCACGGCCACACCAGGCCTACCTCGCCCAGCCGCCGGTGCACGACGCCACGATACGACGGCGTCACCGTCGCGATCTCGTCGGCGATCTGCGCCGGGCCGGTATAGTCCCAGTGACGGCGGACCGCAGACAGCGGACCGCGGATCTCAATAGTCGAAGGCGCCTTCGCCATCACGTCTGCGGTCTGCTGTCCGCCGTCCGCCGTCGTTGCCAGCAACGCCTCAAGCCTCCTGCCCAGCTGCGCCACGATCCACCAGTCGGGCCGGGTTTCGCCCGGCGATTTGAGCACCGGGTGGAGGAGCTGCACGCGCCGTTCGGTGTTGGTCTTGGTGCCGTCTTTCTCGAGCCAGGCCGCCGCCGGCAACACGACGTGCGCGAGTTGGGCGGTCTCACTCAGGAAGATCTCCTGCACGGCCAGGAAGTCGAGCTTGCGCAATGACTCCTCGACGTGCTCGAGGTTCGGGTCGCTGAGCATGGGGTTCTCGCCCATGATGTACATGGCGCGCACCCGACGATCGTGGGCGGCGGCCATGATCTCGGTGACGGTCAGGCCGGGCTGTGCGGGCAGATCCGTCAGGCCCCACTTCTCGGCCACCGCCTTGCGCTTCGGCTCGTCGATGACCTTCTGGTAGCCCGGGAGCACATCGGGCAACGCGCCCATGTCGCTCGCGCCCTGCACGTTCGACTGCCCGCGCAACGGGTTGACACCCGTGCTCGGCTTGCTCAACTGGCCCGTCATCATCGCCAGGTTCGCCAGCGACAGCACCATCTCGGTGCCGTTGCGGCGCTGGGTGATGCCCATCGCCCAGTAGATGCCTGAGTGGCCGCGAGCCTCGCCGGCATACTTCGAGACACCGCGGGCACGCTCGCCAAGCGCATACATCCGCGCCGCGCGCTCGATCTTGTCGGCTGACACGCCGCTTTCAAGAGCAGCAAGCTCAGGCGTGTACAGCTCGACCGATCTGGCGAACTCGTCGAAGTTCTCGGTGCGCGCGGCGATGAAGGCCTGGTCCGCCCAACCCTCGCGCAGGATGACGTGCGCCATCGCCAGGAAAACGTAGATGTCGGTGCCGGGCTTCGTCTGCAGCCAGAGCGTCGCATGCTCGGCCAGCGGGATGCGCCGCGGATCCACAAGCAGCAGATTGGCGCCGCTCTTGACCGCGCGCACCATCTCGTAGCTGATCACCGGATGCGACTCGCTCGTGTTCGAGCCGGTCACGAACAGGCAGTCGACGTCGCGGATCTCGTGGATCGGGTTGGTCATCGCCCCGCCGCCGAAGGCCATGCCCAGGCCCGAGACCGAACTGGCGTGGCACAGCCGCGCGCAATGATCAACGTTGTTGGTGCCGATCGTCGCCCGCATCAATTTCTGAAAGACGTAGTTGTCCTCATTCGTGCAGCGCGCTGAGGACAGGCTGGCCACCGAGTCGGAGCCCGTCGCCTTGACTGCCTGCGCGAGTTTGCCGGCCACAAGGTCGAGCGCGATGTCCCACGCCACAGGCACGAAATCGTCGAGCGTCGCGCGTTGCGTTGGGCCGAGCGCCCAGGCTTCGTCGGTCAGGCCAAGCTCGTGCGCCAGATCCTTGCGCACCAGCGGGCGGGTCAGGCGATCGGGATGCTGGATGAAGTCCCAGCCAAAGCGGCCCTTTGTGCACAGGAACTCGCCGTTGACGGGCGCATCGGCGTAGCCCTGGGCATAGACGATCTTGTTGCCTTTTGTGCGGAAGTCGATGCCACAGCCCACACCGCAGTAGCCGCAGATCGTGCGTTTGTGCTCGAGCTCCCACTCACGGCCCTGCTTGAGCCGCGAGACCGGCAGCAGCGCCGCCGTCGGGCAGACCTGCACACAGCTGCCGCAGAACACGCAGCTCGAGTCGATCATCGGGCCGTCGAAGGCCGTGCCGATGTGGCTCTCGAAGCCACGTCCGACGATCTCGATCGCGTGGGCGCCGACGACCTCGTCGCATACGCGCACGCACTTGCCGCACAGGATGCAGTACTGATGGTCACGGATGAAGAAGGGGTTGTCGTCCTGATACAGCGTGCGCGAGAGCTTGAAGTCGTGCGAGGTCTCGGTGATGCCGAACTCGTAGGCGTACTTCTGAAGCTGGCAGGCGCCGGCCTTGTCGCAGGTGACGCAATCGAGCGGATGATCGGACACGAACAGGTCGAGCGTGTCACGGCGCAATGCGGTGAGTTGCTCGCTCTGCGTGCGCACGATCATGCCCGGCTCGCAGGCCAGGCCGCAGCTCGGCACGGGGGCCGGACGGCCCTCAACCTCGACCAGGCACAGCCGGCAGCCGCCCGAAGGCGCGAGTTCAGGGTGATGGCACAGTCGCGGGATGTCGATGTCGTGGGCGAGGGCGGCGTCGAGCGCCGTGGTTCCGGGTTTGACGATGAGCGTCTGGCCGTCGATGGTCAGCGTGATCATGCCGTCTCCCCTTTGTTCACAAGCGCATCGTACTCGTGGCGGAAGTAGCGCAACGTGCTGAGCACCGGGTTCGGCGCCGATTGGCCGAGCCCGCACAGGCTTGTGCGTTTCACCTGCTCACCCAGGCGCTGCAGTTTGTCGACATCGGCGGGCGTGGCGCGCTGCTGCACAATCTTGTCGAGCAGGCCATGCATCTGCACGGTGCCGACGCGGCACGGCACGCACTTGCCGCAACTCTCGTCGGCGCAGAACTCCATGAAGAAGCGGGCGACGTCGGGCATGCTGCTGGTCTCGTCGAGCACGATCAGGCCGCCGGAGCCCATGATCGCGCCGAGGACGCGCAGGCTCTCGTAGTCCATCGGCGTGTCGAGATGTTCGGCCGGGATGCAGCCGCCGCTCGGCCCGCCGGTCTGCGCGGCCTTGAAGGCCTTGTCGCCCGGGATGCCGCCGCCGATGTCGTAGACGATCTCGCGCAGCGTGATGCCCATCGGCACCTCGATCAGGCCGGTCTGAT
>CAYZRP010000059.1:0-39567 GCA_964480865.1 uncultured Anaerolineales bacterium | reverse complement strand
CGCAGACCAATCTGCTCGCGCTCAACGCCGCGATCGAGGCAGCGCGTGCGGGTGAGCAGGGCAAAGGCTTCGCCGTGGTCGCCGAGGAGGTCCGCAAGCTCGCCGAGCGCTCGGCGATGGCCACGCGTGAGATCACGGAGATGATCGGCTCGATCCAGAGGGGCGCCAACGAGGTTGGCGAAGCGATGCAGACCACGGGTGGCGAAGTCACGCGCGCCGTGACGCTCTCGCAGCAGGCCGGCGAGGCCTTCAGCGCGATCACGGCGGGCGCCCGGGCGACGGCGGACGGTGTCCGCTCGGCGTCTGAGGCCGTGGAAGTCATGCGCCAGACGTCGCAAATCGTTCAGGCCGCGATGGAAAGCGTGCGAACGGAGGCGGAGCGAAATCGCACAGACGCCGACTCGATGGATGCCTTGACCGCCCAGGCCGTCGAAAGCCTTGACACGGTCAGCGCCGTGGTCGAGGAGAACACCGCGGCGTCTGAGCAGATGGCGGCCGGGAGCAACGAGATCTCGCGCGCTGTCGAAAGCGTCGCCAGCGTGAGCGAGGAGAACAGCGCGGCCCTCGAGGAAGTCAGCGCCTCGGCGGAGGAGATGAGCAGCCAGGTCACACAGGTGACGCTCTCGGCCACACAGCTCTCCGACATGGCCCGTCGCCTGCAGACGATCGTCGGCGAGTTCAAGCTTCCCACTGCCATCGAGGCAAGAGAGGTGGTGGTTTCGGGGATCGCCTGGGATGATTCGATGGCTTCGGGCGACGCCCTGATCGACGAGCAGCATAAGCAATTGATCGACCAGATCAATCGCCTGATGCACGCCATGGTCGCGAAGGAGGGCATGACCAGGCTCACGTCGAGCCTCGACTTCCTCCAGGATTACGTGGTCAAGCACTTCGGGTACGAAGAAGACTGCATGGAGAAACATCGCTGCCCGGTAGCGAAGGCGAACAAGAACGCCCATGCGACGTTCGTCAATAACTTCCTCTCGTTGCGGGACCGTATCGAGAAGGAGGGTCCGACAGCGGCTCTGGCGATCGAGCTTCAGCAGAGCCTGGCCGACTGGCTCGTCAACCACATCCGCAAGATCGACACGAACCTTGGCGCCTGCATGCCCCATAAGGTCGCGGTGACCCAGAAGGCTCGCAGACAGGGCGAGCCGGTGGCGCATGGATCGCATCGCTAGGATGCAGGCCCACGGCGGCTTTGCGGCCCGCTGAACGTCCGCCATCGCTGAAGTTCGAACATGCAGAGCGCACGATCGCGTGCGCTCTGCTGTTTGTTCGCGACCTGGCCTCGGCGGCTACCATGCCACCCTCGTTCTCTCGGCACGATTTCAACTGAGGCGATGAAGCCACGTCCTGATGCGATTGCCCTGGGCTGAGGGCTGGTTTCCCGGGTTGCGTACCCGTCAACGCTATAATCCGATACCAGCAATCTGGATTGCGCAAACGACGTCATGGCGCGCAACGTTCCGCTGGATGGCGCAAACCAATCAGGCCCCGGATGGAAGGAAAGCAGACATGCCCACAGTCACGTCGCAGGACGGCACGCCGATCGCGTACGCGCGTGCGGGGACTGGCCCGGCCCTCATCCTGGTGGTCGGCGCGTTCAACGATCAGACGACCGGCGCTCCGCTGGCACAGGCTCTGCAGGATCGCTACACGGTCTACACATACGACCGCCGCGGGCGCGGCCAGAGCGGCGACACGTCACCCTATGCCGTCGAGCGCGAGATCGAAGATCTCGACGCTCTGATCAAGATGGCCGGTGGCTCGGCGTCTGTGTTCGGCTACTCGTCGGGAGCGGTGCTGGCCTTACGAGCCGCCGCGCAGGGGTTGGCCATCGACAGACTGGTCCTCTATGACCCGCCGCCGACCGGGCCTCGCGCGCGGGATCTCGCGGCGCAGCTTGCCGGGCTTATCGACGACGGGCGACGTGGCGAAGCTGTCGAGTTGTTTCAGACCGATGGCGTGGGCATCCCGCGCGATATGGTGATCAAGATGCGCGACGCGCCGTTCCGCCCGGCCCTCGAGCGAATGGCCCACACCCTCGTGTACGAGATGACGATCCTGAGCGACGCAGCCATGCCGCCCTCAGACGCTTCATCCGTTCGCGCGCCGACGTTGATCCTGATCGCTGAGAGGAACCCCGAGATCATGCATCAGGCCGCGCAATCATTGGGCCAGGCAATTCCTGAAAGCCGCGTCCAACTCCTCCCCGGCCAATCTCACGATATCGTTCCGGACGTCGTTGCGCCGGTGCTGGCTGAGTTCTTTCGGAAATCGGCCTGAGCCACGTTGAACCTGGAGGATGGGATGAGCGATCTGCCTGGGCGTGCGCCCGTTATGGAATTGAGAGTCGCGCTGACGACAGCGGACTTTGATCGCCTGGTGCGGTTCTACAGCCTCGGCCTCGGTGTCGAACCGGCCGCGTTGTGGACCACCGATCGCGACAGGGCCATGTTGCTCGAATTCGGCCGCGGCACCCTCGAGTTGTTTGACGACGCCCATGCCGCGGTGGTGGATGAGCTCGAGGTCGGTCGGCGCGTCAGCGGCGCCTTACGCTTCGCGCTGCAGGTGCCCGACCTCGATGCCGCGCTCGAGCGCCTTCTCGCTCACGGCGCGACGTTGGTTCATCCACCGATCGTGACGCCCTGGCGGCATCGCAACGCACGTGTGCAGGATCCGGATGGCCTGCAGGTGACTCTGTTCCAGGTGCTGGCCCCTGAGTGACGGCCGCCGCTGGTGTGCGCGCAGCCGGTCACGCTCCGGTGTCGGCAGGCATCTGGCCCAGGGTCGCGAGCATTGCGGCACCGGTGCGGATGCCGAGATGAAAGCGCTGGACCTCGATGTTCTCGTTCGGCGCATGGTTGGCTTCATCGGCGTTGGCGTAAGGCACCGTGAAATCCGGGATGCCCAGGATGCCGGTGAAGACGTAGTTGGGCAGACTTCCGCCCATAGCCGGCATCAGCAACGGATCGACGCCTTGCGCTGCGCGGATGGCCTGGCGCAGCGGCTCCGCATAGGGCGAGTCCATCCGCGTCTTCGACGGATCCATCCCGCCTTGCCAGATGACCTCGACGTCGGGGGCATGCTGGCGCACATGCTCGACCACCTTCGCGTAGACTTCATCGGCGGTTTGATGCGCCACAAGGCGGATGTCGCATTTGGCGACGGCTTCGTGAGGCAACACGGTCTTTGAGCCGGGTCCGCCGTATCCGCCATGCAGGCCGTTGATCGTCAACGTCGGCCAGCCAGCCAGCCGTTCGAAGTACGGGCGATCGACTGGAGCGTCGAACTGCTTCAACCCGAGGCTTTTGCGGATCGCGTCTTCGTCCAGGGGAAGACGCTCGATGGCCTCACGTTCGAGTGAGCCGAGCGGTTCGACGTTGTCGTAGAAGCCGTCGATCGTGATCTGGCCCCTGTCGTTCTTCATCGTGCCCAACAGATGCACAAGGGTCCACAACGGATTGGGCGCCACGCCGCCGTAGTTGCCGGAGTGCAGATCGCGGTTGGCGCCGTGAGCGCGCAGCTCGAAGCTGATCACGCCGCGGACGCCAAACTCAATGGTGGGCTGTCCATCTTCCGAGATCGGCCCATCCGACGTGATCACGAGGTCCGCTTTGAGCCGCTCGCGATGCGCCCTGACGAAGTCGGGCAGGTGCGGGCTGCCGATCTCTTCCTCGCCTTCGAGGAGCACAATCACGTTGCAGGGCAGCCGGCCGTGAACTGCCAGCAGCGACTCGAGCGCCAGCAACTGCGCGGCGTGCTGACCCTTGTTGTCGCCGGCGCCGCGAGCGTACACCCGACCGTCGCGGATCGCGGGTTCGAACGGCGGCGACACCCACTTTTCAAGCGGCTCGGGCGGCTGGACGTCGTAGTGCCCATACAGGATCACGGTCGGTGCGTCGGGTTGATCGAGCCTGCGGCCAACGATCATGGGCCAACCTGGCACGGGCTCGGCATCGACTCGCGCGGCCGTCGACTCGATGGCCAACAACTCGGTTTCCATCCCCAGGCGCTCGAGCCAGGCGACGAGGTGGTCGGCCATCGCCTGCATGCCAATGCCCTGCGTGCTGATGCTGGGTAGTCGCAGGTAGTCGATCAGGCGAGTGAGGTGCTCGCCGCGATGCTGGTCAATGTGTTCGAACACCGGACGCAGGTAGTCTTGAAGGGCAGCCATATTTGAGTTCCTTCGTGCATGCGTGGGGTCGATTGTAGTGGAGTGCAGGGCTCGCGCACACTCCCTGAGCACACGCACCAATGCGACGCAGGGCGATTCGTTTCACCGACCCGGCGATGCTCGTGGTGTTGGCGTACCGTCACCTGATCGCTGCTGCTATGCGATAACCAACGGCGCGGTCGAGCCAAGGCGGTCGACCGCGCTGGAGTATGGATCAGCGTGCCGCGATCCGCATGGGCAGGCCGTTGGCGGTGCCGAGGACGCCGCGCATTTCCCACCTGGGCGTATAGCCGTCAAGTAGACGCGGCTCGAAACGGCGGGCGAGGAGCGCGAGCAGCAGATGCGATTCGAGCAACGAGAAGTTGTTGCCGATGCAGACGCGCTGCCCCGTCGCGAAGGGATGATAGGCGTAGGGATGCCTTGCCGACTCGCGCTCGGGCGTCCAGCGGTCGGGGTCGAAGCGCAGCGGATCCTCCCAGAAGTCGGGGTGTCGATGGGTGTAGTACGGCGAGAGCATGATCGCGCTGCCGGGGGCGATCGGGAAGTCGTTGAGGGTGTCGGCGCCGAGCGCATCGCGCACGTAGAACGGCGCCGGCGGGTAAAGGCGCAGGACCTCTTTGATCACCTGCAACGTGTACGGCAGACGGTGCAGATCCTCAACGGTGGGATAGCGCGAGCCCAGCACCGTGTCGAGTTCCTGATGAAGGCGGTTCGCGACATCGGGATTGGCGGCGAGCGCATACCACGTTGCCGTCATGGTGCGCGCCGTGGTCTCATGCCCGGCGAAGAAGGTCGTGATCGACTCGTCGCGCAACAGATGGGCGGCCATCGGCTCACCGGTCTCGTCGTCGCGGGCCTGCATCAGATGTGTCAACAGGTCGTCGGGCCATTCGCTTTCGGGCGTGTCGCGACGCTTCGCGATCAGGGCGTTGATGTAGGTGTGAACCTTGTCGCGGGCGGCACGGTAAGCGCGATTGCCGCGCGTGGGCACCCACAGGGGCAGGGTGATCCCGCCCTGGATATCGGTCGTGAACGCGATCATCGTCTCGACGGCGTCCTTCATCTCGACGATGGCTGCATCGGTCTCGGTGCTGAACATGGCTTTGAGGATGATCGACGCCGTGACGAGCGTCATCTCCTCGGACATCTCGATCGTCTGCCCGCCACGGGCGAGATCGGCCCAGCGCTCATCCAACCGCACTCCGTCGCGAAGCATGATCTCGGCGTACGCCTGAACACCGCGCGGTGTGAAGAACGGCGACATCAGCCTGCGTTGGCGGCGCCAGAGATCCCCGGTGCTGGCGACAAGGCCATCGCCGATCAGGTACTTGCGCACCGGCTCATAGGTAGCGCGTTTGTCGTAGTTCTGGCGATGGGTGACGTTGATCTGCCGAACCGCCTCGGGGTGGATAGCCAGGATCATGCTTCGGGGACCCAGCCGAAGGTGGATGACATCGCCATAGGTGCGCCAGGCGTTGCCGACGTAATCCAGAAACCCTTCCTTGATCACACCGCGGAGCGCTTCGACACGGCCCGGGCCCGGAATAGACTTGACGTGCTCACTCGACATCGGTCGTAGAATCCTTTCGCATGGTGCGGGACGAAAATCGGAGACGGGGACTGCTACCCGCCTCCGATTTTGGCCGATTCTACCGCCCCAGATCCACGTCCGCCGGCATTCCGGGTTTCAACAGGCCACTCTCATTTGGCACTTCGACTTTCACGGCATAGACCGTGGCTTTGCGCCCCGAGACGGTCTGGACATTGCGCGGCGTGAACTCGGCCTCGCTCGAGATCCAGCGCACCGTGCCGGCAAAGGTCTGGCCTGCGAACGAATCGACACTGACCGTCGCGGCCTGGCCGAGATCGATCTGGCCATAGCGATCCTCCGGCACATAGACCGTCACGGTTACAGGGCTGAGCTGGCTGACGACCATCACGGTGCCGCCCGGCACGACGAGTTCGCCGACGTCGAGATCGCGGGCCGTGATCACGCCATCTTGTGGTGCGCGGACCGTGCACTTCTCAACTTGTAGATCAATGACGTTGAGCGCCGCCTCGGCCTGTGCCTTGCCACTTCGAGCCTGCTCAACGGCCGCCCTGGCCTGATCGAGCCCGACCTGCGCGGCCTCGAGTTGCAGGGACTCGCCACCGGTCTGGAGCATGTTGAGCCGATCCTGCCCGTTGTCGACGCGCGCCTGGGCCGCTGCGACGCGGGCGCGGGCCTCCAGGACCGACTGCGCGGCATTGCTCGTCAGCATGCCGTCGTACGCGCTTTGTGCGGCCTTCAACTCATCAGTGGCCGAGTCGAGCAACGCCTGCGACGCGTTCTGCAGGTCGGAGTTCTCGGTCGCCGATAGCGCCTGTGTGTCCGTCAGGCTGGCGATCTGGTACGCGACCTGGGCCTGCGCCAGTCGCTTCTCGGCCGTCACGAAGTCCGCGTTGCTGGCCTTCTTCAACTCGTTCTGCACGTTCGCCTGCTCGATGTCGAGCGCCGCGACGGCAGCATCGAGCTCAGCCTGCGTCGCCGTCAACTGCTCGCCCTGCCCGAAGTACCAGTTCGGCACCGTGATCGTGGCGTCGACCGGCGCGCCCCAGACGGCGACGCGGCTGGGCGTATCCTGCTGCGTGACTCCCTGACGTATGAGCGCGTACTGGATCTGGGCGTTCTGCTGCTGCGCTTCAGCCGCGCCGACCGCTGCGTTGGCCACGTCGACGGCCGCCGCTGTCTGGTCGCGTTGGGCCTGCAACAGAGCGCAGTCGATCGTGAAGAGCACGTCACCGGCCTTCACCGAGTCGCCCTCGGCCACGCTGACGTCGAGGACCTTGCCGCCGAGCTCGGCCGTCACGCCGATCGACGTGGCGGCTACCACCCCCGAGGCGCTCAGGCTCGACGTCGCCGGCGCCTGCTCAAACACGCTGCAGCCACCCAGCGCCAGCGTGACCAGTACCGAAAGAAGAATCCGAGCGGGTTTCATAGAGAGCTCCTGAAGGAAGAGATGTCTGTTGGGGTCATGTTGCTCTGGTGATGACGAATGACCAAAGACGAATGACGAATGCGATATCTTGAGACGACAGAGTGCTGGCGAAGGCAAGACAACCTTCGTCCTTCGTCTTTCGTCCTTCGTCCTTCGTCATTTCCTAAATGCGCTTCCTGAACACAAAAATGCTGGCGACGAAGTAGACGATGCTGAGCCCGATCAGGGGCCAGATCGACGGCCAGAGCGCTTCGGCGCCGACGCCGCGCAGGAAGATCGCACGCAGAATCGTCAGGTAGTGGGTCACCGGCAAAAGCTCGCTGTAGATCATCGAGGCCCAGGGCATGCCGTCGCGTGGGTAGATCATGCCCGACAGGATGATCGATGGGATCAGGACGATGAACATCGCCAGGTACATGGCCTGCATCTGCGACTGCGCCAGGTTCGAGATCAGCACACCCATACCCAACGACCCGACGATGAAGATCAGGCTCAACCCGACCAGCTGCCAGAAGCTGCCGGCGATGGTGATGCCGAACAACAGCTGGCTGAGCGCCAGCATCGAGAGCAGCGTGAAGGTGCTGACGACGAGATAGGGAATGATCTTGCCCAGCATCAACTCCCAGGGCTTGATAGTGGTGACGATCAGCTGTTCCATCGTCCCCTGCTCGCGCTCCTTGACGATCGCCAGAGCAGAGAGGAGCAGGCCCTGTAGCTCGAGGATGACCGGGATCAGGCCCGGGATGATGTAGAGCTTGCGATCGCCGTTCGGGTTGTAGAGCGTCTTGACGAACGTGTCGATCGGGAGGCTCAACCCCGAAGCCGCTCCGAGTCTCGTGATCCGTCTGACCAGGATCGTCTGCGACGCGGTCTGGCCGATGGCGCTCAGCTTGAGCTGGATCGTCTGCACGTTGGCCGGATCCGCCGAGCCGTTGACGTAGAGCTGCACCTCGGCCGTCTGACCGGTTTCGAGCTTGCGGCCGAAATCCTCCGGGATGAGCAGCCCGACCTGGGCCTTGCCGGCGTCGATGAAGGCGAGCACGTCGTCTTCGCTGTCGGCTTCGGCCTTCAACTCAAAATCGTTGCTGGCGGTGTAATAGTCGAGGTAGCGGCGGCTGGCGTCGGTCTTCGAGAGATCGGCGACCACCATCGACAGATCGGAGCTTTCGCCCGAGATGCCGAAGCCGAGCAGGATCAACAGGAGGCCCGGCAGCAGCAGGATCAGGCCCAGTGTGCGTGGGTCGCGCCAGATGTGGTACGCCTCTTTCCGCATGATCGTCCACAAGCGTTCCATTCATCACTCTCCCACCGCGTGCGCCGGCGCCGGCTGACGCTGTTGCACCATGTATAAGAAGATGTCCTCGAGCGAGGCCTGGATCTCGTTCAGCGACCGCACGGCGATCCCGCCACGGTTGAGGCGCTCTTCCAGTTCGGTCATCTGGCCTGGATCAACCAGCGAGACATGCAGCCGAGCGCCGTGGACGGCCATCTCGAGGATTCCGGACATCGGCTCCAGCGCTTCCAGGGCCTGCGCCGGTCGATCGCAATCGACCTGGATCAAGGTGCCGGGCATCTGCGCACGGAGTTCATCGGGGCTGGCCAGGGCGATCAACTCGCCGGCGTGCATCATGCCGATGCGATTGCAGTACTCGGCCTCGTCCATGTAGTGAGTGGTCGCCAAAACGCTTGTGCCGTCGCCGGCCATCCTGTAGATCAGGTCCCAGAACTCGCGCCGCGAGACGGGGTCGACGCCGGCCGTGGCCTCATCGAGGAAGAGCATCGGCGGACGATGCACGATCGCGCAGGCCAACGCCAATCGTTGCCGCCAGGCGCCCGACAGATTGCGGGTCAGCACCTTGCGGTGCGCACCCAGGCCGGCCATGTCGATCAGATCGGCCACGCGTCGGGCGCGCTCGACGCGCGGCACGGCGTAGATCGAGGCGTAGAAGTCGAGGTTCTCTTGCGGCGTCAGGTCGCCGTAGAGCGAGAACTTCTGCGACATATAGCCGATGCGCTTCTTGATCTCCTCGGGCTGCCTGGCGACGTCGTAGCCGAGGACGCTGGCCCGCCCGCGGGTGGGCAGCAGGATGCCGCACAGGATGCGGATCGTGGTGGTCTTGCCGGCGCCGTTGGGTCCGAGCAGGCCGAAGATCTCGCCGCGCGGCACCGAGAAGCTGACGTGGTTGACCGCCGTGAAAGTGCCGAAGCGCTGCGTGAGGTCGTGGATCTCGATCGCCTGGGTCGTGCTCATGCCGAGTGCCCTCGCTCGCTGACCAGATGGACGAAGACGTCTTCCATGCCTGGGCGCTCGACCCGCATGAAGTCGACGGGCACGCCCTCGCCAGCGAACCGGCGCTCGAGCGTGCGCAGCATCGCGTCGACCTGGCCGTTTTCGCGCGGCACCGCCAGCCACAGCCGGTCGCCGACGGGCCGCCACTCGGCGATGCCGGGTGTGTCCGCGACGATGCGGCGCATGTCCTTGCGCGGTCGCGCCTTGAGCTCGATGATGGCGAAGGGCAGGTTGTTCGACATCTCCTCGGGCGATCCGCTGGCGAGCAGGCTGCCGCCGAAGAGCATGCCGACCTTGTGGCAGCGCTCGGCTTCATCCATGTAGGGCGTGCTCAGCACCACCGTGACGCCCTGATGCACGACGTCGGTCAGGATGGTCCATAGCTCACGCCGTGACACAGGATCCACGCCGGTGGAAGGCTCATCGAGGAGCAGAACGCGTGGGGCGTGGACGAGCGCGCAGCCCAGCGCCAGTTTCTTTTTCATGCCGCCCGAGAGGTTGCCGGCCCGTCGGCCACGGAAAGCTTCGAGGCGTGTGAAGGTCAGCATCTCGTCGATGCGGCTGCGCTTCTTCGCTGGCGACATGCGGTGGATATCGGCGAAGAACTCGAGGTTCTCGTTGACGCTCAGGTCAGGATAGAGGCTGAAGGCCTGCGGCATATAGCCGATCATTTCGCGGATCGCTTCGGCCTCGCGAACGACGTCATGGCCCGCGATGTGCGCCCGACCGCTGGTGGGCTCCATCACTGAGGACAACATCCGCAGCGTGGTGGTCTTGCCGGCGCCGTCGGGCCCAACCAGGCCGAAGAGCTGCCCGGCGTGAATCTGGAAGGTCAGGTCATGTACGGCCGGCTTGAGGGCTTGTGAGAATCGCTTGAAAAGGCCCGTGGCCTCGATTGCAACATCCATGGCGTTACTCCAACCGGTATGGTAGGGGAGCCGCCCTGATCGTGATAGTTGTCGACTGGCACGCCGCGGGATGATGGGCGTCAACTTTGACCATGACGCGCGTCACCAACCGGCCCGGGGGGATGGACAGGCGTTTTCCCGATGGTATGCTGGACGCATGGCCCGAGCCATCGAGCCCGGTTTGATCCGGGCGTTTCGGTACTTCACCTTCATCTCGTTGTGTTACTACGCGATTCTCGTGGTGTTCGAGCTGACCCAGAGCAGGCAGCAGTGGGCTGCTGTGCAGGTGCAGTGGTATCTCAACCTGCTTGGGAATCTGGCCCTCTTCCTGTACCTGTCTCTTCCTCAATTGAGCCAGCGACTCGGGGATCGCTATCTGCCGATTGCCTTCGCCCTTTCTGCCGGTACGCCGCTGTTGAGCAATCTGATGCTCCTTGTCCCGCTTGGCGGCAACCTGCCATGGGACGTGGATCCATCCTGGCTGACGTTCCCGAACCTGCTGGTCACAGCTGTATTGCTGGCCTGGCAGTATTCGTATAGCGCCGTCCTTCTATTGATCATCTCGGCTGCTCTCCTCGAGGTCGCGATCGCGTATTCGTTGGTCGGCACGGTCGACTTCCACACGTTGCCGCTCATCGGCCTGCCGTTGCTGCGGGCGTTTGCCGCGGGTGTGATTGGCCAGATCGTGTCGCGCATGGTCACGGTCCAGCGCGCGCAACGCCGCGAACTGGTGTTGGCTAACGTTCGTCTCAGCCAGCATGCGGCGACGCTCGAGCAACTGACCCTCAGCCGCGAGCGCAATCGATTGGCGCGCGAGCTGCACGACACGCTGGCCCATACTCTGAGCGGGCAGGCTGTCAACCTCGAGGCGATTAAACTGTCGTTGCAACCCGAGCAGGGCGAGGTCGCGACCATGCTCGATCAGGCGCTGACGACGACGCGCGATGGCCTGACCGACGTGCGCCGCGCCATCCGTGACCTGCGCTCCCAACCGCTCGAGGACCTGGGGCTCGCGCTGGCGATCCAACAGATGGCGGTTGAGGCGTCGGCCCGCGGTTCGTTTGCGCTCGACCACGACATCCTCGATCCATTGCCGGCCCTCGAGCCCGCGGTCGAGCACGCGTTCTATCGCATCGCCCAAGAGTCGCTTGAAAACGCGATCAAACACGCCAAGGCGTCGACGGTTCGGCTACGCCTGGGTGTGGAGAACAAGGACCTGTGCCTGACGATCACGGATGATGGCACAGGGTCCGACCTGGCGGCCGTTGACTTCGCGGGCCGGCATGGGTTGATCGGCATGCAGGAGCGGGCGGCGATGGTGGGCGGCCGCCTTGTGGTCGACAGTCGTCCTGAGCACGGAACCACCGTGCGGTTCGCATGGGCGGTGCCCCATGATTGACGTGCTTGTATGCGACGATCAGGTGATCGTGTGCGAAGGCCTGACGCGTATCTTGAGCTCTGATCCCGAGATCCGGGTCGTGGGCGTTGCCCATGACGGCGCCGAAGCCTTGGCCAGGGTCGCCGATCTCCATCCGCAGCTGGTGCTGATGGACCTGAAGATGCCGGTGGTGAACGGCATCATCGCCACGCGCAAGATCCGCGAGCAATACCCGTCTCTTCCGGTTCTGGTGCTGACGACGTACGACGATGACGAATGGGTCTTCGATGCCCTGCGCAGCGGCGCCGCGGGCTATCTATTGAAGGACACGCCGCCGAAGGACCTGATCGCGTCGATCAAGGGCACTGTGGCCGGCAAGGCCTTTCTCGATCCGGCGGTCACCGGGAAGATTTTGAACGACTACCAAAAACACCCCTCGACCACTCAGCCGTCGACGCGGTTCCAGATCAGCGACCGCGAACGCGAGTTGCTTCGCCTGCTGGCGAGCGGGTTGAGCAACGGCGAGATCGCTCAGCAACTCTTCTTGAGCGAAGGGACGGTGCGCAACTACGCCAGCGAGTTGTTCAAAAAACTCGGCGCGTCAGACCGGACGCAGGCAGTGGTCATCGCCCTCCGGCACGGTCTGGTCAACCTGGGCGAGATATAGGGCCGGCCCGCGCGGGTCGCTGCCGCGACATCGTCCTCTTCCTTTCAAAAACCCTGAGCCCCGATCACGGGCAGGACCATCGCACATCGTTTCCATTCGAACGGCGTGTCCGCGCTGACGTTTGGCCCCGACCAATATCGAGTAAGGCCTCAGCCCGAACCCATCTGGCCCGATGGCCATCAGGCCCCGCGGCTTGCCCGCGCCACGGCTTTTCACCGCGATACAGTTTCAAAGGATCAAACATCCGAATGATCCGACACTGTTACGGACGCAGATGGCACTTTAGAGCAGGCCGAGTCTTTTTCGTCCCTTCTTCGTTATCTATGGGTAGAGAGGCTCTTTCAAGGTAAATGGTGTCGCGACAGCCAACCGATCCGGGCGTGGAAACGCTGATCGCTCGCGCGAAAGCGGGTGATCAGGCCGCGTTCGATGGCCTCTTCGAGCGATTCTGGCCGGTTGTCTATCGGTATTTCGCCTATCGTGTGGAAGATGCCTCAAGCGCCGAGGATCTGGCGGCCGAAGTGTTCCTCAGGGTCGCCCACGGCCTGACGGGGTATGAACAACAGGGCGTGCCATTCCAGGCCTGGATCCTGCGGATCGCGCGCAACCTGGCGATCGACCATTTTCGCAAAACGAGCACGCGATCCGAGGTCGCGTTCGATGAAGAGTGGCCGAGCTCCCCGGATGACGACCTCCATCTGATCGTGGATCGACGCCTGACGGGAGAACGTTTGCGCGACGCGCTCGATCACCTGACCGACGAACAGCGCGAGGTCATCATCTTGCGGTTCATCGTCGGCTGCCCGATCGCCGAAGTGGTCGCTGCCCTCTCCCGAAGTGAGAGCGCGGTCAAAGCCCTCCAACGCCGCGGATTGGCGGCTCTGCGCGCGGCCTTGACTGAAATGAAGGTGCCCTATGACGGATCTGGATGATGAGCTGCAGGCCGCGCTGGCCCGACTCGAGAACGGCGTCCCCGTCGGCGACGTGCTGACTGACGTGGGCGACGAACCAGA
Organism: uncultured Anaerolineales bacterium; assembly: GCA_964480865.1. Classification (GTDB taxonomy): domain Bacteria; phylum Chloroflexota; class Anaerolineae; order Anaerolineales; family UBA6663; genus UBA6663. The sequence continues at coordinate 26,153 of CAYZRP010000059.1, read as the reverse complement.
ATTGACTCAGTTGCTCCAGCTGGCGGCGCAGGTGCGCGACATGACTCATCTCGAGGCGGCGCCACCGACAGGGCGGCCGCCACGACTATTGCCGGCGGTCGTAACTCGTCACGGGGCGGCCGATCGGCCTCGGAGGTGGACCATGTCACGGTCGAGTTGGTTGGCAAGCGGGATCGTGGGCGCTGCGGCTGTGGCGCTCGTCGTGTTTTTCGGGGTCGTCCTCTGGCTGAACAACTCCTTGTTCGCGGGCCCCGATATGTCGGCCGCCATGGTCGGGGCGGTGCACGGTCGTGTGGAGATCGGTTCAACGGATGGCCGGGACTGGCATGCCGCGTCTCCGGGCGAGCTGGTTCGTTCAGGTCAACACGTGCGCACAGGAACCGGAGCGTCAGCGACTGTGACGTTTTTCGAGGGCACGGTCACCCGCATCGATTCGGAGTCCGAGGTCGTGTTAACCCGGGTCGCCGGGCGCGGTAGTCGCGAACTCCAGGTGGAGCTGTCGCAGGTCGCCGGCACGACCACACATCAGGTCGTGCCCCTGCAGGGCGATGCGGCCGAGTTCCTGGTGCACGCGCCAGGTGGCACAGCGCGCGTCCACGGCACGACGTTCACAGTTGCCGTTGCGGCGAGCGGCGCCACACGCTATGCGGTCGAACACGGAAGCATCTGGGTCGACAATGGCCAACACGAGGTCGTGCTCGAAACGGGTCAGGCGACGGTGGCTGAAGTGGGTCAGGATCCGGCGCCGCCTGCTTACCAGTTCGTGGGCGCGGGCGAGATCACCAGTCTGCAGGGCACTGCCTGGGTGGTTGCCGGCGTGCCCATGGTCGTGGGTTCCTCCGCGCTTGATAGCGTGTCGGAGATCCCCGCCGTTGGCCAGTTCATACATGTGACCGGCCGTATTCTGGATGATGGGACCTGGGTGGCGGACAGCGCGGCGCTGGTTGAGGCCGGCGACGGAACCTTCAGTTTCTCGGGCCCGATCCAGGCGACCACAGGCGAACAGTGGCGCATCGCCGGCGTGACCGTGGCCGTGAATAATGGCACGGTTCTGGCCGATAGTCTCAAGGTCAATGACCTCGTCAATGTGACGTTCCGCGTGGTTGGAGGCGAGTGGGTGGCACAGCGAATCGTGGCCATCGATGCCTCCGGCCATGAACCGACCGCTACGCCTACGGCCACGGCCGATCCCGCCGCGCAGCCCGTCCTGGTGTTCCAGCCTGGCGAGCTCCTCCAATCCGCCTGCGCGTCCAGCTACGTGTTTGACGCGGACTTGCGCAACACGGCCAGCCAGGTCGATGACGTTGCCGCGATCGTTGAACTCACGTACACGATTGTCCAGGGTGCGCAGTTCGTCGAGATGGTCAGCGTGAAGCCAGACACCTGGCAATCCATCGCCGCGGGCCAATCGGTGTCGGTCACAACCACCCTCACGACCAACGCGGCCTGGTCGGCAGCTCCGGCCGGCAGCGAGATCCAGTTACGGTTGTCGATCGCCGCTGAGACCAACCGGCCAGGCGGACACGACACAAAACTATCGCTTATCGCCGAGTCGACGTGTGCGACGACGCCCGCGGCGGCCACTCAAACGTCCACATCCACCCTGACGGCGACCACGACGCCCTCGACGACCGGAACGCCAGTGGGCACCCTGACTCCGACGGCGACGCTCACGCCCACGATGTCGGTGACGCCCAGTGTCACGGCCGCACCAACGCTGACACCCACGCCCGGCGCGACGGCCGGTGCCTGCACGGGCGCTGATCCGCAGCCGCACGGGATGACGCTGGCCCAAAAGTACGGCGTCTCATATGAAGAGATCATGGGCTGGTTCTGTCAGGGGTATGGGTTCGGCGAGATCGAGCATGCCTACGACCTGAGCCGCGAAACAGGCGTCGCGGTGCTCGACATCTTCTCTCTGCGCGCCTCGGGCCTCGGTTGGGGCCAGATCCGAAAGCAGTTGACCGCCGGCCCAGGCGGAGGTAAACCCACCAAAGCCCCATAAGAGCAACCCGCCGGGCTTCAGCCCGGCGGGTTTTTGTGTCTCCACCGGGGACTGCGAACGTGATGTGATGCCGACAGCGGACGGCAGGGCGGCGACAAGCCGGTGAACGACCCGTTGGGCCGATCCGCCAGACAATGCTAGGTGTACGTCTGTTACAACGCGACATGGCCGGCGGTCGCCCAACAGGGTCAGGCGACCACCGGCCATCGGCCTAGTTCTCGGGCCTCGTCCCCAGCGTGATGGTGTGGTCAACACGCTCAGAGTGGCGCAGAACCGTCAGCCTCACGGTGTCGCCCGGGTGCTTGTGATAGTCGATGTAGCTGATCAGGTCCCCGAACGTGTGCACCGTCTGTCCGTCGACGGCGATGATCAGATCCGCGTCGCTGTGAAGTTGAGTGTCGTTCGACGTCGCGCTATCGCCCCTCAGGCCCGCCTGGGCAGCCGGCCCGCCGGCCACGACACTCGCCACGTAAACGCCATCCGTTTGTTGCAGCCCCAACAGCCTGGCGACCTGAAGCGTGACCTCCGGGGCACTGCTCATGCCGAAGTACGGATACGTGAAGTGTTCGTCGCGAATGAGCGCCGGCACGATTTGAGCCACGGCGTTCGACGGGATCGCGTAGCTCATGCCCGAACCGGCGCCATTTTCGGTAGCGATCGCCCGGTTGATCCCGATGACCTGCCCGCTCAGGTCATGCAGTGGCCCACCCGAGTTGCCCGGGTTGATCGGCGCGTTGGTCTGCAGGATGTCGGCCGACGTGAAGTGCGAGCCCAATTGGCTTGAGCGGTAATCGCTCAAAGAGCGATCCTTGCCCGAAATGATCCCGAGCGACATCGAGCCCGCCTCGCCATACGGGTTGCCAATGGCGATCGCGCTCTGGCCAACCTGTACCGTGCTGCTGCGGTATGGGCTCGGGGAAGAGTTGCCGCCGGGAGCCCGCACGCCAGGCTTGTCGCCAGAAAAGCCGTAAGTGGGAATAGGAGTCGCCTGTTCATGGTTGATGCCTTTCGGTTTCGTAGGCCGCGGACAACGTAAGTACAAATCGTGAGGCGACACTGCCCGGCAGCCGCGAGCGAGGAAAGTCGGGGACAATCAAGACGTGACAGATGGCAGGCCGCCTGAGCAGGCTTCAGTTGCGCGGACAACAAGCGAGAACATCGCGCGGCTGATCACGGATCCGGACACTCGCAGAGTTTGTTTGGGTTACCTGGTCGAGTCGCTCGACCTGGCGGATCTGAACGCTCCCCACCACTGGGGGCTCGTCTTGGCGGCTGGCGCGCTCGAACTGCGAGTCGGGAAGATCGCGGTGCTGTCGCTCATGCCCGACAGGTTGCGTTGCATCGTCGATCGAGCGCAGATCCCGGCGGACCTCAGACGTGACCGGCGCATGACCCTCCGCGAGTCGTCCGCGGAGTCAGCGCACGGGGTCTTCGCGAGTGTCAGAGGCTCCGCCAGCGTTGATTTGCCGGCCCCGCTGGTCGTCACGGCTTTCCCGCCGTTGCGCGACGCGCATCGCTTCCTGATCGTCAAGGCCGGGGTGAACTGTCGCAACTACGCAGACGTTGTCGCACATGATTCGGATGTTCTGGGTGGCCTGGCCTTGCTGGTGGGTCGGAGGCTTCCAGCGCCGGCTCGAACAAGGGCGTGATAAGGTCTTGTATGCCTTTTGAAAGCGCCCATCAACGCGGGTGGCAGATCTTCGAGGTCGTCGTCGGGGTTCCCTACCTCCTCGCCGCCGCACTCCATCTGGTTGTGCCACTGTCGCTGCCGTCGATCCTTCTCGGGCCCGTCGGGCTTGTGGTGGCGGCCGGCCTGATTGTGGCCGGAATCGCCGTCGTGGTATCGGCCCGCCGCGAACTCGCGCGCCAGGGCCAACCGACCGACCCCGGGCACCCGACTCAGAGGCTTGTCACCAGCGGGGTGTTCTCGGTTTCGCGCAACCCTTTATATCTGGGCGGCGCGCTGACGCTTGCCGGGTTCGCCTGGGCGTTCAATCTGGCCTGGGCGCTTCTCGCCTTGGCGCCGGCCCTGATCGCCTGCCATTTCATACTGATTGCTCCAGAAGAGAAGTACCTGATCGCGCGCTTTGGCGACGCCTATCGCGCGTACGCGTCAACGGTCAGCCGATGGCTGGGTCGCGCCCGGCGGTGACGGTCACGTTCGGCTGGGGAGCTGACCTGACGCAGGGCTGCCTCACCGGTTCTGGCAACAATAGGAGTGCTTGATCTCGATGAGGGCGATCATGCTCATCACGGGCGGCAGCCGCGGCATTGGCGCCGCTACCGCGATCCTGGCTTCGCAGCGTGGATACGCCGTGACGCTCACGTACCAGAGTCGCCGTCAGGCAGCCGAGTCGGTGGTGGCTTCGATCCGCGCCAGCGGCGGCCGCGCCGAAGCCGTTCAGGTCGACGTCAGCAACGAGGCCGACGTCCTCGAACTCTTCAGTGCGATTGATAGCAGCGGCGGACGGCTGGCCGCGCTCGTGAACAATGCCGGCATCCTCGCGCGGCAGATGCGGCTTGAACACATGGACGTGGCCCGCATTCGTCAGGTTTTCGAAGTCAACGTGATGGGTTCGATGCTGTGCGCTCGAGAGGCTGTCCGACGTATGTCCACGCGCCAGGGCGGGCAGGGCGGAGCGATCGTGAATGTCTCGTCAGCGGCCGCGCGGCTGGGCGCTCCGAATGAGTACATCGATTACGCAGCCTCCAAAGGCGCCATTGAGAGTTTCACCGTGGGATTGGCGAAAGAGGTTGCCGCTGAGGGCATCCGTGTCAACGCCGTTCGACCTGGCGTGATCTACACGGATATCCATGCCAGCGGTGGAGAGCCGGATCGGGTTGAGCGCGTGAAGTCCGCCGTTCCCATGCTGCGCGGAGGTCAGCCCGAGGAGGTCGCGGCCGCCATCCTCTGGCTGGCCTCCGCTGACGCTTCGTACACAACGGGCGCGATCCTGGACGTGACAGGTGGACGTTGAAGAAACACGCGGCAGTTTTCGTCCTCCAGGCGTTAATCTCAGCGCCGTACACATCGGGGCTTCCCAATCGGTGTCGGTGACCGACAATGAGGTTGCCAGACGAGTCGGCAGCCGGTTGGCTCACAAGAATTCGGTCGCCAGACTCAAAAGACGGGGGAACCATGAACCTGCGTCGTCACTTCAAACATCTGTCACTCAGTGTGGTGACCGTCGTTGTCGCCACAGCTTGCAGCAGTCGACTGCCCCAACCGACGCCCGTTGCCGCCACGGCCACCGCGGCGCCGGTCGCGACGCTCGCGCCGACAGGCACAAGGCCCCCCGACATCATCGCTCAGGCTCGACCGACGCAGACGGGCACCGTCGCTCCGTTGATTGGGCTCGGGATCATGGGCGACAGCACCCAGGACGAATACGCGGCGCCGGAGAACGATCGCCCGGCGATCAACTGGGTCGAACATCTGGAACGCTCCGGGCTGCCACTGGGTGAGTGGGGATCCTGGGATGACTCGCGACGCACAGGCTACGAATTCAACTGGGCTCGTTCGGGAGCCGTTAGCTACAACACGCTTCACGATCAGGCCCCCGGCTTGCTGAAGCAGCTTGAAGAAGGCCGCGTCTCGCATGTGCTCCTGCAGATCGGGATCAACGACATGGAGCCACTCGTGGCCGACCTGTATCTCGGCAAAACCAATACCGGTGCCCTCGACTCCTCGGTCTCGAACATCGTGGAGACGGCGCGCGTCATCGAGGCTGCAGCGCCGGGGCGCCTGATCGTCGCGGCAATGCAAGACTATGTCTGGCTGGATCTGATCCCGGATCCTCAACGCGCATCGGTGCCGGATGCGGCGGGCCGGAAACGAATCATGGATGCCTTCCAGTACGTCAACGCCCGATTGGCGGAAGCCATCCAGAAGGAAGGGATCTACTGGTTCGATTGGAATGCGGCCATGGCCGATCGCCTGTCCCGTATCCGCAAGGGCGACACATTCACGCTCGACGGCCAGGTCGTCAGCGTTCGTCAGCGCGGCAGCGACTTCGGCAGCGCGTTCGTCGCGGACAACTACATGCATCCGGGCACGGCTTTGAGCGGCCTCTATGCCCAACTCTACATTGAGGAGATGAACCGCGTATGGGGTTTTGACCTGCCGCCTCTGACCGATGCCGAGATCCTGGCGCGTTCGCGATGATTCACGGCCACGCGCCGAGGAAGCTGCGCAGGACACATGGCCGTGTCCTGTGCCGGTGGTCAGCGATCGCTCTCTGACGCTATGATGATTCTGACAGGCTCGAGCCGTTCGAACGGCCATGAGCGTTGAGGAGCGAACCGATGGCCCGGTCGACCGAGACCCTGCAGGAGAAAAAAGCTCACTACCGCCTCGAGGACATCGTCTCCCGCTATACCGAACTGCATGGTTCCGGGGCGGTCCTCACCGGTAAGTGCCCGATCCACGGCGGGCGTCACAACAGCTTCGCCGTCTACATCCACACCCAGACCTGGCAGTGCTACTCCGCCAGGTGCGACCGCGGCGGCGACGTGTTCGACTTCGTCGGTTATCAGATGTTCGGCGCCGCCTGGAACAGCCGGGACAAGGTGCAGTTTACGGAGATGCTCGCGACGTTGGAGGGCTCGGCTCCAACGTCGTCCCGGGCCGCGCCGCACCCGCTGCCTCCCGGAGCGCAGCCCCTGCCGGGCATGGAAACGCGCGGCGATGCAGCTTCATCAGCGTCTTCAAGGAACCGCCCGACCGAGCCCTCTCTGAAGACGCGCAACCTGCTGCGGCTGGCGTCAGGCGTGTATCACCAGGAACTGCTCGCCGGTCGGGATCGACAGGACTCGGCCTACGCCTACCTGCGCGAGGAGCGTGGCTTCACCCATGACGCCCTGGTCGCTCACGCGATCGGTTATGCCGGCGGCCAGCACCTGTTGCCGGCACTCGAGCGGCACGGCTACACCCTGGCCGACGGCATCGAAGCTCGGCTGTTCGGCGCCGAGAAGAAACGCGAATGGTTCGCCGGCCGGATTGTGTTCTGTGAACGCGATCGCGCTGGACGGGTTCTGCATCTGATCGGGCGTAAGTTCGCGTCGTGGTTGGGCGAGGCCTCGCCCAAGTATCTGTCGTTGAGCGAGATCACCAAGCCGCTGTACGGCTATGCCCGTCTTGACCGGCGCGCCAGCGACCGCCCGGTCTTCCTGGTCGAGGGTCCGCCCGATCAGGTCACGCTCAATCAGTGGGGCTACGAGGCGCTGGCCAATCTCGGGACGAAGATGTCGCACCACCATGCCGCGCTTCTCGCCGGGCTGCGCCGTCCGTTGATTGTCGTCCCCAACAACGACGACGACCCCGGCAAGGGCCTGGCGGCCGCGATCAAATGGCTCGACCTGATCGGCCACGGCCTGATGTTGAAGCTGCCGGCCCACGTCAAGGATGTGAATGAGCTCGCGCTCCAGCCGGATGGCGCGGCCGTCTTTCGCAACCTGGTACGCACCGCCGGTTTTCGGACCAGTCGACCTGCCCGTTCGTAATCCGCTACGCCGGGTCTCAACGGAGGTCGAGCGTCAGCGCCCGGTGAGCCGTTGCCGTCACGCGCAGCGAGCGTGCCACGCGACGCCCGCCCGTCGTGATCTCCAGACGCCGCAGTTCCAGCGTTCCTTCCTCAAGCCGGATCGTCAGCGACTGTTTCGTGAGCGTCAGCGTGCCCCAGCCGCTCGCTGTCGAGAAGAAGGTCGTGAACGGCAGTCTCTCAAGCCGCGGAGCGAGGCGCAACCGCTTCGTCGGCGCCGAATAGGCGAATCCCGAGAGCGCCGCCAGCAGGCCATAGCTCGCCATGGCGCGAGCGTAATAACTGCCGCACTCATATTCGTTCCACGGGTTGCGGACGCGGCCGTCGTAGCGCGAGCGCAAGGCGTGCACGATCGTCAGGCCTTCATTGACAAGGCCTTCGGCGATCATGTGTGATGCCACCTGATACTCGATCCCGGTCCAGACCTCATCCGAATACACGAAGGGCAGGGTTGGCTTCCCGCCCCGCGGCCAGGTGCACAGCAGCAGGCCCGGCTCGTCGCCCAGCGCGTAGCCGGGACGCTGAACGTTGGCGTGCTCTCTGAGCGAGGTCTTGAAGTTGTGATCGAAGACAGAGCGCAGGTGCCGGCGAACCTCGGCGCCGTTCAGTGGCGTCTCGACCCCGCACTGAAACGCCAACGAGGCGCCGATGACGCCGTCGCTCAGGCACCCGGCGCCGTACTGGTATTTGGGCCCCTCGCTTACGAGCAGGGCGTGTTCGTTGGAATTTGCCTGACGAACGTTATCGAGGTCGGCCTCCGACGGGCTGGCCTTCAGGCCGTGAAGCATCACGTTTTGCTGATAGTACTCGCCATTGAACAGGCGGCGACTCATGTGCCGGGCGCCTTTGCGCGCGCCGGCTTTGTAGCGGTGCTCGTCTTTTGGCTCACCCACCGCGTGGCTGAGCACGGCCATAGCCGCCAGCGCGGCGACATAGATGCTCGAGCACATCCCATCCGGACCCCAGAACTCGATGTCATACGTGTTGTGGTGCGGCTCCAGCAACACGCCCAGTTCGTCCGGGTCCCAATGCCTGATGCAGTACTCCAGACTGCGCTTGAGGTGCGGATAGAGTCCGCGGAGCCACTCGAGGTCGCCCGAGATCTGCCACTCACGATGGACCTTGAGGACGGCGCCGAGTTGCCCATCTGCGGCCGCGTGGAAGCCGTGCTCGGTCGGTCCATCGGGCAACGCGGCCCGAAACGCGACATGGCCGCGCTCGTCAAGCGAGCGCAACAACTCCTGCTCGCGCAACGTTCGCTCCAGCGCCGGAAACAGATGCGGGATGGACTGGGCGTAGTTCCAGACGTGGGTGCAGGATCCCGGGCAGCAGCCGCTTGACGCGAAACAGCCCTCCCAGCCCCACAGATTGCCGTTGGCCTGCCGCAGCACGGTCGGCGACTTGATGATCGCGAGGTTGGCCGAGACAGCGTCGAGGACGTCGGCGGGCAGGGTGGAGCGAAACAGCGCATCGTGAAAGGCCTGCGTCCGTGCTCGCAGGGAGGTGAAGCGCTCGGCCACGTGATTGAACACGGCCCCGGCGTCCGGCCAGTGCGCGGCGTAGTACGGCCGCCAGGCCGGGAGCGGTGTGCAGGCACAATCGGGTCCGCAGTCTGCAAGCAGGGGGATGACGTTGGGATCCTTCAGCTGGCCGCTTGTGAGGTGCGCGTTCGGAAAATGCCAGGCGATGACGATCGGGTAGGTGATGCTGGCGCCCGGATCGAGATCGCCCTTGAGCAGCAGCGAGCCGCCGTTACGATCGTTGCGGCCGCCGGAGCCGCTGCCGTCGTTGGGGACGAATGTGCCCGAACTGATCTCGCGCCACAGCGCCGAGAGGCTGTCGAACCAGCCGCCCCGGAACCACATGGCCTTGACCAGGGGCTCGTGGCCGATGACGCCCAGCACGCAACTCCCGAAGTCCGCGCTGTTCACGTCCTCGACGTTGTCCATCAACACGCCGGCGGTGCCCATCGGGTGGTTGCGTGTTCGGCTGAAGTCCTGGCCATTGGCGCGCGCTGCCAGATGCGAGAGGTGGTAGCCGAACTCGTAAGCGACCCGGCGTCGGCTCGTGTTGGTCAGCGAGTATTCGAGGATGAGGCACGGCAATGACGAGTTGTGATCGTCGAGCGGGATGAACGGGTTCCAGGCCGTCAGCGTGATGCTCAGCGGCACCTTCGCATCTGTGAGGTGCAGGGTGCCGAACGGGTACTCGCCCGTGAACGTCGCCTCGCCGAAACGCGGCAGGCCTTCGTGTCCGCCGTCGCGATAGCCCTGCGCTTTGAGCCCCTGATCGTAGATGCGCTCAACCGGCAAAGGCCCTTCCACCAAACGCGCCAGACCCGTGGTTGGCAGGTACAGGGTCGCAAAAGCGCTGTCGCGCAACGCGTGCCCATCGGCCAGCGCGCTGGTCGCCGGCGCATGGCGAATCGAGAAGTCCTGCAGGCCACCATATCCGTTGAGCGCGATGCAGCCGGCGCCGATCCCGCCCAGTGGCATCGCAATCTGGCTCAGGTGCGCGCCCGTGAACGTGCGCGTTGCATGAGCGCGATACAGCGTGGACTTTCGGTAAGGCCTGGCGGTGGTTTTCATGGGAACCTCTTCACGGAGTGATGGCCCTCGCAGCGCCATCGCACGGAACGACCAGGCGCGAGTTTCGCCACGATAACTACGAACTGAAGTTGCTGCCCGACCCCGGCTGACCGATCAGTCGCTGCCATTCGTGGAAATCGGCGCCATTCGTGGTCAGATCCCGCGACTGACAACTCACCCTTGCACACGATGGCCCCGTGTCGTCGGACAAAGCATCGGTGCCGCAATACAATTCCTCGCTGACGCCCTCCTCGGGCGTGTCTGCATCGGCAGTATCCCCCGCGAATGGGTACATCCAAACTGGAGGTCACGTATGCACCCCACGTCATCGAGTGATGCCACGGCCCGGATCGGTCAACTCGCTGAACGCCTGCGCGGCACGCTCCTGCGCCCCGGCGACGCCGGATACGATGAAGCCCGCACTCCATTCTACGGTGGTTTCGACCGTCGGCCGCTCGTCATCGCGCGCGTGGCCGATGCCCAGGATGTCGTGAAGGTGGTGCGCTTCGCGGCCGACAACGCGCTCGAACTCGCTGTGCGCAGCGGCGGCCACAGCATCGCGGCACATAGCGTCAGCGATGGCGGCATCGTCATCGATCTATCCGCCATGAAAGCGCTCGAGATCGACATCGCCGGGCGGACGGCCTGGGCCGAGACGGGTCTGACGGCTGAGGAGTTCACGCGCCAGGTCGGCGTGCACGGGCTGGCCGTCGGGTTCGGTGACACGGGATCGGTTGGGATCGGCGGCATCACGTTGGGCGGCGGCGTCGGCTATCTCTCGCGCAAATACGGCCTGACGATCGACTCGCTCCTGGCCGCTGAGGTGGTCACCGCCGATGGGCAGGTGCTGATGGCCGACGCGGAGTCGAACCCGGATTTGTTTTGGGCGCTGCGCGGCGGCGGCGGCAACTTCGGCGTCGTGACGCGCTTCAAGTTCAGGCTGCATCCGGTTGAGCAGGCCTATGGCGGCATCCTCATCCTTCCGGCGACGGCCGACGTCGTCACCGGCTTTCTCGATGCCGCCGAAGCCGCGCCGGAGGAGTTGACCACGATCGTGAACGTGATGGTCGCGCCGCCCATGCCTTTTGTCCCGGCCGAACATCACGGCAAGCTGATCGTCATGGCGCTCGTGATGTTCGTGGGCTCCACAGAAGACGCGCAGCGCGCGCTGGCGCCGATGCGAGCCCTGGCGACACCGCTCGCCGACATGCTCCGGCCGATGCCGTATGCCGACATCTATCCGCCCGAGCAACCTGGCTACCATCCGATCGGCGCTGCCCGGACGATGTTCATCGATTCGTTCAACCACTCCAAGGCCGAGCGGATGCTTCGTGAGTTGGGGTCCGTCAGGGCTCTCATGGCCGTGGCGCAATTGCGTGTCTTGGGCGGCGCGATCGCTCGTGTGACCAACGACGCGACGGCGTACGCGCATCGGCAACGGCGGCTGATGGTGAACGTCGCAGCCCTGTACCAGGATCCGGCCGATCGCCAGCGCCTTGAGGCCTGGGTGTTCGAGCTCTCGCGCGTCCTGGCCGATGACGGTGTCGGCGCCTACGTCAACTTCCTCGGAGAAGACGGCGCGGCGCGTCTGAGCGAGGCGTATCCGGCAGGCACGCTGGATCGGCTGGTCGAAGTCAAGAGCCGCTACGATCCTGCCAATCTCTTCCGTCTCAACCAAAACATCGCGCCCATGAACAGCGCGTCGACCGACTGAGCTATCATCCGGCGATGAATGCGCTCTGGTGGGCAGCAGGGACGGCGTTGTTGGCGGCGCTGGCGTGGGGCTCCGGCGACTTCACGAGCGGGCTGATGGCGCGCCGCGCTGGGTCATTGCGGGCTGTGTTGTGGGGCTACACCTTCGGCCTCGTCATCCTGGTCGGGATGGCGCTGTTGCGCGGCGAGCCATTGTCGTCGCCGGCCGACCTCATCTGGGGCGCGCTGGCCGGTCTGATGGGCATGCTCGGCCTCGGCTTCCTGCTCAAAGGCTTCGCGACCGGTCGCATGGGCGTAGTGGCGCCCGTGTCGGCGGTGCTCTCGGCCATGCTTCCGGTCGCGTTCCATGCTCTCACGCGTGAGTGGCCGGGGCCGCTTCAGTTGGTCGGTTTTGGCGTGGCCCTGGTCGGCATCTGGCTGTTGTCGCGGCCCGAGCGCCTCGGTCGGCGGCCGGAGGGTCTGGGCCTCGCCATCCTGGCCGGCCTGGGCTTCGGTTCGTTCTTCGTTCTGCTGGATCAAGTCAGCGCTGACGCGCAGTTCTGGCCGCTTGTCGCTGGACGATTGGCAACGGTGGCGGCCATGTGGCTGTTCGGCCGGGCGACGCACCGGTCGCTCGCCATCCCGGACGTGCCCGTCTGGATGGTCGGACTGGCGGGCGCGCTCGACGTCGCGGGCAACTTCTTCTTCCTGTTGGCTACACAGACCGGCCGGCTGGATGTGGCTGCGGTCCTGGCGTCGCTCTATCCGGCGGTGACTGCGCTCCTGGCGCGTTGGCTGGCCCACGAGCATCTTGCGCGGTTGCAGCTCATCGGCCTTGTCACGGCCGTCCTCGCCATCGTCCTCATCACACTCCCCGTCTGACTCTGCGCATAGCCATCAAAGTGGCAATGGGTGTTCGTGTCATCGCAGCCGATCGGTCCCACAACCCGTTCTGGTGGCGTAGTCGGCCGATCTAGTCCAGATCTTCATTCGCTGTTAGCCGACCCTGAAGTCGCGCGCCGTAAAGTCCTCCACATCAAACTCATTGACGATGTGGAGATGCACAGATGAACGCGACGCTTTCAACCAGAAAAGACTCGACTCGCACGAACCTTTGGATCGACGCAGCCCTGTTCGCGGCTGTGTTGATCGCCTTCCAGCCGCGGCTGAGCGGCCTCGCCATTCACGAATGGCTGAGCCTGTCCTTTGGCGCCGGCACTCTGACTCATGTGGCCTTGCACTGGCGCTGGGTGGTGAACGTGGTCCGGCGCTTCTTCCAGAGGCTGTCATTGCAGACCCGGCTGTACGCCGTGCTCAACCTGGCGCTGTTGACGGCCACGTTTGGCGTGATGATCAGCGGCATCATGCTCTCGGAGATCGCACTGCCGGCCCTGGGCCTCACCCTGGCCGCCGGGCCGGCCTGGCACGCCATTCACTCGCTGTCGGCGAACGCCATTGTGGCGCTATCCATGCTGCACGTCGCCGTCCACTGGAAGTGGATCCTGAACGCCGTGAACCGCTACGTCATCCGCCCGATCGCGGGCCTGATCAACCAGCCTGCCGCTGTCCCGACGTTGCCCACCGTCCCGACGGCAACGTCGGCCCCGACGGCAACGTCGGCCCGCTCAACAAACCAGGGCATCGCCGGCTGGGCACTCTCGCTGGCGTCGCTGGCCTGGCTGGCCGGCATGTTCGGCGGCTGGCTCTTGGCGGCGGTCCAAAATAACGCCGACCCGTCGACGTCGACGCCTTCGAGCAATGTGACGACGTCAACCCAATCGACCACGACCTCGGTGCAGAGTTTCACAGCTCGCACACGCTCCTCGCAGTAAGACCTCTGACCTCCTCCAAGACGCCGGGCCAGTGTCCCCACTGGCCCGGCGTCGTTATGCGTGGCGACCTACAGTCGCTCGCCACGGCCACCACCGCCGATGGCCGTGTCGTTTGACAAGTTCAGTCAACTTTTGCCCTCCCTCCTGGCCCTACAGTCGGGCGGCGGCCTCGATGCGGGATCTCGCATCGACGGCGCTGCCTCGGACGAACGGAGGGAACTTATGTTTAAGGCCATCTCACGCATGCTGCTGTCGGTCACATGGATATTGTGTTGGGCTCCACGGCCTGCCGCCACGATCGCGCGGGCCGACACAGTGGGCGGGGTGCAGACCAAGAGCCACGCTTCGGCGGAACGGTGGCTCGCGGCCGATGGCACCCTGGATCTGTCGGCAGCGTACTCGGGCTCGGTTGACTTCACGGGCTACGACGTCATGCTGGATCCCGTGCGCGGTCCGGTCTTCTCACCCCAGGCCGACGGGCTTGCGGCGGCCTCCGGCCAATGGGCGGGCGTCGGGGCCGGCGACGGTGCCTTGAACCGCCAGATCTACTCGATTGCCGTGATCGGCTCCGACGTCTTCGTGGGTGGGCCGTTCGCCAACGCGGCCAATTTACCTGCAGCCGACGGCATCGTTCGTTGGGATGGCCAGCAATGGTTCGCGCTCGGCGGTGATTCGAACGGCGATGGCGCACTGAACGGGTCCGTCGATGCCATGGCCGTGCATGGGTCGACGCTTTACATCGGCGGCACCTTCACCAGGATCAAGGACGGTCCGACCACGATCAACGCCGCCGGCTATGTTGCGCGATGGGACGGCTCCCACTGGTCAGCGTTGGGAAGCAATGGTGCCGACGGCCCGGCGCTCAACCTGAGCGTGAGGACGCTGGCAGTCGATGCGCAGGGTGTGTTATACGCCGGCGGGGGTTTCACGAACGTCAACAACCACGGCGTCGTGCTGCCGGAGGCCGACTACGTGGCGCGTTGGGACGGCCTGAACTGGTCCTCGTTGGGTCACAATGGCGCCGGCAATGGCGCACTGAATGCCTCGGTCACGACGCTCCAGGTCGACGCCGGCGGTCTGTATGTTGGCGGTTGGTTCACCAATGTCAGCGACAGTGGGATCTCGTTGCCGGCTGCAGACTATGTCGCTCACTGGGACGGCGTGCACTGGTCCGCCCTCGGCGACAACGGCGCCGGGAACGGATCGCTTTCGTCTGTCGTGAACGCATTGGCCATGAGCGGGTCGGATCTGTATGTCGGAGGATCCTTCACGACGGTCAACAACCACGGCGTGGCTCTTCCGACGGCCGCCTACCTGGCTCGTTGGGATGGCGCCGACTGGAGCCCTGTCACTGGCCCGGGTGGCATGGCGGCGTTCAATGCCCCGGTCCACAGCATCACGCTTTACAACGGCGATCTCTACGTGGGAGGGTGTTTCTACAACGTCGTCGATGGGAGCACGGCTCTTCCCGCCGCTGACGGCATCGCGCAGTGGGATGGCCTCCACTGGTCCGGGCTGGGGAGCAATGGCGGCGGCAACGGCTCGATCACGATGGGCACGTCTTGCCCGACGGATCAGGGCGTGGTTCAGGTGCTCACGGCAGCCGGCAACCGCTTGCTCGTCGGCGGCAAGTTTTTCGACGTCAACAACAGCGGGACGGTCTTGACGGGCGCCGACATGTTGGCGGCGTGGGATGGCGTGAACTGGTCAGAGATCGAGCCAGGCCCCAACGGTTCCCTCAACGATTACGTCCACGCGATAGTCGTCCATGGGACCGACGTGTTCGTCGGTGGCGCCTTCACGGACGTCAGCGACAACGGCACGAACCTGATGGCCGCGGATTACATCGCTCGTTGGGATGGCGCGCACTGGTCAGCGCTTGGCGCGGACAGCACCGGCAATGGCTCGTTGCGCAGCAGCGTCTGGGCACTGGCCATGGACGAACTGGGAAACCTCTACGCGGGCGGATCATTCGTCGACGTGCGGGATGGCGCGACCACACTGTCCGCTGCCGACTACGTCGCGCGGTGGAACGGTGCCCATTGGTCGGCCCTGGGCGATAACGGGTCCGGCGGTGGCGCGCTGAATCGCATGGTGATGTCTCTGACCGTGTCCGGCTCGAGCGTTTTCGCCGGCGGAGGCTTCACCAACGTCAACAACCACGGTGTTGTGAATGCGGCCGCCGACTATGTCGCCCGCTGGGAC
Organism: uncultured Anaerolineales bacterium; assembly: GCA_964480865.1. Taxonomy (GTDB): domain Bacteria; phylum Chloroflexota; class Anaerolineae; order Anaerolineales; family UBA6663; genus UBA6663. The sequence goes on along the minus strand of CAYZRP010000059.1, from coordinate 10,291 downwards.
GGGACCGACTGGTCAGCGCTTGGCGACAACGGGTCCGGCGACGGCGCGCTAAACAGCTCGGTCTATGCCCTGGCGGTGTCCGGAACTGATCTCTATGTGGGTGGTCAATTCACCGACGCCAGCAATCATGGCGTGGCAAACCCGGCGGCAGATTACATCGCCCGCTGGGACGGCTCGACCTGGTCGTCTCTCGGCAGCGACGGGGCCGGTGGTGGCTCGATCAATGGCCATCCATCCTCTGACTACGTTCGTGCCATCGTCAACGACGGCAGTGACGTCTACGTCGGCGGCTCCTTCAACGACATCAACGACAATGGCACGATCCTGCCGGCCGCCGACCTGATCGCCCGCTGGAACGGCGTCGGTTGGGCCGCGCTCGGTGACAACGGCTCGGGCGACGGGGTGTTTTCGGTCGGCGAGGTGCGAGCCATCGCTTTGCATGGCTCAACCATCTATGCGGGTGGCACCTTCTCGGCCGTCAACGGGTCGGTCACGGGCGCCAATGCCGCGCGCTGGAACGGCACCACGTGGGCTGCTCTTTCCAGCGACGGGGTCGGGCGGAGCTCGCTGTCGAAGTGGGTCAGCGCCCTCGGGGTCCTGGGTGACGACCTCCTGGTGGGCGGCATGTTCCTGGACGTCAGGCAGTCGGGGGTCACGGTTGCCGCGGGCGATTACCTGGCAGCCTACGGGATCGGCATTGACCTGACGCCTCCGACCATCACGTCGATCACGCCCCTGGACTCGACTCCAACCAACCAGACAGCTCTGAGTTTCGGCGTCGCCTTTTCGGAAGTGGTCACGGGCGTGTCCGCCGCCGACTTCGTCCTCGAGGCGGCTGGCCCTTCGGGCGCGCACATCACGGGCGTGACCGGCGCAGATCTTGATTACGTGGTTCAGGTCGAATCGGGTACGGGCGACGGCGCCCTGCACCTGATCGTGCCGGTGACGGCGACGATCGCGGACTACGGCGGCAACCCGCTGGCGGGCCTGCCGTACACCTCGGGCCAGACGTATGCAATCGATCGCACGGCACCGGCAGTGTTGTCGATTATTCGCGCCGACCCGACCCCTACAGCCGCTGCGGCCGTCACGTTCACCGTCACGCTCAGCGAGCCGGTCACCGGCGTGGGCACGGGAGACTTCGCGCTCTCGTCAGTGGGCGTCGTCGGCGCGTTCGTGGAGTCGGTGTCGGGAAGCGGCACCACCTATTCAGTCATCGTTCATACGGGCGACGGGATCGGCACCCTGCGCCTCGACCTCCACGACGATGACACCATTCAGGATCTGGCGGGCAACGCCCTGGGCGGGCCAGGCACGGGCAACGGCTCGCACACGGCGGGCGAAACGTACACCGTGGCGCGCCCTGGCCGGGTCTATCTGCCTTTGCTCAGCCGCTGAGAGCGTGTCTCATCGAGTGCAGGATCGGCGAAGAGGCTCACATGGATTCCGTGTGGGCCTCTTTTGACGTCGGGGCCGAACGATCTGCGCCGCCGCCTTCTCAGCCACGGCCTGATCTTCGCACGGCGAGTCCTGGCCATTGAGTTCGTTCGCTCGAGGACACCGCCCAGGCTGTTTGACAAGTTTGGTCAACTTTCGCCGTACCGGACTCATTACCCTGTACCCGGCGCGAAAGGGATGAGGCGATCAGCCCCCGCGCCGGACAACTCAACGTTATCGGTATGTGACTGGAGGCATTTCGATGGTGAGACGAATGATTCGCGCAACACTGGCTCTCTGCATGGTTTCCTTCGGCTTCCACGCCGTGCCGCCGGCCCAAGCTGAAGCGCCTCGTGCCGATCGAACCAAGGCAACCAGCTCGGCGGCGCGTTGGCTGCAGGTCGACGGAACCCTGGACCTGGCGACGGCACCATCGGGCGCGCTCGACCTGACGGGCTATGACGTCGCGCTCGATCCCGCGCGCGGCCCGGTTCTGTCGCCTGAGCCTGACGTCCTGGCGGCAGCGTCTGGCCAATGGACCGGCGTGGGCGACGGGCAGGGCGCTCTGTCCGGTCAGGTGCTGGCTATCGCCGTGATGGACACCCACGTCTATGTCGGCGGGACGTTCAAAGATGCCGCCAACCTTCCGGCCGCCGACTACGTGGCTCACTGGGATGGCCAGGCATGGTCAGCGCTCGGATCGGACTCCATCGGTGGGGGCTCCTTGGGTGGCAGTGTCTACGCCCTGGCGGTTGACGGGGCCGACCTGTATGTCGGAGGCTCCTTCGTCGCGATCTATGATGGCTCATCCTATCTCGGTGCCGTCGGCCGTATCGCTCGCTGGGATGGCACGCACTGGCACGCCCTCGGGAGCAACGGCGCCAACGGCCCGTCGCTCAACTCCACTGTCCAGGCGCTGGCCATCGACCCTTCCGGCAACGTCTACGCCGGTGGATGGTTCACAAACGTCAACAACGCCGGCACCGTCTTGCCGCAGGCCGATTACATCGCCCGCTGGGACGGCGCGAACTGGTCGGCGCTCTCCGGCAATGGCGCAGGCGACGGAGCGATCAACGGTGTGGTGTACGCCTTGCTTGCCGACGCCGCCGGTGTGTATGTCGGCGGGAGCTTCACCGACGTCAACGATGGCGGTGCAGCCGTGCCGGCTGCCGACTTCGTGGCGCATTGGGACGGCGCACATTGGTCGGCGTTGGGCGACAACGGCGCTGGGAATGGTTCGATCACCGGCAACGTGTACGCGCTGGCGATGCTTGGATCGGACCTGTACGTGGGCGGGCCCTTCAACAATGTCAGCAACCACGGCACAATTCTCCATTCAGCCGACTTCATTGCCCGCTGGGACGGCGCGAACTGGGCGGCGGTCGGGGGGAGCGGCACCACCGCCGCCCTGGGTGGGATCGTGAATGGACTGACGGTCTTCGATGGCGCCCTCTACGCGGGTGGGTGCTTTGCCAACGTCTTTCAGGGTGGCGCCAACCTGACCGCCGCAGACGGCATCGCGCGCTGGGACGGCACAGCCTGGTCGGCGCTCGGCAGCAACGGTAGCGGCAACGGCGCGATCCCCATCCCGGGCAACTGTTTCACTGACCCTGGCTCAGTCCATGCTCTCGGCGCCCTCGGCAGCACGCTTCTGGTCGGAGGCCGGTTCTTCGATGTGAACAACGACGGCACATCCCTGCCGGGGGCCGACATGCTGGCGACCTGGGACGGCGTCGATTGGGCCGAGTTGGGATCGCAGCCGAACGGGTCGCTCAACTACCTGGTCAACGCCGTGCTGGTGGATGGTTCAGACGTGTACGTTGGTGGCGGGTTCACGGACGTCAGCGATCATGGAACGAACTTGAAGACGGCCGACTACATCGCCCGCTGGGACGGCGCGCACTGGTCGGCTCTGGGCGATAACGGCGCCGGGAACGGCGCCTTGCAGAATGCCGTCTGGGCGCTGGCGCTCGACGAACAGGGACATCTTTACGCCGGGGGCACGTTCCAGAACGTGCGCGATGGTTCGACCACCCTGGCGGCGGCGGACTACATCGCTCGCTGGGATGGCGCGCATTGGTCAGCCGTGGGCGATGACGGCGCCGGGGGAGGGGCCCTGAACGGATCGGTCCTGTCGCTTGCGATAGATGGCTCGACCGTGATTGCGGGAGGCGGCTTCACGAACATCAACAACCACGGCGCGGTCAACGGGGCCGCTGACTACATTGCGCGGTGGGATGGATCGAACTGGACCTCGCTGGGTGACGACGGGGTCGGCGGTGGCGCCCTGAACAGTTGGGTCTATACCGTGGTCAAAGCGGGCAGCGACCTGTACGTCGGAGGTGCTTTCACCGACGCGAGTAACCACGGCGTCGCAGAAACGGCCGCGGACTATGTCGCCCGTTGGGACGGGTCAACCTGGTCTTCGCTCGGTAGTGATGGTGCCGGCGGGGGCTCGATCAACGATGACCCGACCTCCAACTATGTGCGCACCATCTTCGTCGATGGCGGCGACGTGTACATTGGCGGCTCGTTCCTCAACCTCAACAACAACGGCCTCGTCTTGCCGGCCGCCGATTACGTTGCCCAATGGGACGGCATCAGCTGGCACGCATTGGGATCAAATGGGGGCGGAAATGGCTCGATCTTCGGCGGCGAGGTCCGATCCCTGGCCATGCACGGCTCAACGCTCTTCGCGGGAGGGACGTTCTTCTCGGTCAATGGTTCACAGGCGGCTGCCTACGTGGCGCGGTGGAACGGCACGACCTGGTCATCGCTCTCGAGCAATGGCGCTGGCCGGGGTTCGATCAACAACTGGGTCAATGCCCTGGCGCTGCAAAACGAGGACCTGCTCGTCGGAGGTCAGTTCAACGACGTGAAGCAATCCGGAGCCACGGTCCCTGAGGCAGATTATCTGGCTGCCTACGGCGTCGGCGTGGACGTCACGTCGCCGACGATCCAATCGATCACGGCTCTCGGGCCCAACCCGACGAACCAGAGCACGGCCAACTTCGCCGTGTCTTTTTCCGAAAACGTGACAGGGATCTCGGCCGCCGATTTCGTCATCGAAGCTACGGGCTTCGCGAGCCCGTCAAGCATGTACATCACGGGCACCAATGCCGACTATGTGGTGCACATCCTGCCTGGTCTGGGTGACGGCACTCTGGGCCTGAGCGTGCCCGTGACGGCCACGATCACGGACTTCGCCGGCAACTCGCTGGCGGCCCTGCCGGCGGTCTCGAACGAGACCATCGATGTCGACCACAGCGCCCCGGTCGTGCTGTCGAGCATTCGTGCTGGCGCGAGCCCCACGGCCGCAGCTGTCGTCACCTTTACCGTGACGTTCAACGAACCCGTCATCGGGCTGGGCGTCGACGACTTTGCGCTGTCGTCCACGGGCCTGACCGGCGCGGCCATCGAGTCGGTTTCGGGCAGCGGCGCGACTTACACCGTTACTGTGAGTACCGGGACAGGCAGTGGTGCACTGCGCCTTGACGTGGGCGATGACGACGGTATCACGGACTCGGCCGGAAATCCGCTGGGCGGAGTGGGGGCCGCGAACGGCGTGTATACGGCCGGCGAAACCTACGTTCTCGAGCGTGAGACCCGGCTCTTCCTTCCGGCGTTGCAACGCTGAGCGAAGTCTGCCGACCGGGCTCAAGAGCCAGAAAACAAAGGGCTCCAGGATTACTCCTGGAGCCCTTGTGTGTGTCGGGGCGGAGCGATTTGAACGCTCGACCTCTCAGTCCCGAACCGAGTGCTCTAGCCAAACTGAGCCACGCCCCGCGACAGCCCGCAGAGTATAGCATAGCGGTGGACGCCTTGCAAATCGTGGAGCGTGTCGCGTATTGCGTGGAGCGAAAATCTCTATGCACGCTCTACGCGACACGCTCCACGTTATAATGTCAGCTTGTCTGCAGCCCCGTGCCGTGGAAACGGCGACTTTTGGAGGAGTGAGTGGCCAAGAAATCTAGCAAGAAGGTCCGCGTCGCGATTATCGGCGTCGGCAACTGCGCCTCGTCGCTGGTGCAGGGCATTGAGTTCTATAAGAACACAAAGGAAAGCGATCGAGTGCCCGGCTTGATGCACGTCAACCTGGGCGGTTATCACGTCCGTGACATCGAGTTTTCGGCCGCCTTCGACGTGGTCGACACAAAGGTGGGTAAGGACCTGAGCGAGGCCATCTTCGCTCATCCGAACAACACGATCAAGTTCTCGGATGTGCCGAAGCTCGGCGTCGCCGTTCAGCGCGGCATGACCCACGACGGCATCGGCAAGTACCTGTCGCAGATGGTCAAGAAGGCCCCTGGGCCCACCGCCGATATCGTCCGCATCCTCAAAGAGACCAAGACCGACGTCGTCGTCAGCTACCTGCCGGTCGGCTCGGAGATGGCCACCAAGTGGTACGTCGAGCAGATCCTCGAGGCCGGCTGCGGCTTCGTCAACTGCATCCCGGTCTTCATTGCGTCGTCGCCGTACTGGTCCAAACGCTTCTCGGAAGCCGGCGTCCCGATCGTCGGCGATGATATCAAGAGCCAGGTCGGCGCTACGATCACGCACCGGGTCCTCGCCAATCTGTTCAAGGACCGAGGCGTCAAGCTGGATCGCACGTACCAGCTGAACTTCGGCGGCAACACCGACTTCTTCAACATGCTCGAGCGCGAGCGCGTCGAGTCGAAGAAGATCTCGAAGACCCAGGCCGTCACGTCGCAACTTGACTTCGAGATCGACGACGAGAAGATCCACGTCGGCCCGTCGGACTATGTGCCGTGGCTGACCGACCGCAAGTGGGCCTATATCCGCCTCGAGGGCACGACTTTCGGCAATGTGCCGCTCAACGTCGAACTCAAGCTTGAGGTGTGGGACAGCCCGAACTCGGCCGGCGTTGTTATCGACGCGGTCCGCTGCGCCAAGCTGGCGCTCGATCGCGGCGTTGGCGGCCCGATCAAGGCCCCGTCGAGCTACTTCATGAAGTCGCCGCCCGAGCAGTACACCGACGAGATCGCCAAACGCAAGCTCGAGGATTTCATCGCCGGAAAGTGACGGCCCACAGGCCGCCAGAAAGCCATGATGGAGAGCCCAAAGCCGGGCGCGAAAGCGCCGACGGTCACCGATTGGTTTCGCGTGACGTTCAAAGGGGTGGTGGATCCGATCGCCGATTTCTTCAACCGGCTCGGCATCCACCCCAACTACATGACCGGCGCCGGTCTGGTGCTCAATGCCATCGGCGCGGTCTTCATCGCGCAGGGCTCGATGACGCTCGGCGGGGTGTTCATCCTGATCGGCGGCCCGTTCGACGCCCTTGACGGCACGATGGCGCGCCGGCTCAATCAACCGACGCGCTTCGGCGCCTTTGTCGACTCCATCACCGATCGCTGGTCGGAGATGTTGATCCTGTTCGGTCTGGCGTACTACTACGTCAACAGCAGCGATCCCTCCGGCCCGGTGAACGTCCTGCTCGTCTTCCTGGCCATCATGGGTAGTGTGATGGTGTCTTACACGAAGTCGCGCGCCGAGTCGCTCGGCTTCACGGCTAACGTCGGCGTGATGACGCGCCTGGAGCGTTATCTCATTATGGCGCCGTGTCTGCTGTTCAACGTCCCATGGGTCGCGATCTGGATCCTGGCGATCTTCGCGAACTTCACGGCGCTGCAACGGACCTGGCACGTTCGCAAACAGGCTTACTCGAAACCGGAGGATTGAGGCTCGCGTGCGAGAACAGCGCGGGCCAACTTCCTGACGCCCGACGCCTGACGCCCGTCGCCTTGTTCGCTACCATGTACATCGACCAAACCGGCATCCATCTCGGTCCGATCTTTTTCCATTTCTATGGCCTGATCCTGGTCTCCGGCGCGTTTGTCGCTGGCTGGCTGGCAGCCCGTGAGGCGGCGCGCACCGGGCACGACCCGGAGCCCGTCTGGGATGCGCTCTTGTGGGCCTTACTCGGCGGAATCGTCGGCGCCCGCATCTGGCACATCCTGACTCCGCCGCCGAGCCAGGGCGTTGATCTCTGGTACTACCTCAATCTCACGAACCTGTTGCCGATCTTCCAGTGGGGCGACATCACCATTCAGGTGCCCGCAGCGTTCGCCATTAACAACGGCGGTCTCGGCATTCCGGGTGGCGTCATCGGTGGCGTGATCGCGGTGTGGATCTTCTGCCGGCGCCGCAATATCCCGTTCGCCAAGTTCGTCGATTGGGCCGCGCCAGGTCTCGTGCTCGCGCAGGCCATCGGCCGTTGGGGCAACTTCCTCAACCAGGAACTCTACGGAGCGCCGACCACGCTGCCGTGGGGCCTCGACATCGACGCTGCGCATCGCATCCTCGGCTACACCGACCCGGCGCTGCGCTTTCATCCGCTCTTCCTTTATGAGAGCCTGGGCAATGTCTTGATCTGCCTGGGCCTTCTGTACCTGGCGCGGAAGTACACGCACTGGCTGAAGGATGGCGATCTGTTCGTCATCTACCTCATCGCGTACCCGACGCTGCGTTTCTTGCTGGATTTCCTGCGGCTCGACAACAATCAGACCCTGGGCATCAACACCAACCAGGTCATCATGCTGGTTGTCGCCATCGCCGCGGGCCTGTTCCTGGCGCAGCGCCATCGTCGCCTGCGTCGTCACGAGTTGCGCACGCGCGACGGAGCGGAAAGCGTCGAGGATGAGGTTAAGAGCGCCGGGGTCGAAAGCGACGGGAGCTGAGCGCCGAGTCTCTCTATGCTCATCGATCAGACCGGCATCCACCTCGGCCCGCTGTACTTCCATTTCTATGGGCTGATCATGGTCTTCGGGGCCGCGGTCGGGGCCTGGCTGACCGCCCGGGCGGCCGCGCGCGCCGGCCATGATCCTGAGCCGATCTGGGACGCTCTGTTGTGGGCGTTGGCCGGCGGCATCATCGGTGCCCGGCTCTGGCACATCTTCACGCCACCACCCAGCCAGGGCGTCGACGTCTGGTACTACCTTAATTTCAGCAACACATTGCCCGTGTTCGTGTGGGGCGACTTCGTGGTGCGACTGCCCGCGGCCCTGGCCATCAACAACGGCGGCCTGGGCATCCCGGGTGGCGTGATCGGCGGCGTCCTGGGCGTGTGGCTCTTCTGTCGGCGTCGCAGTCTGCCGTTCGCCAAAGTGGTTGACTGGGCCGCGCCCGGTCTTGCGCTCGGCCAGGCGATCGTGCGCTGGGCCAACTTCATCAACCAGGAACTCTATGGCGCCCCGACGACGCTGCCCTGGGGCCTCAACATCGATGCCGCGCACCGCATCCTGGGCTTCACCGACCCGGCGTTACGCTTTCACCCGCTCTTCCTCTACGAAAGCATCGGCGACGCCCTGATCTGCCTCGGGTTGCTGTATGTGGCGCGAAAGTACGTCACCTGGTTGAAGGACGGCGACGTCTTCGTGATCTATCTGATCGCCTACCCGGTGCTGCGGTTTTTCCTGGATTTCCTGCGCCTCGATAACAATCAAACCCTGGGCCTCAATACCAACCAGGCGATCATGCTGGTCGTTGCCCTCGTTGCCGCCGTCGTGCTTGCGCAACGCCATCGCCGCCTTCGGCGCCACCAGTTGCAGACACAGGCACCGTAGAGCGAGTAGCGTCGGGCGTGGAGCGCAGATCGCTTCTCGCCTACGCTCTACGACATAACACCCTGGTACATCAGTCGCGTTGGGGAACGACCGACCGGGCCGTATAATCCTCCATGCGATGATCGTCGCACATCAACTGACCAAGCAATTCGATACGTTTGCGGCCGTCCGGGGGATCTCGTTGGAGGTGCCGGCCGGATCGGTGCTGGCGTTGCTCGGGCCGAACGGCGCCGGCAAGACGACCACGATCCGCATGCTGACGTCGATCCTCAAGCCGACGTCGGGCTGGGCGCGTGTGGCCGGCTTCGACGTGGTCACGCAGGCCGAGGAAGTGCGGCGACGCGTGGGCGTCCTGACCGAGCACCACGGCCTCTACGCGCGGATGCGTTCCGAGGAATACCTGCGCTACTTCGGTGACCTTTACGGGCTCGAGCCGCAAGTCACGCGCGAGCGATCACTCCATCTGCTCGAGCAATTCGGCCTGGCCGACGCCCGCGACAAACGCCTAGGTGAGTACTCGAAGGGCATGCGCCAGAAACTGGCGCTGATCCGCGTCATGCTGCACGACCCCGATGTGCTCGTCCTGGATGAGCCGACCTCGGCCATGGACCCGGTCTCGGTGCGCGCCGTGCGCGACGCCATCGAGTCGCTGCGCCGCGAACATCGCACGATACTGCTTTGCACGCACAACCTTCACGAAGCCGAACAACTTGCTGATCACATCGCGATCATCCGGCGCGGAGCCATCATCGAACTGGGCACACCGGCCGAGCTCAAGCGCAAGCTGCTCGGGCCCTCTGTCTTCGAGTTGCGCCTGACCGCTCCGCTCAACGGTCTGGCCGCCGGCCTGGCTGAACGCTTAGACGTCGTCGGGCAGGGCGAAACCTGGATTCGGTACCGCACCGACGAGCCTGAAGTCAACAACCCGGCCATCATCGCATGGCTGGCCGAACGACAGGCGCCCGTCCTCGGCCTGGCTGAGGTTGAGCGCAGCCTCGAGGACGTCTATTTGCAGGTGGTGGAGGCGAACGATGCGCATTGACCCGCGCCGTCTGGCCCTGAGCCTGCGCCGCATCATCATCGTGGCGAAGCGCGAGATCCGCGATCAATTTCGCGACTGGCGCATCCTGACGCCGATCGCGATCCTGACCCTGATCTTCCCCTCGTTGATGACCTTCACGGCCGATCGCATGATCCGCTACATCAATGCGACGGGTGGGGCGCTCGACGGTGACCGACTGGCGCCCTTCTTGATGATGGTCGTCGGG
>CAYZRP010000058.1:0-39569 GCA_964480865.1 uncultured Anaerolineales bacterium | reverse complement strand
GACGGTCAGCAAAACCCGCAGCGGCCGGTTGCGGCGCGTGCTCAATCACGCTCTTCGCGATCATGAACAGACAGATGGCGGCGAAGCCACCCAACAGATAACGCAACACGTCAGTCCTCCAGCTTCACGCCATCTTCGCAGTGCCAGGCGCCGCGCAGGAGGACGCGACCGACGTAGGCTTTCTGACACATCTGGATCGCCCACTCCGGTGAGATGGCGGCGATAAAGATGCACTCGGGATGCAGCGCCGCAAACTTGACCTGCGCATGCTCGACCTCGCCGCCCTTGCTCTTCGCGTCGACCCACAGACCGACACTTCCTTTCAGTACGCGCAGGTCAGGCACGCCGTTGCCGACGGAGCTGTAGTCGGTGACGGTCCACCCTGCTCCTCGCAAAGCATCGCGGATCGCGGCGTGTGTGTTGTCGGTGCGCTTCGCGTAGCGGTTCATGCCACACCGCCATTGGGTGCGCTCAGGCGTTGCAGTTCGATACGCAGGCCGCGCGCTTCGGTCTGCGCCATGCCCAGCTGTTGCGCGAGCCGATCGCGATCGGTGTTGGACGCGTTCAGGGCTTCTGTCAGGCGCTTGACTTCGGAGTTGGCGTTACTCAGGAGAGCATTGGCCTTTGTCAATTCTTGGCACGCGTCCTCGTAGGCGTCGAACTTATCTTGGTCGGTCATCCAGTTCAAGATGTCTTCGTTCATGCCGTCACCTTCGCCAGCCACTCACGCATCGACGTGAGCGACTTCTGATCTGCCTTCGGCGCATAACGCAGCGCCTCCTCAATCGTCTTGCACATCCGGTCCAGGTACATGCGATACAGCTCCTTCGGACCCTTGGCGGGCTCAACCGCCGCGTTGTATTTGCGCACGATGGCCCGCAGCGCATCGACCGGGATCGGCTGGCCGACCCACTCGTCATCGCTCTGGACCGCCTGTTCAAGGATCTTCAGCGCCGGCACCGTCTGGCAGCGCATGGCCTCGCGGTAGTGGCCGATGGTGAGCGTCGAGGAGAACTCCTCGCGGATGCCCGGCTCGTAGGTCTCGGCCAGCTGGCAGAGGTCCGACGTCGTCGCGCGTGACACGCCCATCGCCTTGGCGAGTTCACAGAGCACGTCGGAGCGCGAGGGTTTCTGCCGCAGCTCGCCTGTCTCGGGATCAGTGACGGTCGTGTTGCGCGGCTCGCCCGGTTGCCTGGCGCACTCTGCCACGACGCCCGCCACAAAGTCGGCGTCGTCCCAGGCCTGTGCGTCGGTGTTGCCGCGGCGCTGGCGGGCGTCGTTGAGGACGCTTTCCGATAGGATGACTTTCATGATTCCTTCCCCATCAATTGCTTCAAGCTGCCGGCGCCGGCCGCGACCCTCAGACGATCCACGACTTCGCGGGCTGAGGGCGTGAGCTTGGCGCGATCGACCACGCTTTCACGCTTCTGCTCATACAGTTCCAGGAACCGCGCGCGGTCTGCGGTCGGGTTCTCGGACATGCAGAGCGTGTTCCACCCGAGCGCGCTCACGACGGTCTGCGCAACCGGGTCCTCGATCGCGCCGGGCAGCCCGTCCCGGCTGTTCATGCCGACCTCGACCTGGGTCGTGTAGCCGTGATAGGCGCCGTGCTTGCGGATCGCGTCCATGACCTGCGTCCAGCCCTCGACGGCGCCCATCCCGAATTGACCGACCTGCATGCGCGCCGCAGCCTCGCGCACGTGCGGCAAGGCCGGGAACCACTCGCCGCCAATCGACTCGATCGCGGCCAGCACGACCTTGGGGTCGAGGTCGGCAAGAGCGCCCGCATACTGCTCGACCGTCAGCGCGATCTCGTCGGCGCTCCACGAACGCGTCGATGGATACCAGCTCAGCGCGATCCCGATCGCCTTGGCGACCACGGCCTTACTGCTCATCGCTCATCCTCGCAATAGCGGCTTCGACACCGGCCGCGATGTTGTTGCGCCGCGCCTTCACCGGCTCACTGTGCAGGTAGCGCCTGGCCGTCTCGCGGATCGCGGGCTCGCCCGGATACTGGCCCTGCTGCCCGCGCCAGTCCTCCTCCCACCAGCGCCCGCCTTCGCCGTACCAGGTCAGCAGATCCTCGGGCGTCGCGCCGATCTGGATCAGGGCCTTTGCCAGTCGCAAGTAGCGCGGCGGCTCGGCCACGACCTGCATGACCTCGATCAGCGTCTGCGCCATCACCCACGGCGAGATAGGTTTGATGGCGGTCGGTGCGTTGTCTGATAGTCTCTCGATGACCTTCTTCTGGTCTTCGGTGAACGTGACGCCCGTGCTGGACATCGCCAAGATTCCGGTAGTCGGATTTTTGTCAGTCATGGGTGTCTCCATTGTGTCAATCTCGTCATCTGCTCTTTGGTGAGCGTGAGGCGGAGTAAGCCCTGGTTGGGGGCTTACTCTACCTGTGTCGCTGCTCTTCGGAGCCTGCGCTCGGCATTCGTAAGGCGTCTCGCGCTATCCCTCGCGGGGCCAGGTGAAGTGCTCGCCCAGTCATGACACACCTGTTTGCTCAACGCTCGCGGCGTACGTCGGCACTCTGTCCGACGCGTCTGACCGAATTCCCGGCCAGCTCTGTCCTTCGCCTCGCGCTCCGGTCTGGTGTCTGCCACCGCGCTCAGCGGCCCGATCTCCCGATCAGGCCCCTAGGGTCATTCCCCCCTAGTGGGTTCGCACCGCGAATGGCGCGGGCCATATAAACGAAAATCGCGCACTTGAGTGAGCCTGTCCGGCTGCCTGCCGAACCCCTACCAGGGTAGAGGGGTATCAACAGGCTCACTCAAATCCGCGATTTTTTGTACCCTGGTCCAATGCGCGCGGGTGGCAAGGCCGCGTCTTTTCATTGTCAACGGTTTGCCGCGATTGTCAAGTCTCGGTTTTGCTGACCGTCATCAAAACGGCAGTGCCTCGCTGATGCCGCGCTCGCGCAGGGCGGCGACGATCTGCTCGCGCACCTGCCACTCGCGTTCGCGGCGGGCGATCTCAAAGGCGGCCATGTCGCCTTCGTAACCTGCAAGCTTGCTCTCGGCGTCGCGGATCAGCTCGCGCAGGCTAAACAGCGCAGAGTCGGATGCCTCGGCTCGAGCCTTAGCCGTGTCGCGCTCGTCCGCGTTCTTTCCCGGCCAGCCCGTCTCAGGGGTGATGGCGACGACACGCGCGTCGTAGTCTTCGCGCAGGTGCTTGAGGTGGATCTCGGTGTCCTTGATCTGGATGGCGAGCTTCTGATAGCCCTGTACGTCGATGTCCATGATGGCTCCTTGCTGGCCGCCGTCAGCATCCAACCGACGGCGGCCAGCGCAAAATAGAACGGCGCGCCCCTCACTCACTTCACGCCGTTCTTGGATGTCTTCTTATCGAGCGCGGCCCGCAGCTCCTTGCCAGCGCGAATCAGGTCATCGATCGACGCGAATGCCTCGGCGGGCTCGGCCTCGATCTCGTAAGCGGCCGCATCCTGTCGCAGCGCCTCATAGAGCGCGGTCGTCTTCGCACGCTTGTCGTCGGTGTCGATGGTCTTGGCGGATGGCTTCTCGACGGGCATTCGGCGCACAGGCTCGATTTCGTCTGGCGTGTCGTGCTCGCTGTCTTCGTTCCCGGCGCCGATGTTGAGCAGCTTCATGAGGTAATACTTGTGCCCGCTGGTGATGGCCTTGTAGACCGCTTTGTCGACGGAGTTCGTGTAATCGCTGCCGAACCCGACCCAGGCGTCTTCGACACTCTCGTATCCGTCTGTCACTCGCATGATGAAATTCACGCGTGCGTCGATGCGTGGCGACTTGTTGGGGCGTTCCGTGAACGTCAGCGTCACATCCCCAATCGCGGGCATCACCGCAAACCCGGCCGTTGCGATGGCGTTTCCACCGCGGGACAGCACCTGATCGGCGCTGATGTAGTCGTATCCCTGCTCCCGGTTGCGCTTGTCGGCGACGAAAGACCCGACAATGATCGATGCGTGCGCGATTTTCGTTGCGAGTTTTTCGGTTTCGTCCGTCATGGTGGTCTCCTATGCGCTCGTGGTCACCGCGTGGCACGTGCGGCAGACCGTGTAGACGATCGTGTCGAGGCGCAGCGATCGATGCTCGCGTGCGGTGCCGCAGGTGCTGCACTCCAGGCGCACGGACGAACCGCGGTGCAGCACCTGATTGATCAGCTGCTGGGTGGCGTGCGACTTGCGAACGATGTCCAGAAAGGCGTTGACGGCGGTGCTCATTCGTGGCCTCTTTGCTCTGCGTCCTCGAGCTGTTCGATGACGCGCTCACGGTTGGTCAGGGTTTGCAGGATGGCGATCAGGTTCTTGAGTTGGATGGCCAGCTCCAGGATGGCCGCGCTGTTGGTCGGGATGTGGTGCAGGCCATCGATGGAGTGCACGGCCTCATCGATGAGCTTCTGCCATTCCTCCGACGTGCGGCGCGGCTTCGGCTTGCGCCAGGGATACTCGCCGTACATCCGGTCACTTGATCAGCCAGACAGCGGCGGCGGCCACGCCCAGCACCAGCGCCAGCACGGCTTTAACGATGCCGCGCCAATCCACGCTCGCGTCGAAGCCGGGCCCGGGGTGGGTGTGCTGTTCCAGGTGATCCGGGATGCTCTCGTCAAGATCGTTGAGCCAGTTCATAGGGACCTCGTGCAGATGATCTCGATCACGTCGTCGATGCAGCCGACGATCTGTGTTGCGCCGGTGTTGACGTTGCGGATGTGAAAGCCCTGCGGGTCCACGCGCACCGCGTAGCCGTTATTGAGCGCCAGGAGCTGCACATCGGCCAGCGTCGGGGCGTCGATCCAGCGACCTTTGCTCATAGTCCCATCGCCTTTCCGGCCAGGGCGATGCCGAGCGGCAGCGCCATCAGCGCGGCGCCCAGGAGGGTGTAGAACACGGTTTTGCTGACGGTCAGCAAAGCTCTATTTCGACGGCGAAAAACGACATGTGAGGTGTTCATGACAGGTCGCTTTCGAACGGGATCAGGCTATTGCGCGGCGCGATCTGCGGGCGCAGGTGAGCGGTCAGCGCGTCGATGACGCCCTTGCCGGTCGGGCCGTAGGTCCAGGCGTGAACGACGCCGACGATATCTTCACCATTCGGTCCCTCGAACCACTTGTAGCTGTGCGGATAGTACGGGTCGATGTCGGCGTCGTCTTCGAAGCACGTGCAGCCGTCAATGACGCTGAACTCCGGCCCGTCCTCGCCGTCAGTGCTCACGATCAACGACATGGTGTCGTCGCCCGGCTCCGGCCACTTGTCCTTGAGTAGCGTCCAGGTGATGGTTTCGGTGATCATCGCGCCACCTCCACGCGCGGCATCCAGCCGGTGACGTCGAGCCGCCACCAGGTATACATGCCGTTGTCGAGATAGACCGTGACGCGGATCGGGGTAACCGAGGTCACTCGGCAGGTGCGGCCCGCGTTCCAGCCGCTGAGGATCTTGAGCTTCTGTCCGACGTGGAAATCTGAGAGGGTGAGGGTTGACACTTGGACTCCTTTTCGATACCCTATCGGTGTCCATTGACACTTGGACACCCGCCGCCTGTGGTGCTACCCACGGGCGGCTTCGTTTTTCTTCTCGGCCAGGCTACGCAGCCTGGCGATGTAGTCGGCCAGGATCTTGCGGATCAGATTGGCCCGCGTGCGTTGCTCGATCGTGGCCTGCTGGTCGAGGCCTTGGATCACGTCCTCGGGAACCGCCGGGATCAGGATCGCTCGTGTCTGCGCGCGTTTCGTGTTCATTGGTTACACTATATATCAGATATCGCTCCTGTCAATGGGTTGTGCGTTTCAGTTTGAAACACTCACGCCGAATTTACGCTGTTTCAAAATGAAACACCTGTCTGCTGGGTTTTGCTGACGGTCAGCAAAAGGGGCGCGTGTTGCGTGGGCGGTGGCCTGCGCGTATACTGCCTGTGATCGAGCCCACGGGCCGGCCACTCCTCACGGGAGTCGCTGTCCCATTTTCGTTTGTGGAGGTCTTATGCCCAACCTGACCGATCTTTTCGAAGTTCTGAAATGGCTGGCTGCGGGCGGTGGGTCCATCGTCATCGCGGCGCTTGCGTCCTACGCGGCAGAGAAAAGCGCCAAATTCCAGGCGCTTGACAGTCTGCAGAAAAAGGCCGTGGCCGTGGTGGGCGGTGGCCTGATCGGCGTGGCGGCCTGGGCGGTGGTCACGTATGTGCCAGCCGAAACCCTGCAGGCGATCGCTCCGGCTTACACGGCTTTCATGCTCAGCGCCATTGGCGCGCTGGCTGGCCAGGTGGCGCATGCGGCGCGCAAGGCCATGAGCAGCCATGCCGTCGAGCTTACCGCCAACGTGGTCGTTGACGGTGAGCCGGTAGACGCTCAGGGTTGAGCGATGTGACGGAGCACATCAGGTGCCTATCGAGATCTGGATTGCGGTGATCGGTGCTGTGAGCGGCATACTGGGCGCGGCGTTGATTGAACTGGTAAAGGCTCGGGTCAATAAACCGGTAGCCCAGTCTGACGCCGTGTCCCATTATGCCGAAGCCGCATCGAACGTCGCTGACGCGATGTCTGAGGCCTACACGCGCATGGATGCGATTGCGGCCCAGCAGCAGATCAACATCGGCGAGATCGCGGCCATGAAGGCCACGATCGACGCTCAATCCAAGACCATCGCGCGTTTTCACATTTGGGCATCGGATGTGATGAGCGGCATCAACGTGCTGATTGCGCAAGTCCGGGAGATGGGCGCAGAGCCGCGTTGGCGGCCGACGCCCTTTGACGAACAATGATCAGGCCTGTGCGGCTCTTCTGGGGTGCGTTGGCGCTCGCGTGCGTGTCGGCGGCTTATGCGCTCGCGCTCTCGCCCGGCGACACGGTCACGATCGCGGGTTGCACGACGTCATTGCGGCTCAGCGGAAACGTCGTTTCTTGTGCGACTCGCTCACGGACACCGACCCGCACCGTCACGCCAACGGCCACGTCGACCGCCACGTCGACCGCCACGTCGGCGCCCACGGCTACGCCAACCCCGACGGTCACGATTGTCTTTCTGCCCACGATCACGCACACGGCCACGTCATCGCCGCAACCCACCGCCACGGGAACGCCGACCCGCACGCCAACGCCATCTGACGCGTTGGTGGGCCTCGCCATCATCGGCGACAGCACCCAGGACGAATACGCGGCCCCCGAGAACAACCGGGCGGCGATCAACTGGGTCGAACACCTGGCGCTCTCCGGGTTGCCGCTCGGGTCGTGGGGCGGGTGGGGCGAGCCGCGCCGCAACGGCTACGCCTACAACTGGGCGCGCTCCGGTGCGACCTCGGCGCAGGCCCTGGCCGATCAGGCGCCCGGCGTACTCGCGCAGCTGCAGGCGGGCACTGTCTCGCACGTGCTGATCCAGGTCGGCATCAACGACTTCAACGGCGGGTTGTTCGCGGGCATCTACGCCGGCCAGCCGGTCGACTACGGCGCGCTCGACCACATCGCGTCAAACATCGCGCAGACCGGCAATAGGCTCGCGGCTGTGGCGCCCGGTCGCGTGATCGTGGCCTCCACCCAGGACTACATCGGCCTCGACCTGATCCCCGAGCCGGAGCACAGCTACTTCTCGGACCCGGCCGGCGTTCAGCGCGTGATCGACGCGGCGGCCTGGCTCAACGCGCGCACACACTCGTACCTGTCGGCGGACGTCATCTGGTTCGACTGGAACGCGGCCATGCGCGCGCGCGTGGCGCAGGTCCGCACGGGCGACGTGCTGACGCTGGCGGGCCAGACGATCAACCTGCGGACGCGGTGCAGCGCGGCGTCGTGCGGCTACCTCGCCGACGCCTACATGCACCCCGAGACGGCGATCAGCGGACTCTACGCGCAGGTGTATCTCGACGAGATGCGCAGCGTGTGGGGCCTGACACTGCCGACGCTCACCGATGCCGAGATCATGGCGAGGGCCGCTGGGTACAGCGGAGCGCAGTAGATGGCCGAAACCACGATTGAGGATTTTTCCAGCGTTGCCGACTGGACCAGTCTGGCCGGCACTCTGACGTCCTCAAGCGGGCAAGGGGCGGGCACGGCCGCGACCGATAACCTGGCGGTCAGCAATGCCACGTCCTACGGGCCCGACATCTTCGTCGGCCTCACCGTTTCGACCCTCGTCGCCAACGACAACGAATACGTCCTGCTGGGCCTGCGCATTACGAACGTCCCGACCACGAACGGATACTACGTGTCCTACGTGCGCGCGGCCGGCACGGACACCATGTACCTGCGGCGGTCGTCGGGTGGCACGCCGACCACAATCGGGTCGTGGTCGCAGGAGGTGGCGGCAGGAAACCGGATCGGCATCTCGGCGGTGGGGTCGACGATCACGGCCTGGATCGACACGGGCAGTGGCTGGACGGTGGTGGGTTCCGTCACGGACACCAATTTCAACACGGCCGGCGCTCTGCTGCTCGACATTTACAACACGACGGCCCGCGTCGACGATCTGGTGCAGGTCGACCTGGACAGCTCGAGCGTGTCGCCGTCAATCAGCCCGAGCGCGTCGGCCTCGCCGTCGGCCTCGGTGTCGCCCTCGGCCTCGCAAAGCCCGTCCGCCTCCGCTTCGCGCAGCCCGTCGCCCTCGGCGTCTCGGTCGCCCTCGGCGTCTCGGTCGCCATCTTCGTCGCCGTCACGCTCGCCCTCGCGGTCTCTCAGTCCGTCTGCCTCGCGATCTCCGTCGCGGTCTCTCAGTCCGTCTTCGTCGCCGTCGCGATCTGCGTCGCGGTCTCTCAGTCCGTCGACCAGTGTTTCGCCCTCGGTCAGTCCATCGCCCAGCGTCAGCCCGAGCGCATCGGATTCACCGTCGGTCAGCCCATCGGCCAGCACGTCGCCGTCTTCCTCTCCGTCGGTGGGGGCCGGCTCTTCGTCGGTCAGTCCGTCTATCTCGCCGTCGGCGTCACAGAGCCCGTCCGCCTCCGAGTCCGCATCGGTTAGCCCATCGGCGTCGGTCAGCCCGTCGGCGAGTGTCTCGCCGTCGGTGAGCCCATCAGCCAGTGTCTCGCCATCGGCCAGCGTGTCGCCGTCGGTGAGCCCTTCGGCATCGGTCAGCCCATCCTCGTCGCCGTCTAGGTCGATCAGCCCCTCCGCGTCGGTGAGCCCGTCGGCGAGTGTGTCGCCCTCGGTCAGCCCGAGCGCGAGCGTCTCGCCGTCGGCCTCGGCCAGCCGATCCGTGTCGCCCTCGGCGTCGGTGTCCCCCAGCGCGAGCGTCTCGCCGTCGGTCAGCCCTTCGGCCAGTGTGTCACCCTCGCCGAGTGTGTCGCCCTCCGTCAGCCCGTCGGCGTCACAGAGCCCGTCGTCTTCGCCCTCGGCGGGGGCAGGATCCTCGTCGGTCAGCCCGTCCGTCTCGCCGTCGGCGTCTCAGAGCCCCTCGGCCTCGGCCAGTCCGTCGGTCTCGCCCTCGGCGTCGCTCTCACCTTCTGCGTCGGCCTCGCGCAGTATGTCGCCGTCGGCCTCGGTGTCCCCGAGCGCGTCGGCCTCGGCATCCGTCAGCCCGTCGGCCAGCACCTCACCGTCGTCAAGCGCCAGCCGGTCGCCGTCGCCCTCGGCCAGCGTGTCACCTTCGGCGAGTGCCTCGCGGTCGGTGTCGCCCTCGGCGTCCCAGTCGCCCTCCGGATCGGCCTCGCGGTCGGTCTCACCTTCGGCGTCGGTCTCGCCCTCCGGGAGCGCCAGTCGGTCACAGAGCCCGTCCGCGTCGGTGTCGCCCTCGGCGTCCGCGTCGCGTTCGCTCTCACCCTCCGCCAGCCCGAGCGCCAGCCCGTCGCCGTCGGTGGAGGTCATCCTGACGGCGGATGGCTCGCTTTATTCGCCGCCCTCGATCGGCTCCATCATCGGTTACTCAGCGCTCGGCGTGCTCGTCTCGCCGCGCCACGTCGCCACCATCGTTACGGAGATTGCTGCATGAGTGATTTGCTGACGGTCATCATTCCCTCCGCCGATCCGCGCTTTCTGCCGCGCATGATCCCGGATCTGCTGGCCAAGGCCGCCGGCGAGATCGAGATCTTGATTTCGGCCGACGGGATCGACGTCAACGTGCCCGCCGACCCGCGCGTGCGCGTGATCGCGCACCCACGCCTGGGGATGCGCGGCGCGCTCAATGCCGTGCGCGCGCACGTGCGCGGCGAGTACGTGATGAAGACTGACGAGCATTGCCTGTTCGCGTCCGGCTTCGACGAGCAGCTCAAGGCGGACTACGTCGACCACACCCTGCTGATCCCGCGCCGCTACTCGCTGGACGCCGAGGCCTGGGCGATCGAGGACAACCCCAAAGGCCCGCGCGATTATCACTACCTGTCCTGCCCGGTCTGGTCGATCCGCGAGCGCGCCGACTACTCGCTGCAGGGGATCGAGTGGCCCGCGCGCACGCGCGAGCGCCTGAACGGGCCCGACCTGGACGAGACGCCGAGCTGGCAAGGGTCGTGCTATTTCATGAGCCGCGCGCACTACGACTGGCTGGGTCCGCTGCAGGAGGACGGGTACGGCTCCTTTGCCCAGGAGCCCCAGGAGCTGGGTCTCAAGACGCAGCTGTCCGGTGGCAAGATCATGGTGACGAAGCGCACCTGGTACGCGCACCTCCACAAGGGCAAGAAGTACGGCCGCGGCTACCGCCCGAACCGCTCAGAGATCAACGTCGGCCACGAGTGGAGCGCCCATCACTGGCTTTCGCAGCCCGGGATGCGCGACCTGATCGCGCGTTTCTGGCCGGTCCCGACCTGGCCCGTCGACGTCCTTGAGCGCTGGGACTGGTATTTCCCTGCCGGCGGCACCCTCGAGGATTTCAAGGCGCGCGCGCGAGAGGCTCAGGTGGTCTATGCCTAAAACGAGCGTCCTCATCGCGGCTCGCAACGAGCGCCATCTGCCGCGCATGATCGCGCATCTGCACACACGCCTGACCGGCGACTACGAGATCGTCGTGGTGCAGGACGGCGGCCCCTACCAGGCGCTGCCCGAGCACCCGCGCCTGCGTGTGTTCAACCGCGAGCACCAGGGCCTCAAGCCCTCCATCAACTTCGCCGCGGCGCAGGCGACCGGAGAGTACCTGCTCAAGCTCGACTCGCACTGCGCCGTCTCAGAGGGCATCGACGAGATCCTGCCGCAGACGATGGAACCGAACTGGATGGTGGTGCCGCGTTTCTACACGCTCGACGAGGCCACCTGGGCGCCGGATGCGCGCAAGCCGCACAACGACTACTGGCTGCTGGACTGCCCGCTGACGGATCCGCGCGGCTATCGCTTCCGCGCCGGCGGCTACTGGTTCGAGCGCACGCGCGCGCGCGCCGAGATCAGCCCGCTTGACGAGACCCTGACCCATCATGGCTCGGCCTGGTTCGTGCGCCGCGATTTCTTCCTGGACAAGCTGCGCGGTATGCAGTCCGAGGGGTACGGCGTCTCCTACATGGAGCCGGCCGACCTTGGCCTGCGGATGTGGCTGGGGCCGTGGGAGGGTGCGGTCATGGTCAACAAGGCGTGTTGGTACGGCCATCTGCATCAGGATCACCGCGTGCGTGGTTATCCGGTCGATTGGGCCGAGATCAAACGCTCCTACGACTGGACGGCCAACTACTGGATGCGCAACGCCTGGTCCGAACAGATCCGCCCGCTCGAATGGCTGATCGATCGGTTTTGGCCGATCCCGACCTGGCCCGATGACTGGCGCTCGCGGCAACTGGCCTATGAGGAGGCGCACCCATGGCCATCCTAGGTCACGGCGACATCGCCAGCGCGATCCTGGACCGGATCGACCGGCTCTACTTCGCCTCAGGCGTTTCGAACAGCGCCGAGACGGACGAGCGGGCTTACCAGCGCGAGCGCACGCTGCTGAGGGAGCAAGACCCGGACGCGCATCTGGTCTATTTCTCGTCGCTGTGTGTGTACGGCGGCACGACCCGCTATGCCCAGCACAAGCGCGAGATGGAGAACCTGATCGAGCGCACCTTCCCGCGGCACACGATTGTTCGTGTGGGCACGATCACCTGGGGCACCAACCCGCATACGCTCATCAATCATCTGCGCGCCGTTCACCAGCGCGGCGAGCAGCCCGACCTGCGCCCGGTCTATCGCTACCCGATCCATCTTGACGAGTTCCGTGAATGCCTGCGCCTGGAATGCGGCGGCGAGATCGATCTGATTGCCCGGCGCATGACCGTGGCTGAAATCTATCAGGAGTATGTGCTCCATGTCCGTGAATCCGCTTGATCTCGTTCGTTCGCGTTTTGCTGACGGTCAGCAAAACCCTCCAGTGGTGCTGAGCGGGCCTGGCCCCGTGGCGCTCAGGATCAGCCGGCACCGCGAGCTGCTCTCGCTCTGGCACGACCTCGACTACCGCGAGATCGTCGAGGTGGGCACCGAGGCCGGCCGCTTCGCCGAGGAGATCTGCCGCGCCAACCCGCAGGCGCACCTGACCTGCGTCGATCCCTGGCTGGCCTACGACCGCTATGAGGATCACGTCTCTCAGTCGCGGCTCGACAACTTCTACGAGGTGGCCCGCCATCGTCTGACGAAGCAAAACGCTTTCAACGTCACTCTGATCCGCAAGACCTCGCTGGATGCGGTCGAGGCGTTCGCGGATGGATCGCTGGATGCCGTGTTCATCGACGGCAATCATCACTTCGATTTTGTCGTGCGCGACATCATCGCCTGGGCGCCCAAAGTACGCGTCGGCGGCATGGTCTCGGGCCACGACTACAAACCCGAGGGGAGCGAGCGAACGCCGATCCCGTTTGGCGTGATCGAGGCCGTGACCGCCTACACCGCGGCGCACAAGATCAAACCGTATTTCATCACGACGCGCGACAAGTGCCCGTCGTGGTTCTGGATCAAGGAGTAATCCATGCGACTGGCCGTTATTGGACTTGGCGTTGTGGGACGCCACATGCGCGCCGACATCGAGCGCGCCGGTCACACCTGCCTGACCTACGACATCGTCGGGGAGGGCCATGCCACGCGCGAGGAGGTCAACACGTGCGACGCGGCCTTTGTCTGCGTGGGCACGCCGGCGACGCCTCAGGGACCGGCGGACCTGAGCGCGATCGCGGCCGTGTTCGCCTGGCTCGACGTGCCCGTGGCGATTATCCGCTCGACGGTCCCGCCGGGAACGACCGATCAGCTGCCCCGGGCCGTGTTTTGCCCGGAGTTCATCGGCGAGGGCGTCAATCCGCCGTATCTGGCCATGCGTCAGCCGCCCTTCGTGATCCTGGGCGGGGCGCCTGACCTGCGCGCGCGCGCGGCGGACGTGTTCGCGCGCCTCTACAACTCGGAGTGCGAGACGATCTTGGTTGACGCAGTCACGGCCGAGGTCTGCAAGTACGCCGAGAACTACTTCCTGGCGCTCAAGGTCACGTGGGCCAACGAGCTCTATGACATCTGCCAGGCCGTCGGCGCCGATTTCCCGGCCATGATGAACGCGGTCACGCACGATTACCGCATTGGCCGCAGCCACACCCACGTCTACCCTGACCGGCGCGGCTTCGACGGCCGCTGTCTGCCCAAAGACACGGCCGCGCTCCTCGCGCGCGTAGGCCGGGAGACCGCGCCTCTTTTGCTGACGGTCATCCAAATCAACGAGGCGCGCCGTGCCTGAACTATCGGTGCTCATCCCGGGTCGCAACGAGGAGTGGTTGGCGCGCACCTGCGCGGACGTGCTTGAGCACTCGGACCTGGATACCGAGGTCATCGCCGTGATCGACGGCGAGCACAAGGGCGATGTTCCGCTCCCGCATCCGCGCCTGCGCGTGATCGAACTGCGCGAGACGATCGGCCAGCGCGCCGCGACGAACCTGGCCGCGCGCGAGGCCCGGGGCCGTTTCGTCATGAAGCTCGACGCCCATTGCTCGCTGGCTCAGGGATTCGACCGCGCCATTGTCTCGGCGCTCGATGGACATCCGGACTGGACGCTGATCCCCCAGCAGCGCAATCTGCACGTTTTCGACTGGATCTGTGACGGCTGTGGGCATCGCACCTATATGGGGCCGTCGCTGGAGCAGTGCGAGCGCTGCAAGGGCACGAGCCATCACCGCGAGGTTGTTTGGCGTCCGCGTTCGGGCACTCGCACCGACTTCTGGCGCTTCGACCACGAGCTGCACTTCCAGTACAAGGGCGACTGGCAGGGCCGGCGCCAGGAGGAGGGCGAGATCGCCGATACGCTTTCCTGCCTGGGCGCGTGTTTTGCGATGAGCCGCGAGCGCTACGGGCAGCTCGGCGGGATGGACGAGGCGCATGGCTCCTGGGGCCAGATGGGGACCGAAGTGGGCTGCAAAGCCTGGCTGTCGGGCGGGCGCATGGTTGTGCATCGCGGCACCTGGTTCGCGCATATGTTCCGCACCCGCGCCGATTTCTCGTTCCCGTATCAGATGCAGTTCTCGGCTCAGGACAGGGCCCGCGAATACAGTCGGGCGCTCTGGCTCAATGACGCCTGGCCGGGGCAGGTTCTGCCGCTGGCCTGGCTCATCAATAAGTTCAAGCCGCTCCCCGGCTGGCATGACACCGACGCCGGCCGCGCCGTGCTTGCTCAGATCCGGGCCAGCGAGCGCCGCTTCTATCAGACCCATCCGCGCGTCGATCGGGAGCATGCCTATGCCTAGGGCCTCGATCGTCTACTACACCGATCATCATCTTCCGGCGGAACTGGCCGTGCTCTGCCGCACGCAGCTGGTCCGCGCCGCCCAGGGTCGCGAGATCGTGGCGGTCGGCCTGGGCTCGATGACCGGCTTCCCGGTGGGCTCAACGGCCTGCAATCTGGTGCATGTGGCCGAGCGCGGCATCCTGACCATGCATCGTCAGATCCTGACGGGCCTCGAGAACGCCACGGGGGACATCGTCTATCTGTGCGAACACGACGTGCTCTACTCGCCCACGCACTTCGACATCGTCCCGGCACGCGCGGACACCTGGACCTACAATGTCCACGTGTGGCACGCACGTTATCCGGATGGGCATGCCGTGTTCTACAACGCCCAGCAGGTCAGCGGGCTCGTGGCCTATCGCTCGCTGCTGCTCGACTATTACCGGGCCCGCATCGCCCAGATCGAGCGCGAGGGGCCGAACCGACATTACGAGCCCGGGCTCAAGCAATCGGTAGGCTCCAAACAGGTCGTCAACGCCTGGAGCCTGTATCCGAATGTGGACGTGCGCCATGATCGCAATTGGACGGCCAGCAAGTGGTCGCGCGCCGACTTCCGCAACGGCGTCTATGCGCGCGGATGGCGCGAGGCCGATGAGCTGCCCGGCTGGGGCGATCTCAGGAACGTGTTCGCGGCGGCTCACGCCGGGAGGGGAGTGTAAACCATGGCTCTCGCCAACGCGGTTCAACATGCACGCAAGCGCGCGCAGACCATCACCTGGAAAGACGAAGACGATGCCGCCATCGACCTGACCGGCGCGACGATCACGGGCATCATCGAACGCGCCGGCGTGCAGACCGCCATCACGGGCGCGCTCGCGCTGGTCACGGCAGCCAGCGGCATCTTTTCCTGGACCTACAGCGCCGCCGACGTCGCCCAGGCTGGCGCGTTCTTCGTCCAGTTCCGGGCCAAGTACAGCGACAGCCTGAGCGAGATCAGCTATCGCACGAAATGGACGGTGCTGCCGTCCTTCGACTTCGAGCTGGTCAGTCCGTCGACCAGCCCATCGGGCAGCGCCAGCCCAAGCGCCAGCCCGTCACCGAGCAGCTAATGACCATCACCTGGACGCACGTCAAGCGCACACTCGGTCAGCTCAAACCCTGGGCCGACAATCCGCGCTTCAGCACCAAAAAGCAGGCGCGGGCCTTGCTGCGCTCGTGGGATGAGTTGGGCCAATTTCAGACAATTGCGATCTCGCCGACGGATGAGGTCTATGATGGCCATCAACGACTTTCGGCGCTCCTGACCGTGAATGGCACCGATTACGAGATCGACGCCATGCAATCCTCGCGGCCCCTGACGGACGAGGAGCATCGGCGTCTGGTGATTGCCGCGCATATTGGGGCGGTGGGATCGTGGGACTGGGACAAACTCGCTGCCTGGGACACGTCCGCTCTGATCGAGTGGGGCATGGACGCCGACGCGCTGAGTGCCTGGCAGACCGACGCCGGGCAACT
Organism: uncultured Anaerolineales bacterium; assembly: GCA_964480865.1. Lineage (GTDB taxonomy): Bacteria > Chloroflexota > Anaerolineae > Anaerolineales > UBA6663 > UBA6663. The sequence goes on along the minus strand of CAYZRP010000058.1, from coordinate 23,512 downwards.
GGCGGTTATGCTGGATGCCGACAAGCCCGCGCCTGTTGAGGATGTGGAGCCAGCCATCGACCGCGCCGAAGAGTTGCGCGAGAAGTGGGGCGTCGAGACGGGGCAACTGTGGCGGCTCGGCGAGCACCGGCTGATCTGCGGAGACTGCACCGACCGCGCCGTGGTCGAGCGTGTGATGGGTGGAGAGCGGGCGGATTGTGTGTTTACAGATCCACCTTACGGGATCGACTACGACCCGCGATTTCTGGCAGAAATCGCGGGTCGTCACAATCTCAGATTGTCGAGCGCCAACAAGGTCGCAAACGATGACGGATCGTTGGACCTGTCGTTCTTGTTTGAGTACGAGCGGCGCTTTGTGTGGGGCTTCCCGTATATCTATGACGCAGACGCCACCGGGTGGATCGTTTGGGACAAGCAACCCGGAGTCGAGAGTCGTGGCATCGTGACGCCAATAGAGATGGCGTCGACGACCATGCGCACAGGTTTCGATATGGTGCGCGTGATGTGGTGTGGATTCTATCGGGCGGCCGGCGAAGACAAGCAACCTCACCCAACACAGAAGCCGCTAGGCGTGTATCTGCCGTTCATCGAGAGATTTACGAAGCTTGACGAAATCGTGTTTGACCCGTTCAGCGGGAGCGCTCCTGTGCTGATTGCCTGCGAGCGCCTTGGCCGTCGCTGTCGGGCCATTGAGATCAGTCCCGCCTATGTCGCCGTAGCTCTGGAGCGGTGGAGCGTGGCGACAGGCAAGACGCCGGAGTTGATCAATGGGTAGGCCAACCAAACTCACACCCGAGGCCAGCGCACAGATCATCAAGGCGCTCAACGCCGGCGCGACGCGGATGGATGCCGCCGCCAGCGCGGGCGTTCACTACACCTCGTTTTTGAATTGGATGAAACGCGGGGAATCTTCCAGGAAGGGAGATTATTTCGAGTTTTTCAATTTAGTCACCGCGTCTGAGGCATCGGTTCGCGTGTCGCTCGCCAATTCCATAGCGATTCAAGGAAAAACGGATTGGCGGGCGGCAGTTGAGTATCTCAAGCGTCGTGATCCTGCGAATTGGGGTGACCGGATCAACATTTCAAGGATGAGCGATGAGGATCTCTTACGACTTCTCGCCCTTGCCGAGCGTCTCGGAATTGAGAGCGGAGGCCCTGAGACGGGGCCTGACGCTCCCGACGAAGCGCACGGCACCGGGCCAGAATAGCGCGCCGATCTGGACCCCGCAAGACGGTCCGCAGACGCACGCTTACCAGAGCGAGGCGGACGTGATCGGCTATGGCGGCGCGGCGGGCGGCGGCAAAAGCGATCTGCTGCTGGGGTTGGCTGGCCTGCGTCATCAGCGCTCGATCATCTTTCGGCGCGTGTTCCCGTCTTTGCGCGGCCTGATCGAACGCTCGCGCGAGATCTTCAACCAGCAGGACGTGTCGCACGCGCGCGACAGCTTCAACGAACAGCTGCATCTGTGGCGTCTGGCGGATGGGCGTTTGATTGAGTTCGGCAGCGCCCAGCATGAGGCGGACCTCAAAAAGTATCAGGGCCAGCCCCATGACTTTCTGGCGTTCGATGAGGTGACCGAGTTCCCGGAGAAGTTCGTGCGCTTTCTCTCCGCATGGAATCGCACAACCGTGACGGGTCAAAAGTGTCAGATCGCTATGACCTTCAATCCGCCCATGGACGAAGAAGGCGAATGGGTCACGCGCTACTTTGGCCCATGGCTTGACCCACAGCATCCGCGGCCGGCCGTCGACGGCGAACTGCGCTGGTATGCCATGGTCGACAGCAAAGAGGTCGAGCGCGAGGACGGCGCGCCCTTTGAGCACAAGGGCGAGACCATCACGCCGCGTTCACGCACGTTCTTCCATGCGAGCCTCAAGGACAATCCCGCGCTCGCGGCGACGGGGTACGGCGCGACGATCGACGCACTGCCCGAGCCCTTGCGCTCATTGCTCAAGGGACACTTTGACGCGGCCAAGTCGGTCAATCCCTGGCAGGTGATCCCGACGGATTGGGTCAAGGCGGCGCAGGCGCGTTGGACACCCGAGAAACCCGAAGCGCCCATGACGGCGGTCGGCGTCGATCTGGTGCGCGGTGGCAATGACAAGCTCGTGATCGCGTGTCTGCATGACAACTGGTGCGCGCCGCTGATTGAGTATCCGGGCTCGGCCATCCCGGACGGACCGACCGCTGCCGCCCTGATCGTGTCCGTCGTCGAGCCGGGCGCCCAGATCGCCGTCGACGTGGTCGGCATTGGGGCGTCAGGTTACGACAGTCTGACGCATTCAGGCGTGCCGGCCATGGCGGTCAACAATGCCGAGAGCGCGGGCGATCAGCGTGACCGCAGCGGGAGGCTCAAGTTCCGCAACGTGCGCGCGGCCAGTTACTGGAAACTGCGCGAGGCGCTCGACCCGCAGCTGGGCGACGGGATCGCGTTGCCGCCCGATCCTGAGTTGCTGTCCGACCTGTGCGCGCCGCGCTTCAGCCTGACGACGGGCGGCGTGCTGCTCGAATCGAAGGACGATATCAAAGCGCGTCTGGGTCGCAGCCCGGACAAGGGCGACGCGGTCGTGATGGCGCACTGGTCTGCGCTGAATAGCATCAGCGACCTGATTGCATGGTGAGGTGAACATGAGCATCCTGGATACATTGGCCGCTCGACTGGGATATGCCAAAGCGCAGGGGGACAAACGTCCACCGGGTGAGATGCTGTCGATTGCAGACAGCTATCACTGGGACGTGCCCGAAGCGCAAGAGGCCGAGAAGCAAATGCGGCTGTACGCGGCGCTGACCTGGATCAACACGGCCATTGATCGCACGGCCGAGATCGCGGCGGGTGGCATCTACCACGTGCGCAAGGTGTCGGGTGAGCCGGGCGGCGCGGATGACGAGGAGATCCCCAATCATCCCTTCGAGCTGCTGCTGCGCAAGCCCAACCCGTCTCAGTCGCGCGGTGAGTTCCTGCGCGATGCGTTCACGATGTTCCGGGTGACGGGCAATCTCTACCTGTTTCTCAACGCGCCGAGCGAGACGATGCCGCCCGATGAACTTTGGATTGCGCCGTCCCACATGATGCGGCCCATCCCGGACGGGCGCAGCTACATCGCGGGATACGAGTTCACGCCGCCTGGCCAGGCATCCGAGTTCATCGAGCCCTGGAAGATCGTGCACCTCAAGACCTCGAACCCGGCCAATCCGTTCGTGGGGCTGAGTGCCATTCAGTCGCTGGCACTGGACGCGTTCGGCGATCTCGCCCAGCAGAAATGGTCCCTGGGGTTCTTCGACAAGAACAACGCCAAGCTGCCGAGCATCCTGGCGTTCAAGGCCATGGTCGCCGATCCCGAGTGGAAGAAGATCAAGGCCGAGCGGGACAAGGAATGGGGCGGCACGAACCGCAGCGGCGTGACGCTCTTGCGCGGGGTGGGCGATGCCCTGCAACTGATCCAGGCCTCCTCGACCCAGAAGGACATGGAGTTCCTGGCGGCGCGCAACTTCACCAAGGAGGAGATCTACGGCAAGCTCGCGCCTGGCCTCGCCTCGATCCTGGCGGTCAACGCGACCGAGGCCAACGCTATCGCGGGTAAATCGACGCTGATCGAGATGGGCGTGTGGCCGACACTCGTGCAATTGGCTGAGAAATTCACGGCCTCGATCCTGCCGCTGTACGGCGAGGATCTGATCGGCGAGTTCGAGGACATGCGTCAGTCGAATCGCATCCTGGATCTGCAGGAGCAGGCCGAGTACGCGCGCTATCACACGGTCAATGAGGTACGCAGTGAGTACTACGGCGAGGGTCCGCTCGAGCTCGATCCGAGCGTGATCGCCGAGATGGAAGCCGAGGAGCAGCAGAAGCAGGACCAGCTCGCCGCGCTGCCGGCCGAGATGCAGTCACAGATGGGCAGCAAGTCGGTGGTGAGCAAACTGGATCCGCGCGGGTTTATGTTCGTGTCGCAGATCGGGCCGTCGACGCCGATGCCGGGCGAGAGCAAACCGGCGGCGCCGACGTTCGGGGCTCCTCCTCAGGGGAGTTTTGCTGACGGTCAGCAAAACTCTGACACGCCAGCGGGTGACCCGGCGCAGGGCCAGGAAGACGTGGCCCAGGTCGAGGATCAGATGGCCATGCAGGCCGAGATGAAGGCCTGGGAGAACTACGCACTCAAGCGCCTGGGCAAGCCGGGCGGGCGTGAGTTCGAACCGCGCGCCATCGACGTGCTCACGGCCATGCGCATCAAGGGCGCGCTGGCGCGGGCCAAGAGCGCGCCAGACGTGCGCGCCGTGTTTGCCCTGGAGCGTGGCGGCGAGCGTTTGATCGAGCGGGCCGTGTCGGCCCTGGAGCGCTATGCAGGCAGCCGCTGAGGTCGCGGCCCTCGTCGCCGCTTACGTCGGGCAGGCCGTCAAGTCGGTGCGCAGCGTCGCCGGCGATTATGAGGTCGCGCTGACCGAACCCATCGCGGCCTACTTCAACGGCGACGGATCGACCCGCGCGATCCGTTCGGCCTTTCAGCGCGCCATCCGCGAATATGCCAAGGACGCCTATGTCGAGGGCATCCAGGAAGGCAAGGGCGAGGCCTCGGACTTTGACGAGGAGGATGCATCGGTCGTTGAGGCCTGGATCGACGAGCAGCTCGGCTATGTGGATGGACTGGTCGAGGCGGTCAGTGGCTTCAAGGACGCCGAGGACCGCACGGCCTTTGAGCAGCGCATCTTCGATCGCGTGCGCTTCTGGGTCAATGCGCTTGCGGACCTGGGCGGGCGCGGGAAGCTCCGTGCGATGGAAGGCGAGATGGCGTATTGGGAGCTGGGCGACACCGAGGAGCACTGCACCGACTGCCTGCGCTACTCGCGCCTGCAGCCCAGGCGTGTCAAGAAGTGGATGGAGGCGGGCACGTTGCCGCGTTCGCAAGACCTGGAATGCAGCGGCTACAACTGTGATTGCACCCTGCGCAGCGTGCGTACCGGGCGCATCATCTATCCGGTGTGACATGCCCCAGATGACGATCAAGGTCGATGACAGCAAGGTCAGAACGCTCATGCACAATGCGGTGCTGGCGGTTGAGAGCATCCCCAAGAAGGTCATGCGTCCGATCATGCTTGAGGCCCGTGACCAAGTGCGAGAGTATCCGGCCGAGCTTCCCAATCAACGCTACGTGCGCACGGGCAAGCGCTTTCAGGCCACGCGGCTCGAATCGATCGAGCACGGCTATCGCATCGTCAGCAACCCGCGCTACAAGGGCGGACGCACAGGCAATCCCTACGTCATCGGCGATGCACGTGGAACCGGGCAGGCGACCATCCACAAGAACCGCTGGCATTTGCTGGCTGAGGTCATGCGCCTGGCCACCGATCAGATTATTGCCAAGGGAAAAGAGCTATTCAACAAACGCGCGCTGAGCGGACCGGGGGGACTATGAGCGCCATGGTCGAGCCGGTGAGCGAGTCGGTGAGAGAGTCGGTGAGCGTCTCGATTGAGATCAATGGCCCGGACTGGTTGATCCGGCTCGGGGCCAAGGTGCGTGAATTGCGCGCAGCAAACAAGCGTGCTATCCTACTCGTGGACGGCAGCCGCATCTTCGTGTTTGCGGCCGAGCCGCGCGGGACGATTGCGATCGAGTAAGGTCCGCTGTACGTAGCGGCGCTGACACGGTCAGCAAAACGACATAGACCGAGCCTACGGGCCGACAACCGCTCACGGTGGTTGTCGGCCCGTTTTCGTTTGGGGGTGCGCATGCCCAATCCACAAGATGACGATTTGCGAGCAAAGGCCGGCGCCCGTCATTCCGCCAGCGACATCAAGCGCGGTCGTGGCGTGAAGGCCAAGGCGCGCGAGATCGTGAAGGACATGGACGAGCTGGGCTTCCTGGATGAGCAGGAGATCGGCAACCCGGGCGTGGCGCCCGAAGACGCCGGCAAGAGCAATGCGCTCAAGGCTATCTCGGAAACCCCGGACGAGTTGCGCGTCGCCAATTACATCGTGCTCTTCGGTGGGCGCGATCTGGAAGGGCTGGGCAGCTCCAACAAAAACGCCGATGGCAGCCGCGGCGAGTTCTTCACGCGCGCGACGCAGTTTGACAGCGAGGCCACGGCCAAAGGGATGCTGCCGATCGACTGGGAGCACAACACCATGCGCGGCCAGGCCATCGACGGCATCGCGCCTGGCGAGTACCTGGGCGTCGTGGACTGGAAGACGGCGCGCGTGGACGAGAAGGGCGTGTGGGTCGAGCGCGTGCTCAACCGCCGCCACAAGTACATGCAGTGGATCGAGGCCCTGATCAAGCAAGGCCTGATCGGCAACAGTTCAGAAGCGCACGGCGTGACCAAGGCCGCGACCGGCGAGATCACGCGCTACCCCCTGGTGCGCGACACCCTGACCGTACAGCCCATGGAGCCACGCATGATGACGGCCAACGTCGTCACGGCGCTCAAGGCCCTGGGCGTGACCATCACCGACGAGGACGCAAAGCCAAAGGCCACAGGCCCCGCTGGGGCGGCGACGCCGAGCGCGACCGTCGAGCAAACACCGGATCAACATCCGGCGACCAAAGGAGTATTGGACATGGACGAGAAAGAACTGATGGCGTTGCTCGACAAGCGCGATGCGGCTCGCAAGGCCGCCGAAGACGCCGAGATCGAGCGCAAGGCGAAGGAACAGGAACGCATCGACGCGGCGGTCAAGGCCGAGCGCGAGAAGAATGAGAAGGAACTTGCTGCGCTGAAGTCGCAGTACGCGGCGGCGGGGCGCCTGCCGATGGGCGGCCAGGCCCCGAGCCAGACGCACTTCCACGACACCCGCAAGTACGACGGGCTGTCGGCTCACGATCTGGCGTTCACCATGACGCTGCTCAGCGAGCACGGCAAGACCGTGAGCCAGCCGGCCTACAAGGCCCTGGGCATCAAGATCGCTGAGGACAAGAGCGAGGCCATCGACGTCTCGGGCAAGGCCGTGCATCTGGGCGAGGACGCCCGCAACGATCTGCGCAGCAAGGGCATCGACCCCGCGCACTTCCTGGATGCGGCCAAGGCCAATGAGGTCAACTACTCGACCCTGGCCAGCGGCGGCGATGAGTGGGTCGGCGTGGAGTACAGCCGCCGACTGTGGCCGGCCATCCGCCAGGCGACCTGGGTCCTGCAGAAGCTGCCCACCCAGGAAGTTCCGCAGGGCACGGAGAGCATCCTTATCCCGCTGGAATCCAGCGATCCCACGTTCTACAAGGTCGCGCAGACGACCGACGAGAACGCCACGACCAAGACCCCGAATGCGTCGGTGCCCAGCTCGAAGCTGAGCACGGCCAAGCAGACGCTGACGGTCGACAAACTCGGCGGGCGCTCGCAGTACACGGGCGAGATGGAAGAGGATTCGCTCATCCCGTGGGCATCGCAGCTCAACGCGCAGATGACGATCGCGGGGGCCGAGACCCTCGAGCACGTCTCCATCGACGGCGACACCGAGACCGGCGCGACGACCAACATCAACACCATCGGCGGCACGCCTACCGGGACCGAGGCCTACCTCATCCTGAACGGCTTCCGCAAGCTGGCGCTCGTGACCAACACGGCCAACTCGACCAGCATCGGCGCGCTCGCTGACACGACCTTCCTGACCATCAAGAACCTGATGGGCGCGGCCGGCAAGAACGCCTCCGACAAGACCAAGGTCGAGTTCATCCTTGACCCGAACGTCTACGACAAGGTGCTGCAGCTGGCGTCGGTCAAGACCCAGGACGTCTTCCCGAATGCGACCCTGGTCGACGGTGAGCTGACCAAGCTCTGGGGCTACTCGGTGCGACGCTCGTACTTCATGCACTGGCTGTCGACGACCAACCCCTATCAGGCGAACACGTCCGGCAAGGTCAACCTGACCAACCAGGCCCTGAACACCACCGGCGCCGCGCTGGCCGTGCGCTATGACCAGTGGCTGATGGGCTGGAAGCGGCGCGCGCGCCTCGAGACGGTGCGCATTCCGCGCTCGGATGTCACGGAGATCACGGTCACCCTGCGGGTCGGCCTGGTCTACCGCGACACGGAAGCCGCCGCCATCGGCTACAACATCACGCTCTAGTTTTCCCGGCAACGATCACCCCTGGGTTTTGCTGACCGTCAGCAAAACCCAGGGGCTTACGAAAGGGTGACACCATGCCTGTGGATCCACTTTACAAATCTCCGAATGCCAAGATCAAGATCGCGGTTTCGGAAAGTTTCAACCTGGACAACGGCGCGGGCACGACCGTTGATCGTGTGCTCCTGCGCTCCTCGAAGCCGCTCAAGCTGCTGAAGGCCCGCGTCGTCTATGAGGATGCCACGACCGGAACCGTGGCGGCTGGCTCGATCCAGTTGGGCGTCGCGGTGGGCGGCGCGACCGTGATCGCCGCCACGAACTACGAGAACACCAAGGCTGTGGGGTCCGCGACGGACCTGACCTTGCTGCTCACGAACGTGGCCGCCGATACGCCGCTGTGTGTGCGTCACACCGGCGTGGCCTCGACCCAGGCCGGCCAGGCTCATCTGGAGCTTGAGTACGCCGTCATGGACGATTGAGGAGGCCCGCCATGAGCAAGGCCTTTTCGGTCCGACATACCTTTCACAACGCCGCTGAGGATGCCGGCAACGGCGCGGTGCTGGATGTCCAGGGGCTCGCGCGCCTGGGCATTCAGGTGAGCTACGCGGCCGACGCCAGCGCCAGCCTGTCGCCCTCCGGCTCAACCAGCATCAGCCCGTCAAGAAGCGCCAGCCCTTCCGGGTCGCAGAGCCGCAGCCCATCGGCCAGCGCGTCACCGTCCGCGTCGCAGAGCCTGAGCCCATCGGCGTCGGTCAGCGCGTCGCCGTCGGGAAGCGCGTCGCCGTCGGCGAGTGTGTCCCCGTCGGCCTCGCCGTCCGCGGCGCCGACCGGCACCCAGGGCAATGTGTACTTTGAGGCCTCGATCGATGGCAGCAACTGGTATCAGCTGCCCGTCACGCCCATCAACGGCGGAAGCGCGGTCACGATGACGGCCGCGCCCGGGATCTGGACGGTCGCGGTCTCAGGCCTCGCGCTCGTGCGCGCGCGCCTGGCCGGGACGGTGCTTGGGGCGGTCACGGTCATCGGAGTAGGCACGGTGGCGGCGAGCTGATATGGGCCTCACGAACAGCTACGTCACGCTCGACGAATTCCTGGCGCTGCCTGAACTCAATCAGGCCGCACCGGTCGATGACGTCTTTGTCGAGCGGTTGCTCGAACGCTGCTCACGCGAGTTCGACGGCGATACCGGTCACTGGTTCTACGCCTCCGCTCAAACGCGCCGCTACGACACGCCGCACGGGCGCTGCCTCGAACTCGATGCGCCGCTGCTTGAGGTCGATACCATCACGAACGGCGACGACACGACGATCGAGGCGAGCGACTACAACCTCTACCCGCTCAACGGCCCGCACGCCACCGAGATCCGGCTCAAGGCGACGTCGAACGTGTTCTGGCGAACCGATGTCAGCGGCGATCCCGAGGGCGTGATCGCGGTGCGCGGGCAATGGGGCTATGTGGACCGAACGGCGACGACGCCCGAGAGCCTGACGGCGATCCTGAACAGCAAGAGCGCGGTGCTCATGCTGGCGCTGGCGCTCTACAAGAAGCGCTATGGCGTCAACGTGGACGGCGTCGCGCAGGTCACGGGCGCGGGCGTGGTCATCACCCCGCGCGACAAGTCGACCGAGTATTGGGCCCTGGTCGAACTCTACAGGCGGCATCTATGACCCAGCCGGTGATGCGCGTGGCGCAGGTGGCGAGCGCGATCGCGGCGCTCGATATCCAGGGGATCAAGATCGTGGACCTGCATCAGATGAAGGCCGCGCTCACCGATCGCGACTGTCCGATGCTCGGTCCGTCCAGCAACAATCCGTCGTTTCTCACGGACTGGACCTCGCAGCGGCGCTCGCTGCAAGGCAATCCGGACAATCGCTACACGCTCAACTACACGCTCTATCAGGCGCCGGTCGGATCGGACCGCGGCCTGTTCGCTCAGTATCCGACGCTGATCGAAAACGCGCGCAAGATCGTCGAAGCGATCCAGGCGCTGCCGCGCGTGGACGGTTGCAAGTCGATCACGCTTGCGGGCATGCCGGCTTTCGGGTCGGTGTTCGACGCCAGCGGCCAACAGTTTCACGGCGCGATGTTCGCGCTGCGGATCGTCGAGTTTTAGGAGAGGGACATGCCACAAACCACCACTGCCATCAACACCGTCGATGCCGTGGTCGAGGTCTCGACCAACGGCACGACCTGGACCAACATCAGCGGTTCGACCAACAAGGTCGAAGTCTCGGCGCAGACCGCCGACAGCGGCATGGCCGCATCGCTGGAGGGCCAGTACAAGATCGTGCGCGGCGGGAAGTACAACCCCGTCGACATCACCGTCACGATCTTCTTCACCGAGACCGCTGGCGAGGCCTACGAGATCCTGCACAGTCAGAAGAACGTCGCCGGCCGCCCGCTCTACTTCCGCTACACGCCCGGCGGCTACGACGGCAACTACCGCTGGTACACGGGCGACAGCAACGGCTACAAGTCGCCGGGTCGCATCACGGAGTTCCCGTATCCGTCGGCGGCGAGCGAGGAAGCCGGGCCGCAGCTGGTCGTGTTCAAGCTGCAGGCCACGCAGCTCGTGCGCGAAGACAACCGGCCCAGCCCGTCGGCGAGCGTGAGCCCGTCGGCCTCGACGAGCGCCTAAATGGACGCTGAAGCCAAGCCTGAACTCAAGGTCGAGCTCGACTGGTCGCGCTCGACCCTGGCGGATTGGGAGCTACTCTCCAGCGTGGGCAACGGCCTTGAGTTCAAGGACATCCCGCGCTGGATCGAGTTCCTGGATCGCGTGGTGGTGGGTGGCAAGACCGCGTTTCCGATGACGGCCCTCAAAGCCGTCATCGAATTCGTGGCCACGAGCCTGTCGGAGCAGATGAACCCAAAAGCGAAAGCGGGCTGACGCTGGAGGCGCGGGTCATGATGCACCTGAGCACGGGGAAGCCCGCCCCGCGCGAGTGGATCGAGTTCGAACTCTGCGACCGATTGGGCTGGACGCTCGACTACGTGCGCGGTCTGCCGCTGCCGCAGATCGCGCAGCTGCGCACGATGATGGTCGCTGAGGGCAAGGTCAAAAAGGCGCTGTCGCATGGCTGACATCGACATCAGTCTCGGGATCCTGGGCGACAACATCGTCATCGGTGCGTTTAGACGCATCGGTGAAGTGGCGATCGATGCGCTCGGCTCTGCGTTCAGCGCCGTGGCTGATTTTGCCGTCGATAGCTTCAAGGGCGCGATCGAGGCTCAGGAAGGCATCGACAAGCTCACGGGCTCGATCGCGCGCCTGGGAGACAAGAGCCCGATCACGATCGACGGCGCGATGGCGCTGGCCGATCAGTTCAAGAACCTGGTCGGGGGCTCGGATGACGTGGTCCTGGCGATGACCAACGTCGGTCTGCGCTTCGACAAGATCGGCGCCGACATCCTGCCGCGCTTCATTGAACAAAGCGCTGACCTCGCCACCACCCTCAAGCTCGAACCGACCAAGGCGGCGGAACTCCTCGGCAAGGTGTTGCAGGACCTGGGCACCGACGGCGTCGGCTCGATCGGCAAGCTCAAGGCCGCCGGCATCCAGCTCACCGATGAGCAGGAAAAACAAATCCAGAAGCTGGTGGAGCTGGGCGACGTCACCGGTGCACAGACGGTGCTCATGGATGCGCTGGCCTCGACGACGGGCGGAGCGGCGGCCACGGCCAGTGAAACGCTGGCTGGAAAGTGGGCCATCTTCCAGGAGACCATCGCGGACGCCGGCGAGGGCGTGGCGCTGGCGCTCCTCCCTCCGCTCACGGAGCTGGCCGATAAGGTGCTGCCGGTTCTGGTTCCGATCATTACCGACGTTGCCGGGGCCCTGTCTGGCCTCATCGAAGGCATCTCGTCTGGAGATTGGGAAGAAGCCATCGGGTGGATGGTGGAGTGGGACAGCGTCCGCGCGGTGTTCAAGGCGCTGGGGATCAACGCTTACGCGCTGGGAGAGCAGGTACAGGACTTCGTTGACATGGTCGTCGCCAACTGGCCAGCCGTGCAGCAGGCCATCATCGACGGCTGGAACGCCGCGCAGCCCGCATTGACAGCGCTCAAGGACTTCATCCTCAACACGGTTGTACCAGCCATTCAACAGGCAGTCGCGTGGGTGGTTGAACACTGGCCCGAGATCCAGGCCAAGATCCAGGAAGTCTGGAACAACGTTCAGCCTGTGTTGCAGGCGGTATGGGACTTCATCCAGACGGTCGTGATCCCGGCTTTCCAGAGCGCCGTCGCGTGGGTGATTGAGAACTGGCCGGCGATCTACGCCACGATCCAGAGCGTCATGGCCGACGTGCAGAACGTCATCAACACGGTCTTGACCTGGGTCCAGGACTTCTGGGCCGAGTGGGGCGACGAGATCGTGGCGGCCGGAGAGGCGATCTGGAAACTTGTCTCAGACGTGTTTGCCGCGTTCGCCAAGGCCTTCAAGGGCGATTGGCGCGGCTTTGGCGAGGACCTGCGCAAGGCCTTTGACGAAGCCTGGGTCAAGATCCAGGCCATTGTGACCACGGCCATCGATGCCATCCTGAAAATGGACTGGGGCAAGATCGGCAACGACATCATCCAGGGCATCGCTAACGGCATCACGGCCGCCGCGCACTTCATCGTCGAGGCGGCTACTGCTGCGGCCCAGGCAGCGGTCGCGGCGGTGAAGGGGTTCCTGGGCATCGAATCGCCTTCCAAGGTCTTCGCCGGGATCGGCAAGAACATGATGATGGGCATGTCGGGCGGCATCCTGGACAACGCCGCCAGCCCCATCGGCGCGGTGCGGTCGGTGTCGGGTTCCCTGGTCGGGGCTGCGACGACCAACAACAACGGCGGCAATACCTATAACTACTACGGCGTCCAGGCGGACATGCAATACGCCTACACGCGCGCGGTGGCGGGAGCGTACTGATGAGTGGACTCTGGTCTGTGTGCGTGCCTGAAGCCGGCACGAACTATGTGCTCAATCCAAGCGCCGAGATGCCGGACAATTTCGGCGTGCTCGGCGTGGGCAGTCCGTCGACGAGCGCCAGCCCGAGCGGAAGCGCCTCGCCGTCCGGGTCGGTCTCAATCAGCCCGAGCGGATCGCCGAGCCGCAGCCCCAGCCGCAGCACGTCATCGAGCGCGTCGCTGTCGATCAGCCCATCGGCCTCGCCGTCGATCAGCCCATCGGGATCGGCGTCTCTGTCAGGCTCCGCCAGCCCGAGCCCGAGCGCCGGCATCGCGGACGTGGCGCGTGTGACCACGCAGGCCCGTTACGGCAACTACTGCTATCGCGTCTACGCCAATGCCGCCTATGACGGCCTGTCGCTGGCGCTCGCGACACTGCCCAACGCCGATCACTTCGTGAGCCTGTATCTGTTTGCCGAGGACGCCTATGGGGCGCCGATCACGGGCACGCCGCAGGTGGCGCTCGATGGACGCTCCTGGGCGGCCATGCCCGTGATCGGCGGACGCTCCGGCGGCTGGGTACGCTACGGCGTGCAGGTGAGCGCCGCGCAGGCCTCGGGATCGACCCGCCTCGACATTCGGCTCTCCAGTGGCCAGGAGTATTTCGTCGATGCCGTGCAGGTCGAGGCCAACGCCTACGGTACGACCTACATCGACGGCAGCCTGGGAGACGGCTATCGCTGGGCGGGGCTTGTGCATGGCAGCGTCAGCACGCGCAGCGCGCAGGTCCGCGCGGGCGGGCGCGAGCGTAACCTGCTCGACGATTACGCGATCGAGGTCGTCGAGGGCACCAAGCGCATCGGCACGCCGCCGCTGACCCACCATCTCGTCAACGCCGCGCTGCTGCCGGGCGCGATCCATCAGGGCACCAAGATCCTGCCGCGCGAGATCGAGCTCTATCTGCACTACACCGTCGAGGATGCCGGCAGCGATGCCGCGACCTGGGCGGCGCTCAGCGCCAAACGCGCGCAGGTGTTCGATCTGTTCAAGCCGGACGCCGTCAAGGGCGCTCAACCGGTGACGATCGGCTACGCGGGGCCCGGATCGGGCAGCCGCGTGTACGCCGACTTCTTCTACAACGGCGGCATGGAAGGCTTCAGCGATCTGCTGCACGTCGACGAGATCGCGCCGATCAAGCTGCTTGCACCCTATCCGTTCTGGGTGGCCGACGATCAGCAGACGGCCGAACTAGATGAGCAGGACACGCTCACGGCCAACTACGGCATGGCCCGGATCAACGGGCAGTGGACAACGCTCGGCACAGGCTTCAACGGCCTGGTGCGCGCGATCGCGGTCGACAAGTCACGCGGGCGCGTGTACGTCGGCGGCGACTTCACGCACGCAAACGGCGTGCAGGTTAACCGCATCTGCTACTGGGATGGAACCACATTCAAGGCGCTTGGGCAGGGGGTGACACCCGGCGGCGTCTACGCGATCGCGATCGCGCCCAACGGCGACGTCTGGGTAGGCGGCACCTTCACGACCGTCGGGGGCTCGGCCTCGCAGAACTACATTGCGCGCTGGAACATCGCGACGGGCACCTGGACGGCGTTCGGGGCCGTGGTCCCCACCGGCACGGTCTTTGGTCTGGCGGTCGATCACAACGGCCTGCTCTACGTCGGCGGGAACTTCGTCAATTGGAACGCCAACGCCAACGCCGACTATGTGGTGACTTACGACGGATCGACCTGGGCGGCGCTCTCGACGGGCGCCAACGACGTCGTCAATGCTTTTGCCGTGTCGTCCGAGAACGACGTCTACATGACCGGCGCGTTCACGACGATTGGCGGTGTGTCCGCGGCTCGCGTGGCTAGGTGGAACGGGTCGGCTTTCTCGGCCCTGGGCAGCGGAATGAATGACACCGCGCGCGCGCTCGCGATCGGCACCAATGGCGACGTCTATGTGGGTGGATCGTTCACGACGGCGGGCGGCTCCTCCATCCCCTACATCGCCCGCTGGAACGGGTCGGCGTGGAGCGCGCTCGGCAGTGGCCTCAATGAACTGGTGCGCAGCCTGACGATCAGCCCCGGCGGAGAGCTGGTGGCCTGCGGCGGCTTCACGACAGCGGACGGCCTCGCCATCGCCGACCGGATCGCGGGCTGGAATGGATCCGGCTGGCATCATCTGGACGCCGACTTCCCCGGGACGCCCTTCACGACGGCCGGCTGCGTGTTTGCCTACGGCGACGACCTCTACGTCGGATTGGACACCGCCGGCAGCGCGCTGGTCTCTGGTCTATCGACGGTCGAGAACGATGGCACGCTGGCGACATTCATGCGCCTGGACGTGATCAACGCCAACCCCAGCGGCAGCGCGACGGTGCAATGGTTCGAGAACCAGTCCACCGATCATCGCCTGTACTTCAATCTGCCGGTGCAGGCAGGCGAGACCGTGACCTTCGATCTCACCACCACGCGCAAACAACTGACGAGCGATTTCGCCGGCCGGATCACGGATAACCCGCTGGCGGCCAGCGACGTCGTCAACCTCAAGCTGCTGCCTGGCGCGAACGCGCTCGCTTCCTTTATCACGGGCACGCTCACCAACGTGTCGATGTTGCTCCACTGGACGCCGTCCTACTGGAGCGCGGATGGTGCGGCATGAGCGCGCCTGAGTTCCAGATCGAATGGTTGACGCCGCTCAATGAGCGCATCGCGTATCTGTCGGACGTGGGCCCCTTCCGCTACACCAAGGCGCTCAACGCAGACGGCGATTTCAATCTGGCTCTGCCACCCTCGGTGGCGCTGCGGGATCTGGCCAAGGATCAGCTGATCCGCATCTCGCGGCGCGCTCCCAGCGGAGTGCTGGCGGTGGACTTCGTCGGTCCGATCCAGGACTTCTCGAGCGCCCAGACCGACAGCGGATACAGCCGCAGCGTCGCGGGCCCGGGCATGGGCTGGGTGCTCTCCGGGCGGGTCGTGGCCTACCCGGCCGGTCATGCGCAGGCCAACCAGACCGACCAGGCCGACGATCTGATGCGCGCGGTTGTGCGCTACAACCTGGGCTCCTCGGCCACGACCGGCAATGGGCGCAAGGCCACGGCCAGCATCGATTCCGCGCTCTTCAGCGTGCAGGCTGACGTCGGCCTGGGCCCATCGCTGTCGATGGGCTTTTCCTACTCCAACGTCGCCGATGTGCTGCGCAAGATCTCGGACGCGGCGCGCACGGCCGGGACGCCGGTCTACTGGGAGTTGGTGCCCAGCGGCGGCGGGTTCGAGTTCCGGGTCAACGTCGGCCAGCTCGGGCAGGACTTGACCAGCGGCCAGCACGCCCTGACCTTTGGCCCTGAGTTCGGCAACCTGCGCGGAGGCAAGCTCGACTACTCCGCGCGCGATGAACGCAACTACGTCTTTGCGCTGGGGCAGGGGCAGGAAGACGTGCGCAACGTGCAGGTGAGCGAGGATACGTCGCGGTCAGATGCCTCGCCGTGGAGCCTGCGCGAGGCCGCGGTCGAGGACACGCGCCTGGATACAGATGCCGCGCTGCTTGACCTGGCCGACGCGGAAGTGCTGGCCGGTCGACCGCTGTGGCTGCTCAGCGCCGAACTCGTCAGCACGCCCGACACCCAGTATCAGCGCGATTGGAACCTGGGCGACGTCGTCAATGTCACCTTCGACGGCATGCAGTTCTCGGCCCTGGTGCGCGCGGTGACGGTCTCGGTGGACGGCAACGGCCGCGAGACGGTGACGGGCTCGATCGAGGTGATCGCATGATCGGAAATATCGGCTATGAGCGGCGCCTGCAGGCGCTCGAGCGACGCGCGCGCGAGATCGGGTATGGCGTGCCAAATCCTGCCGCGAGTTGGACGCCGACATTTATCGGAAGCGGAACGCCCGGAACATTCACATATGCCTCCCAAAGCGGGCGCTACGTCCGAGTCGGCGACTTCTGTTTCATCACCGGAGTGGTTGCAATCTCGGCCATTCCAGTCGCTCCAACCGGAAACGTGCGCATCGGGGGGTTGCCGTACGCAGCTATTGCCAATTCCGCTATCTCTTTTGGCTACATCAACAATTTCAACTATTCCGCCGGTGCATTGCAGTTGACGGGACTAATCGGCGGAGGAACGAACTACATCCTTCTCTTTGAATCATTCGACAACGCGTTAGCCGTCGAGGTTCCGTCTGCCAACTTTATCAATACAGGTTGCAATATGCAGTTCTTCGGGATGTACCAGGTCTCTGGGTCATGAAACTCACCATCCACGACGCCTGCTGGGACGCGGCAGCCTCGCCCTGGTCTGACAAAGCGCTGCAGGCCGGCGTCAAATGGCTCAAGGTCATCGACGACCCGGCGCGGGCCTACGCCGTGGCGCTGGCTTACCCAAAGGTCAATGTCATCTATCGGCGCGTGATGCCGTCTGACATTGAGCAATTGTCGGACATCCGCAAGCATCCCGAGTTTCACGATGCCCAGGCCTGCGCTGAGATGCTGGTCAGGTGGGCGGACATCAAGCCGCTGCCCAATCTCTGGGTGGAGGGCATGAATGAGCCGAAGCTGGCGGGCCTCGACGATGCGCAGTGGTACGGCAAGGTCGAGGCGCTGCGCTCACGCATCCTTGCAGCGCGAGGCCTCGGCGCGGTCATTGGGAACTTCGCAACGGGGAACCCAACACCTGAACTGTTCGCTGAGTTCTCTAAGGCATATGCGAGCAACGGCGGACCCATGTCCGCCTTGATCGGCCTGCATGAATATGGCGCGTCCACTTTGCACCCGGCGAGCGACGGCGCAAACATGCTACGCCATCGTTTGCTGCGAAATGCCTATACCGTTGGCATGCGCTGGGCCATCACCGAGACCGGGCTCGATCGCGTCATGATCGGCGGCCAGTACTATGGCGGCGGCTGGAAAGTGTGCAACATCAGCGAGCGCGACTACTGGCGCTACATGGCGGACTTCAATGCCGAGCTTGAACGGGACAGCGACGTGGTCTGCGCCTGCGTATTCACCTATGGCGATACCTCACGGTGGAGTGATTACGAGATGAATGATGCCAATGAGCTCAACGGGCAACTGATCGCGGCCATCGCGGCCGATGTGCAGCCCAAACCCAATTGCAATCGAACCGATGTGCCAGACAACTGGACGCATCAGGTGGATGGCGTGCAAGGCCTCAACGTGCGCTCAGAGCCGAAGGTCAGCACGCCCTCAGCGGCCAACGTGGTTTGCGCGATGCCCAATGGCAAACAGGTGCGGGCCATCAGGCGCGTTGGCGATTGGATGCAGATCGATTGGCCAGTGGTCGGCTACAGTTTCGCTCCCAATCTCAAACCGCGCGAGGCCGCCAAACCGCCGCTGCACAAACTTGGAGCAGCCGTCACGCTGCCGGCCGGCGCGCGGTTCGTGGATGTTTCAGCCTGGCAGGATCCGGCCGACATCGATTGGCGCGCGTTGCGCTGGAACGGATGCACAGCGGCCATGATCCGATTGGCTGCCGGCGTGCAGACCGATCCCGAATGGCATCTGTATGCCGGCGGCGCTGCCAACGCCGGTCTGCCCTGGTTCGGATATGTGTATTACTCATTCACCGTCAGCTGGCAATCTCAGATTGCGGCGCTCACGCCGGCCATCAATAAGATGCAAGCGCTGCCGACTATTGCCATGGATCTCGAGGGCGCTAATCCTTCCAAGGCCGATGCCGACCTCAGACAATATCTCAAGGCGCTGGATCTGATGGGCATCCCGGTGGCGCTCTACACGCGGCAATCGTGGGTCAATGAGAACTTGCCGCAGCTCGCCACCATCATGGGCAATGCGCCGCTGATCGTGGCCAACTATCGGTATCCAGTGGAGGCCTCGCCCGCGCTGCCGGTGGGCTTCACGCGGGCTCAGGCCTGGCAGCACGTCGCCGGTGAAAAGGTGGGCAGTGACAAACTGTATTGGGCGCGGTTCATGACCAAGAGCGGCAAGTATCTCGATGAGTCAATCGTAATGGATGGCGGGCTCACCATTCGCGCTGGCCAGGTCTGATTTTGCTGACCGGTCAGCAAAACGAAAGAGCCCGGATCACTCCGGGCTCTTTGCATTGACATCAATCACCGTGGCGCTCCGCTTGCGCTTTCGGTTCAGCATGCGCTCTGTTCGGTTCTCGCTGGGTGGAACGGGGATATTCAAAGGCGATGTAAGAGGATAGTACATCGCCTCAAACAACTGTTCATCAAGATCATGCACGATCTTTGCCCAATCACTTGGTGACATATTGATCGGCTCTTCAGTGAAACCTTTCTCACTGATAAACTTGATATCGATGTGATCGGCAGGCAGTGTCACGGGCGTGCCGCTCACGCTCTCAAATGTGAAATGCCATGATCGGGCGCCGTCTGGATGTGCCATGATGTGATTGTACTCCGTAACAAAACGGTCCTTATCGTGGGTAGTTGGTTGGGTTATTTGGACTTCAATTTGCGCATCCATTCTCCGACCTTTACAAATGGAACGGTGGCAACCCATCCTGCGATAAACAGGAGGACAAAGAACCACGTTAGCGGCCACGCCAACCCGAGGAATACCGGATGGATCATATCGGCAGAGTTCTCCTTGCCGACGTACCCTGAATATATCGATGCAACGATGAACGTTGCGACGCTCGACACAACATACAATATTGTGAATTGCTCAACAATTAGCGGTTCCACAGCCTCACTCCTTCCCAGGCATCCGGGCCACGCGATGCTTGCGGCGGCCCATCATCTCATCTTCGTATTCGAGTTTCAGAAACTCTGCCATGACCTCGGCAAGCGCCAGGTTTATGGTGTGGTACTCGGTGTCTGGCGGAATGGCATTGATGAACGCCTCCTTGAGCCTGACGATCATCGTGCGTTCATCGAAGAATGCTTGTGGTACACTCACAGCCTCACTCCTTCCCGGCATGGCCGCGCTCGGCTTGTACGATTGATAACATCTTGCGCGCTTCCACCCGGTCGCTTTCCTTCTCATTGTCTGGCAGGTCTGAGTAGTCCGTCTGCATCTGTCGCCACCACCGATCGACAGCCCACAGCGGGACAAGGTAGGTCTTGTCCGTTCTGCGCTCGCACTTCGAGAACAGGTATTGCATCCATCCCGCCCATGCGTTGTGCGCGTACTCCGCTAATTCCTCGATCAGTCGTGACTCGTCGATTGCCTCGGCTACATCGGCGTCGTCCTGCGCTTCCTCTCGGTCAATGCGCCGCATCTCAAGTTCCGCCCGCGCCTCGTCCCGCTCGCGCTCTCAAATGTGAAATGCCATGATCGGGCGCCGTCTGGATGTGCCATGATGTGATTGTACTCCGTAACAAAACGGTCCTTATCGTGGGTTATGGGTTGGGTTATTCGAGCGTCCAGCCTGGAGCCGTCACCGTGACGCTGAGCATCAGCGGGCCCACGACGAGTTGCAGACCGGTCCACGGCCGCCGACCGGTCACGAGCATCAGCGAAACAAGTTGCTTGTATCGACAGAAGCCAGCGTCGTCAATCCACCACAGCCCGTCCTTCGCTATGCTGGCGCTGGCGACGATGCGACCGAATAGCGTAAACCGGATGCCGATGTCGTTGGCGTCGTTCACATCCTCACTCCTTGGTCTTCTGAGACACAAAGCGCCTCTGTGCCTTGAGCATTTCGCGCCGGTTGTCGATAAACTTGATGACGTCGGCGATGCCTGATGTCTCTGAGATTTCGAAACCGCGAAGCCTAAAGCCGCTCTTGGTCGTGAGTAGTAGCTTCTTTCGGCCTCCGACCTCAAACTCGATCAGGTGCAGACCGTTTGCTTGCGCGTGTTCAACGGCCTTTTGCATTTCGCTCTCGTTTGTGTTCACAGCCTCACTCCTTCCCGGCCCGGTGGTCGGCTTGCTTGATTCCGAACCTGATTTCGTCATGCACTCTGCGCGGCCCAACTCCCGCAATGAACGCAAACCCCACTGCGGCTAGACGTGCAACCCGCGCCGCCACGACCAGCGCCCGGATGGTGCGGCGGCTCATGTCTATCTCATGGAGCCGAGCGACCGACTGAGCGCGATAGAATCCGCACTCGTTCTCCCATAGCACTTTCAGGAACCGCATGTTGTCCTCGCCGTCCTTGGCGAAGTCGCGCTGCTTCCGCGCCTCGTCCCGCTCGCGCTCGGCCTCGGCCAGGGCGGCGCGGGCCACGTCTCGCTGGCGGTAGGCTTCGGCTGTCTGTGCCTTCTCGGCTTCGATCTGGTTGTACAAATCAGCCTGCACCTTGGCGTAGTCGATGCGTCGCCGTTCGAGTTGTTCGCGGGCCTCGGTCAGCTCGCCCATGACCTTGCTCAGCGCGGATTGTGAGCCGGCCAGTTGCTGCCGTAGCGTCGCTGTCGGGGCCTGCTCAAGCTCGGCGCGCAGGCGGGCGAGTTCGGCGGCTTGCGCGTCCAACTGCTTTCCGGCGATCAGGGCGGTATTCAATGGCTCAGGCAACTTGTCTGTCACTTCGAACCTCCGAGAAGCCTGACCAGCTCGCGCAGGTCGTGCATGTTCGACGGGCTGGCAATGATGACGCCGTGCATGAATGTCCCGCTGTCGCTCACGCGCCCGACCTCGAACTCCCACCGGTTATCGTCGTCGCTCCAGAACATGCGGAACCGGCCATCGAGCAGGAACCACTTCCAACGCTCGGCCCACCCATCCTCCCTCAGAGCCTCAGCCGTGATCGGCTGGCGCATGCGGTAAAGATCGACTCGCAGTGCGTCGATAGCGTCGCGGTACTCCTTACGCGGAACGTCCGAAAAGTTGTGCACAGCTATGATGGTTTCGATATGTTCCGGTGTCATGTCTTTATCCTTGATAATCGCACTTTTGTCAGGCTGTCAGTCTTCGCCAGGCCTCGGCCATACATTGCGGTACTTGTCCATTGCCGAGGGCTCTAAGCTGGTCCACCCGATCGGCGGCTCCACTCAAGACACGAGGGACGGCATTCTCCCAGCTATCGCTCTGCCAAGCCTCTTTGCCGTAGTGTGCCAATAGTCGTGACAGTGCTTGCAAAGAGTCTGTATGTTCTCTGGCCTGTTGTCCTTGATGCTCTGGTTGATGTGATGTGCCTGAAGCGCCCTCGTGTATCCGCACGCCTCGCACTTCTGCTTCAAGTGCTTCCGCGCACGCCACGAATACCCGTGCTTCGTCAAGTCTGTTCGCGTGTTCGCACACCTCAGCGAGCAGAAGCGCCGCCTCATGAACACTGACAGATCTTCCAATCTCCCTCGATACCTCTTCCGCGACATGACCGCGCCGCATAATTCGCAATGCTTCTCTGGTTCTTGTTTCTTGTCCATCACTAAACCCCATTATCCATTGCAAGTATTGTATATGACTAATGGGGTTTAGTCCAGCCCAGTCTTTCGGCCATCCCATCAGGAGACATACCCATGTCGGGTTCAGTGAGCCACCAATCGGATCGTCCGATCGATCGCCATCCATCGGGCGGTAGCTGCGGCTCTCCCGCGGCTTCCCCTTGTCGGCGCCGCGCATGTGGTTTGCCTTTGTGTTCGTGGCCGTTGGCGTTGGGAACATGGCCGCTGCGTCGTTCAGGTTCGAGCGCCGGCCACCGGTCCTGCTGGCCATCCCGCTCCGATGGTCCGACGATTTCGGAGTTGGCCACAGCGATCGATTGACCGCCCGCCCAAGCTCGTTCCCGCTCGGGCCATTCGTCCGCCCGTCCGGGCTGAAGCCGTGCGGCGTTGGCCACATCCTGTTCGAGACTGCCTCGATCAGTGTTCCGCCTTCGCGCGCTTTCTGCGGCGTAATGGCTCCACCATTGCTGCCGAGCGTCGCGGTTGGCGTAGGCCACAATCCAGGTGCGCTTTCGCTTGTGGTTTGCGCCGACGTCGACAGCTCCCAACACACCCCATCGCGCATCAAACCCCATTGTGGCAAACTCACCGAGGACTCGGGCAAGACCTCGTCGAACAAGCATCCGTGAGTTCTCCACGAGCACGTATCGGGGTCGAACTTCACGAACAATGCGTGCCATCTCTCGCCAAAGCCCGCTTCGCTCTCCGTCAATGCCGGATCCGTGTCCGGCCTCGCTGATGTCCTGGCACGGGAAGCCTCCCGAAACCACGTCAACAACGCCTCGCCAGGGCCGCCCGTCGAACGTGCATATATCGTCCCAAATTGGGAAGGCTTCGAGCGCGCCGTCGTTCTGCCGTGCCGCCAGTGTCGCCGCCCCATGCGGGTCAATTTCGACGCCACATACTGTCGTCCATCCGAGGAGCTTCCCCCCGAGTATTCCGCCACCAGCGCCCGCGAAAAGAGCCAGCTCATTCATGGGTTCCTTTACTCACGATAAATCCGCTATTGGTTGGTAATGCTGGCGCGCTGTTTGTTGCGCTGGAGGCGCGCCCGCTCCAGGCCAGCCAGCGCGGCTGTCATTTGGTCAACGCCGGTCAGCGATTGCCAGAGCCTGAGCGGAACAGGCCGATGACCGTCAATGATGTGCTGGAGCGTGCCGCGGTTCATTTTCAGCGCATCGGCCAGCGCCTTGACGCCTCCGACCTTTTGGGCCAAATCGCCGATTTGGGACGCCTGT
>CAYZRP010000057.1:21295-39800 GCA_964480865.1 uncultured Anaerolineales bacterium | reverse complement strand
CCCTGTACGCGGATGGCGCGGAGCGGCACGGATGACGCGGAGCGAGTTTCGATGGAGTCCGCGCGATCCGTGCCGACCCGCGCCATCCGTGTACAGGATCCGCAACCAATCTTCAGGCGCCTGACATCTCGTGCTTGCGCACCGGTTTTGGATGGCCGATTACGAATTGCTATGCGGCAGGAGCAAAGCGCCTGGCTTCACTCTCGCTGCCCATGCCTCCGCGCGTTCCTGCGACCTTCTGCCCCATCCCGCATATCTTTCGAGAAAACGGCGGGGGCTCCGGGGTCAGGATTTGCCTGGCCCGGAGCCCCCGCCGTTTTCTCGCTGTTCTTTCATACTGAGGTGAGACGGGCCGATCCTCCTCCGCCGGCCCCGCCGAAAAGGGTTTGCAGAAATTGCATTTCTCCCGATATAATGGCCGCTAGTCCGTACTGGGAGAAGATGTATAGCATGACCGAGCAAAATAAGGGCAAGGGCACCGAGCCTGAGCATCCGATGCAGTCCCTGCTGGACGCCGACAGCGGGTTGAGCATGCCAGGCCGGGGTGAGATCCGGGACGGCGTGATCGCACGGATCACACCGAGCGAAATCCTTGTCGACGTGGGCGCCAAGTCTGAAGGCGTGATCACCGGCCGCGAGCTGGACGCCGTCGACGAAGCGTCGCGCAAGGCGCTGGCCGTGGGCCAGACGATCCCCGTGTATGTGGTCGACCCCGAAGACCGCAACGGCAACATCGTCCTGTCGCTTGTCCGAGCCAAGGAAGAGCGCGACTGGCAGCTGGCCGAAGATCTGTTGAAGTCCCAAGAGGTCTACAACGGTCAGGTGGCGGGCTACAACAAGGGCGGCCTGATCGTCAAGGTCGGCAACCTGCGCGGCTTCATCCCGGCCTCGCAAGTCAGCCAGCAGCGCCGCCGCCGCACCGAAGGCATCGAAGCCCCTGAGCAGAAGTGGGGCAAGATGATCGGCGAGTCGGCGATGGTCAAGGTCATCGAAGTCGACCGCAGCCGCAACCGCCTGATCCTCTCAGAGCGCGCCGCCAGCAAGGAGTCGCGCGAGGCTCAGAAGGAAAAACTGCTGGCCGAGATCAAGCCCGGCGACGTCCGCAAGGGCCACGTCATCAGCCTGGCGGACTTCGGCGCGTTCATCGACATCGGTGGCGCCGACGGCCTGGTTCACCTGAGCGAGATCTCGTGGAAGCGTGTGCAGCATCCGAGCGAGGTCCTCAAGGTCGGCCAGGAGGTCGAGGTCGAGGTGCTCAACGTCGACCGCGAGCGCAAGCGCATCGGTCTGTCGATCAAGCGCCGCGAGCAGGATCCGTGGACCGTCCTCAAGGACAAGTACAAGGCCGGTCAGCTGGTCCAGGGCACGATCACCAAGCTCACGAAGTTCGGCGCCTTCGCCAAGATCGACGGCGAGGACGACGTCGAGGGCCTGATCCACGTCTCCGAGTTGGCCGATACCCGCATCGACCATCCGAAGTCGGCGGTCAGCGAGGGCCAGCGCGTCACCCTGCGCGTCCTCAAGGTCGACCCGGACAAGCGCCGCATCGGCCTGAGCCTGAAGCGCGCGGCCTCGGCCGAATACGCCGACGCCGACTGGGAGCAACTGGCTTCGAACCTCGACGAAGTCGCGATGTCGAACGACGACAGCGAGGGCTGAGCCTTCACGCTCCGAAGATGAATAAAGAAGAGGCCGGGTCATCCCCCCGGCCTCTTTCTTTTCCAGCTAATCTGCCAAATCCGCCAAAGTGCCGGTCGGCGAACTCTTTCCCAGCATTCACACGAATCTTATAGAAGTAACGTACATTTCGGGCAACAATCCTGCAATCAAGTCGTAACGCGAGTTCCGGTCTGGAACCTGCCCGAAAAGAACGACGTCGATGTGCACATTGCAGACGTTGATCAGGGACGGCCGATCGGGGATGATCTGTTCGGGGGCGCCCGCTACCTGCCCGTTTGGGGTGGCGAGGGAACAAGGCTAGTTTGATAGAATACCAGGCGACCGTGGTGTGTTGTCGTACTGTCGCCACTGCCCCGTCACTGAGAGAGGAGACCACCTGTGTCTGATAAATTGCAGCGCTTTACGCAACGGGCCCGGCGTGTGCTCGCTCTGGCGCAAGAAGAAGCCGAGCGAATGAAGCACGCCTATATCGGCACCGAGCATCTGCTGCTGGGTCTCATGAAAGAAGAGGGCGGCGTGGCCAGTCGCGTGTTGCGCGAGCTGGGCCTCGAGACGCGCCGCGTCCAGGAGATCGTCGAGCGCCTGACCGGCGCCAACAAGACGACTCCGACGGCCAAGATCGATCTGTCGCCGGGCACGAAGCGCGTGCTCGAGCTGGCCGTCGACGAGGCCCGGCGCATGGGCCATCATTACATCGGCACCGAGCACCTGCTGCTCGGGTTGGTGCGCCAGAATGAAGGCGTCGCCATCGATGTGCTGAAGAAGCTGGGCGTCTCGGCGGAGCAGATCCGTCGCCAGACCCGGCGCGTGCTTCAGGAGAGCCCTTCGCAGCAGCCGAGCACCCCGCCCCAGGGCTCACCGAAGTCTGAGCGTCAGACCGTGACGCCCAGCGGAGAAGGCCGCCAGAAGAAGGAAAAGGCCAAGACCCCGCTGGTCGATCAACTGGCGACGGACCTGACCGCCCTGGCCGAGGAGAACAAACTCGACCCGGTCGTCGGCCGCGAGCAGGAGATCGAACGCGTCATCCAGATCCTGGCGCGCCGCACCAAGAACAACCCCGCCCTGATCGGCGAACCGGGCGTCGGCAAGACGGCCATCGTCGAAGGGCTGGCGCAGCGCATCGTCCTCGGCGACACGCCCGAGCCCCTGCTCGACAAGCGCGTCCTGCAGCTCGACGTCGGCTCGTTGGTCGCGGGCACCATGTACCGCGGCCAGTTCGAGGAACGCCTCAAGCGCGTCATCGAGGAGCTCAAGCAGAGCGACGCCATCCTCTTCATCGATGAAGTCCACATGCTCGTGGGCGCCGGCGCGGCCGGCTCGTCGGTGGACGCTGCCAACATCCTCAAGCCCGCCCTCGCCCGCGGCGAACTGCAGGTGATCGGCGCGACAACGCTCGAGGAGTATCGCAAGCACATCGAAAGCGACGCGGCGCTCGAACGCCGCTTCCAGCCGGTGCAGGTCGATGAGCCGTCGATCGACGAGACCATCGAGATCCTGCGCGGCGTCAAGAAGGCCTACGAAGAGCACCACAAGCTGGTGATCACCGAGGCCGCGATCGACGCCGCGGCGCGGCTGTCGGCGCGTTACGTGCCCGACCGCTTCCTGCCCGACAAGGCCATCGATCTGATCGACGAGGCCTCGTCGCGCGTACGCATGTACAAGAGCCCCGAGGCCCGCAAGTTCAAGGCCGCGGTCGGCGAGCTGCGCGGCCTGCGCGCGGAGCATCAGCTGGCTGTCGAAGAAGACCGCATGGAAGATGCGCAGGAGCTGGTCAACCGCCAGGCCGAGCTCGAGGCCCAGATCGACCAGATGCGCGCCGGGTGGGATCGCGACAGCAGCCCGCAGGTGCTCGAGGAAGACATCGCCGAGGTGGTCGGCATGTGGACCGGCATCCCGGTCACACAGATCACGGAAGCCGAGACCGCGCGGCTGCTCAAGATGGAGCCCGCGCTGCATGAGCGCATCGTCGGCCAGCACGAAGCCATCGAGGCGATCTCGAAGGCCGTGCGTCGCGCCCGCGCCGGGTTGAAGGATCCGAAGCGTCCAATCGGCAGCTTCATGTTCCTCGGCCCGACGGGCGTCGGCAAGACCGAGTTGACCAAGACCCTGGCCGAGTTCATGTTCGGCAGCGAAGAAGCCGTGATCCAGCTCGACATGAGCGAGTTCATGGAGCGGCACACCGTGTCGCGGTTGGTCGGCGCCCCGCCCGGCTACGTCGGGTACGAAGAGGCCGGCCAGCTGACCGAGGCCATCCGCCGCCGCCCATACTCGATCGTGGTCTTCGACGAAGTCGAGAAGGCGCACCCCGAAGCGCACAACATGCTCCTCCAGATCATGGAGGAAGGGCACCTCTCGGATGCGAAGGGCAAGAAGGTCAACTTCCAGAACGCGATCATCATCATGACCTCGAACGTCGGGGCGGACATGATCAAGCGTCAGGGCTCGCTGGGCTTCAATATCAAGCGCGACGAGAAGGTCTCGGAAGAGCTGGCCTACGACGAACTGCGCAAGAAGCTGACCGATGCGCTTAAGCGCGTGTTCAGGCCCGAGTTCCTCAACCGGCTCGACGGCACGATCATCTTCCGCCCGCTGACGCGCGATGAGATCAAGCAGATCGTGTCGCTCGAAGTGGCGAAGGTGTCGGTGCGATTGGCCGAGCACGAGCTCAAGCTCGAGTTGACGCCCGAGGCCAGCGACAAGATCGCCGAGATCGGCTACGACCCGGATCTGGGCGCCCGGCCGCTGCGCCGCGTGGTGCAGAACAAGATCGAGGACGCGGTGTCGGACGGTGTGCTCTCCGGGCGCTTCCAGCCCGGCGACACCATCAAGGTCGTCGTGCGCGAAGACGACGTGGCATTGACCGTCGATCGTGAAGAGGCCGCTGAACCCGCTCCAGCCGCAGAGGCGGAAGCTCCTGCGTAAGCGGGCTCTGAAAACGTAGGACAAGGGCGCCTGAGCTGGGCTCAGGCGCCCTTTTTCTTTTCCGCCTTTTGGCCGATCCAGCGCGGGGTGCAGCGTGCGAAAATCGGACCAAACGGGTGGGAACCGACCGGCGGTGCCATGCGTCGAGAAAAAACGGAAGAGATCGGGAGTGTTGCGATGTATCCCGATGTATCCCGATGTCGCAGCCACAACTCTCCGAATGTCCGTCGCTCGAAAGGAGCGTCTGTATGACCTCTCGCTCACCCCTTACCCTGCTCGCACTGCTGCCGCTCGTGGCCGTGCAACTTGCCTGCGGCCTGGCCACAGGCACCGCCACACCCACACCGGCCGCACCACCCTCCGACGCCACGGCGACGCCGACAGCGGCTACGCCTCCGACGCAGACACCCGAAGCGCCCCTGACACCCACCGTCGCGCCTCCGACGAACACACCCGAGCCGACGGCCACAGCCGCCCCGGTAGGCCCGAGCTGCGAGGTCGCGTACACGCGCACCGGTCAACTCTATTGCCGCGCCGACGATGGCAACGAGATCCTGCTGACGGCCGTCGACGGCGGCTCACTGCAGGGCGCGGCGTTGTCGAGCGACGGCACGTTGGTGGCGTACATCATCGGCGTGCCTGACGGCCCGGCCGACCTGTTCGCCAT
Organism: uncultured Anaerolineales bacterium; assembly: GCA_964480865.1. Taxonomy (GTDB): domain Bacteria; phylum Chloroflexota; class Anaerolineae; order Anaerolineales; family UBA6663; genus UBA6663. Next base: position 34,531 of record CAYZRP010000057.1, on the reverse strand, counting down.
ATCGGTCGCGCAGGCACAGGCCGGCGATCTCACACCGACGGCGCTCGCCAACGACACAAACCTCACCGGAGCGAATCCCGACGACATGGTCTCGGCGCGCGTGATCGCGTTTGTCCCGGGCACGCAGACGTTGTTGTTCGACACGCGCTATGTGCCGGCTGGTGGGATCGTCGGGCCGGGCGAGTATCAGAACAACGATCTGTGGCGTGTCAACGTGGATGGCACCGGCCTGGCCCAGATCGCGCCGGCCGGCACGGCAGGCCGCTTCGCGATCAGCCCAACCGGCGGACATGTGGCGCTGTCGAGCGGTAACACGATCTCGGTGCTCGACCTCGCGGCCAGTTCGATCACACCCGCGCTCGAGTTCGATCCGATCCTGACCTACAGCGAGTACGCGTACAAGCCCGAGGCCAACTGGGCGCCTGACGGATCGGGGTTCACCGTCGCTGTGCCGTCGGTCGACCCGATGGCCGAGGACACGCACGCCACGCTGCACCGCATCACAACGGCCGGCATCGAGGAGCCGCTCGGCTTGGTGCCCGGCAACTTCGTCTTCGGCGGCGTGCTGAGCCTCTCGCCTTTGGGCGATCGCGTGGCCTACGGCGTGCGGGATGCAGCCGGCCAGATGGACTCGATCACCGTGCGGCGGCTACCTGACGACCCGGGCCCGGGCGGCGCAAACCTGCCTGAGATCCTATGGCTCGACTGGTCGGCGGACGGCACGCGGCTGGCGATCGGCCATCGCAATGTGGTCAACAACGCCCAGATTCTCGAGCCCGATGGGTCGCTGCGATCGCTGGATCTGCCGGTCGTCGAAATCGTCTGGCGCGCCACGGACGTGTACTATCTGGTGGCTAACGGCGATGGCAGCTTCGACGTCGATGTCCTTCGACCGTCGGGTGTCCAGGTGCTGGCGACCGCCCTGCCCAGTACGCTGTGGGCGGTGAGGTGAGGTGAGGTGAGGAGATCGTAGACGGCAGACCGCTGACCGTGGTGTTTGTGGTTTCTCGGACGAAAGAGGCGAAGGCGGAGTGGCCACTCCGCCTTCGCCTCTTTGTGGGACAGAAGCCGCTCGGGGCCGATCCGAGACGGTTGAGCCGAGGCAACCATGCCGATGTCATCCAGAGCGCCCGGCCACTTGTTCGATCAGACACATTTGTTGAGCGCGAAGGATCTCCTGTCGGACTGGTGGGCCGTGGAGGATCCCCTCGTGACGGCAGACAGGTCTGCGGTGTAGAGCCTTCGCTCTCTTTCGACAGGTCTCACGGCCACTCTGGCCGGGCGCTCTGGATGACACGCAACGCGCGGAGACGTGCGTTCTGAAGGACGACAGGCCGGACGCGTGCAGTCCTCGCGCACACTTACATCGGAAATGACAAAGGACGAAGGGTGCAGGACCATTCGCCCTTCGTGCTCCATCCCTCGTCAGCCCTGCGCCCGCCTTCAGTTCACGAACTCACCAACAGGGCCGGTTGGGTCGAGCAGGCCGTTGAGGATCTGAATCGGGATGACGATCTCTTGCGGCCCGGCGGCGTAAGGGCCGACCTGATACGGATCGAACGAGATCACGAGGCCTGGGGGCTCGGTGGCCCAGTTCCAGTTGCCATAGTTTTCGGGCGTCGGATCCGCGCCGGTTTCAAAGCCGGCGAAGAAGTCGGTCTTCTCGAGTTGGGTTCGGCTGTAGTCCGCGATCGTGGTCAGGAAATCTTCGCCCGGCAAGAACAGATCGGCCAGATCGAGCTCGCGCTCTTGCTGGAAATCGTAATTGATCGTTCGGCTGAAGCTGTATGGATGCGCGGCTCCGGCCACGTAGCCGCCGACATCGAGACGCAGGCTGACGAGGCGTTGAGTCAACGCAAAAGGAGTGGCATTGATCAGGAAGAAACTCGTCGTGCCTGCCGAGAACGCCGGGTCCGGCGGGTATTGTCGGAGGTCATCGACGAACGCCGTCGTCATCTCGTCGACAGCATCCTGCACGACGGCGTTGAAGCCCGCAGTGGGCGCGTCGTTGGGATCCGGCGCGCGGAGCAGCGGCACGTTGACTTCGAGCGTGTACGTGATCGGGTCGGTGAAGGAGTTGCTCGAGGACCGCTCCTCCCAGGAGCGCTCGATGTTCGTGGAGGGGCCTTCAACGGCCGTGGTGGCGGATGGCTCCGCGACCGGTTCGGCCGTGTCGGTGGCAGGCAGTGCAGTGGGGTCCTTCGGCGCGTTTGTTGCCGGCTCGGTTGGCAGCGTGGTGGCTGGCGGAACGGATGCCCAATCGTAGGGCGGAGGCGTCGGTTCGCCGAGGGTCGCGCAGGCCAGGGTCGCGATCGTCAGAGAAGCGAAAACGGCCAACCAGGATTTTCGAAACGACATGGGCACCTCCGAGTGGGGTGAGCGTTACGTTGACCGGGATAGTATCACGGCCGAAAGGGAAGAGATCGGGAGTACCCGAAGTCCCCCGATGTCGAAGTGCCAGTGCACTTCGACACCGGGGGACTTCGGGGTAATCCCGATCTCTTATAGAACAGATGTTATAATCCCAAACTATGAGCAAGATCCGCACGCAATACGTCTGCCAGAACTGCGGAAGAACAGCGCCCCGCCCGATGGGCAAGTGCCCGGGCTGCGGTGAGTTCAACAGCATGGTTGAAGAGACCATTGCGGCGCCGACCAAGGTCGTCAACGCGCGGGCTGGCGGCGTGGTGCGCGTCAACGGGCGTTCGGTTCCGCAGAAGCTCGCCGACGTCGAAGGCATGACCGATGCGCGCTGGCCGGTCTCGATCCGCGAATTGTCGCGGGTGCTGGGCGGCGGCGTCGTGCCTGGCTCGATCGTGCTCATCGGCGGCGACCCTGGCATCGGCAAGTCCACGCTCCTCCTGCAGATGACGCTCCACATGGTCGGGTCGATCGGCCCGGTGCTCTACGTCTCAGGCGAGGAGTCGGAGCGCCAGATCAAGATGCGGGCCGACCGGCTTGCGGCCGAAGGCGGTGATGCGTCGGCCAGCCTGACGGCAGCCGCCGAATCCGATCAACTCTACGTATTGACTGAGACGAATCTCGACGTCATCCTGGAGCACGTTCAGCAGGTCAAGCCACAGTTGCTTGTGATCGACTCGATCCAGACGGTATACCTGGCCGGGCTCGAATCGACGGCCGGCTCGGTCAGCCAGGTGCGCGAGTGCGCGGCACGCTTGCAGGAGTTGGCCAAGACATCGGGCATCGCTGTCTTCCTGATCGGCCACGTCACAAAAGAAGGCACGCTGGCGGGCCCGCGCGTGCTTGAGCACATCGTCGACACCGTGCTGCAACTTGAAGGCGACCGCTATCAGGCCTACCGACTCCTGCGCGCCGCCAAGAACCGCTTCGGCGCGACGAGCGAGGTCGGCGTGTTCGAGATGGCCGGCAGCGGCCTGCTCGAGGTGACAAACCCATCGGAGGTCTTCCTGGCCGAGCGCATGGTCAACGTGCCCGGTTCAGCGATCGCCGTCACGATGGAAGGCACCCGCCCGATCCTCGTCGAGGTGCAGGGGTTGACGAGCCCCAATCAGATGGGCGCACCGCGCCGGACACCCAACGGCGCTGACCTGTACCGGTTGCTCATGATCATCGCCGTCCTTGGCCGCCGTGCTGGCGTACGGCTGGGCGAGAACGACGTCTTCGTCAACGTCGTGGGTGGCCTGAAGATCGATGAGCCCGCTGCGGACCTGGCGGTGGCGGCCGCCATCGCCTCCTCGGCGCTCGATCGGGCCGTGCAGGCGGATTGTGTGCTGATCGGCGAGATTGGCCTGTCAGGCGAATTGCGCGCCGTCGGCCAACTCAGCCAGCGCCTGCGCGAGGCTTACCAACTCGGCTTCCGGCGTGCCGTGATCCCACGGGCCCTGCGCAAATCGAACGATACCTGGCCGGACGGGATGGAGATCATCCAGTGCCGCTCGGTCCGTGACGCGTTGGAGAAGGTGCTGATCCCGGGTCGAAAGTCCGATCGGGGTGAGCAGGGCGAGTAAGGCCCTGAGACGGTCGGGACATCCTGTAGAATGGCGATCATTCGGGTCGCCCAGAAGAAGTTTGGGAGCGCGCACAATCTGAGCAACCGGTGAGAACGGCGATTTTGGCCGTCGATTTCGGGGTTGCTAAATTGACTCTGGGTAGGCCCAGTGTTAAAATCTTTCTAACGCGACTTTTCATCATTCATTCATTGTTCGCGTCGCGATCGGCTTCCTTTTCACCCGCCCATATGTCGATGTCACGATTTGTACACCGCTGAAGACCGAACCTTTCATTCATTATTCTCGGTCCCGTTTCGGGCGGCGATAGAGGGCTTCATCGGCTCGACATCGCCCACAGCAGTGGCAGCGTGAACTTGGCAACAGGTGAGTGCGGATGGGTCATCCGGTCGCTCGCCTGTTTTTCGTTTATCGGGCGGAGGTCTCATTATGATCAGCGTAGAGTTTGGTCTGCGCATTCTGGGGATGGTGGGTTTCGCGGTGTTAGGGTGGTTCGGCGGCGAGACCCTGGCCCCGTACATCGACACGGGGGTCATTTTCACGGCCGTCACCCTGGCGGCGGTCGGCGCCCTGATCGGCCTGACGATCACGCCGTACCTCACCACCCGTCCGATGCGATGGGTGAGATCCCGAGTCAGCGAGTTACCCATCTCCGTCCTGCTCATGGGCATGGTCGGCCTGATCGTCGGCCTGATCATCGCCGGGCTGCTCTCCTTTCCGCTCTCCCTGCTCCCTGAGCCGTTCAGCGGCATTCTGCCATTTGTCAGCGCCCTTGTGATGTCCTGGCTGGGCATCCAGGTGTTCGTCATGCGCCAGAAGGACATCATCAACCTGTTCCGCTCCCGCCTGCCAGGCAAGCCGGTCGAGGCGAAGGAAAAGGACAAGGATCGCGACAAAGACAAAGAAAAGGAACGCGAGGTCAGCGTCCTGGTCGACACGAGCGTGATCATCGACGGGCGCATCGCCGACATCGCCAAAACGGGTTTCGTACTCGGCACGCTGCTGGTGCCCAAGTTCGTGCTCAACGAACTCCAGCACATCGCCGACTCATCGGACAGCCTGCGACGGAATCGCGGGCGGCGCGGCCTCGAGGTGTTGAATCAGTTGCAGAAGGACGGCGGCGTCCCGGTCAAATTCACGGATGCCGACCCGGCCGGCGTGCGTGAGGTCGACGACAAACTGGTGACCCTGGCCAAGAAACTCAACTGCGCGGTTCTGACAAACGACTACAATCTCAACCACGTCGCCAGTCTGCAGGGCGTCAAGGTCCTCAACATCAACGAACTGGCCAATGCCGTGAAGGTGGTCTTCCTCCCCGGCGAGACCTTACGTGTGACGATCATGCAGGATGGCAAGGAGCCCAATCAGGGCGTCGGGTATCTCGACGACGGCACGATGGTGGTCGTCGACGAAGGCCGGCGCCAGATGGGTCAGACAATCAACGTCGTGGTGACCAAGATCTTCCAGACGACGGCCGGTCGCATGGTCTTCGCCCGACTCGACACCACGACCGTTGCCGCCCCGGGGGGCTCCGTTCGAGACGGTCGCTGACGTCACTCATCCGACCTTTTTGCTTCCTTCACCCAAGGCCGGCGCGGCTCCCGCGCCGGCGTTTTTCGAAAGAGCCATGACAGCTGAACTCACCCTGACGAACGTGCTCTCCCGCAAGAAGGAGATCTTTGAGCCACTGGTGCCCGGGCAGGTCAACCTGTACGTCTGCGGTCCGACCGTGCAGGACTACATGCACATCGGCCACGCCAAGACCTATATCGCCTTCGACGTGATCGTGCGCTATCTGCGTTATCGCGGCCATCGCGTGCGCTACGTGCAGAACATCACAGACGTCGGCCACCTGCTCGACAGCGGTGAAGATCGCATCCTCAAGGGCGCGGCGCGCGACAAGGTGCAACCGATGCAGGTCGTCGAGACCTACATGCGCGAATACTTCGCGGACATGGACGCGCTCGGCGTCGGACGCCCCGACATATCGCCCCGCGCCTCAGCCCACATCCCCGAGCAGATCGAAATGATCAAGGTGCTGCTCGCCAGCGGGCACGCCTACGAGGTGAACGGCTCGGTCTACTTCAATGTGAGCGCCTTCCCGGAGTACGGCAAGCTCTCGGGCCGCCGTATTGAGGAACTTGAGGCGGGCAACCGCGAAGCTGTGCGCGAGGAGAAGCGCAACCCCGAAGACTTCGCGCTGTGGAAGAACGCACCGCCCGAGCACATCCTGCAGTGGCCAAGCCCGTGGAGCTGGGGCTACCCGGGCTGGCACGTCGAGTGCTCGGCCATGGCCACCAAGTACCTGGGCGAGACCTTCGACATCCACGGCGGCGGGCGCGAAAACATCTTCCCGCACAACGAATGCGAAATCGCGCAGGCCGAGGCCGCCACCGGCAAGCCCTTCGCGCGCTACTGGCTGCTGACCGGTTCGCTGACGCTCGACGGCGTCAAGATGAGCAAGAGCCTCGGCAACGTCGTGCGCATCAAGGACGCGCTGGCCAGGAACCGGGCCGAGGCCATCCGCTACTTCATGCTCTCGGCGCACTACTCGGGCCCGATCGACTACTCCGATGCCGCGCTCGAGGCCTCGACCCGCGGCTGGGAGCGCGTGGCCGGCGCGTACACAGCGGCGAAACAGTGGCTGGCGAGGACCGCGGACGGCGGACCGCAGACCGCGGAAGTCGGAAAAGCCGTTGAAGAGTTGAGAGCCAAGTTCATCGACGCGATGAACGACGACTTCAACGCGCCGGTGGCGCTGACCGTTGTGCAGGAGCTGGCGCGACTGTCGAACACGCTGATCAACGCGGCCACAGCCCCGGCGAAGGCCGACGTGGCGGCGCTCGTCGCGCTCTTCGACGAGACCGCCGGCAACGTCCTTGGCATCCTGCCGAAAGCAGAAGCGGCGGCCAACGGCTCGGCAGAGCGCGAGGCCGGCCTGATCGAGCTGCTGATCGAGATGCGCAAGGACGCGCGCGCGCGCAAGGACTTCGCGGCATCGGACCGTATCCGCGATCAACTCAAGACGCTCGGCGTCGTGCTCGAAGACGGCAAGGCCGGCACGAGCTGGAAGATCGCGAGCTGAGCGAGGCGGGCCGGGCATGCGAATCACGCTCCTGGCCCTCGGTTCGCGCGGCGACGTTCAGCCCTTTGTGCCGCTCGGTGCCGCCTTGCGCGAGCGCGGGCACCGCGTGCGCGTGGCGTCGTTCGCCACCTACGAACGGCTCTTTCGTGGCGCTGGCTTCGACTTCCACGCCATCGGCGGCGATGCGCAGGCGCTGGTGCTGGCCGCTGGCAATGGTCTCCTGACCGGCGGACGTAATCCACTGACCGGCACCCTGGCGCTGCGACGCTCGTTCGCAACGCTTGCCGACGGGATCGGCCATGACCTGGCCGATCCCGTTTTACGTGACACAGATCTCATCCTCAACCAACTGCCGGGCAACCTGTACGGCGCAGACCTCGCTGAACACCTCGGCATCAAAAGCCTTTCGGTCGGCGTGCTGCCGCTCAGCCGCACACGCGCTTGGCCGATGATGGCGTTCCCGCCCGGGCCCGTTGGCCCGACGCGCTATAACGACCTATCGTACGGGATCGCGACAGGCCTGCTGTGGCTGCTCTTCGGCCCGGCCATCCAGCGCTGGCGAACGCGCACGCTTGGTCTGCGCCGGCTGGATGCCGCGCAGGCGCTGGCCGAGCGCGCAACGAGCCCCATGATCTATGGGTTCAGCGAGCACGTCGTGCCACGGCCAACCGACTGGGGCGAACAGATCGCGATCACGGGCTGGTGGTTGCCGGGCTGGCCAGATTGGCGGCCGCCGGAGGACCTGCAGCGCTTCGTCGAAGACGGCGAGCCGCCGGTGTTCATCGGCTTCGGGAGTATGCCCGTGACCGATGCGGCACGTCTCACCCGCATGATCGTCGACGCTGTGGGGTTGAGCGGACGACGAGCTGTGTTGAACGCAGGCTGGGCCGGGCTCGGCGGCGGGCTACCGGCGAACATCCTGGGCATCGAACAGGCGCCCTATGATTGGCTGTTCCCACGGGTGTCGGCCGTGATCCACCACGGCGGCTCGGGGACCGTTGGGTTCGGGCTGACGCATGGCCGACCCTCGCAGATCGTGCCGTTCGGATTCGACCAGTTCTTCTGGGGCGATCGCATCCGCGCGCTCGGCGTCGGCCCGGCACCCCTGCCGATCCATCGGTTGACGCCGCGACACCTGGCGGACTCGATCACGCGGCTGACACGAGATCCCCGTCTGCGTGATCGCGCTGCCGCGCTGGGCGAGAAGCTTCGCGCCGAGGACGGGCCCGGCGTGGCCGTGAACCGGATCGAGTCGCTGGCAGGCTGAGGTGAGGCCAAGAAGCCCCGTCGCTATAATGCTTGCGTGTCCTCGTCACAAGCAACCCGCACGACGTCCGTGAATCCTCGTCGCAAAAGCGACCGCTGGGCGTGGCTGGTGCTGCTCGTGGCACTCCTGCCCGCGCTCGCGCGTTGGTGGGTGAGCGCCCTGCCCGGCGGCCCCGACCAGGCCATCCACGTTTATCGTGCTGTGGAGCTCGATTGGGCGATCAGCCAGGGCACCTGGTATCCGCGCTGGGCCGCCGATCTGGTCTACGGTTACGGCTACCCCCTCTTCAACGTCTACGGCCCTGGCGCGCAGTACCTGATCGTGTTGCTGCACCGGCTGGGCCTGAGTTTCGTGTCGGCGACGCTGGTGGCGTTCGCGCTGGCCGACGTGATCGGCGCGCTCGGCGCGTTCACCTTCGGGCGCGGGCTGTTCGGGCCGCGCGCCGGGCTGTTGACTGCGCTGGCCTATGCGTACGCGCCATACGTGTTGATGTCGCTGCACCGCGGCGCGTTGCCCGAAGCGCTGGGATTGGCGTTGCTGCCCTGGTTGCTCGGGTCGCTGTGGGAATTGCATCGCTCGCCCGGCGCCTGGGCGTTCGCGCGAACGGCGGCGCTGTTCGCAGCCTTCCCGTTCATTCACAACCCATCGACGGCCCTGGCCGGCGGCTGCGCCGTCGCGCTGACGATCGCATTGAGCCTGGCCGCTCGCGGACGGGAACGGTGGCGTTCGACGGCCGCCTGCTTCGGCGCGCTTGGGCTCGGTCTCGTCGTGTCGGCCTGGTACTGGGTGCCCGTGGTGTTCGAGGTCGGCGCGATCCACATTGAGCGAGCTTACAGTCCGCCGGTGCTCGACTATCACTTCCACTTTCTGCCGCTGGGCGAGATGTTGAGTTGGCCGCGGGCCTTCGACCGCACGCTCATCGGCGACGAGACGCCGCGCGCGCTGGGCTGGCCGCAGGTGGCCCTGGCGGTGGCCGCGCTCGCCGCCCTTGGCCGACACCCCGCTCGCCAGCGGGCCGCCATCGGCGCGGCTGCGCTCGGCGCGCTCGGGTTGGCGACGCTGGCGCTGCCGTGGGCCGTGGTCGTTTGGGAGCGCGTCCCAGGGTTGAGCCTGATCCAGTTCCCGGCCCGGTTGCTGGGCCCGGCCAGCCTGCTGTTATCGATCCTGGCCGGCAGCCTGACGGCTGACGGAGTGGCGCGGCCGGCGGCGCGGCGCTGGATGGTGCCCATCGCCGCCGTGATCCTGATGCTGTATGCCCTGCCCTGGACCTATGGGGGCCTTGACCCGAGCGTGCCCGCGAACCCGACCCTGAGCGACATCCACGATTGGGAGCGGCGCACTGGCACGATCGGCACGACGACGGCCGGCGAGTATCTGCCGATCACGGTCCAATCGCTGCCCGACGCCGACGCTCTGCGCGAGGCCTATGCCAGCGGCGCGCTGTTCGAGCGGCTGGATCGCGGCTCGTTGCCGACGGGCGCGCAGGCGAAGACGACCGATGTCGGTTACACGCGCCAGCAGGTCACGATCGACAGCACGGGCGCATTCACGGCGGTGTTCAACACCTTCGCGTTCCCAGGCTGGCGCGCTGTCATCAACGGCGTCGACGTGCCGATCACGCCGACGACGCCTGATGGCCGGATCAGCGTGGCGGTGCCGGCCGGGCGTTCCGAGATCGCTATCGACTTCGGGACGACGCCGGCGCGACAGGCCGGCGGTGCGCTGTCGTTGATCGGGTTGCTCACGCTGGCGGCACTGGGCCTCACAGGATGGGCCAGACGAGCGCCGGCCGAGGTGGCGGGCCCATTGTCCTTCCCCGCCCTGCGCGAGGTCGCGGCCGTGATCGCTGTCGGCCTGGCCCTCGTCGTGTATCGGCAGGCGACGCTCGAGATCGACACGCCGTTCGCACGATCGAGCCTGCGCGGCGACGTCGTTGAGGGCGTGCCGCCGCTGAACGTCGACTTCGGCGGAGCAATGCGCCTGATCGGCATGCGGGTGGGTTCCGAGCCGTTCGCCGCCGGCTCGGCCCTGGATGTCGATCTGTACTGGCGAGCCCTGCAGCCGGCGCGCGGCGACTACAGCGTCCAACTCAGCCTGCGGGACGCGGTCGGGCACGTCGTCGCCCAAACCGACTCACAGCACCCGGCCGGGTTCCCGACCTCACGCTGGTCGCTCGACGACTACGCCCGCGACAGCCATGCGTTGATGCCGTACCGCGGGACACCTCCGGGACCTTATCAACTTGCGGTCACGGTGTACCGTCAAACGGATGGAGCCCAACTGAGCGCGCCGATTCCGATCGGCGCCGTGACGGTCACCTGTCCGCTTCAGCCGCCGTCGCTCGAGCCAGTCACAACGCTCAATGCGATGCTGGGTCCCGTCAAACTTCTGGGTGTGGACTGGACCGTAACGTCCCTGAACGTGGGTGACAACCTGGCGTTCACGGCCTACTGGGATCCGCTGAACGGCACTGACCGCCGTCTCGTAGGCCAGGTCAATCTGATAGATACAAACGGAAAGGTCGCGTCAAGCCAGACCCTGGCGTTGGTCAACGACGACTACCCGACAACTGCCTGGCGACCAGGCTGCCCGCTGCGGGCTCCGCTCGACGTCAGAGTTCCGGCAACTCTGACGGGTGGGCTTTACAACGTGGAGCTGCAGGTGTTGGACGGCTCCGCAGCTGTGGGCGACGCGATTGCACTCGGCGGGTTGACCGTGCACGCCCCGGAACGATCCTTCGAGGCGCCGGCCTATGATCACGCGGTCGGCGCGCGCTTTGGGTCAGTGGCCGAGCTTGTCGGTTGGACGCGCACCGATGAGGGTTCCATACGCCTGATCTGGAAGGCGCTCAGCACCAGCGACGTCAGCTACACCGTGTTTATCCACGCCCTCGACACGACCGACACGATCCTGAGTCAGAGCGACTCTCCGCCGGTGGGCGGTGCCCGGCCGACCACGTCGTGGATCGTGGGCGAGCACCTGAGCGACACGATCACGCTCGCGAACACGGCCGATGTCGTGCGTTATCGAGTCGGCCTCTACGACCCCGTCAGCGGCGAGCGCCTGACCACACCCGACGGCGCCGACTTCGTGATCCTGCAACCCTGACCGACCTCAGCGCGACAGGTTCGGCAACCACAAGCGATCGATCTGCGACCACACGCTGATCGACACGGCGGCCCAGGTTCCGCTGCCGGTCACGCCAACAGACACCGTGCCAGGCGAGGCGACGTCGCCGGCGTTGAGAGTCGCGCGCAAGGTCGTGGCGTCGACCCAGGTTGTGGGACGGGCCCCTCCGTTCCAGGTGACCGTGGCCGTCTGAGCGAAGCCCGCCCCACGCACGGTGAGCAGCGTGTCAGTCGGGCCCAGCGCCGCGGGCGAAACCGTGAGGCCAAGCTCGAGCGCACCGCTGTCGCAGCCCGCGCCCTGGGGTCGCGCCAGGCCGCGCTGGTCGATGGTCGGACACGACACGCCGGCATTGATGGCCGGGCTGGCCGGCAGCGGCGCGAGGCCGGGCTGGGCGTCGGCTGTCGCACCGCCGAGGAGCGGATCCGCGATCGTCAGCGTTGCCGAACAATTCGTCTCGTTCCAAAAGTTCGGATTGGGATTGCGGTTCGGATACTGGATCGTTCCGCCCTGGTTGGTGACTGCGTTTGTGCAGTGCTGCTGGATCGCCCATGGGTTGTCGCCGGTGTTGGCGCTGAAGAGCACGTTGCGCAGCGTCACGGCATCTGCGGCCATGGCGCCGCCGTTGAAGCCGGCGTGGTTGTTGGCAAAGGTGACGTTGACCATGCTGACGGGCGGCTCGCCGCCCAACAGGCTCTCGGCGAACGCGCCACCGTTGCCGCGGCGCCAGTCGTCGGCAGCCAGTGGTGTCGGGTTAACGGCCTCGTTGCCCGCGAACGTCACGTTGGTCAGATTGGCTGACGCATCCACCCACAGCGCCCCGCCCTGTGTGTCGGCGTGGTTGCCCCAAAACGCGAGCCGGGTGAGGGTCAGCGGCGGTGTGGCCTGGCCGGGGTTGCCGCGGCCGAACCAGATGCCGCCGCCCGTGCCGGCTGCGCCGTTTGTGTTGACGCCGGCGCGGTTGCCCGTGAACGTGCTCGTCTCGACAGTAACCGACTCGTTGGCGTACACCCCGATGAAGATCGCGCCACCGTGGTTGTTTGTGATGTTGCTTGTGAACGTGTTGCCCTGCAGCAACACGGTGCTCGCCTTGGAAAACGAATTCGCGCCATCGATGTAGACCGCGCCACCGCCGCCGCAATCGCCGCGATCGTCCATGGCGGCGCTGTGGATCGCCTGGTTGCCGGTGAAGATGCTATCGCGCAAGGTGAGATCCGTGCGCAGACTGTTGATGGCGCCGCCGTTGTTGGCCCGGTTGTTTGTGAAGGTGCTGTCCGAGATCGTGGCGGTGCTCCCGCCGCCGATGAACACCGCGCCGCCGCCGTCGCAGGCGGCCGAATCGCGCAATGCGACGTTGTTGGCAAACGTGACGGCATCGATCGTCAGGTTATTGTAGGAACCGGTGCGGAGCGCGCCGCCCTGGTCCGCGCTGCGGCCATCGCGCAGGGTCAGGCCGCGCAGCGTGATCGTCAGGTTGCTGTTGCTGACGAACAGGCCAGTGGCATTGTTTCCTGACAGCGTGATGACGCCACCGCCGTCGATGACGGTGTTGGCCGTGAGCGTGATCGGGCTCGACAGCACGATCGTGGCCGTGCCACAATTGAACGTAACGGTTCCCCCGCCGGCCACGGCGGCACGTAGGCCGGCGTCGGTGCAGTTGGTCACCACCCCGCCGGCGCGCGCCAGGGGTGTCGGGCTGAGGAACGCCACGACCAGACAGAACAACAGAGCGTACGAGAGCTGGTTTCGCATGCCGCGATCCTACGCGG
>CAYZRP010000057.1:0-21195 GCA_964480865.1 uncultured Anaerolineales bacterium | reverse complement strand
CTCACGAAAAGAGATCCATGACACGAGAACTGCTCTTCAAGCGCAATGCCATCCGCGAGTGTTTGCGCGCCGGCCGACGGCGGGCGAACCGGCTGCTGGTCGCGCGCGATGCCGACCTGCGCGACTCGCAGGATCTGATCGACGAAGCGAAGCGTCGGGGCGTACGCATCGAGGACAGCGACAAGAAGGCCATCAACCTGCTCGCCCATGGCGAGCGGCACCAGAACATGTTGCTCGAGGTCGGGCCGTATCCGTATGCGACCCTCGACGACATCTTCGCGGCGGCCGAACGCGCCGGGGAGGCGCCGCTCGTGCTGCTGCTCGATCTGGTGCAGGATCCGCGCAATGTGGGCGCGATCCTGCGCACGGCCGATGCGATGGGCGTGCACGGCGTCGTCATCCAGGAACGACGCGGCTGCGAGATCACGCCGACCGTGGTGAACACGGCGGCGGGCGGGGCCGAGCACCTGATGGTGGCCCAGGTGCCCAACCTGGTCGAGGCCATGCGCAAGCTGCGTCAGCGCGATGTCTGGCTGGCCGGGCTCGATCTGGCCGAGGACAGCCAGTCGATCGACAGGGTCGACCTGGACCGCGCGCTCGGCCTTGTCATCGGCAACGAAGGCAGCGGGCTGCGCCGCCTGGTGCGCGATCGCTGCGACTTCCTCATCCACCTGCCGATGCACGGCCACGTCCAGTCGCTCAACGCCGCCGTCGCGGCTTCACTGGCCCTTTACGCCGCCCGGTCCGCGCGCCGACGGTAGGTTCCTGGCCGCGAATTGCGCGAATTTCGCGTATTTTGCGAATAGGTGGCTTGAACTGACGCGCGGCGCAGGCCATGCCTCTTCGGTTTTCGTCTGCTTTTTAGCTCCTTCAACCGGCCCAAACTGTGCCGTTGAGCGAAACGCAGTACAATCGCGCCGCCATGACCGATGTTGCCCCTGACCCGCTGCTGGGCTTCGTCGAGTCCGTCCAGGCCCGGGCAAACGCTTACCTTTCCGTGCGCCCTGACCAGTACGAGCAGCTCGATCACCTGCGCCACGTCTCGAACCGCGCCCACTGGCTGTTTTACAACGAGCTGGTGCGCTCGACCCCGCCCGGCGCACCGGTGATGATGAGCCGGCGAGACAGCCTGCTGCTCGACGCCTGTACCTTCAGCCACGACCTCGGCAAATGGATCCCGCGCGACGAACTGGCCGCCCTGCTCCCGAAGGCCGTCACGCCCGCGCAGGCCGAAGTTGTCTTTCGCGAGCGCGCCCGCGGGCTGCTCGGGTTGAGCGACTTCCAGCTCGATCTGCTCTGGCTGGGCCTGCGACGGCGATTGGATCCGGCGGTCGACGCCTATTCGGCCGTCTACGACGCCGCGCACCATCTCGTCAGCGCCTACATCGTCACTGGCGACCCGGCGCTCGGCTTCGACGCCCTCTCGCGCGACGATCAGTTCGAGGTGCTCACGACCGTCATCGGTCATCAGTTCGGCGCGTACTACAAACGCACGCTATTTGAACTCAGCCTGCATGACCCAGCGATCACGCCCGGACTGCTGGTCGATATCTCGCGGCCCGACAAAATCGTGGGCATGCGCCTGGCGGCGAGTTTCCACGACGCCGACATCAATGACATGCTCTACGTCGGCAGTCTCGAGCGCCGGCCGTACCGAGAGGATCTGCTGCACGCAGGCGGCCTGATCAAGATCTTCCTGATCAACCTGACCCTGCTCGTGCACGGCGTGCCGAACGGCCCACGCAACCTGAATGACTGCATCAACTCCTGCGCCGCAACTGTGCAGAACGTCATCAGCGAGTTCCTGACGCCGACGGCGCGCAGTGAAGGCCAGGCCATGCGCGATCGCGCCAGCCTGTTCCTCGACATGCTCAACGACATCGACACGTCAACCGGCTACTCGCGCCTGATCCAGGACACGAGCCGCTCACCCGCCGACCGCCTGACCGCGCTGCGCACGCTGACCCACAGCAAGGCGCGCGAGTTCCTTCGTCAACATAGGGACTGAGTGATTGGTTGATCCGCGGGCTGGGCGATTGACGCCGCCGTGACACCGCAGTCTGTCGTCGTCACCTCGATGACGATGCTACCTGTCGAGCGAACCAGAGGCCCACGCAGGCAAGACAGGTATTGTCACTCAACGCTTTTGAGCGACGCCACCATATCGATACTTTTGAATCGACGACCAATCACGTAACCGACCAACATCGTACAGGCAAGAACCATCACACATCCGGCAACAATGCTATCTGGAGCCACAAACGGGCTGATCTCCATCTCCACGGTTGTTGCCTCCTTCAAGATCACGCTCAACAAGCTAAAGCCTGTGATGATTCCAAATGGAAGCCCGAGCATCGTGATCAGGATGTTCTCGTGGAGCACCAACCTCTCCATCTCCTTCTGATAAAAGCCCAAAACCTTCAAGGTGGCGATCTCGCGGATTCGTTCGTGAAAGTTCATCTGACCCAGCATCATCATCACGGCGATCGCCAGCATGCCCGCAAAGACAATCAGGATTGTTTGAAGGCTACTGATCTGTTCCAAGATGATCCGCTGGTTCGCCTCCATCTCTGCTTTGGTTTCAACCACGGATATACGCGGATCCTCCCTCAGGACGCTCATCTCCAGACCCTGTCCCCTGACCAGAAGGGTTCTGACCACAAAGGGCAGAGACGAGATTTTCGAAAATGCAGTCCGGCTGATATAGATCTCGTTTCCAACGGGAAGGTCCACGATATCGGCGACTTCGAGAGGGAGTTTGGTGCCATCCAGGCGTTCAGCCGTCATCACGTCGCCAATGGCGACATCGAGTTCGTTTGCCATTCTGGGCGTAATCAGCGCGCCCGTGTCGGGCAGCGGAATCGCGTCACCGCCAACGCGTTCAAAACGCAGGCTGCTTTGCTGATCCTCCATCACTACCAGATATGGACTTTGCACGCTGCTGTTCCCGCCAGTCAGGTAGATGCCAAACGCCATGGTCGCGTCAACGGACGAGGCATCCTTGAGGAGGTCATAGATATCGTTTATCGATTCCAGGGGAACTGGCTTTCTCAACTTGATCTCCACGTCATAGTGCATGGTCTCGTCAAAGGCTTTGTCAAGCATCGCATTCATGGAGTTTGTCAACCCAAGACTGCACACAATCAGCGCGGTGGAGCCGACAATCCCGGCGAGCCCCATCGTCATGCGCGGCTTGTTGCGAAACAGGTTTCTCGTGACGATTTTGGCGCTGAAGCTCAGACCGCGCCAAAACGTCGTCATCCTTTCAAGGAAGATACGATGCCCCTCCGACGGGGGCTTTGGTCGCATGAGCGCCGCCGGCATCGACTGCAGCGATCTCAGGCAGGAAAGCAATGCTGCCCCGCCTGTGACAAGCGCGACGCAAAGGACCGCCAGGAAGAAATCGCGAGAGAAATCGGCCACGCCCTCGGCCTCGATCGTGTAGTACGCGGTCCCCATCCGATACAGTGCCTCAGCAATCAGGTAGCGGGCGATGAACCAGCCTACTATTGCGCTCGGAAGGGTGATCAGAATCCCGGAAAGGCCATAGCGGACCGTGATTTCCGTTTTGGAATAGCCGAGTGAACGCAGGGTGCCGAAACTCTGTCGCTGATTTTCCAGCATCCTGCCCACGGTGATCCAGGTGACCAGCGCAGCGGTCAGGAAGAAAGCTGCTGGGAACAGCATGCCAATTTCCTTGATGCCCTCCAGATCGTTGGCAATGTTGCTGCTGCTCAGCTGGTGCTGGCGGCTGAAGATTGCCGCACCTTGCAGCGTGGTCCGAATATCCGTTCTGATGTCTTCAAGAGAGCGCCCGGCATCCGCTCTGATGGACAACACCAGTTCGTTGTAGGGAGCCTGTGGCAGCGCGGAAGCGTTGGTGTAGCCGAAACCGTACTTCTGATAGTCTGGCAGGGTCAAGCCGTCCGGCGCGTAGTAGATGTACTCCACATTTCGGATAATCCCCTTGATCAGCCATACCTTCTGCTGGCCATCGGCCATCAGTCGGAGTGTATCTCCAGGGTTCAATCCGTTGGCGTCAGCGAAGCGGCTGTCCAGCAACAGCGCATCCGTTTCGGTGCCATCTAGCCAGGAGCCATCCAGCAACTCCGACACATTGAGACGCGCATTCTCACCGGTGGCATGCAGGCGTAAAGTGCCCTCGATAGCGCCATCGAAATTGAACTCAAGCATTTTTCGGCGCTGAACCGTCTCCACGCCGGGCACACTCCGGATCCGCTCGGCCTCCACCTCAGTGATGTCCGCCTGATAAATCCAGAGATCGGCCAGATGAGCGCTCTCGTAATAGTCTGCGATGTCATGATCGATGGTATTTGTGTACAGGTTGACGCCGCTATACAGAGCGATCCCCAGGCTGCAGATCCCCACAATGGTAAGGAATGACCATCGGTTTGCCCAGACATCCCGAAGAACGATTCTTTGCAGGATGCTTACCATTTGATTTCCTCCAGACCCACTGGCTGCGTCTGCAGATGCTCCCTGACCACCTGCCCGTTTTTCATCTCGATCAACCGATCCGCGACGGGCGCCAGGAGGGAATTGTGGGAGACGATCACCACCGTCTTGCCCATTTGGCGGCTGATGTCCGATAAAACCCCCAGCACTGTCTTGCCTGTTTCCGTATCCAGGGCGCCGGTTGGTTCATCACACAGCAGCAGCTCCGGGTTCTTGCAGATGGCCCTCGCGATGGCGACGCGCTGCTGCTCGCCACCCGAAAGCTGTGCCGGGAAGTTGTGCATCCTGTCTCGCAGGCCCACAATCCGCAGGGCCTCCTCCGGCTCCAACGGCGACCTGCACACCTGCTTGGCCAGTTCGACATTCTCGACCGCCGTCAAATTCGGGATGAGGTTATAGAACTGGAACACGAACCCAATACTGTGGCGCCGGTATTCGGTCAGTTGTCCATCATTCATCGCCGTGATTTCCACGCCGGCAGACATGATCTTTCCTGACGTCACGGTGTCCATCCCGCCCAAGAGATTGAGCACCGTGCTTTTGCCCGCGCCACTCGGACCGAGGACAATACAAAGCTCTCCTTTGTCAACTCGAAATGAGACCTGGTTCAGGGCGTGGATGGTCACTTCACCCATTCGGTAAACCTTGCAGACGTCCTCAAAAGCGATATCAGTCATCATCTCACCCTACATAATAATGAACTTTGTGTCCTTCTTTAGTTCATAAAATACACCTTTCTGCCGATCTGTCAAGCTAATGTGGGTATACTATTGACGCATCAGGTTCATTAAGTTCATTGTTGTGAGGGTTCGATGGATGGATTCGGCAGAAGAACAAGTGAGAAGAAAAGGGCGATCTCCGAGACAGCTTTGGCGTTGTTCGACCAGTACGGGTTCGACAAGGTGACTGTCGCAGAGATAGCGGAAAAAGCACACGTCTCAAAAGTATCGATCTACAACTACTTTGAGAGCAAAGACAATCTACGGCGCGCCATTATCAAGGAGATCCTGTCGGAAAGCCTTCGGCGAGGACAACAACTGATTGAAAGAGAGGGGAGCTTCGTCGACAAGATCGCGGAGTACATCCAGATTCGAACATCCTACCTTGGCAAGCACAGCCTGCAGTTCATCATTGACGCGGTTGACAGCGACACTGAAATCCGCCAGACCATGGAGGAGTTCAAAGCCGCCAACAAGAAGTTGGCGTTACAGTTCATCGACCAGGGCAAACGATCTGGCGTGTTCTCGCCGGACATATCTGACCATGCCATTCAATTCAGCATCGATATGTTCCAGACGTATCTGCTACAAAACAAGGAGTTCCGGGATGCTTTTGAGCACAACCCAAAGTTGGCCGAAGAAGTGAACCGGCTTTTCCTGAATGGTCTGGTCAAAGGACCTGATAGCGTGAGAGCCTGACCATTCTCTGCCGAAGCCAATTGCGTCCCTTTGCTCGTATTCGGACGACGAGATATTGCGAATGAACGTTTGACAGGCGGTGCATCAGGTAAGGCGGTTTCCTGCCAGCATGACGCACCTACCCCACGACTTTCGTACATCTAGCCTTGAATGTCGGCGACTTCTTGCACTTCGATCGGATCGAGTGACACGGGTTGATCCCGATTGGTCCGCGTGTGCTTAAAGACGACGAAGCACCCTGGCGCATCGCCCCCGGCTACAAGCCTCGAAAACCCGAGTCATCGTCAACAAACGTCCGGCAGTGAGATCCTCACAGCGGGATGTTGCCGTGCTTCTTCTGCGGGTTGCTGTCGCGCTTGTTCTCGAGCATCTCGAGGCCGTTGATGAGGCGCGCGCGGGTCTCGCGCGGCTCGATCACGTCGTCGATGAAACCGCGCCCGGCCGCGACATAGGGGTTCGCGAACTTCTCGCGGTACTCCTGCACCAGCTCGGCCTTGCGCGCCACGGGGTCTGAGGCCTCAGCCAGCTCTTTGCGGAAGATGATGCTGACCGCGCCATCGGGGCCCATCACCGCGATCTCGGCCGTCGGCCAGGCGAGGTTGAGGTCGCCACGGATGTGCTTGCTGCTCATCACGCAGTAGGCGCCGCCGTAGGCCTTGCGCGTGATCACGGTCAGCTTGGGCACCGTCGCCTCGCAGTACGCGTAGAGCAGCTTGGCGCCAGCGCGGATGATGCCGCCGTGCTCCTGCTTGGTGCCGGGCATGAAGCCTGGAACGTCCTCGAACGTGATGATCGGGATGTTGAAGCAGTCGCAGAATCTCACGAAACGCGCGGCCTTCTCCGAGGCGTCGATGTCGAGGACGCCGGCCAGCACCATCGGCTGGTTGGCCACGATGCCGACGCTGTGACCGCCGAGCCGGGCGAAACCGACGACCACGTTCTGGGCGAACTCCTCGTGGATCTCGAAGAAGTCGCCGCCGTCGACGATCAGGCCGATCACCTGGCGGACGTCGTAGGGCTTGTTCGGATTGTCGGGCACGAGGCTGTCGAGCGCGGCCTCCATGCGCAGCGGATCGTCCGACGTCTTGACGAAGGGTGGATCCTCCATGTTGTTCTGCGGCAGATAGCTCAACAGCTTACGCAGCAGGTAGAGGCAATCCGACTCGTTCTGCGCGACCTTGTGGCAGACGCCGGAGCGCGCGGAATGCACGCTGGCGCCGCCCAACTCCTCGAACGACACATCTTCATGGGTTACCGACTTGACCACATCGGGGCCTGTGACGAACATGTACGATGTGTCTTTCACCATGAAGATGAAGTCGGTCAGCGCCGGCGAGTAGACGGCTCCGCCCGCGCTCGGCCCCATGATGGCCGAGATCTGCGGCACCACGCCCGAGGCCAGCGTGTTCTTGAGGAAGATGTCGGAGTAGCCGCCGAGCGATACTACGCCTTCCTGGATGCGCGCCCCGCCCGAGTCGTTCAGGCCGATCACGGGTGCGCCGGTCTTCATGGCCATATCCATGATCTTGCAGATCTTGGCCGCATGCACCTCGCCGAGCGAGCCGCCAAAGACCGTGAAGTCCTGCGAGTACACATACACGAGCCGGCCTTCGATCGTGCCCCAGCCTGTCACGCACGAATCCGCCAGGAACTTCTGTTTGTCGAGCCCGAAGTCCTGGGTGCGATGG
This sequence comes from uncultured Anaerolineales bacterium, assembly GCA_964480865.1. GTDB lineage: Bacteria > Chloroflexota > Anaerolineae > Anaerolineales > UBA6663 > UBA6663. The sequence goes on along the minus strand of CAYZRP010000057.1, from coordinate 13,613 downwards.
ACGACGAACGGATCGAGCTCGCGGAAAGACCCACGATCGAGCAAAAGGTCCAGGCGTTCGCGGGCCGTCAACCGGCCGCGCTTGTGATGGGCTGCCACACGTTCGGGGCCGCCGCCCTGCTTGGCCTGTTCTTTGAGCGAACGAAGTTTGGAGATCGAGTCCATGGGCATCCTGTCTTCGATACGGACGAGATGAATCGGATTATACCGGCGTGCCGTGGCTCCCAGAACGGCAGCGGAGTTTGCCGCGGATTTCTCGGATGGCGCTGATGGGGGATCTGGGACGTCGACGTGAGCACGACGACCATCCACATGATCCGCGGCCGACGTCTCCTAGAGAAAAGACCGCCGCGACCGCCAGACGACGACAAGAGTCAGGGTCAGCCAGACCGCCGAGAAGACCATGGTCCAGGGCTGGCTTGTCGCCGCGAACTCTGAGCGTCCAAGCCACACGCGTTCGATCGGCGCCCAGGCCGCAACGACGGGCAGCGCCGTTGTCGTCAGCCGTAAGCCCCAGCGGCGCGATTGCCACAACCCTGCACCGACCGCCACGAAAACGACTGCCAGCAGTCCATTGCGAAGCGGCAGGTAAATGGGTGGCACCGTCAACGATAGCGAGTTGAGCAAGGTCCAGCCCGTGAGCGCGGCATAGACACCCAACGCCTGATACAGGCCGGCCCCAAAGAACAGGATCGCGAACAGGGTCACTAGGCGTGGGCGTCTGGGCGGCATGTAGACGCGAAGGGTAACACAGGAGGATGCGGGAGGAACGAAGAGCGAGGTGAGAGGAGGGTATACGCAAAGCATCCGCGAAATCCGCGGCTAACATCCGCGTGATCCGCGTACTGACCCCCATACCGCTCAGCCGAGCGTGCGACGTTCAGGGGTGGATTGGCGGACGGAGGCGGCCCCGCCGCGCAGCCAGAAGACTGCCATATCACGCAGGGTGCGCAGGATTAGGCTGCCGCGCGCGCCGCCCGCCCTGCCCGATTGGCGCGGGACGTAGCGGACGTCGACCTCAACCAGGCGCGCGCCGATGGCCCTGGCCTTGATCAACACCTCGGCGTGGAAGAAGGCGCTGCGGATGTATTCGATCGTCATCATGCGCAGCACCGCCAGGCGATACAGGCAGATGTACTGGAACTGGCGCTCGGGCATCCCAAACAGGATCTGCACCATGCGGATGTTTGCGGTGTGCACCAGGCGGCGGAACCATGAATAGTCGACATCCACATCAGCCACACCGACGACTACATCGGCCTTGGACGATGCCTCGAAATAGCGGCGCAGATCGGCAGGATCGATAGCCAGGTCAGCCGGAATGAAGATGAGCCAATCGCCGCGAGCCTCGGCGATGGCGGTCGTGAGGCCGCTGCCGAGGCCGAGGTTCGTCGGATGCGACACACAGCGGATGCGCGGATCGAGCTCGACTAGCGCCGCAGCCACGGCAGCGGTGTCATCGCGACTCGCGTCATTGACGATCAAGACCTCGGCAGCCACGCCGAAACGATCAAGCGCGGCCAACACACGCCAGACACTTTGCGCGAGGCCCGAGCGCTCGTTGTAGGCCGGCACAAAAACGGTCAGCCAGGGGCGGCGCGTTTCAGGGTTCAAGGGATAGCTCCCTGACATGGATGTTGGCATGCTCGCCGGACAGTTCGTCAAAGATGACGATCGAGAGCCGCACAATCGGCCCATCAACCTCCGGCAACTCCATCTGCATGGACGGATCGGGGCCGGCATTGGCGAACTGCCGCGACACCGTCACGGGTTCGCCGTCAACGCTGGTGTAGGCGTTCACCGTGAGGGTGAACAGGTCCATCGTTCCGGTCGTCAGGTTCACGGCCGTGATGTCGCGCGGCGTCGAGAAGTCGATCTGGAGCAGGAGCGGGTTGGCTTCCATGCCGCGCGCGAGCGTGAACGGATCGTTGTCGAGCAGGTGCGCGGCTGTGCCCATGTCGAACAACGAATGCGTAAAGGTCACGGTCTGGCCGTCGACCTCCACCTCTTCCACAACGGGCAGCTTGCGCGCCTCGGCTTCGGCATCGAACATAGCCATTGCCTCCGGCGTATAGGTCGCGCGGAAGACGTAGAAACCGGGCGTCCCGTCTGGATAAGGCAGGGTTTGCTCGGGCGTGATCGCCTCGAACTTGCCGCTGTCCTGCGCGGACTTCAATTCGGCGGGTGTGCCGATGAACACGAAGTTGGGTGTCAGCGGTTCATAGCGCCCCTGGTACCAGTCGATGCCCCGAATCGCCACATGGTCATAAGTGTTGCCGCTGAGAAAGAACTCGCGATAGCGATCCGTGCCGTTGGCCCAGGTGGACGAGACCATGACGATGTTATCGGGATTGGCCTTCAACAACGCAGGGATCACGTCGACAAAGATCTGCCTGGCGCCGTATTGCATGCCGTACAGGCCATAATCCGTGAACCAGAGTGGGGCCGTTTGGAAGGTCACGGCCGTGAGGGCGAGGCTCCCGAGCCCCAACAGGGCAGCGAACAGGCTCTCGATGCGGGGCACCTGCAGCCGCGGCAAACGCGCGATCAGCCAATCGACGCCAAGGGCCGACAGCAGGATGGCTGCCGGCACGAACGTCATCACACGAGCCGCGCCGATCTCGAGCGTGGCTGCACCGGCGGGAGCCGCCAACGCGGCCAGCGCGACAGCCCGGTGCGTGGGCGATTTGACGTGGCGGAGCACGACCCACACGCCAAGCACGAAGAATGGGAACGCCCAGCCCAGCAACTGAGACTGTCCGGGAATGCGGTGCCTTGGCAGGTCCGTCGTGTTCGGCAGGAACCAGTACTGCGGGCTGAGGCCATAGGCAAAGCGCTGAGCGTACATCCAGAGCTTCTCGCCCCACGACAGTTCCTGCGAGAACAGATACGAGTTGACGGCGCGCAGATGTGTGCCGAGCGCGTCCTGATGTTCGAGTTGGAACGAGATCAGCGGCCAGGCCATCATCAGGCCCCAGACCAGCAGCGCGATCTGGAACTTGCGGTTCAGACGCCAGTGATATCTGAAATCCGAAACCAGCAGGAGGACGCCGGTCACGGCCATCACGGCCTGAGCATTCGAGTAGCTATAGAACGTCAGCGCGCCGCAGAGGAGCGCCGGGAAGCCGTAATAGGGCGAGCGTTCTCGGTAGAGCAGATAGAACAACAGGAACCCGGCATAGAACGAGGCCGTCGACGTGGCTTCGAACGCCGTTCGACTGTGGATCAGCCAGATCGGCGAGAGCGTGAAGACCAGGATCGTCACCCACCAGAAACGCGCCTTGAACACCCTGTGTGCGGCGAGCGCGACGGCCGCGACGCCCAGGATCGAGATCAGGGCCGACGTGCCGCGCACGACCTCGATGCTGTTGCCGAACCAGCTGGTCGCCAGGCCGAGGGCGTAGGCTGTCACGACCGGCGTAAAGCGTTGTGGCGCGGCCTCGAAATAGACCGGGAGCAGGTTCCCGGCAGCATCGGCGAAACCATTCTGCACGACGGTGCGCCCGAGCAGGGCGATGCTGGCTTCATCCGAGAAGAAGTAGATCGGGAACTGGTCGAGCGCCACAAGGCGCGTCAGGGCGTAGAGACCCAACATCGCGGCCAGCAGGATCAGGTTCAGGCGCGTGACGGGCAACGCATCCGCCCTGAAGTGGCTCCAGGCTCGACGCGCCGTCTGCACGACGGCGGACGTTTCGAGCGGCGGCGGGGGTGGCTCGACGGCCGTTGCATCGGCTACGATCGACGAGGTCACCGGCGTGGCCGGTGGTGTTGACACCATCGGGGTCGCCGATACTGCAGTGACCGTTGGAGCGGGCACGGCGGCACCAACCTCGGGTGCCGAACCCGCGATCGGCCGGTTCTCGATGACCGGCCGTTCGGCCGGCTGCAGACGCAACGGGCTGTCCGCCCGCCCAATCACAAGAGTCTCGGTCCGCACGACGGCCGGTTCGATTGTGGAGTGAGCCTCGACGTGGATGCTGATCGCCACGCCGACGGGAACTTCAAGCGACACGCGAACAACCGGTGGCGAACCGGCCGGAGGCAGCGTCGACTGAACCACGATCTCGGGTGCGGCCGACGCCGGCGAGATGGCGCGCGACGGAGTCGACTCGCCTTCAACCCGGCCGCTGTCTTCAGCGCCCAGGCCCATCGAGGCATCGGGAGTTGATGCGTCTAGTTCTGTCATTGTGGACTCAAGCCAACATAACCATTATATGGAAGGTCAGGACGACAGCCAATAAAGCCCGACTGAATCCAGTGGCCCGTTCGAGGCATAGGCGCCTGTTGGCCGAAGGCTGCTTTGGCCGCGGATTCCGCGGATGAAGCAGAGTGGATACTCAGGCGATGATGGCCTTTCCAGTCGGTGGAATCCGCGCAATCCGCGGCAGAATCCCTGCTCTGACCTATTCTGGCACCCTGGCGCGTGGGCCAGGGCTTCGACCGATTTTGACGCCCTCCACCCGGCCAAGTACAATCGCCTGTGATCCGAGGCCAAACCACATGGAAGAAACCATCACGCCCGAGCTGTTCGATTACCTGGTGGAGCTTGCGGCGCTCGAACTCGAACCCGACGAAGCCCGCTACCTGCGGCATGAGTTGAACCAGCAACTCAAGGCGATCAGCGAACTCGAGCGCATCGAAATCGCCGACGACGTGCCGGCGGCCGCTCGCGGCGTGGCTTATCTGCCCGAGGTGCGGGCGGCCCTGCGTGAGGACGTGCCCGTCCCCAGTGACCTGGCCCAGGCCCTGCTGGGTGGCGCGCCCGAATCCGAGGATGGCTACTTCATCGTCCCCGAGATCCCGCATCAGGATTTGTAGGCCTCGCAGCATCCCGCTGCGACAGCGACCCAGCGCCGCCACCCCAACCATGTCGATCACCTCCGCCCTGCCCGATCTATCAGCCCACGACGTCGCCAGCCAGGTGCGTTCGGGGGCCCTGACCGCCCGCTCCGTCATCGAAGCCGCCCTGAGCCGGATCGAAGCCATCGATGGCGACCGCCCGACGACGAGCGGCGCCGCGGATAACGCTCCCGGCGACGGCCATGTCCATGCCTTCATCTCGCTTCAGGCCGAGCGCGCGCTCGCACGCGCCGACGCCATCGATGCCCAGGTCGCCCGTGGCGAGGATCCTGGGCCACTGGCGGGGGTGCCCCTGAGCGTCAAGGACATCTTCTGCGTGGCGAACACGCCGTCGACAGCGGCCAGCAAGATGCTCGAGAACTTCGTCGCGCCCTACACGGCCACGCCGGTCGCCCGGCTCGAGGCAGCCGGCGCGATCGTGATCGGCAAGGTCAACCTCGACGAGTACGCCTACGGTTCGTCAACCGAGTCGTCGGCCTTCCGGCCCACGACGCGCAACCCCTGGAATGCACGATGTGTGCCGGGCGGTTCGTCGGGCGGCAGTGCGGCCAGCGTGGCCGCCGGCGAGGCGGCCCTCTCGATTGGCACTGACACGGCGGGCTCGATCCGTCAGCCGGCCGCCTTCTGTGGCGTGGTCGGCCTGAAGCCCACGTACGGTCGCGTCAGCCGCTACGGCCTGATCGCCTTTGGCTCGTCGCTCGACTGCCCCGGCCCCCTTGCCCGCAACGCGCGCGACACGGCCCTGGCGCTGCAAGCCATGTCGGGTCAGGATCCGCATGACGCGACCGCCGCCGCGGTGCCCGTGCCCGACTACTCGGCGTTGATCGATCAGGGCGTGCGCGGGATGCGCATCGGCCTGAGCCCCGACTACTTCCGCATCCGCTACCCTGACCCGACCACGGGCGAGATCCGCGACACGGAGTTGCCGTCCGAGATCGTCGCGACAACTCGCGCGGCGGCCGAGGCCCTGGCGAAGGCCGGCGCCGAGATTATCGAGGATGTGCCGATGCCCAACACCTCGTTCGGCATCCCGGTCTACTTCGTGATCTCACGCGTCGAGGCCGCGTCGAACCTGCATCGTTTCGACGGCGTCAAGTATGGACATCGCACGACGCAGCCGATCGCGGATCTGCGCGACATGTACCGCAAGTCGCGGGCCGAGGGCTTCGGCCGCCAGCCCAAGCTGCGTGTGCTGATGGGCATGTACGTGTCGGGTGCCGCGTACTCGTCACAGTACTACCAGCGCGCCCTGCGAGTGCGCACATTGATCCGCCGCGACTTCGAAGCGATCTTCGACCCGGCCGAGCCCTTTCGCCTCAACGCGCTGCTGACCCCGACCACGCCGACGACGGCCTTCGAAATCGGCGCCATGTATGGCGACTCAGTCCTGATGCAGTATGCGGACCTGCTGGCCGTGAATGCCAACCATGCCGGCGTGCCGGCCGTCTCGATCCCTGGCGGGATCGACAACCGGGGCCTGCCCATCGGCGTACAGTTGTTTGGCGCTGATTGGGACGAAGCGACGCTGTTACGCATCGCCCACACGTTCGAGCACGAGACGTCGGACGCCGGGTGGCGCAACCAGCGCCCGCCCATCCTGGCCGGGCTTGCGTCGTAGCCGGTCACCCAAGGAAAGAAAGACCCCATCGTGGAGTTTTACATCGTTCAAGGGATCAGCCTCGGCCTTGCAGTGGCGATTGCGCCGGGGCCGCTGCAGGCGTATCTGCTGGCGCAGGCGGTCCGCTTTGGCCCGCGCCACACCCTGCCCCTGGTTTTTGCGCCAGTAGTGAGCGACGTCCCGATCATCGCGCTCGTCCTGTTCACGCTGGCCTTCCTGCCCGATTGGGCATTGCGCAGTTTGCAGATCGGCGGCGGCATCGTCTTGCTGTACCTGGCCTGGGAGTCTTACACGCACCTGCGGCGTCCGCCGGTCGGGTCACCGGACGCGCGGCAGGCAGGGCAAAGCTTCCTCAAGGCCGTGCTGATGAACGGTCTGAGCCCAGGCCCGTACATCTTCTGGTTCACGATCGCGGGGCCGATCTTCCGAACGGGGTACAACACAGACCCCTGGTTGGGCTGGGCCTATCTGATCGGCTTTGGCATCGGCCTGTTGATCGGCCTGACCGCGTTTGTGCTGACGGTCGGCACCACACGGCGGCTGAATGCGCGGTCGCAGACGCTCATCAATGTCGCGACCACCGTCATCCTGGCGGGGTTTGGCGTCTATCAGATCTGGGCCGGGTTCTTCCTGCCGACGTCGGCGGCCCTGGCACATTAGGTCGGCTCTGGCGACCGGTGTTTTGTTTCGACCGCAAAAACTGAGAGCCTAAGGGCACATCCACATGCCTGCTTACGAAGCCGTTATCGGTCTCGAGATCCACATCCAACTCAACACGCAGACCAAGATCTTCTGCGGGTGCAAGGCCGACAGCTGGGGCGATCCGCCCAACAGCAACATCTGCCCGGTCTGCTGCGGGCTGCCGGGCGTGCTGCCCGTGTTGAACCGATCGGCTGTGGAGAAGGCCATCCTGCTCGGGGCGGCCCTCGGCTCGACCGTGGCGGACGAGAGCTTCTTTGATCGCAAGAACTACTTCTACCCTGACCTGCCCAAGGGTTATCAGATCACGCAGTACGATCAGGCCATCGTCCAGGGCGGGCGCTTCGACGTGCCGATGCCCGATGGCCGCACCGTGTCGGCGTCGATCACCAAGGCGCATCTCGAAGAAGACGCAGGCAAAACGCGCAACGACGTTGCAGCCGGTGTGCGTCAAATCGATATGAACCGCTGCGGCGTCCCGTTGATCGAACTGGTCACAGGGCCCGATCTGCGCACAGCCGAGGAAGCTGCGCAGTTCCTGGTGCGCATGCGCCAGTTGCTACGTTGGCTCGACCTCTCGGAGGCCAACCTCGAGCGCGGCCACCTGCGCTGTGACGCCAACGTCTCGATCCGCGAGGCGGGGTCGACGGTGCTCAATCCCAAGACCGAGATCAAGAACGTCAACTCGATCGACGCGGTGCGCAACGCCATCGAGGCCGAGATCGCGCGCCAGATCGGCGAGGTTGAAGCTGGCCGACGCGTCTCGGCCTGGACGCTCGACTGGGACGACGAGACCCAGACGCTCAAGAAGATGCGCTCGAAGGAGACCGAAGCGGACTATCGCTACTTCCGCGAGCCCGATCTGTTGTCGGCGATGCTGACGCCGGAGTGGAAGGCGACGGTGCTGGCCACGTTGCCCGAGTTGCCGCTGGCGCGCCGCTCGCGCTTCGTCGATGAATACGGCTTGAGCGCGTACGACGCGTCCATCCTGACCGACGAACGTGAGCTGTCGGACTACTACGAAACGACTGTGAAGGTGCTCGGCGGCCATGCCAAGTCCGTTGCCAACTGGATGATGAACGATGTCCTGCGCGTCCTCAACGAGAGCGGCGTCTCGGCGGCTGAGCTGGCGTTCAAGCCCGAGCATCTTGCTGAGACGATCAAGGCCGTGGAAGCGGGGACGATCAACCGCGCGACGGGCACTGCACTCATCGCCAAGGTCATCGCCACGGGCCGGACGCCGGGCGAGATCATCTCGGCAGAGGGGCTGGCTCAGATCTCGAGCGACGATGCGCTCAAGGCGCTGGCGCAATCCGTGTTGGACGAGAACGCGCAGCAGATCGAGGCCTACCGCAAGAAGCCGTCGCTGCTCAAGTGGTTCGTCGGCCAGGCGATGCGCAAGAGCCAGGGCAAGGCCAACGCCCAGACGCTCGAGAAGATCTTTGTGGCGTTGCTACCACCAGCTGATGTATGACACCGTCAGCCGAGGCCGGCTCGCGTAAGGTCGGTTCGCCGGTCAGCCCACCTCGGGCCCGACGTTGGGTCAGGCGGGCCTGGCCGCTGCTGATCCTCGTCGTAGCCAACGCGCTGTTCTTCTGGCGCTTCTTTACACCGGTCGAGCGGGATCGTCTTGCGTTTGAGCCCGGCGACTACACCGAGACCTTCCTCGGCTTTCACCGCCAGACCTACACGGCATTTGTGGCCGGGCGTTGGCCCGACTGGGTCGACTGCCTCTGGTCCGGCTATCCACTCGGCGCCGATCCGCAGTCCCAGGTCTTCTATCCGCCCAAGTGGGTGACGTTTCTCGGGCTGCGGGCCCTGGGCTTCGGACATTTTCCAATTGAGGCGCTCGACCTCGAAGTCGCCGCGCACTACGCCCTGCTCTCGCTCGGGATGTATGGCTGGCTGCGCGACCAACGGCTGCGACGTGGGGCGGCCGTGCTGGGCGCTCTGACGTTCGCGTACGGTGGTTACGCGATGGGCTACGCGCCGTTGCAGTCGGCCGTGTTGATGACGGCCACCTGGCTGCCCTTTTTGCTGTGGAGCGTCCATCGCCTTGCGCGCGACGGTCGACCGCGTGACCTCGGTCTGGCGGCCCTGGCTGGCGCGCTTGCCTTCTACGCCGGACATCCGCAGACCTTGCTGCTTATCGCGTTGCTGGCGGCCGCTTACGGCCTGTTCGCGAGCCGGCAGCACGCGCGCAACTGGCGCTGGATCATGCCCAGGCTCGGCGGCCTGGCGGCCCTGATCGTGGCGCTCGCCGCGGCGCAGCTTGCGCCAACCCTCGCCTTCAACGCCGTGTCAACTCGCGCTTCGATCGCGTATGCCGAAGCGGGCAACGGCTTCCCGTTCGTCGACGTCCTGCAACTTCTCATCACGGGCGTCGTCAGTCACTGGCATCCGCTCTTCGTCGGCCTGTTGCCCCTCAGCCTCGTTGTCTTCAGCCTGCGCCGGCCGCGGCCCAACCGGTGGTTCTGGCTGGCAGTTGGGGTGATTGGCCTCGTGCTGAGCTTCGGCGAACGCGCCGGCTGGACCGGGGCCCTGTTCAACTTATTGCCGGGCTGGGCGCTCTTCCGCGGCCAGGAACGCCTGGCGATCTGGGTCAGTTTCTCGCTGGCGACCCTGGCAGCATACGGCGCCGACGACGCGTTTGGGCCGTTGACCCGCGCGGCCCGCATCTCGCTCGCCCGCGGTGTGCCGCGCACCGTCGCGCTGTGGGGCGTGTTCGCCTTGCTTGCGCTGGCGCTCGTGCTGTTGGCGCGCCTGGATCTGGACCGGACCGACTGGCGGGCGCTGCCGGACCGCGCCGGCGTGATGTGGCTTGGCGCGAGCCTGGCCGGGGCGTTCTGGCTGCTGCGCGCGCGAGCCATGCGCTGGGCGCGGGCTGCGTTGCCCGTGCTGGCGGCGGCGGCGGTCATCACCGAGCTGTACGCGGCCAACCGGCCGTTGAACATCGTGCCGGCCTTCGATCCACTTGCGCCGACGCCGCTCCTCGAGCCGGTATTACAGACTCGAGCGAGCGACCCTGACGCCTTCTTCCGCGTCGCCGACGATGGCGGCCTGCCCGGACACGCTGGCTGCCTCTATGGTTACAGCCACATCGACGGCCGCACGCCGATCCAACTGGCGACGTATGCGCGCTTCCGCCAACGCCTCCCTGAGCCTGTGCAGTGGCAGTTGCTGGGCGTGGCCTTCATCACCACGGGCCGGGCCGACGTCGGCAACCCCGGCGCTGTCGTCGTCGGCGACAACGGTCAGAGCGCCGATTCTGGCCAGCGTATTCAGACGGTCAGGCTGTCGACGGTGCCCCAACGCGCTTGGCTCAGCCACAGCGTGATCGTGAGCGGCGATGTCGAGACGAGCCTGGCAGACATCGCCCGGGCCGAGGACGTGTTCTCGACGGCCTGGTGGGTCGATGAAGCGCCTGGGGTTGCGGCACCGTCCGGCCCCGAGTCGGTCACTGTGATCAGCGACGCACCGGGTTCGATCCGGCTTTCGGTGGGCGCGAGCGCACCCGGCGTGCTCACTGTCAGCGAGCCCTATGCCCCGGGTTGGCGCGCCACCCTGAACGGCCAGCCGATCGACACTCACATCAGCGACGGCACCCTGATCGGGCTCGCAGTGCCGGCTGGCCTGTCGGATGTGAGACTCACATACGCGCCGGCTGAGGAACTTCCGGCACGCCTGATCTCGGCGGCAGCGCTGTTGGCGACGCTCGGGCTCATGGCCGCCGGACGTCGGCTTCGCCCATGATCTCGCCCCTCGCCCGACCGATGCGCCCCTCCCGACCGACCCGCACGGCCGCCAACGGCCGTGACCTCTGGCTCGCCCTGGCGATCATCGCCGTGGCTGCAGTCGTTCGTGGAGTGGGCGCCGGCCTCGCGGACTTTCGTGGCGACGAGGCCTTCAGCATTCGCCTGGCAGGCCTGCCGTTGAACACCTTGTTCGCAGCCATGGCCGCATCGGAGCCCAACCCTCCGCTGCAGTTTTTGTTTTTGCGTGGCTGGGTCGGCGCTCTCGGCCTTGGCGAAGCCGTCGTGCGCTGGCCATCGGTGTTGAGCGGCGTGCTCGCCGTCGCTGTGGCCTATCGTCTGGCCGTCGCCCTGATTGGCCGGCGCGTTGCCCTCGTGGCGACAACCTGGATGGCCGTACAGCCCTTCCTGATCTGGTACTCCGAAGACTTGCGCGCTTACACCAGCCTGTCGCTCTGGCACCTTGTCGCCGCCTGGTGCGCGTGGCAGGGATTGCGGGCGGGCCGCTTGCCCTGGTGGATCGCCAGTGCAGCCGCGGCCTGGTTGGCCATGGCCCTGCACTACTTCGCTGTGTTGCCGCTCGTTGCCCTGGCACTGGCCGTGATCGTCTCGCCCGATTTCGGACGCTCGCGCTGGCGCGCGGGCGCGAGCTACGCAGCCGCAGCGGCGCTGTATGCGCCGTGGGCACTCTACGTCTGGCCGCTGCTCAGTGGTCATGAGAAGAGTTGGCTGACTCCCCTCAGCGCCGCGGACGTTGCCTGGCGCACGCTTGTCGCTTACAGCACCGGCGGCCATTGGGCTGGCGCGACTGATGGCTGGCTTCTGCCCGGCGTCATCGTCCTCGGGGCGTTGATGGCCCTGGGTCTGATGGCAGCCTGGCGCGATCGACAGCGCCTGGTCTGGCTCGTGGCTCTCGGGCCAGCCACGCCGGCGCTGCTCGGTCTGCTCAACGCCTGGCGGCCGACGTATGCCGAGCACTACGCCCTGCCCGGCCTGGCCGGCTGCCTGATGCTCGCGGCCCTTGGTCTTGACAGGGCGCTGGTCCAGACACTGCCTCGCCGTGTCGCCACCATCGCCACATGGGCAGCCCTGATCTCGATCGGGCTCGTCTCCCTGGCTTGCGTCAACAACGTCTGGTTCGACCCCGCGTACGCCAAGAGCCCGGGCTGGAAGGCGCTGGCCAATGCGCTTGCGGCACGGGTCGGCCCCAACGACGTGGTCTGGGCCAACCGGCCGGACCCGGCGCTCGAGGTCTACCTCGCCGGTCGGGTGCCGCTCGAGAACGCGCCCCCGCTCGCGATCCCGGCCATCGGAACCAGCAGCGACGCCGAGCACGCCTCTGCGCTTCAGGCCGCGATCGATCAATTGCAGACGGCGCAACGCGAGAACCGCCGCGTGTTCTTTCTGCCGGCGCCAGGCCCCGGCTGGGATCCGGATGGGGTCGCAGGCAACAACCTGCTGGCCTGTTGTGAACTGCTCGACGAACAGGTCGCCGGCGGCCAGCGCTTCCAGATCTTCGACACGCCGGGCCGTTCGCTGGCCGCTCGCCAGCCGCTCGACGCAGGCTTTGAGCCCGGTATGCGGCTGACCGGCTACCGTCTCGATCGCATCGCGGACCGCCTGCACCTGACTCTGTTCTGGCGTGCTGACGCGTTGATCGGAGCCGACTATACAGTGTTCGTGCACCTCAAGGCCGCCGATGGTTTTCAGGCGGCCGGCGCCGACGGCGATCCCCGCGGCGGCGCGGCGCCCACCTCCAGCTGGACCCTGAACACGGACGTCATCGATCCGCACCCGATCGTGATCCCGCCGGCGCTTGTCGCCGGCAGCTATTCGATCGAGTTCGGCTGGTACAAGCGATCGACTGGCGAACGCATCTCGCTGTTGACCGGCGGCGACTCGCTCCGGCTCCCCGATGTCCTCACCATCCCCTGAACTCGCCTTTCGCCCGGCTCGGGCCGCGGATGAACGCCTGATCCGCGACTGGATCAGACATTTCTCGCTCAATCCCCTGGGCATCGACTGGCGACGATTCATCCTGGTGACCCGTGGCGACGATGGGCCAGTCGTGGCGATGGGCCAGATCAAGGTACATGGCGACGGCAGCCATGAACTGGCTTCGATAGCCGTCGACCAGGCGGAGCGCGGTCGCGGTGTCGCACGCGCCCTGATCCAGTACCTGCTGGCGAAGGAACCTGGCGATGTGTATCTGACCTGTGTGCCGGATCTTCGAGACTTCTACAGGCCCTTCGGCTTCGTTGATGTGCCAGACTCGCGCGGACTGCCGACCTACTTCAGGCGGATCGCGCAAGTCACCGGTTGGCTGCGCCGGTTCAGGCCAGGCTGGGGTCCGGCGATCATGCTTCGCCGCAATCGTTGAAGTGACTGCCACTTGCAGGCGCCCCGCTCACGGCGGCGCCGTTCGCCCACCCGACAGCGACAATGGGCGGACAGGGCCGAGGGTGGTCGGATAGCGCCGCGCTGCGGGCGAACGCTAAGAACCGGTGGCGCTCCGCGAGGCCATTCCACAACCACTCGGCTTTTCGCGAACCCTCTCCGACGAAGGGCACAAAACAAACGAGGCAGCCGAAGCTGCCTCGAATGGATGGCGTGATGAAGTACCGGATCAGTAGAGTCTATTGAAAATAGGGTACGCTTGGGCGATGCTTGAATACGCCACGCTCA
>CAYZRP010000056.1:30704-39855 GCA_964480865.1 uncultured Anaerolineales bacterium | reverse complement strand
GCGTGGAGCGATCACGCTACCGCGCGATAGCGTGATCGCTCCACGCTCCACGCTCTACGCGCCTCGACGCCCTCCCACAGGTCAGACTCATCCGGAAGCGGGATACAATCCCGATATGAGCCGATTTCGCCTGGAAGAAGGCTGGACGACTGTCTGGCTCCTGGCCGCGATGCAGGCCATTGCCGCCATGAGCGTGCAGGCCGCGGGCTGGACCTTCGAGCTGTGGATCACGCCGGTGGCCTCGGTCATCGGCGTCTTTGCCGGCCTGGCACTGGCCAAGAGCCGGTTCCATGGCGCCATCGCCACGGTGTTCGCCCTGATCTATGGGGCATTTGCCGTCGGGCAGCTGATCATGTCGACGTTCAGCGGGCCATACGACTACCGAATGCTCGTCCTCGTCGTCCGCCTGAATAACTTCATCTATTACGCGCTGAACGGCGGCACCTCGCGCGACATCCTGCCGTTCACGTTTTTCCTGGGCCTGATCTTCTGGTCGCTGGCCGTGCTTGGCGCCTGGTCGATCTTCAGGCAGCGCTCGGCCTGGCTGGCGATCCTGCCGGCCGGCGCGGCGCTCCTGGTCAATGCGTACTTCTATGTCGTCGGTTCGCTCGAGCTGCACCTGGCCGCCTATCTCGTCCTGGCGCTGCTCTTGCTCGCCCGCCTGAGCCTGATCAGCCACGAACGTCAGTGGAAGGAACGACGGCTACAGGTTCCCTCCGAAGCGCGCCCTGAGTTCCTGCGCGCCGGGCTGACGACGGCGCTGGGCATCGTCGGTGTCGCCTGGGCCTTGCAGTGGCTGACGCCGACCATCCCATCGCCGCAGGCCGTGGCCGTGTGGAACAACGTCAACGGTTCCTTCTCGACGGTTCGCGAGAACTTCGAGCGGCTGTTCAACTCGGTCCGCAACCCCGGCTATCGCGCCGACGACTTCTACGGCGACTCGCTCGCCCTGGGCCGTTCGACGGGCCTGACCGATCGCGAGATGTTCACGGCCACCCTCCAGCCCGTCGACAGCGATGCCGAGGATCGCGAGGCAGTGCTCGCCCCAATCCAGCGACTGTACTGGCGCTCGATCACGTACCAGACCTATAACGGCAGTTGGGCGCTGTCGGATCAGCTCGAGTTTCGCGACGTCGACAACACGCGCGCCAACAGCCTGCCCTTCTCGGCCTATCGGTTGCGCCGTGACGTGGCGGCCGTGATCACCACCTCGACTCAATCCACAAGCCGGCTCTTCGTGTTGCCACAGCCGATCGAGATCGATCGCGACACGTCATGGCAGGTGGACGTGACCCCGCTCGGCCAGGTCGATCCGGTGTCGGTGCGCGCGCTGACGATGCTCCAGGGCGAGGATCGCACCTATCGGGTCGTGTCGTCGATCTCGGTGGCGGATGCGCCCAGCCTGCGCAGCGCCAGCCGCGAGTATCCGTCGTGGATCAGCGCCACCTATCTTCAGCTGCCGAACACCGTCACACAGCGCACGCGCGATCTTGCCCGACAGATTGTGACCGAGGCCGGCGCCGTCAACGTCTACGACCAGGCCCAGGCGATCACGACCTGGCTGCGGCGCAACATGACCTACGATCTGAGCATCGCGGCGCCGCCAAGCGATGCCGAGCCGGTCGATTGGTTCCTGTTCGATCTCAAGCGCGGCTACTGCAACTACTATGCTTCCGCCGAGGTCGTGCTGCTGCGCTCGCTGGGTATCCCGGCACGCATGTCGGTCGGCTTCACGCAAGGCGAGCTCGACTTCGACACCGGGCTGTATCGCGTCATCGAACGCAACGCGCATGCCTGGCCCGAGGTGTACTTCCCCGAGTACGGTTGGGTCGAGTTTGAGCCGACGGCCTCTGAGCCCGCGCTCAACCGCCCCGAACGCGCGCCCGAACCCAACCTCGGGGCTTCGGTGTCGCCCATCCCGACCCCGGCTTTCGAGCCGATCGACGAAGATCAGTTGCGCGAACCGTCCGATCCCGTGCAGCGGCCGGCGCTGGATGTCACCGGTCTGGCGCTCCAGGCCGGCCAGGTGCTGGCGGTCGTGGCGCTCGTCGTCATCGCCGTGGCCGTCCTCGGAATCGTGACGTTGTTCCGTCTGGGTCTTGTGGGTCTCGATGCCTTTGGTCTTCCGGGCATGCAGTTGATGCGCCTGCTCGGCCAGGCCGTGCCTGGGCCGATTGCGCAGGCCTATCTCGAGCTCGAACGCGCCGGGCGTTGGATCGAGGCCCCGGTGCCGGCGAATGCCACACCACGCGAGCGGGCAGCCGCCATTGGCGTTCGGTTGCCGCAGGTCACGGATGAAGCCCGCCTGATCGCATCGCAATACATGACGATGCAGTACAGCCCTCGCCCCGATCAGGCGAGCGGCGGCGTTGCCCAGACCGCATGGAAGCGTATGCGCTCCATCGTCTGGCGCGAGGGTGCCCGACGACGCTGGGAGGAGTTCCGCCAGCGCTGGTTCCCGGATGGGCGACGTTCGTTCTAGCTCTGTGGAGCGGGACGGTCAACCATGGGTCACTCGCAATTCCACCTGGAACTTGACGAACACGCGTCGTCGGACGACATCCAGACCGTCCTGCGCGGGCTCGAGCAATTCAATCTTGGGTTCGCGCCACCAATCGGCTACCGTCCCCTCAACATCTTTTTGCGCAACGATGCGAATCAGATCCTCGGCGGTCTGTTGGGCGAAACGGCCTGGGAGTGGCTGCACATCGACATCGTCTGGATCGACGGCTCCGCTCGCGGTCAGGGCTATGGCACACGGCTGATCACCGAAGCTGAGCAAGAGGCCCGCCGCCGCGGCTGCCACAGCGTCCACCTCGACACCATGAGTTTCCAGGCTCTGCCCTTCTACGAGCGCCTCGGCTACACCCTGTGGGGCACGCTCGACGACCACCCCACCGGCCATCAACGCCACTTTCTACGCAAGAAGCTCTGACCCGCGCCGCCCGCATCGCCACGGGTTGTCGGTATGCCTTTATGACCCTCGACGATGCTGCCCTCCCCCTCCGGGGGAGGGCGCGCCGCCACAACGAAGCCGGCCATTTCCACGACCCGTGGCGGCGCGGGTGGGGCCTCGGTGTTGTAGAATCTCCCCGCTATGGACACAAAATCACTCGCTCTGCTCGAGTTGCCCAAAGTGCTCGAGCGCCTGAGCGTCTTTGCATCGTTTTCGGCCGGCGTCGACCTGTGCCGCTCGTTGCGCCCGACCGCTGACGTCGAGACCGCGCGCGCCTGGCAGGACATGACGACCGAGGCGCGCAAGCTGCTCAGCACCAAAACCGACGTCACCATTGGCGGTTCGCGCGACGTGCGTGAGGCCGCCGGGCTCGCCGCGCGCCGGGGCACGCTCGATCCCGTCACGCTGCTCGACATCAAGACCACGCTGGTTGCGGCGCGGACACTGCGGCGAACGCTCTCGCGTCAGGAAATGTTCTTTCCACGCCTGTTCGCCGTCAGCCTGCGGTTGGCCGAGATCCCGGGCCTGATTGAGCAGATCAGCCGCACGATCGACGACCGCGGCGAGGTGCTCGACTCGGCCTCGCCCAAGCTCGGCGATCTGCGCCGCCAGATCAAGGTCGCTCACGACCGGCTGCTGTCGAAGCTCGATCGGCTGGTCAATGACCCGCGCCTTTCGACGTACCTGCAGGAAGCGATCATCACGCAGCGCGATGGTCGCTATGTCGTCCCGGTCAAATCCGACTTCAAGGGCCGGCTGCGCGGCGTCGTCCACGATCAATCCGCCTCGGGCGCCACGTACTTCGTCGAGCCGCTGGCGACGGTCGAGCTCAACAACCAGCTGCGCGAGCTGCGCCTCTCGGAGGCCGAGGAGATCCGGCGCATCCTGGCCGAGCTGTCGGGTTTCGTCGGCGCGCACATGGAACTCATCGTGGCCACCGTCGACGCGCTGGCCGAGCTCGACCTGAGCTTCGCGCGCGCCAAGTACGCTGACGCGACCCGCGCCCATGCCCCGATCCTGCATGAAGCCAGAACCGGCCTCAATGCCTACCCGATCATCCGCCTGCTGCGTGCGCGCCACCCGCTGCTCGACCCGGCCACAGTCGTCGCCATCGACGTCGACTTCGGCGAGCAGACCCGGGCGCTGGTCATCACAGGCCCGAACACCGGCGGCAAGACGGTGTCGCTCAAGACGGTCGGCCTGCTGGTGCTGATGTCACAGTGCGGCCTGCACATCCCGGCCGCGTCGGGCAGCGAGGTGACGGTCTTCAAGAACGTCTTTGCCGACATCGGCGACGAGCAGTCGATCGAACAGTCGCTATCCACGTTCTCGGCGCACATCACAAACATCACGCGCATCCTCAACGGCGTCGATGAGGGCGCGCTGGTCATCTTCGACGAGCTCGGCTCGGGCACTGACCCGGGCGAAGGTTCGGCCCTGGCGCGCGCGATCCTGTCGTACCTGCTCGACCTTGGCGCGACGGCCATGATCGCCACGCACTACCCCGAGCTCAAGGGCTACGCCAACAGCCGGCCGGGCGTCAAGAACGCGTCGGTCGAGTTCGATCCGCAGACCCTGGCGCCGACCTACCACCTGACGATCGGCCTGCCGGGCCGCTCGAACGCCTTCGCCATCGCCGGCCGGCTCGGCCTCAATTCGACCATCATCGAGGATGCGCGCACGATGGTCGGCCAGGCAGACCTGCACACCGAGGCCCTGCTCGAAGAGCTGTTCAAGCAGCGCGAGGTCGTGGCAACCGAACGCGAGAAACTCGAAGGCCTGCGCGAGGCCGCCGAGGAGCGCGAAGCAACGCTCGAGAAACGCCTCGAGAAGATCGAGACCGAGCGGCGCAAGATCCTGGATGAAGCCCGCGCCGACGCACGCCGCGAGCTGGCCGAGATCCGCGAGGAAGCCGAGCGGCTGCGGCGCAGGCTGACGCAGGCCGAGTCGGCTGCGGCCGCCGAGCGCGCCGTCAAGGAAGCCGAGCACGTGATCGATGCCGCCGAACGTGCGGCCGAGCCGGTCAGCGTGCCGCCCGCCCCGCTCGCGCCGCCGCGCACCCCGACGGGCAAGAAGCGGCCGGTGAAACTCGGCGACACCGTCAAGCTGCGCAGCCTCAACCAGATCGGCACGGTCACGGCCCTCACCGCCAGCGAAGCCGAGGTCAAGGTGGGCCGTCTCCGCGTGCGCGCGAAGCTCGAAGAAGTTGAGCTGCGGGCTGAGACCGCGGACAGCGGAACGCAGGCCGCAGAAACCGAAACGCCGGTCACGGTGCGTAGCCAGCGGCCAGCTGTCCCGATGGAGATCGACATCCGAGGCAAAACGGTCGAGGAGGCGCTGCCCGACCTTGAGGCCTACATCGATGAGGCCTACCTCGCTGAGCTGCCCTTCGCGCGCATCATCCACGGCAAGGGCACGGGCAAGCTGCGCCAGGCCGTTCGCGACATGCTCCGCGCCAATCCCCAGGTCAAGAGCCAGGCCTCAGGCACCGAGCAAGAAGGCGGAGACGGCGTGACGGTCGTGAGGTTCACTCATTGAGCCAGTGGCTATTGGTTATTGGCTATTGAGGAAGACAATAGCCAATAACCAATGACCCGATAGCCGATTCTTTATGCCCGAACTTCCCGAACTCGACATCGTCTGCGAAGTGCTGGAGCGACGCGCCATCGGGCGCGAGGTCGCGGGCGTCGAGATCGTGCAGCCCGGCGGCGCGATCGCCGTGCGCGACCTGGCGCTGGCGTCGGCCGGGCCGTTGACGACGGCAAGCCTTGGTCGATGCGTCGAGTCGGTGAAGCGCCGCGGCAAGTTCCTGGTGTTCGGGCTCGGCGACGCCTACTGGATGGTGATCAACCCGAAGCTGTCGGGGCGGCTGCAACTGGCCATGCCGGGCGACAAGCGCCGCAAAGACACCTGCCTGGTGTTGACGTTGCGTGGTGTGGGAGACGAACCCGTCGAACTGCGCTACTTCGACCCGAAGACGATGGGCCAGATCTACGCCGTGTCGGATCTGGCGAAGGTGCCCGAGTACGGCGAGATGGGGCCAGAGCCGCTCGAGATCTCGTTGCAGGAATTCCGCGAACGACTGCGCCCCTTCCGTGGTGAGATCAAGGGCGTCCTGGTTCGCAGCGCATTCGTGGCCGGGATCGGCAACGCTTACGCCGACGAGATCCTGTGGGCCGCGCAGCTGCATCCGTATCGCAAGCGCACGTCGCTCAAGGCCGATGAGGTCGAGCGGCTGTACCATGCGATGCGCGACACCTTGATCGAGGCACGCGACCTGGTGCGGGCCGAGATGGGCGACGCCATCCATCTCAAACCGCGCGACTTCATGAAGGTGCACATGCGCGCCGGGCAACCATGTCCGCGCTGCGGCAACGTCATCTCCGAGATCACGGCCAACCAGCGCATCACCGACTTCTGCCGCACGTGTCAGCCGGGCGGCTTGATCAAGGGGCTCTGATCAACGACGTCTCCGAGCGGTTACACTGGGGAAGCATTCGTACGACTTCAAGACAGGCGAGCGGCCAGCCGACTCGCGGGGGAAACAGCATGTTCAACAACTCAGGGGGCGCGATCGGCGTCCTGACCAGCGGCGGCGACGCGCCGGGGATGAATGCCGCCTTGCGAGCCGTTGTCCGCACGGCCATCAGCCGCGGCGTCAACGTCTTCGCGATCTTCGAAGGCTATCAGGGCATGGTCGACGGCGCCGACCGGATCCGCGGCATGACCTGGGAGAGCGTCAGCGGAATCATGCAGCACGGCGGCACGATCATCGGCACCGCGCGCTGCGCCGCGTTCCGTACCCGAGAGGGTCGGCTCCAGGCGGCGAGCCACCTGCTCGAGCGTGGCATCGATCGCCTTGTGGTGATCGGCGGCGATGGCAGCCTGACGGGCGCCAATCTCTTCAGGCAGGAATGGCCCGGGCTTGTCGCGGAGCTCGCGACACAGGGTGTCATCACGGCCGAGACCGCCGCGCAGCACCCGCAGCTCGCGATCGTGGGCCTGGTGGGCTCGATCGACAACGACTTCACCGGCACCGACATGACCATCGGCGCCGACACCGCTCTGCACCGCATCACCACGGCGCTCGATCAGATCGGCAGCACCGCTGCGAGCCACCAGCGCACGTTCGTGGTCGAGGTGATGGGACGACACTGCGGCTATCTGGCATTGATGTCGGCGTTGGCCGGCACCGCCCACTGGGTCTTCCTGCCCGAGAACCCGCCGGACACCGACGATTGGGAGGACCAGATGTGTCGCGTTCTGGCGGCAGGCCGCGCAGCCGGCCGGCGACACAGCACCGTCATCGTTGCCGAGGGCGCGCGCGACCGCAACGGCAACCCGATCACGAGCGAACGCGTGCGTCAGGTGCTCGAAGGGCATCTGCATGAAGAAGTGCGCGTCTCGATCCTGGGACACATCCAGCGCGGCGGCGCTCCGAGCGCTTTCGACCGCTGGATGAGCACCCTGCTCGGCCATGCTGCCGTCGAGCACCTGCTCGCCAGCCAGCCCGAGGACGAGCCACAGGTCATCGGCCTGCGCTATAACCGCATCACGCACCTGCCGTTGATGGAGTGCGTCGAGAAGACGCGTTCGGTCGCCACAGCCATCGCCGCTCACGACTACGAGAAGGCCATGGACCTGCGTGGAGGGAGCTTCAAGGAACAGTTCCGCACCCTGCAGACGTTGATCCAGACCGTCCCGCGCCCGCCGCAGCCCGGGCAGCGTCGGCTGCGCCTCGGCATCCTGACGGCCGGCGCGCCGGCGCCCGGCATGAACACCGCTGTTCGCGCGGCCGTGCGGCTCGCGATCGATCGCGGGCACACGCCGATCGCGATCAGCAACGGCTTCGAGGGCCTTGTCAGCGGCGAGGCTCAGGAGTTCTCGTGGATGAACGTCCACGGCTGGGGCTCGATGGGCGGATCCAACCTCGGCACCAGCCGCTCCGTGCCGTCGGGCGATGACTTCGCCGCGATCGCGAACACGCTGGAGACTTTCGAGATCGATGGGCTGTTGCTCATCGGCGGCTGGTCGGCATACGAGGCGGCCCTGCAGTTGCAGAAACGGCGGGCCGATTTCCCGGCCTTCGACATCCCCGTCATCTGTTTGCCGGCCACGATCAGCAACAACCTGCCAGGCTCGGAACTGTGCATCGGCGCCGACACCGCGCTCAACAGCATCGTCGAGGTGGTCGACAAGATCAAGAACTCGGCGGTTGCGGCGCGACGTTGCTTCGTCGTCGAGGTCATGGGCGGGTACAGTGGCTACCTGGCGTTGATGAGCGGGCTCGCGACGGGCGCCGAGCGAGTCTATCTTCACGAAGAAGGCGTCACGCTCAAAACCCTGCAGGATGATCTCACGCACATGACGAACGCCTTCCAGCATGGAAGGCGCCTCAACCTGCTCATCCGCAACGAGAAGGCTAACCCGCTCTACACCACGTCGTTCATGTGCGCGCTGTTCGAGCAGGAGGGCCAGGACCTGTTCGAGGTGCGTCAGGCGATCTTGGGTCATCTTCAGCAGGGCGGGGATCCATCGCCCTTTGACCGCATTCAGGCCACTCGTCTGGCGGCGCGCTGCATCGACTTCCTCTCCGAGGAGGCGACCCGTGGCACGGCCGCCAGCGTCTTGATGGGCATCGTCGGCGGGCGCATCCAGCTCACGGATCTGTCCGACCTGCCGGCGCTCATGGACCGCGAGTTCACGCGGCCGAAAGCGCCCTGGTGGCTCGACCTGCGTTCGGTGGTGCAACTGCTCGCGCGCAAGGCGGTGATCTAGGCAAGGCGCCGCCCATAATGCTTCGCCTCAACCGGGCCGAGGTCAGCTGCGCTCCTCCGGCGGTTACCTCGGCCCGTGTCGTTTTCCCTGCCGTTCTGGCTCGTCTCGCCACCATAGCGACGCATTTCACACATCGCGTGTCAACCTGAGCGCCTGCACATCGCGCGTCATGCAGCGCGCCCACGCGTCGGGCGTCATCGAGAGCGCGTATGCGCGCGCGTCATCCTGAGCGACCGCCTGTGCGCGTTGTGTGTCATCGAGAGCGCGCACACGTACGTGTTATCCAGGGAGCCCATCTGAACGCGCCGTGTGTCAGCGAGAGCGCCATGCCCCACACGTCGTGTGTCATCCAGAGCGCGCATACGTACGTGTTATCCAGGGAGCCCATCTGAACGCGCCGTGTGTCAGCGAGAGCGC
>CAYZRP010000056.1:26951-30604 GCA_964480865.1 uncultured Anaerolineales bacterium | reverse complement strand
ATGCCCCACACGTCGTGTGTCATCCAGAGCGCGCATACGTACGTGTTATCCAGGGGAGCCCATCTGAACGCGCCGTGTGTCAGCGAGAGCGCCATGCCCCACACGTCGTGTGTCATCCAGAGCGCGCATACGTACGTGTTATCCAGGGGAGCCCATCTGAACGCGCCGTGTGTCAGCGAGAGCGCCATGCCCCTCACGTCGTGTGTCATCCAGAGCGCCCTTGTTATTTGCCCGGAGGCGCGCGTAATGAGCGCGAAGGATCTCCTCCGAAGACACATATGGCTCGACGGTCCCCTTCCGTGGCCAGCGAGTAAGATAGGAGATCCTTCGCGCTCATTACGGTTGGTTGTGTTGCAAGAGGGCCAGGCGCTCTGGATGACACACGACGTGGGGAGCTAGGCGTTGGCGATAGCACACCACGAGTTGGCCACGCACGCTGGACGACGCATCACCTTGGAGGGCCTGGCACTGTGGGGGCACACCACGTGCGGGTCATAGGCGCGCGATGACACACAGCCTGTAGGGTCGGAGTTCACAGCGCTGCACCACGTGTGCGGTGAGGCGCAGTGGGTGGCCCACCACGTGCGGAGCCAGGCGTTCGCTCGGAGCCAGGCGTTCGCTATGATGCACTCCGTGCGAGGTAAGGCGCTACTGAGACACAAACGGCGATGGCTATGGATGCCGCGTCGTGAAGGCGGAACGGGGTCGCTGAAAGCCGGCGCGTCTCACGACCGGCGGGGCGGGCGACGCATGCGTCGCCCCTACGGTTGTGCAAATGGGCCGGGACGCCATTGGTTCGCACGCCGGTTGCCCGTTCCTTACGTGGTGTTTTGGCCCCGCCCATCCGCCCCGTCGATGACACACGACGTGTGAGGTTGGGGTTGCTGGGGCTGCAGCACCCCATGCCGGGTCGAGCGCCCTGAAGCGCCGGCGCCTGCGATCTGCCAAACACGGCCAGAGCCGGAAGCGCTGCGCTCATTTGCCCGTGAAATCCGCCCGAAAATCTCCGCGATAGCCTGCCTTTGGGGGCTATTCTGACCCATGTGGGCAGCGCCCGCCGGCGCATCGAACGGCTTGTCCCTCGTAATTGGTGATCATCCTCAGATACGCACGGGGCCCCACAGTCTTACGATTCGACATTGCGGACCCGAGCGCAGCATCCAATGCTGCAGGAGTTCTTCGGTCGCGCAGGGAGTGACGACAGCATGGATCCCACCCTCATTGCCCGGTGGCAGTTCGGCATCACGACGGTCTACCACTTCTTCTTCGTGCCCCTCACCATCGGCCTGTCTTTGATCACGGCCGTCATGCAGACACTCTGGGTGCTCAACGGCCAGGACGTCTACAAGCAGATGACCAAGTTCTGGGGCAAGCTGCTCCTGATCAACTTCGCTATGGGCGTGGTCACCGGCATCGTCCAGGAATTTCAGTTCGGCATGAACTGGTCCGAGTACTCGCGTTTTGTCGGAGACGTCTTCGGCGCGCCGCTGGCGATCGAGGCCCTGCTCGCCTTCTTCATGGAGAGCACGTTCCTGGGGCTATGGATCTTCGGGTGGGACCGCGTGCCCAAACGGATCCACCTGGCCTCGATCTGGCTTGTCGCGATCGGCACCCTGCTCTCGTCAGTGTGGATCCTGATCGCCAACGCCTTCATGCAGAACCCGGTCGGCTATGTGTTGAACAACGGCCGGGCCGAGATGACTGACATCCTCGCCCTGCTCTTCAACCCGAGCGTGCAGGTGGCCTTCCCGCACGTCCTCGGCGGCGCCTTCACGACGGCCGGCTTCTTCGTCATGGGCATCAGCGCCTGGCATCTGGTGCGCAAGTCGCACGTCGATCTGTTCAAGCGCTCGTTCCAGCTCGGCGCCATCGTCGGCTTGATCGCCATCGGCCTGACGGTGCTCAACGGCCATGATCAGGCACGGCACATGATCCAGTCGCAGCCAATGAAGATGGCTGCCGCAGAAGGTCTATACGTCACAGAGAATCCGGCTTCGTTCTCGGTGATCACCATCGGTGATTTCCAGGGCAACGAAGTGTACTCGCTCCGCATCCCGACCGTGCTCAGCCTGCTCTCGTACAACCAGCTCACCGGCGAGGTGCGCGGCATGGACAACCTCCAGGCCGAGTATCAGGCGCTCTACGGCCCTGGCGACTATCGGCCGCCGGCCTACGTCGTCTACTGGTCATTCCGCGCGATGGTCGGCTCGGGCTTCGCCATGCTCGGTCTGGCCATCATCGGCCTGGGCATCAGCCTCGGCGATCTGACCGACCGCGCCGGCAAGTGGATGGCGCTCTACCCGCTCGCGATGGTGCTGCCCTACTTGGCCAACTCAGCCGGCTGGCTGATGACCGAGGTCGGCCGCTCGCCATGGGTCGTCTATGGATTGATGAAGATGGAGGACGCCGTCTCGCCGAACGTCAGCGCCGGCGCCGTGCTCTTCACGACCATCGGGTTCACGCTGCTTTATGCGGCCCTCATGGTGGCTGACCTGTATCTGATGCGCCGCTTCGCTGCGAAACCGGATCTGGCGTTCGGCCCGCTCGACGCGCACGCCGCGCCCGAGATCCCGGCGCCGTCGCTGGTGGGCACGGATTGAGGCAAGGAGGCTGAAATGTCTTTCGATCTCAACATCCTCTGGTTCATCCTCATCGCCGTGCTCTACATCGGCTTCTTCGTGCTCGAGGGCTTCGACTTCGGCGTCGGCCTGCTGCTGCCCGTGATCGGCACAAACGACATCGAGCGACGCGCGATCATCAACACCATCGGACCGCACTGGGACGGCAACGAAGTCTGGCTGCTGACCGCCGGCGGCGCGACCTTCGCGGCCTTCCCCAACTGGTACGCCACGTTCTTCAGCGGCTTCTACCTGCCGCTGTTCTTAGTGCTCGTCGGCCTGATCCTGCGGGGGGTGGCCTTCGAGTTCCGCAGCAAGAGCCCCGGCGCTGAATGGCGCCGGCTATGGGATATCTGTATCGTGGTCGGCAGCTTGCTGCCCGCGCTGCTCTTGGGCGTCGCCTTCGCCAACCTGGTTCGCGGCGTGGCCATCGACGCGAACATGAACATGGTCGGCAGCCTGTTCGATCTACTCAACCCTTACAGCCTGCTCGGCGGCGTCACCGGCGTGTTGCTGTTCGCGACCTATGGCGCCATCTTCCTGAGCCTGAAGCTGACCGGCGAGCTGTCGGAACGGGCCGCGAAGGTCGCCCGACGCCTGTGGCCGCTGGCGGCCGTTGCGCAGATCGCGTTCTTCCTGTCGACCTACGTGGCCACTGACCTGCTGGCACACATCGGCATCAACCCCGGCCCGCTGCCCTTCGCCATGATCGGCGCGACGCTGGTCGCCGGGTTGTTCATCCTGCGCGGCCGTCTGCCCGGATGGACCTTCGCGCTCATGGCCTTCTCGATCGCGGCGCAGACGGCGTTCACGTTCGGCCTGCTCTTCCCACGCGTGATGGTCTCGAGCCTCGACCCGGCCTTCAGCCTGACGATCTACACCGCTGCTTCGAGCCCGTACACGCTGACCGTCATGACCGGCGTCGCGCTCTTCTTTGTGCCGATCATCGTGGCCTACCAGGCCTGGACGTACTGGGTGTTCCGCAAGCGCGTCGAAGCCAAGCCGGAAGGCCTCGTGTATTAGGTGACGTGGGCG
>CAYZRP010000056.1:0-26851 GCA_964480865.1 uncultured Anaerolineales bacterium | reverse complement strand
CGGCCACAAGGGCCGCCCTAACGCATATGACTCAGCGCAGGTTGCTCGAGCTGGCTCGTTCCGCACCGGCGCCCCTGGCGGCGGCGATCGGTTCCGGCTGGCTTGCGGCTGCGCTGGCGATCGCCCAGGCCTGGTGCCTGAGCCTGGCGATCAACGGAGCCTTCCTCAAACACCACGGCCTTGCCGATGTGGCCGGCTGGCTCCTGGCCGCGGCCGGCCTGACCGTTGCACGCGGGCTGGCGGTATCGCTGGCGGAGGCCCTGGCTGCGGCCGGATCGCGACGGGTGCGCGCCGAACTACGTCTGTCGCTGGCTCGCGGCCTGATGCGTCGCGGCGTGTCGTATGCGACGAACACCTCGAGCGGTGAACTGGCTCAGACGCTCACCGACGGCGTCGACGCCCTGGACGCCTTCTTCAATCACTACCTTCCCCAGATCGTGCAGACCGCCCTCACCCCGCTGACGATCTGGCTCGTGATCGTCGGCCAGGATCCGCTCACAGCGATCATCCTGGCGGTCACGGCCCCGCTCGTGCCGATCTTCATGATCCTGATCGGCTACTCGGCTCAGGCGCTCACGCGACGACAGTTCGCGCTCCTGGGACGGCTCGGCGGGCACTTCCTCGATCTGCTCCAGGGCCTGACGACGCTCAAACTGCTCGGGCGCGGGGCCGCTCAGGCTGCCGTGTTGGCGCGCTACAACGAGCGCTACCGCAGCGCCACGCTCGACGTCCTGCGTCTGGCGTTTCTCTCAGCGCTTGTGCTCGAGTTGCTCACCACGATCAGCACCGCCGTGGTCGCTGTCGAGATCGGTTTGCGCCTGCTCCACGGCGACCTGGCCTTTCAGACCGCGCTGTTCGCCCTGATGCTGACACCGGATTTCTTCCTTCCGCTGCGCATGCTTGGTCAGCGCTATCACGCGGCGGCTTCGGGCCTGGCGGCCGCCGAACGCCTCTTCGCCCTGGCAGATGAGCCCGAGCCGCCGCCGGCGACGAATGACGCGCCTGAGGACGGTGGCCTGCGCGTGGCAGCCGTAAGCGTCACGTATCCCGACGGACGGCGCGCGCTCGAGGCCGTGTCCTTCGCGGCGCCACCCGGCGCGATCGTGGCCGTCGTCGGCCTGAACGGCTCCGGGAAAAGCACGCTGCTACGGACCATTGCCGGCCTGCAACAACCAACGTCGGGCAGCCTGGGGTTCAAGCCCGGCGGCCGCCATGCTCCGACATCATGCGAATGGCCCCGGCAGGTCGCCTATCTGCCGCAGCGCCCGCACCTCTTTGCCGACACCGTCGGTGCAAACATCGCTCTGGCCAGACCACAATCGACGCCGCTCGAGATCCGCGCGGCCGTCGATTCCGCGGGCCTCACGGCCCTATTGGCGCACCTTCCGGCCGGTCTCGACACGCCTCTGGCTGAACTGGGTCGCAACCTGTCGGGCGGCCAGACCCAACGGATCGCGCTGGCGCGGGTCTGTCTTCAGGCGGCACCGTTGGTTGTGCTCGACGAGCCGGAGCAGGCGCTCGACTCGTTGCTTACGGCAAGGCTCGTCTCCCTCGTCCGCAGTTGGCGCGGCAGTCATACAGTGGTGCTGGCCGCGCATCGACGCTCCCTGGCCGAGCATGCCGACCTCGTGGTCCTCCTCGATCAGGGACATCTGGTGCGCTGCGGACCACCCGAAACGGTGCTGGTCGATTGCCCCTGGCTCGATGACCGGATGGTCCCGCTCGAGCCCGAGATCGGTCTCGGACCTGTCGCGTTGCACGAACCCCGGTCTGAGCGATTGCGGGATGTGACCGTCCTACAGGCGCTGCAGGGTCTTTGGAGCCTGGCACGCACCGAGTGGCGTCGGATGAGCTTCGCGCTGCTCTGCGCTACGCTGACTGTCGCCGCCAACGCGGCCCTAATGGCGACGAGCGCCTATCTTATCGCTGCAGCGGCGCTTCAGCCTTCTCTGGCCGCTTTGAACGTGGCCATCGTCGCCACTCGTGCGTTCGGATTGGCGCGAGGCGTGCTTCGCTACGCTGAACGATTGGCTTCGCACGACGTCAGCCTACGCTTGCTGGCCCGGCTGCGGCTGTGGTTCTACACAGCGTTCGAGCCTCGCTGGCCCTCGCGCCTGGGCAACCTTCACAGTGGCGATCTCGTCGCGCGCGCCGTGGCCGATATCGACACACTGCAGGATGCGTTCGTGCGCCTTCTGGCTCCGCCGGCCGCCGCCACGCTCCTGGCGCTTGCGGGCGCCGCGATCCTGAGCTCTGTCGACCTGGCGCTCTCAGCCGTTGTCCTGACGGGCGCGGTGCTCATAGGTTTTGTGCTGTCGGTTTGGGTCGCTCGTCGTTCGGATACACACGGCGCCGGCCTCATCGCGGCACGCGCCGATCTGCAACGCACCGTCGTCGAGGGCGTGCAGGGTCAGGTCGATCTGCTCGCCTGTGGGTGCGCCGACACTTGGGTCGAGCGCGTCGCTGGTGCGCAACACGTTTTGGAAGATGCTCAACGCCGTCTGGCCGGCCTGACATCAGCGCAAGCCGGGCTGACCCTGGTGGCGACCCACCTGACGGCGCTCATCACGCTCGCCCGCGGCATCGCCCTCGCGGAGACCGGTCGGCTCGATCCGGTCTGGCTGGCGCCAATCGCGCTGGGCACCCTGGCCGCCTTCGAAGCTTTCGTCGCGTTGCCACAGGCCTCCATCAGCATGGGCGCCATCGTGGCCGCGGCGCGACGCGTCTTCGAAATCGTGGATCCAGCCGAACCTGCGCCGTCACCAACCGACGATGTTCGCGCCGTCAACGCTGGAGCATCGTCCACGGGCTCTGCCATCGACGTCCACGCTCTCACCTTCACGTACCCGGGTCAGGCCCATGCCGCGCTCGAGTCAGTCAACCTGACCCTCCGACCCGGAGAACGATTGGCGTTGGTCGGGTCGAATGGCTCCGGCAAGTCGACGGTGGCGGCCCTGCTGACCCGATTGTGGGATCCGCCAATCGGGACGATGTTCCTCGACGGCATCGACGTGACGACCCTGCCGGTCGCCCAACTCAGACAACGCATCAGCATCCTCGAGCAGAACCCGCACATCTTCAATGCCAGCGTGCGCGACAACCTGCTCCTGGCCGACCCGACAGCGACGACCGAGACGCTGTGGTCGGTGCTGGCCCGCGTCGGGCTGGCCGATGCCGTGATAGCCCTGCCGCAAGGGCTCGAGACGGTGATCGGTGAGCATGGCCTGGGCTTGAGCGGCGGACAACGTCAGCGCCTGGCACTGGCGCGCACACTGCTCAGCCCGGGTACGCTCCTGATCGCTGACGAGCCGACCGCGCACCTCGATCCGGCCACTGCCGATGACATTCTGGCCGAGCTCTGCGCCGCGACGGCCGGACGCAGCCTGCTCGTGATCTCCCACGACAGGTTGCGATCGGACGATTTCGACAGGATCGTTCACCTGCAGGCCGGTCACGTGAACGCCACCTGGGTTCGCCCGCCAGCGGCCGACCGTGGGCAGGCGCTTCCGATCGGCCATTGACAGAAACGGCGTCAGCCCGGACGATGGCCGCATCCGTTGCCGTTGCTCACAGAAGGTCGACCCATGACGCTTCCCCTTCGTTCGGCGCGCCTCACCATCCGGCCGTTCATCGAAGACGACCTGATGCCGATCCACGCCCTGCTCGACCGGGCCTTCAATGGTGGTGCCCTCGTCGAGGATGCCGCGGCGCTCGCCGAGCGGCGCTCGTGGCTCCAGTGGTCGATCCTCAGTCAACGCTGGTTCCCGGCCCTGCATCAGCCGGCCTACGGAGAAAGAGCTGTCGTGCTGACGACCACCGGTGAGCTTGTCGCAGCCGTCGGGCTCGTTCCTCTGGTCGACGTCTACGACCAGATCCCGGAGCTCCGCTGGAGCGGCGCGGCGTTGCCCGGGGCCACGGCCGAGGTCGGGCTGTTCTGGGCAACAGATCCTGCGCATCAGGGCCGCGGCTACGCCACCGAAGCCGCCCGCGAACTGGTCGACCACGCCTTCGAGACGCTCAGGCTGGCCCGAATCCTGGCCACGACCGAGCACGACAACCAGGCCTCGCAGGCCGTGATGCGCAAGCTCGGCATGCGCATCTCCCGCAACCCCCTGCCCGATCCGCACTGGTTGCAGGTCGTCGGCGTGTTGAACAGACCAACGAAAGACGAATGACGCATCTCGACAGAGACGTCTATCCGCGCCTGGCCGCTCGACCTTCAACACGCGTCTAAAGAACAACGAGGCGTGATATTCTGCGCGGATGCCAAACAAAACGATCCTGATCACCGGCGCCACCAACGGCATCGGCCTTGAAACGGCGCGCGGCCTGGCGAAGACCGGCGCTCACCTCATCCTCGTCGCGCGAGACGCTGCCAAAGGCGAACGCGTCGTTGCCGAACTCAAGAAGGCGACTCAGAACGAACAGATCGACCTGCTCATCGCGGACCTGAGCCGCCAGAACTCCGTCCGCGCGTTGGCCACGCAGGTGTTGGATCGCTACCCGCGGCTCGACGTCCTCGTGAACAACGCCGGCGGGGTCTTTAATCCGCGCACGATCACGGCCGACGGCATCGAGACGACCTGGGCGGTCAATCACCTGGCGTACTTTCTGCTCACGTACTTGCTGCTCGATCGCCTCAAAGCCGGTGCGCCCACGCGCATCGTGAGCGTGTCATCGGCCGCGCACTTCGGCGGGCGCATCCGGCTCGACGACCCGGAGTTCAAGAACGGCGGCTACAACGCGATGGGCGCGTACAGCCAATCCAAGCTGGCCAACATCCTTTTCACGAAGGAACTCGCGCGCCGGCTGGTGGGCAGCGGCGTCACGGCCAACTGTCTGCACCCCGGCATGGTCGCGACGGGCTTCGGGCGCAGCACCATGGGCTGGATGGGTTCGATCGTCGGCCTGGCGATGCGCTTCGGTCTGAGCCCGGAACAAGGCGCGGCCACGTCGATCTATCTGGCCACGTCGCCGGCCGTTGCCGACGTCTCAGGCGAGTACTTCGCCGATCGCAAAGTCGCGCGGGTCGACGCGAAGGCCAACGACGCCGAGCTCGCCCGCAAGCTCTGGGCCCTGAGCGCCAGACAGTGTGGGATTGAGGGATAGCGACAGCCCGCGGGATTCGGTGAACGTTCACAGATCGCCGCGAGCGCGTCCTCACTCCATGTACAATCCCGACATGGCCGAGAACATCATCCTGGATTGTGACCCCGGGCACGACGACGCCATCGCCATGATGCTGGCGCTGGCGAGCCCGGAACTCAATGTGTTGGGCGTGACAGTCGTGTATGGCAACGTCAGCCTCGATCGGACGCTGCGCAACGCCTGTGTGGTTCGCGAGGTGATCGGCTGCGATGTGCCGATCTACGCTGGCGTCGATCGGCCGCTGGTGCGCGAGCGCGTCAGCGCCGAGAACGTCCACGGCGCCTCGGGCCTCGAAGGCCCACATCTGCCGACGCCGACCCGCGGCCCCGAAGCCAAACACGCCGTGCCCTTCATCATCGAGCAGGTGCTGGCGGCGCCGGGCGAGGTCACGCTTGTGCCGACAGGATCGATGACCAACGTCGCCTTGGCCATGCGCCTCGAGCCCAAAATCGTCCCGGCGATCAAGCGCATCGTGCTGATGGGCGGATCGCTCGACACGGGCAACTGGAGCCCGGCCGCCGAGTTCAACATCCTGTGCGACCCCCACGCGGCGCGGGTCGTGTTCGAGTCGGGCGTGCCGTTGACGATGTTCGGCCTCAACCTGACCCACCAGACCCCGGCGATCCCGAGCCGCATCGCCCGCTTCAGGGCGCTGAACACCCGCGTGGGTGAGTTCACGGCGCAACTGCTTGAGTTCTTCCGCGAGCACCACGTCGAGCGCTACGGCTGGGACGGCGCGCCGATCCACGATGCCTGCGCCATCGCCTATCTCATCAAGCCCGAGTTGTTTGAGATGCGCCCCTTGCATGTCGCGGTGGAGACGAACGAGGGCCTGAACTATGGCCGCACCGTCGGCGACGTCTGGCGCGTGACAGGTCAGGCGCCTAACTGCGACGTCGGCATCCGCATCGACGTCGACGGCTTCTACGACCTGCTGATCGAGCGACTGGCGGCCTATCGCTGAGAAGACCAGGCGATATCGGGCAGGTCGGAGACAGATGACAGCCAGCCGCAACCGACCATCCTCGCTATCGAGCGCCCATGACCACCCCTACCTGCCCTCACTGCGGCGCCCAGCGCGCCGTGCCGATCCTGGGCCTGGCCGATAAGGTCGGCTCGGTGTTCAAGTCGCTCTTTCGCAGCGGCACCACGATGGCCAGCTTCTCGAACCCGGCTTTTGTCGAGCAGTTCGAAGCCGGCCAGATCGAAGCCGTCTGCACCCGCTGCGGCAGGAAGTTCCGCTCAGATTCAGGAGCGCCGGCGGTCAGACAGCCGCCAAACCGATCCGTTATGGAACGCCTGAAAGAACTTCAGGAGCTTCAGGCGCAGGGGCTCATCTCGCAAGACGAATTTGCCGCACAGCGTCGACGCATCCTCGATGAGCTTTGATGTCGGCCGGGTCTTCACCATAATTGCGACCCTCCTCGCGGCCAGTCACCCTGTCATTGCCATGCTCAAGTAGTGACAGACTACACATTGCTTAGGCGCGGTGAATTCAATACAGTCAACGCAACCATACACGTCGCGGGAAATCGAATATGCGCGCTACAGGAATTAGGTTTGTCGCTGGTTTAGCGTTGCTCGCAGCCGTATTAGTTTTGCATGGCGAATTGGCGTCTGCCGCGCCCCTTGCGCCCGTGAAGATCAGCGGCGATCTTGCGGTGTCGCCATACTCGCGTTCGGCGAGTCTCTCGCCCGATGGGAAGATGGCGGTGTTCATGGCGGCTGCTGCGAGTTCTCCTGAGCAACTCTATGTGGCGCCGCTGGACGGATCGGCGCCACCCCTCAAAATCAGCCGGTTCTTCAACAGCTCGTACATCAGCTATTTCATCACGGCTGATAGCCGGCGCGTCGTTTACTTCAACGGAACGCACGTCTTGAGTTCGCCGCTCGACACGGGCGTCGACGTCCAGCTCGACAGTGTCACATCGGGGCCCAGCAGTACGATCTACTGCGTCGCAGCCGACCAGTCGTTCATCGTGTACCGAAATGGGCTGCAGGGCACGTTCTACCGCGTCCCCATCGCGGGCGGCACACCGACCCCGGTCGGGCCGACGCTACCGAACGGGCGAACCTATGGATACCCATTCGGGGTCTTAGCCGACAATGACACGCTCGTGTTCCTGGCCGATCTGGATACAGTCGGCGTCCTTGATTTCTACCGCGCTTCGCTCACAGGCAATACGGCGCCCGTCCGGTTGAACGCGACGTCAGCCCTACCCGGCGGTTATCAGACCTTTTTCATGGTCCCGGGCAGCGATCGCTTTGTCCTCGACACAAACCTGTCTTCGAGCGGCGATCGCGATTGGTATGCCCTGTCCGCCTCAGGTGGGACGCCTGAGCTAATCTATCATGATGAAGTTCCTGGGACGGAGATCAGACCGATCGCCCGTCAGTACTCGCCCGACGGGCAGACCATGATCTTTGGGGTGGCATGCCCGACCTCTTTGCCGGTCACCGGTGAGTGCTCGCAGGCGAACTCATCCTCGTCTTTGCAGGCTGTGCTGGCCTGGCCCGTCAGCGGGGGCCCAGTTCGGCGGTTGACGCCGCCCGAGCTCAACAACCTCCAGTGGACTTTCACGGTGGCAGGCAACCCGCCCCGCTTGATCGTGACCACCTATACCTCGCTCCTCTATGGCACGACCGACCTGTACAGCATCGGCCTGGACGCGTCGGACGTGGCCTCCGTGACCGCTTCGATCCCCGGGCAACGGATGATCAGCACGGTGCTGGCCTTGCCTTCGCCGGATCGTCTCGCGTTTTTTACCACTTCAGGCGATTCGCTCTCCGGCCAGAACTCGCAGACGGTCTATACGTCGACGCTCGCCGGCGGTGCTCTGACCGCCCTCACCGATCCCTCTTTCGGGCTGGGAAGCATCGGGAGCTTCAGCCTTCAACCTGACGGCGCTTCGCTACTGTTCGTGCGTTCCGACAACTTGCCCGGCTCGCCGTCGGCTTCTTTTCTTTATCAGCTCTCGCTTCACGGCGGCGCGAACGGTCCGCTCCTATCAAGCCCGTACGACGCCACGCCAGCAGGCCGCTTGCAGCCCGGCATCAGCGGTAGCCAGATCCTGTATACCGCCGGCTCATCGCTCTACGTCTACGGTGAGCCGGTCATGCGCTATGTCCTGGCGCTTCCGGCTGTACTTAACACAGGCCGATAGATGGCCAATATGGATGGAATGATGTCTCAAGAACAGTCGCCCCATATGGGCAATCTCTCGCTCGCGCTATCCTTACTCGTGATGTTCTTCGTCATCGGTCTGAGCTTTTCGGGTAGTCCGCGCCTGTTGGCGGAAGCCCAGGCTCTTCCCGCCAAGCTCACGGGCGACCTGGCTGTCTACGGTAGTCCTGAAAACGTCAAGGTTTCGCAGAATGGCGACTGGATGGTCTTCACCACGTCGGTATACACGCCGACCTATCATGTGGAAGCCTACAGCGCCCGCGTCGACGGCGGAGACGGGCCGAACCTTCTGTTCGCGTCCCTTACCAACGGTATAGGGTACCTAAGCATTTCGCCCGATAGCCAACACGTGATCGCCTACACGAATTCTCAACTGGTGAGCGTGCCGATCGCCGGCGGCTCAAATGTCGTGCTTTCGACATCCTCGGGGTCAGGTTATTTTGCGGATGGAGGCGCATCCGTTTTGTATGTCGAAAGTCGGCTGACGGGCGGGTTCGACAACTATGTCTATCGTCTGGTGCGCTCACCTGTTGACGATGCGCAACCCACCTACCTGACGCCTGAGATGCCCGGCATTGGTATCTACCAGCCTGCCGGTGTCGGGGGAACGTTCTACTACCAGCTCGAGGCCGGTGGCGCTCGATCGTTTTGGGTTCTGCCCACAGGCAGCGACATCAGTCTGCCGGTGACTGGAATCAACAGCAGTTACGACATCACGAGCGTCGTGGCTGACGCAACCGGTCAGTACGTCTTCGTCGTCGCCCAAACGACAGGCTATCCGGTCGTGCCGCACTACTTCGGCGTCTCTTTGTCCAACCACGTAGCTTCGGAGATCACGGGCCTGCCGGTGGGACAAGACCTCAACGCGTACTCTCTGCGGTTCACCCCTGATGGACAACATGTCGTGTTCTTGACCTGTCGACCCAGCCTGGCCGCCTGTTCGTCGGTGATGAGCGCGCCAGCCGCGGGCGGTGCGGCCACACTTATTCGAGCCGCGGTAGGCGCTGAGGGATTTTCCACGCCGATTCAGGTGACGGCGCAAAGCTCATACATCGTTCTGCAGACTCTGGACGTTACGAGCCTGCGACATCGTCTGATCAGCCTGCGGCTGAGCGACGGCCACCTGGCCGAACTAGCCAGCGACGTCGATCAGCCCGACTTCACTCTGGATGCAGGTTACGATCTTTGGCTGAGCGGCGACGGAAACCACGTGGTCTTCGATCTGGTCCGAACGGCCGGTTATCTGGAAGGCGCCTTGTATAGCACCGGGCTCGACGGTGGAACACTACAGTTACTCGAGGATGCCGAGGATCCAATCGTCGGCGGACGGGCGTGTATCACCGCGAATAATCAGCAGGTCGTCTTCCGTGACACCAATCCGCCAGATACGTCCGGTGGTCCACCCGACGATCTGGGCGGCTATCTGTACCACCTACCGATATGGGGCGGAAGCCCGCAGCCGGTGCTCGCTGGTCATCCACTTGTGAGCACATACTTCATTTGCCCGACAGGGGGCGTCGTCGTATACGGAGCCGGATCGAGTCTCTATGCCACTGACCTGGGCTCGATCGCGACACCGACTCCTCAGGCGACCCACACGGCCCTGCCCAGCCCGACGGCAACCGTCGTGCCAGGTCCAACTGCTACGATCACACCCACGCCCTCGGTAGCTGGGCAGAAGGTCTTCCTGCCGACACTGATCCATTGAGGAGTTCGAGCGGCGCTGGCTCACGAACGGTCCCGTTCGCCCCGGTTGCGGGACCGTTCGCCCTTGCTGCGCTATACTCCCCGCGATGTCCAACGTCGAAGACCTCCTCAAGGAATTCCCAGATGACACGCGCCGACAGTTGACGCAGGCCTGGGGCGCACTGCCGGAGCCGATGCAGAATGAGCTCGGGTCGGCCGTCAAGCTCCTCCCCGGCGACCTCGCGCGCTGGCGACTGCTGCTCGACCTGGCCCTGCCGAACTTCCAGATCGCCTTCGCCGACAAACGCAACATCGCCATTGTCGGCCCGGCCAACGTCGGCAAGTCCACGCTCTACAACCAGCTCGTCAAACGCCGCGAGGACAAGGCCGAGGTCAGCCCGGTGCCGGGCACCACGCGCGTCAATCAGCAGGCCGACGCCGGCCTGTTCCGCATCGTCGACACGCCCGGCGCCGATGCCGTCGGCGAGGTCGGTGAGCAGGAGAAAGCGCGCGCCCTCGAAGCCGCCCGCGATGCCGACTTCCTGGTCGTGGTCTTCGACGCCATCCAGGGCATCAAGCGCACCGAGCAGGAGTTGTTCGACGAGTTGCACGCGCTTGGCAAGCCGCTGATCGTGGTGCTCAACAAGGCGGATCTGCTCAACAGTCGGGATCTCAAGCCCGTCCTCGAGCGCACGGCCGCCAACCTGCGTCTCGACGCGAGCCAGGTGGTGCCGATCTCGGCCCGCACCGGGCACAACCTCGATGACCTCCTGATCGCCATCGCCAAAGCCGAGCCCGGGCTGCTGGCCGCCCTCGGCCGCGCCCTTCCCGCCTACCGCTGGCGCCTGGCCTGGACTGCGATCACGGGCGCCGCGACCACGTCAGCGGTCATCGCGCTGACACCGCTGCCGGTCCTCGACGTCATTCCGCTCCTGGCGGTGCAGTCATCGCTGGTCCTGGGCATCGCGCGCGTCTACAACTACGACATCACGCCAGCCCGCGCCCGTGAACTCGCGGTCACCTTTGGCCTGGGTTTTCTGGGTCGCACGCTGTTTCAGGAGTTGAGCAAGCTCGGCGGGCCACCCGGCTGGGCGCTCGCCGCCGCCGTCGCGGCCGGCACGACAGTCGTCATGGGCTATGCCGCTGCAACCTGGTTCGAACGTGGCGAAAAACTGACCGGCGAGTCGCTCAAGCGGCTCACCAAGGCCGTCACCGACACCGTTCTCGACTCGCTCCGCAACTTCGGCAAGAAGCGCCCCGACCGCTCCACCCTCCAGGAGCGCATCCGCGAGACGCTCGAGCAGTCAGCGGACCTCGTAGAGCGAGGGTCGTAGAGCGACGGCATCGTGGAGCGTAGAGCGTAGAGCGTAGAGCGTGGAGCGTAGAGCGTGGAGCGTGGAGCGATCACGCTACCGCGCGATAGCGTGATCGCTCCACGCTCTACGCTCCACGCTCTACGACCCAAGATGCCGGCGCTCCAGCTCTGCCTCGACATCCGCAAGGCTCAGGCCGCGTGAGGCCAGCAGGACGAGCGTGTGATAAATCAGATCAGCGACCTCGCTGATCACGCGCGCCTCCCCCTGGCCCTTGACGGCCAGCACGACCTCGACTGCCTCTTCGCCCACCTTCTTGACGATCTCGTCTTCGCCGGCCTGAACGAGTTGCTGCGTGTACGAGCCCGGCCGCGGGTTGGCGATGCGCTCGCGGATCGTGGCTTCAAGCGTCTTGAGTTCGAATGTGCTCATACGTTGCTCTCATCCAGTGATGTGAAGAAACAGGTTCGTGCCCCGGTATGGCAGGCGGGTCCGTCGGCCGTGACCTTGAGCAGCAGCGTGTCGCCGTCGCAGTCGACCAGGATCTCGCACACGTGCAGGATGCTGCCGCTCGTCGCGCCCTTGTGCCACAGTTCCTGGCGGCTGCGGCTCCAGAACCAGGCCTCGCCACTCTCGCGGGTCAGCCGCAAGGCCTCGGCGTTCATCCACGCCACCATCAACACAGCGCCGTCGTTGGCGTCCTGCACCACGGCGGTTATCAATCCCTGTGAGTCGTATTTGAGTTCTGGCATTTTGGAATGTATTGGTTATTAGCTATTGGCTATTGAAGTGCCAATAGCCAATAACCAATATCACATTATTCTCATCGGCAGGCCGCGCCCGGCGCAATAGGCTTTCACCTGGCTGATGGTGAGTACGCCGTCGTGGAAGAGCGAGGCAGCCAGGGCGGCATCGGCTTTTCCGGCGTCGAGCACCTCGGCGAAGTGCGCGAGCGCGCCCGCGCCGCCCGAGGCGATCACGGGCACATTGACGGCCTCGACGATCGCGCGTGTGAGTTCGAGATCATAGCCGGCTTTCGTCCCGTCCGCATCAATGCTGGTCAGCAGGATCTCGCCGGCGCCCAGCGACACCGCCCGCTGCGCCCACTCGACTGCGTCCAACCCTGTCGGCGTCCGCCCGCCATCGACGACGACCTCCCAATGGAGAGACGGCGGACCGCTGACGGCCGACCGCGGATCGCTGGCCTCGCTTCGCTCCACGCTCCACGCCCCACGCTCCACGCTCCACGCTCCACGCTCGACGCGTTTCGCGTCCATCGCCAGCACCACGCACTGCGCGCCGAAGCGCTCGGCGCCGGCGGTGAGCAACTCGGGGTTGCGCACAGCGGCCGAGTTGACGCTGACTTTGTCAGCGCCGGCGAGCAGGATGCGGCGCATGTCATCGACAGTGCGGATCCCGCCACCGACCGTCAGCGGCAGAAAGACCTCGTCGGCCACACGGCGCACCATCGGCGCCACGGTCGCGCGTCCCTCAGGTGTGGCCGAGATGTCGAGGAACACCAGCTCGTCAGCGCCGGCCTGGTCGTACAGCCGCGCCTGATCCACCGGATCTCCGGCATCACGCAATCCGACGAAGTTCACGCCCTTCACGACGCGCCCGTCTTTGATATCAAGGCAGGGGATGATGCGTTTGGCTAGCATTGGCTATGGGCTATTGGTTATTGGCTATTGGTTATTGGCTATTGAGGACTCAATAGCCAATAACCAATGACTATGCTCCCAGTGTCACGGTTCCTTCATACAGCGCTCGCCCGACGATCACACCGGGCAGGCCGCCGGCGCGCACGGCAGCGATATCAGCCGGGCCGCCGACGCCGCCCGAAGCGATGACGTGCAGGCCCGTCTCGGCCGAGAGCGCCTGAGTGGCGGCGACGTTTACGCCGGTCTGCAGGCCGTCGCGAGCGATATCGGTATAGATGCACCACACGACGCCGCGCAGCCGCAATTGCCGGCCAACTTCGACGGCGTGCATGCCGGTCGACTCGCCCCACCCGCGCGTCTTCACAAGGCCATCGCGAGCGTCGAGCCCGACGGCCACTGCGTCGGGGCCATATTCACCGAGCGCCCAATCAACAAGCGCCGGGTTCTCGATCGCGGCAGTGCCGATCACGACGCGCCTCACGCCGGCCGCGAACGCCGCGATGATGGCAGCCTCGTCGCGCAGTCCGCCGCCGAACTGTACCGGCACGCCGGCCGCCACGATCGCGTCGAGCGCCGCGCGGTTGGCCGCCCCGGCCTCGCCGAACGCACCATCGAGGTTGACAACGTGCAACCACGTCGCCCCCGCATCGCGCCAGCGCGCGGCCATCGCAGCCGGGTCGTCGCCGTACGTGGTCTGTCGAGCCGGATCTCCCTCGGCCAGGCGCACCACCTTGCCGGCCCGAAGATCGATCGCAGGATAGATCGTGAAATCCATTTGTGATGTGCGATTGATGATTTGCGATTGAAGTGCGCTCAGCCAGCGTGGCAGGAGATCGCAGATCACCAATCACTATCCCCTTTCAAGAAAGTTGCGTAGCAGCCTCATCCCCACGGCCTGGCTCTTCTCGGGATGGAACTGGATGCCATAAAGCCGGCCGCGGCCCACGATCGTCGGGTACGCGCCGCCATAATCGGTGGTCGCCAGCGTTTCGGCCGGCGTCGCATCACAGTAGAAGCCGTGGTTGAAATACGCGTAGGAGCCGGCTGGCAACTCAGCAAAGAGCGGGCTCGGCGCACAGGGCTCGATCTGATTCCAGCCGGTCTGCGGCACCTTGAGCGCCGGATCGACCGCGAACGGTCGAACGCGACCCGGTAATAGCCCAAGGCCCTGATGCTCGCCCATCTCCTCGCCCACCTCGAACAGGATCTGCATCCCGACGCAGATGCCCAGCAGCGGCGTCCCACGCTCGACCACCTCGCGCACCACGTCGGCCAGGCCACGCGCATGGATGCCCTTCATGCCATCACCAAACGCGCCGACGCCCGGCAACACCACTTTGTCAGCGGCCAGGATCTCGGCCGGGTCCTCGGTCAGCGGTGCCGTCGCGCCGACATGCTCAAACGCCTTCTGCACCGAGCGCAGGTTGCCGATGCCGTAGTCGATGATCGCCAGCGTCGTCATAGCGTCCCTTTGGTCGATGGCACGGCGCCCGCGCGGCGGGGATCGATCGTCGTGGCCTGATCCAGCGCCCGGGCCAGCGCCTTGAACAGTGCCTCGGCCTGGTGGTGATCGTCCCGGCCGTACAACACCCGGGCATGGATGTTGGCCTTCATCGTCGCCGCCAGGCTCTCGATGAAGTGCCCGACCAGCGACGTCGGGAACTGGCCGATGGCCGGCGTGTGCCAGGCCGCGTCGATGACGGCGAAGGGCCGACCGCTCAGATCGACAGCCACGAACGCCAAGGCCTCATCCATCGGCATGTACGCCGACCCCGCGCGCACCAGGCCGCGCTTGTCACCCAGCGCCTCGGCGAACGCCTGACCGAGCACCAGCGCCGTGTCTTCAATCGTATGGTGCGCGTCGATGTGCAGATCGCCCCTGGCCTCGACCTCCAGATCGAACAACCCATGCACCGCGATGTGCGTCAGCATGTGATCCAGAAACCCGACGCCCGTCGTGATCGCATGCTTGCCCGACCCGTCGACGTTCAGCGTCAGCCGGATCTCGGTCTCGTTGGTCTTGCGGTAGATGGTCGAGGTGCGCATGGAAAATCCTTGAAAGGCGTCAGGCCTCAGGCGTCAGAGGTGGATCGATCCAACGTACATCCGGCGCGGCAGCGTCCCTGACGCCCGATGCCTGAGGCCCGACGCCTGAACCCTTCAACGCTTCCAACAACGCATCAGTGTCCTGCGGTCTTCCGACGCTGATGCGGATGCAGTCACGCAGGCCGGGCTTGTTGAAATAGCGGACCAGGATGCCGTGGCGCTGGGCCAGGTCCTCGCGTAGCTCGCGCGCGTCACGGCCCTGCACGCGGCAGAGGACGAAGTTCGAACGCGAGGGGTACGGCGTCAGCCAGCCCAACTCCGAAAGCGCCTCGCTCATACGATCGCGCTCGGACGTCAGGCGCGCGACGTTGGCGTGCAGGCCTTCGACGTCGCTGAGCGCCGCGATCGCGGCCGCGCTGGCCGACACCGGCACATTGTAAGGCTGCTTGATCTTCCAGAAGTGCGGCATCAACGCCGACGGGAAGGCGCCATACCCGACGCGCAGGCCGGCCAGGCCTGCCAGCTTGCTGAACGTCCGCAGAACGATCAGGTTCGGGCGCTCGAGCGCCCACTTCATCCGCGAGTGCGAGACACCATGGAACTCGATGTAGGCTTCGTCGAGCACGACCACCAGCGGTAACGCCAGCAGGCGCTCGAGCGTGGCGTCGTCGATCACCGAGCCGTCGGGGTTGTTCGGCGAGGTCGCGAACAGCAGCGGCGCGCGCCTGCCACTCGCTGCCAGGTCGGCCACCGCGCGCTCAACGGCGTCGATGTCGATGCTGAAGTCGTCGCGACGCGCGACGGTTACGACGCTGGCGCCATTGAGCCCGGCGTCGAACGAGTACATGCCGAACGTCGGCGGCAGATCGATGATCGCGTCGCCGGGGCGCAGGAACAACCGCTGGATCAGGTCGATCAGTTCGTCGGCACCGAGCCCGGCCAGCAGGTTCTCCTTGGGCACGCCCGTGTACGCCGCCAGCGCTTCGCGCAACCGATTCGACTCGGGGTCCGGATAGATGTGCGCGTACTGCAACTCGGCCAACGCCTGCAGCGCGCGCGGGCTCGGCCCATACGGGTTCTCGTTCGCATCGAGCTTGATGATCTCGTCGGGTCGTCGACCCAATCGCTCCGACAGCACCTCGAACGGCACGATCGGCGTGTACGCCTCCATCGTCAGGATCTCAGGCCGGATCAGCTGTGTGATGTCCATGGTTAGTCCCAGACTTCTTGCCGCGGATTACGCGGATTTCACGGATTGCCAATCTGCGTAATCCGCGCAATCCGCGGCAAGGATCACTTCGTGACAAAACCTTTCATGCCCGAAAACGTGCCGCCAGGGCATGCCCGCCAAGGCCTTCGGCGTCGGCCAGGAGCGCGGCCTGCGGCGCGATCACGGCCGTGGTCGCCGGGTCGAGCGCCACGATGCTCGTGATCCGCACGAAATCGATGGCGCTCAGCGGCGACATGAAGCGCGCGGTGCCGCCGGTCGGCATCACGTGGCTCGGTCCTGCGACATAGTCGCCCAACACCTCGAACGAGTGCTCGCCCAGGAACAGACCGCCGGCGTGCTCGATCTTGAGCGCCAGAGCATCCGGATCGTTCACGGCCAGGCACAGATGCTCGGGCGCGTAGGCATCGGCCAGCGCACAGGCCTCGTCGAGGTCCTTGACGAGCACGATGCCTGAGCCACGCGAAAAGGTCTGTTTGATGATGTCGGCGCGCGGCAGCGACGTGAGTAACTCGTCGACGGCGTCCTGCACGGCGCGCGCGAACTCGGCGCTCGGCGTGAGCAGGATTGCCGAGGCCAACACATCGTGCTCGGCCTGGGCGAGCAGATCCGCGGCGACCCACTCGGGCTTCGCATCAGCATCGGCGATCACGATCGTCTCGGTCGGGCCGGGCAGGCCATCGACGCCGACGTCGCCAAAGACGAGTTTCTTCGCGACCGTGACCCAGATGCTGCCCGGGCCGGCGAGCTTGTCGACGCGTTTGAGCGTCTGGGTGCCGTAGGCCAGGGCCGCGATCGCGCCCGCCCCGCCGACGCGCCAGATCTCGTCCACGCCCGCGATCCCGGCCGCGGCCAGGATGGCGGGATGCACGTACCCGGTCTGCGGGAAGTCGGGATTGGGCGGCGTGACGATCACGACCTCGTTGACCCCCGCGGCGCGCGCGGGCACGACAGTGTGCAGCACGGTCGAGATCAGCGGCGCTGTGCCGCCGGGCACGTAGCACCCCACCCGACGCAGCGGCGTCACCCGCTGGCCGATGGAGCCGCCAAGCGTGTCCGTGGTCCACGATGCGATCGGCTGCTGTCGATGAAAGGCCAGCAGGCGATCGTGCGCGGTCTGCAGCGCGGCCACGACCCCGGCGGCGACGAAGGGTCGCCAGTCGGGCGCCGGGTCGAGCCTGAGCGCGTCGAGCGCGACTTTGTCGAAGCGTTCGGCCTGCTCGCGCAGAGCCACGTCGCCGCGTGCGCGCACGTCCGTGATGAGCGCTGCGACGCGGGTCAGGAGCCCGGGGTCCTGGTCCCACGCGGGGCGGCGCTCGAGCCAGGCAGAGTCACGCAGCGGCAACGACATCGTTCAGCCTCCTGGCGCGTTCGGGTTCTTCTTCGAAGATGTAGGTCACGGGCATGACGATCACGCCGCTGCCACCCACGGCGCGCAGCGCCTTGACCGCCGGGATGATGTGATCCTTACGAACAATGATCGTGACCGAGTGCCAGCGCTCGCCGGTGTGTGCGTAGACCGGCGCGAGCGTCGGGCCCTGCAGGCCGTTAAGCTCGGGCTGATTGAACAGATCGCGGGCGATGATGTCGGGATCGGACCCGCGCATGTTGGCCACGACCATGAAGTTCTCCTGGCCGCGCAGGTGCGCTTCGACGAGCTCGAGCAGTTGATGCGCGACGGTGAGCACCTCGGGCCGGGTCTTGAGCGCGTCGCGATTGGCGATCAACACGGCCTGCGAACGCAGGACGACGCCGTCGGTCAGCGTCCGCAGCCGGTTGTCGCGCAGGGTTTGGCCCGATGAGACCAGGTCGACGATCGCGTCGGCGTAGCCGATGGCAGGCGCGACTTCGAGCGTGCCCTCGACGTCGATCAGGCTGAAGCCCGTGATCCCGTTCGCCTCGAGGAAGCGCTTCGTGACGGTCGGGTACTTGGTCGCGATGCGCAGGCCGTAGCGGCCGTGCAGTTCCACGACCCGCTCAACGGGCCAATCCTCAGGGACAGCCAGCGCCAGGTTGCAGCCGCCGAAGCCGAGCGCTTCGTGGATGACGACCACGTCGCCGTCGGGGCCGCGGCGCTCCTCGGTAACGTCGAAGCCCGTGATGCCGAAGTCGACACTGCCCTCGCGCACCGAAACGACGATGTCGCCCGGCCGCTGGAAGATGACGGTCAGGCCGGGCAGGTTCGGGATGCGGGCCATGTACTGACGTGGGTTAGGTTTCTCGACTCGCAAGCCCGAGTCGGCCAAAAAGGCCAGGGCATCCTGTTCGAGGCGCCCTTTCGATGGAAGAGCCAATCGGATATCAGT
This sequence comes from uncultured Anaerolineales bacterium, assembly GCA_964480865.1. Classification (GTDB taxonomy): domain Bacteria; phylum Chloroflexota; class Anaerolineae; order Anaerolineales; family UBA6663; genus UBA6663. The sequence continues at coordinate 8,279 of CAYZRP010000056.1, read as the reverse complement.
GCGCATGAGGCCCCCCGGCCATCGCTCGCGGCGACGGCCAAAACAAAAAGCCCCCCGGAGACCGGAGGGCTTCTGTGACGTCTGGATCTACGCGTGCCACATCAACCGAGCCGGTCGGCCGGAAGGTCGTTGTGGTGATGATGGTGCACACGCGCGAACATGCGCGGACTATAACGCGCCTACGGTGACCCGTCAAGCCGATCCATTAACCTGCCTGTGGGGCTGGCTCGGTCAGGTCGAACGTTGCAGCGAAGTGATTGAGCCTGCCAGACGACAGACATGGTGGCACTCTTGCGTCTTTGGTGTATGCAGCGTTAGCACACAATGCCAGCGATGGCACAAAGATGGTCTTACTGACCGACATTGTCAATTTAACGTATCGATCGAAAACCAAGGTGTAACCGAAGACCTTAATGGTACAGAACGGGTGTTGCGCCTTGAGGGGAGAGTCGCTATAACCATCTTGGCACTCTCGTTATATTTTTCTTGTTCCAATCTGAACGGGGCGATTATATTGAGCACGCAACCGACACTATTGATCGACGGTCCGCTCACTGTTACTCAATTTCCTCCTCTTGTATTCACCGTCAAAGCGCCTGCGGAGGCTCACGTTTCAGTAGCGTCTGATTGCCCGAACCGGTTGGCCGAGTGGTTGACTTCCCACACAGCACGAGCAGAGGCCTTGTCTATAGCGTGGGGCGTCGTCCTCGGGCGCTATGCTCTCGAAACAACGGTCGCGTTTGCCTTCCGCTACGGAGATGAAGCACCTCAACGCGTACAGATCGACCTGCGGGCCAGGACTGCCATTCGCGATTGCGTGAACCTCCAGCGCGACGGTGACGGCCCTTCCACATCCGGTCCGTCTTCTGCTCTTTCAGAGGGAAGCCTGGTTTGGGTACACGACGCGAGCAGCGACGGTGACGGCTCAACGCATCAGGGTTTCTCGCCGCTGATCGAACTGACGATAGATCCGCGACCGGTCCTTCGGTTGAAGGCTGACGCTGCCCGGATGGATGAGAGCGCCGCGCGCAGGATCCTCGATCAGGTCATTCACGTCCTGGACGCACTCGTCGACACGCCACAACGGCCACTCAGCGAACTGAGCATTCTGCCCCCAGCCGAGGAATGCTTCATCGTCCACACCTGGAATGACACAGACTGCGATTTCGGTGACCCGCGTTCGTTGTGGCAGTTGTTCTCCGTTCAAGCACGCGAGCGTCCCAATGAGCCAGCACTAATTTCGGAAGGTGGCGTCCTCACTTTCAGCCAACTGGAGGATACAGTGTTGGCCCTGGCAGCGCGCCTGGCAGAGCATGGCGTGACAACTGGTGCGCCGGTCGGGATCCACCTGCCCCGCTCGCTCGACTCGATCATTTCGGTCCTCGCCATCCTCAGGTTGCAGGCCGTGTTCGTGCCCCTGGACCCGGCGTATCCTCTGGAACGGCTGCGCTACATGATCCGCGACTCGGGATGTGGGATAGCGATGACGCTACCCGAGTCTGCCGCGCAGATCGCGCAAGATGTCGCGACACTGCTGTATCCGGCAACGTGCGACAGCGCCTCGAGCGATCGGCTCTCGCCTTTGACGTTGAATACCTCAAGCGTGCCGCTGTCAGAGGCCAACCGGGCCCTCCCGCCCACTCTTTCGCCGGCCGCGGATGCCCCGTTGTATCTGCTCTACACCTCCGGCTCAACCGGCACACCCAAGGGAGTCTTGGGGACCCACGGAGCCACACTCAACCGTCTGCGCTGGATGTGGGAGGTCTATCCCTTCGCGCCGGATGAGGTCGCGGTCCAGAGCACCACGTTGAACTTTGTTGACGCGATCTGGGAGATCTTCGGCGCGTTGTTGAAGGGGTTGCCTACTGCTGTCATGTCCGATTCCGCTCTGCACAATATCCGCGACTTTATCGAGTACGTGGAGGGCAAAGCGGTGACGCGCCTGGTGCTGGTGCCGTCCTTGCTGAGGGCCTTGTTGGCGGCGCCGGCGGCGCTGCGCAACAGGCTGCGGCACCTGCGTTTCTGTACCTCGAGCGGCGAGTCGCTTGAGCCCGACCTGGCCCGCCTGTTCTTCAGCCGACTGCCATCCACTCGCTTATTGAACTTATACGGATCCTCAGAGGTCGCCGGCGATGTGACAGCCTACGAGGTGACGCCAGCCAATGCTGACGAAGGCGTCATGTTCATCGGCCGGCCCGTGGCCAACACGCATATCTTCATCCTGGATCAGGCGAGAAGGCTCCAGCCGATCGGCGCGCCGGGCGAAGTGTTCGTGACAGGCGCTCACCTGGCCAGAGGCTACCACCGGCTGCCAGAAGCCACCGCGGACCGCTTCGTGGATCTGGTGTTGCCCGGTTTTTGTGGCCGTGCATTCCGGACTGGCGATCTGGCACGTCTCTGGCCGGACGGTCGGTTAGAGTACCTGGGTCGCCGCGATGATCAGGTCAAGATCCGCGGTCACCGGATCGAAATCGAAGAGGTTCAGCGTGCCCTGGCCAGTCATCCAGACGTCGCCACCTGCTCCATCCTGACAGCTGCCGACGAGAACCGCGATCAACAGCTTCTGGCTTTCTTCGAATCTGCAGCGGAACTGGAAGGCAGCACGCTGCGCGACTACCTCGCGCGGCGCCTACCCAACTACATGGTGCCCACGCATTTCCATCGCGTGACCCGAATTCCGCTCACGCCGAATGGCAAGATCGATCGACGTACTCTATTGAGAGAAGCGGCTCAAAATCGATCAGCGGTGATGAGCGATCCGCCAGCAACCCCGATCGAGATCCGCATCCTTCAGATCTGGCGCGAGTGCCTGGGCAACGACATACCGGGCGTCACCCACAATCTATTCGACCTGGGTGCACAATCGGTGTCGATCATGCGTCTGATGGTGCGGCTCGAGTCCGAATTCAATGTCAGCCTGACTTCCGACCAGTTGCTCGCACTGCCGACGATCCGAGCTCAGGCCGGGTGGTTCGATGGCGACCGGGCCGCGTCAACGACGAGAAGCGAAAGGGGCTTACTCAAGGTCCTGCAGCCGAATGGATCCCTGAAGCCGCTCTTTCTCGTACATGGATACGGCGGCGGCATCTTCGGCTATGCCGATCTTGCGCGATCACTGGGCACGGATCGACCCGTGATCGGTATCCAGGCCCGCGGATTCGAAGACGGCCTTGAGCCGGATCGCGACATGCAGGCTATTGTGAGCCGCTATATTGCCGCGATCGTCGACCATCAGCCCGAAGGCCCCTACTTCCTGGGCGGCTATTGCTCAGGCGGGATCGTGGCCTTCGAGATGGCACGCCAGTTGCGGGCCCAGGGCCAAGAGGTCGCATATCTGGCGATCATTGAAGGTTACGCCACAAGCCGGGGCGAAGCGGTGCAATCCCTGGCGTCTGCCTCCGGGTTGTATCGATTTGCCTGCAACGTTGGGCCGTGGCTTTCTGATGAACTGAACCGGCGTCTCGGACCCATCGGACTGGGCGGACGAGTTCGACGCATTGCGCAAAGTGTGCAGCGTGAATGGCATGCGCTGGACGCCGAGGAGACGCCCGAGGAGATCGTGCCTGACATTGAGGTCATCGGACCGCAGTACCGGGTCATCATGGAGGCCCACGACGCGGCGATGACGGGTTATCGGCCCGGCCCATACGACAGGCGGATATCCGTCTTCCGGGTCGCGACGCTGTCTCTGTTCCGGGCCGGCGAAGAGGATTTGGGCTGGGGGCGGGTGTCGAAGTCCGTCGATGTCTACCCGGTGGCCGGCGCGCACTTCGATCTGCTCCATCGCCCGCATGTCATGACGTTGGTCGCCATGATGCGCGAGTCGCTCTCGCGGGCAGAGGCCTGACGCATGTATGTGAGCCTGTCGAGCGCTCAGCCCACGCAGAGCGCCTGGCGGACGTGCGCGTCCGCGCCGCCCATCGCGCTTGACGAAGCCCATGTGTGGCTGACCTCGGTCGAGATCGGCACGGTCGAGTTCATTGCCGCAAGCCGCCTGCTGGGTGAGCGCGAACGTCAACGGGCCGATCGCCTGACACGCATCGACGATGCTCGCCGGTACGTGGCGGCTCACGCCGCGCTACGCCTCATCCTGAGCCTCTACACAAACCTTGCTCCAGAAGCTTTGCGCTTCGAGATCGACGCGCATGGCAAGCCAAGATTGCGGGACGGACGGGGTTGGGAGTTCAGCCTGTCGCACACAGGAGACAAGGCGCTGATCGCCGTAGCGGCTCGCGACCCGGTCGGCGTCGACATCGAGCGCATCGAATCCTGTGCGGATGCGGAACGGATGGCCCGCCGTTTCTTTTCAGCCGAGGAGTGGGCCGATTGGATCGCCTCGCCCGACGACGTACGTCTGCTGCACTTCTGGGAGCAGTGGTCGCGCAAGGAAGCCTATCTCAAAGCTCTGGGTGTCGGGTTAGCCCGGCCGCTCCAGTCGTTTTCGATCCTGTCAAATGCGGATCGGACTGACTTACACAGCCTGCGTCTCGTCGACCTTGTTGAATCTGAGATCACACGCACCTGGTCGGTCGTCGGCCTCGACATTGATGAGCATCACGTCGGCGCCCTGGCTCATGCCGGGCCGCTCGAGACCATCCGGACACTGGCGCTCTCGCCAGATGCCCTGAGCCTTTAGTCGCGATCCTCAGACGGCATCGCGCTCCACCGGACAGGCCGGGTCGGCGCACCACTCGCTCCACGAACCGGGATAGAGCTTCGCGCCCGGCAGGCCCGCGATCTCCATGGCCAGCACGTCGTGAGCGCCGCTCACACCCGAGCCGCAATAGGTCACGGCTTGCTCGGGCGTCAGACCACCCAGCAACTCCTGGTAGCGCGCGCGCAACGCGTCTGGCGAAAGGAAACGCCCGGCGGCGTCGACGTTGGCCTTGTAGGGTTGATTGCGGGCGCCAGGAACCCGGCCGGCCACCGGGTCGATCGGCTCGACCTCGCCCCGGTACCGCTCCGGCGCGCGCGCATCGATGATCACCCGATCCGGTGCGTTCATCCAGCGGCTCAGGAGCTCGTTAGCCTCCACGGCCCAGTCAGACCGGTACTTGCCCGTGAACGTCGTCGGCAATCGCTCCTCGACGCCAACCGACACCGGCCGGCCCTCGGTCTCCCAGGCCGCCAGCCCGCCATCCAGCACGCGCACCGACTCGTGCCCATAGGCGCGCAGCAACCACCACAGGCGACTGGCCATCATGCCGTCGTGCTGGTCATAGGCTACGACGTCGACGCCCGGGCCGACGCCCAGTCGCCCCATCGTCGCGCAGAAATCGTCAGGCTGCGGCAACGGATGACGGCCATTACGCCCGTTCTTGGCGCCCGAGAGGTCGTGATCGAGATGAGCGAAGACAGCGCCCGGGATGTGGCTACTTCGGTAGGCGCCGGCGCCCCAATCGGGGTCCGCCAGCTGATGACGGCAATCCACCACCACGAGGGTTGGCTCGCCAAGTCGGTCCGCGAGTTCAGAAGAGGTGATCAAGGGTGAGGGCATGGTCGGTGGCTCGAGAAACAAAGACAGCCCGGGGGCAACCCAGGCTGTCATCGATGGCGGAGAGGGTGAGATTCGAACTCACGGTAGCCTTGCGACTACAACGGTTTTCGAGACCGCCCCATTCGGCCACTCTGGCACCTCTCCGAGACGAAAGCGAATTATAGCAGAAGCCGTCGTCAGACTTCAACACTTTCGTGCAGCCTGGGTGCGTAGACTCCGGTCATACCCTGCTCCTCGAGGCTCTCGCGAAGCGCAGCCGACGACTCGGGCTCGCCGTGGACCAGGAAGACGTTTTTCACGCGCGGCTTGAGCGCCGTGGCCCAACGGATGAGGAGATCGCGCCCGGCGTGGCCCGACAGTCCGTTGATCGTCTCGACCCTGGCGCGCACGGGGAACCACTCGCCGAAGATCTTGACGCTCTTCTCGCCGTCGGCCAGGCGCCGGCCCAACGTGTTCGGCGCCTGCCACGACACGATCAGCACAGTGTTCTGGGGCTCGCCGACGTGGTTGCGCAGGTGATGGAGGATGCGGCCGGTTTCTGCCATGCCCGACGCACTGATGATGACCGCCGGGCCATTGACGTCGCGGATGGCCTTGCTCTCCTCGACCGAGCGTGTGTAGTGCAGGCTCTTGAAGCCAAAAACCTCGCCGTCGGCGCGCAGCAGCTTCGCCGTCTCTTCATCGAAGAGTTCGGCGTGGCGCTTGAACACGGTCGAGACGTTGACGGCCAGCGGGCTGTCGACGTAGACGGGGATGGCCGGGATCTCGCCAGCGCCGATCAGACGTTGCAGGTCGTACACCAACTCTTGAGCGCGGCCGACCGCGAACGCCGGCACAATGATCTTGCCCCCGCGCGCGATGGTCTCCTTGGCCACGACCGCGAACTCGGCCGATGCCTCCTCGGGTGGTCGATGCGTGCGCGTGCCGTAAGTCGACTCCATGATGACGTCGTCGACATCCGTCAGGAGGGTCGGGTCGCGCAGGATCGGCAAACCGAAGCGGCCGATGTCGCCCGAGAAGGCGAAACGGCGCGCCCGCCCACCCTCGTCGATATCGAGGACGACCATGGCCGAGCCGAGGATGTGGCCGGCCTCGACGAGCGTCGCGCGCACGCCAGGCAGCACTTCCCACGAGCGACCGAGCGGCTGATCGCGAAACAAGGTAAGCGCTTCGGCAGCGTCTTCTTCGGTGTAGAGCGCCTGAGCGTTGGCGGGTTCGCCGCGACGCACCGCGCGTTTGTTGTAGAAGATGACGTCGGACTCCTGGATGCGGGCCGAGTCCATCAACATCAGGTCGCACAGGTCGTGTGTGGCGGGCGTCGCGTAGATCGGGCCGCGGTAGCCGGCCTTGATCAACGACGGCAGGTTGCCGGAGTGATCGATGTGCGCATGCGACAGGATCACGGCGTCGACCTTCTTGACGTCGAACCCGAAGCTGCGATTGCGGATCAGGGCCTCGGAACGCGCGCCCTGGTAGAGACCGCAGTCGAGCAGCAGACTGTGCCCGTTCACCTCCAGGAGGTGTTGCGAACCCGTCACCGTCTGAGCCGCGCCATGAAACGTGATACGCATGAGATCACTTTTTCAGAATATCGAGGAGTTCTGGGCCGTAAGCTTCTCGGCGCCAGGGACCGATGTGTTCGATCATCGCCAGTTCTTCAGTCGTGCGTGGGACACGTCGAGCCAGTTCCCAGAGCGCTTCGCGCGGGATGATGACGTCGCTTTCGACGCCTCGGGTGCCGGCCTTTTGCTTGCGCCACAGCCTCAGGCGTTCATATCGTTCGCGGATGTCGTCGGGCTCAGGAGTCGGACGCGGCGGGCGCATCGGCTGCGACTCGAGACCGCGACGAACGGCTTCGACCAAAGCGGCGCCATGCCGGCGGATCTGGCCGGTCGTCATGCCCGAGATGCCTTTCAGTTCCGCCGTCTCGCGCGGCGCGCGTTGGGCCACCTGCACCAGCGTGTCGTTGCCGATCACCTTGAAGGGCGGCAAATCGATCTGCATGGCCTGACGTTCGCGGTACTGATAGAGCGCGCTCAGGATGGCGGCCTGCTGGCCGCTCAACTCACGCGCGCCGGGCAAACGCCAGAACGCGTCGTAATCGACGCGCGGCGGCTCGGGCGTGAGGCGCGTCAGCCGGTTGAATTCTTCATGGGCTTCGGTCAGGCGGCCAACGGCGTCGAGTTCGCCGATCAACAGATCGCGCAGGTCGAGCAAGTAGCGCGTGTCCATTCGTGCGTAATCGAGTTCGGGCTCGGTCAGCGGGCGATGGCCCCAGTCTGCGCGCTGGTAGCGCTTGTCGAGCTTGACGGCGAAGTGCGCCTCGAGCAGGCTCGCCAGACCCGTCTGTGGCCAGCCCAAGGTGCGCGCCGCCACCATCGTGTCGAACAGGCTGGTGAGCTCAATCTCGAAATCGCGCTTCAAGCAGAGGATATCGTATTCAGCTGCGTGAAACACCTTCTGGCGGTTCGGGTCGGCAAACACATCTCGCAGCGGACCAATGTCGCTGCCAAGCGGAAAAGGATCGATGATGAAGTCGTGGCCCGGGATCGAGATCTGGATCAAACAGACCCGTTCGCGGTAAGCGTGCAGGCTATTGGACTCGGTGTCGACGGCTAGTGCAGGAACCGATTCAAGCGCCGCAGCCAGGCGCTCCAGCCCGGCCTCATCAGCGATGATGTCCGGGGGTGGAAGAGTGGGCGTCATCGGCGTGATTATAGCCCGTGTGATCGTGGAGCGTGGAGCGTGGAGCGTGGAGCGTGGAGCGTGGAGCGTGGAGCGT
>CAYZRP010000055.1:32206-39892 GCA_964480865.1 uncultured Anaerolineales bacterium | reverse complement strand
CACGCCACGCGCGGTGGTCAGGCGCTTTGGATGGCACGCCACGCGCGAGCACAGGTGCTCTAGGATAGCGCTGACAGGGTTTTACGCTCCGTCGTTAGCTCCTCGTCAGCCTTCACCCAACGCTCCCGCGTTCTCAGGCCAGACGAAGATGAGTTCGTTGTAGCCGAGGAAGGCTGAGGGATCGAGGCCCTGGCGAAGGACCATCTCGGCGATCCAGAGCGTGTAGAGATCGGTGGCGGCGCGGCGGTCGTCAGGCAGGCTGGCGATCAGAGCATCGGGCTCGGCCGAGCCGAACCACAGATCGACCTCGACCGATTCGGCTCCCAGCCGGTAGAGTTGATCGACAAAGGCGCGCGCCTGATCGCGGCCCTCAAAGCGTGTCGGCGCGAACGGTCCATGAGGGCCGTCCCCGGCCAGCCAGCTCGACGCTTCGGCCGGCCAGATCCCGCCCTCCAGCTGGCCTTCATGTTCGACCTCCCACGCGGCCATGGCGTCGCAGATCGGGCACGACAGCAGCGCGTCGTGCAGTTCCTGGGCGCCGTCAGGATCGAAATCGTCGAGCAGCGTGGAGCTCGGCGCGTAGCGCAGCGCGACGCCATTCTCGGCGATCGGCTCGCCCCAGACCTCCTGTTCGCGTGCTTCCTGACGCAGCTCGACCGGCAGGCGCTGGATCGGCACCATCGGTCCGTGGCCGATCAGTTGCTCCGAGCGAATGTAGTCGCGCGGCGTGCAGCCCGCCAACTCGCCGTCCTGCGGCGTGAAGAACCAGGCGCGGATGACGTCGTCGAGCCGTCGGCGTTCGGCGTCCGGCGACTCGGCCGTCAGCGCGCACACGTCGTGAACCCAGGCATCGCGCAGATGTCGGACCAGATCGCCGTATAGAGCAGCTTCTCCCACACACATGTCTGTCTCCCTGGCGGCTCGTCCCCCTGACGGGCCACTGGGAACAGCCTACGCGAAGTCGGCGGCGCGCCATCCTTGAGGGGTCCTCGAAGCTATAATTTCCTGACACAGGTCATCATGTCCAATCGCTCCCGAACGTACAAAACCGAAGCGATCGTGATGCGTCGCACCGACATCGGTGAGGCGGATCGGATCCTGACGCTGCTCACGCCCGAGCACGGAAAGATGCGCGTTGTCGCCAAGGGCATCCGCCGGCTGACCTCACGCAAGGCCGGGCACCTCGAGCTGCTGACGCATGTCTCGTTGCTGATCGCGCAGGGTCGCGACCTCGACATCGTGACGCAGGCCCAGTCCCTCGACATGTACTCCGCAGTACGCGACGACCTCGGTCGGCTCGCCTTCGCGTCGTACACCATCGAGCTGATCGATCGGTTCACAGCCGAGCTGCAAGAAGCCGGCGAGATGTACACACTGCTGCGTTGGACGTTGACGCTCCTCAACGAGGGCGCCGAGCCCGAGCGCCTGGGACGCTACGTCGAACTCAAGGTGCTCGAGCTGGCCGGCTATCAACCCGAGCTGCGTCGCTGCACGGCCTGCAAGCGCGAGATCGTTGCGGAAGATCAGTTCTTCTCGCTGGTCGACGGCGGAGTGGTCTGTCCGCGCTGCGCCGATGCCCGCTCCGGCCTGATCGCCGTCGGCGTCGAGGCCCTTAAATACCTGCGCTACTTCCAGTCGCAGCCCTGGAGCAAGGTCGCGGCCCTGCGTCTCTCAACAGCGACTCTGGCGGAGATGGAGTACGTGCTTCAGCGCTACATCGTGGTCCTGCTCGAGCGTCAGCTGAAGAGCGTCGAGTTCCTCAAACTCATTCGCCGCCAGACGGCGTCGTAGCTCCTGCGAATCATACGGAAACCTACAGGGGCGCTCCTCGGTTCCCCCGATATCCTTGACCGACGCCTGCGGGCGTCAGATCGAGATGTGACGATGACTTCCCCTACCGGAATCGTGCTGCTCAATATGGGTGGGCCGGCGACGCTCAACGAGGTCGAGCCTTTCCTGACGCGTCTCTTTCAGGATCGCGAGATCTTTCACCTGCCGTTTCAGTCGACCACGGGCCGCTGGTTTGCGCAGTTGCGCACGCCGAAGGTGCGCGCCAACTATGCTGCCATCGGCGGCGGTTCGCCGATCCGGCGCTGGACCGAGGAACAGGCCGCCGGGCTCGAGCGCCTGCTTGATGCACATTCGCCGATGACTGCCCCGCACCGCGCCTATGTCGCTTTCCGCTATGCCGACCCGCTCAGCGACACGGCCCTGACGCAGATGAAAGCCGACGGCGTGAAACGCGCGGTGGCCCTCACGCTCTATCCGCAATACTCGTGCACGACGACGGGTTCAAGCCTCAACGAACTCTGGCGAGTGTGTCGCTCACTGGGCCTCGAGCGCGAGTTCACCTGGAGTGTCATCGACCGCTGGCCGACGCATCCGGGCTTCGTCTCAGCCATGGCGGAGTCTGTGAGGATCGGTCTCGAGCAATATCCGGCCGACGAGCGCGACAGTGTGCTCATCCTCTTCAGCGCGCACTCGCTGCCCATGTACGTGGTCGATCGCGGAGACCCATACCCGCAGGAGATCGGCGCGAGTGTGCAGGCCGTGATGCAGGCCCTGAACTTCTCGCACGAGTACATGCTGGCTTATCAATCGCAGGTGGGGCCGATCAAGTGGTTGGGGCCACAGACCGAGGACGTCATCATCCAGTTTGGCCGTCGCGGCCGGACTCATGTGCTGGTCGTGCCGATCGCGTTCGTCAGCGACCACATCGAGACGCTGTCGGAGATCGACCGCGAATATGCCGAGCTCGCCCACAGTGTGGGGGTGACGGCCTTTCGTCGGGCGCCGGCGCTCAACGGCTCAAAAGAACTTCAGCGCGCGCTGGCGGACCTCGTGGCAGGGCATCTGGCTGACGGCATCTCCGCGTCGCGGCAGTATCGTCTCCGATGCCTCGGTTGTGAGAACGACCTGTGTCGCGAGGTGCTCAACCCGGTTCGCATCAGTCAGGCCTGACCGAAGGCGGCTTCGACCTGGTCGAGCACGGCCTGCCATCGCTTCTTCATGTCGGCCCGTGCCCGCGGGCCGACGAGGTGTTCCTGATGAAACGAGACGGTAGCGCCCTGTGCCGCCGGTCGCACGCGCACCTGTATCAGCGAGGCGCGTTTCCAGCCCTTTGGCTGCCAGGTCAATCGCAGATGGGAGCCCGGCTCGAAGACGCGGATCTCGCCCTTCGCGCCGTCGCGTGTTTCGTACGTGGCCTTCGGCTCGTGAGGCAGTTCGCCTTTGACGACGCCGAGCCAGAGCTTCACGCCGTCCGGCGAGGTCAGCCAGTCCCAGGCCTGGTTGGGCGTCAGCGGGAACGAGCGTCGCGCGCCGACATTGAAACCGACATCCTGGGTCTGGCCCACGCGTCTTACCGATGGCTGTGTGCTTCGCGAGGTCATGGTGCTTTCCAGTTGGTCTGACGCGCCCACTCCTGTGCCGCGTCCCAGATCAGATCGTACACGGGATCTTTGATGTCGTAATACGCGTCGAGGTCGTCTGCATGGCGCTTCGCGATCTCGCGTTTGATCAACTCAATCGTTCGCACGGAGTTTGGATGCGCGCGCAGATAGTCGCGGAACAACAAGGCGTAGCGCTGGTTGGGATTGCCAGCCAGACGGACGTGGATGTTCACGCGGCGGCGGCCCTCTGGTTGGTTGAAGAACTGCTTGCGCCACAGATGCGGCGACTCGTCCTCGCCCAATGGCACATGATCTCTGTGATAGTCGGCCGTGTACGTATATCCGGCGGTCGTCATGCGCCGCACGATATCGGGCGACAGTTCTGCCGCGGTGACCTGGATGTCAATCACATCTTTCGCGCCGAGCCCTGGCACCGAGGTCGAGCCGATGTGATCGATGCGCAATGCGAGAGCACCCAGGATGTCGGTTAACGCCTGACGCTCGCGCTCGAACTCTGCAGGCCAGCGTTGTTGATATTCAACAATGACGATCATGGGCCTCCTGCGCGGCCAGACCCTGGATAAGAAGCGCCGCGGCGGTGCTCGTTATCCGTCCACTTCTTCTTGCACCGCTGCACTTCTCCTCAGCGCGTGCGATGGACCATCTCGTAGGCGTTGCCGACCGGATCCTGGAAGTAGACGGCGTAGTAGTCGGGGCTGATCGGCATCAGCCTCGGGCCGTCGACGATCACACCGCCCGCCTCGGCTACCAATCTGGCGATGGCATCCACGGTTTCCTGATCGGCGCCCCAGAAGCCGACCAGGTTCTGGTTGGGCCGGAAGGTCGCGTCTTCGGTGATGGCGAAGTAGGCTGCCGATGGCAGATCGCCTTCGGCCGCGAACACACGCCAGCGGTCTGAATGGAAGGTGCGCGTGAACCCGAGCGCCGGCAACAGCCGCTCATAGAACGGCAGCGCCAGGTCATAGCTGGGGACACGCAGGTCGATGTGGCTGAAGGGGTTGTGAGTCATCGGGCCTCCAAGGGTTCGTTGCTCATCACCATCCATATAGGTTAGCGCCGCGGCCGCATCGTTGACAGGCGGGCGGTGGGGGTAGTCGGCCGCGGCCGCGCCAGACGGAGCAGGCTGCTCAGGATCCAGGCGCCAAACCAGCCGCGCCCGTTTGAGGCCTGGTTCTTCGAAGTAGTTTCTGATTCGCCGTAATCCACGTAAATCTTGATGGACATGTGAACCTCCTGTCGTGCTCGGTCCACTCAGGTTACAGGAAAAATAGGGCTATTACCGCCCTAATATCGTGGTAGATTGAACATATGTACCACCCCACAACTCGCGTGCTCGCGGTCCTTGAGTTGCTTCAGGTTCATGGCCGGATGACCGGTCAGGAGCTGGCCCGACGGCTCGAGGTCGATGGCCGAACTCTGCGGCGTTACGTCACGATGCTGCAGGATCTCGGGATCCCGATCGTGGCTGAGCGCGGGCGCAACGGCGCCTACACCTGGGGGGAAGGCAACCGCATTCCGCCGTTGATGTTCAACAACGACGAAGCGCTGGCGCTGGCGGTGGGCCTGCTCAGTTCACGACGGCTCGGCCTGGCAGAGGGTGCTGCGGCTTCGGAGAGTGCGCGGGCCAAGCTCGAGCGCGTGCTTCCGCACGAGTTGCGAGCACGGGTGCGCGCCTTCAGTGAGACAGTGGCGCTGGAGGCCAGCGAGACGCGCGCCCAGATCCCGGCGGCGGTGCTGTTCGAGTTGAGCCGTGCCGCCCACGAGCGTCAGCGGATCAGTCTGCAATATCGGGCCGCGACGGGCGAAATCACCGAGCGCGACGTCGACCCGTACGGCCTGGCGTTCCGTGAGTCATACTGGTATGTCGTCGGGCGGTGCAGTTTGCGGCGTGGGCCGCGGACGTTTCGGCTGGATCGCATCCAGCGTCTGAACGTCACGCGTGAGCGCTTCACACGGCCGGCGGAGTTCGACGTCGTCGCCTACCTCGACGAGTCGTGGGCACGCCTGCCGCGCGAACATCCCTACGAGGTCTGGATCGAGTCGGATCTGGCGGTGGCCCAGCAGGCGCTGCGCAAGGTGCTCGGCGTGCTCGAGCCGCGCGGCGAAGGCGCCCGACTGCGCGGCGCCACAGACAACTTTGATTGGCTGGCGCGCGAACTGGCGATGTTGCCGATGCCGTTCACCGTGAAGTCGCCGCATGGGTTGCGTGCGGCGGTGCGTGCGGTAGGCGAGCAGTTGCTGCGAGCCGGGCATGAATAAGAAAGCGGGAGTGCCCCGATGTATCCCGATGTCGAACGCGTCGCGTTCGACATCGGGATACATCGGGGCACTCCCGCCTTCTTACGGAAGCGGCCAGCAGTTGCCCGTGCCAGGCTCGATCGAATGGTCAGAGTTGGCGACGAGGATGCACATCTGCGTCGCGCCGCCCGGTTTGTCGCTGAGCTTGTAGCCCGTGAACGGGCTCGGCCCCGCATACAAAATCCAGGGCCCTGAGCCCGGCACCCCGGCTTGCGAGACCGGCACCGTATCAAAGAAGAAATGCACGTGGCTGCCCGGCAGTTGCTGGGTATAGCCGCTCACCCCGTAACTGACCGCATAGGCGTCGCCCGCGATCGTGATCCCGGTGATGTAGGCTGTGCGCCCCGACTTCGTCACCGTCGGCAGGACCGGGATGACGAGCGTCTGGATCGGCACGAGCGTAAACTTCGGCAGGACCAGGGTCGCGACGAGCGTAGGCGCGGTCGGGGACGCCATGGTCGGTGTCCAGGTGGACGTCGGGCTCGGTGGAACAGGGGTGACGGAGGGTGGTTGGACGGTGGCCGTCGGAGGCGCCTGGGTCGGCCCGGCGGTCGCGACCGCCACGGCCGGCGTGTCGCTCGGCACAGCCACCGTCGCTGAGGGGGCCGCTTCAGTGGCTGTCGGCGCCGCAGTGGTGGCAACGGCCTCAGAGGTTGCCGAAGCGTTCGGCGTGAACGTGACCTGCGCGATGTTGGTGGGCGTGCTCGAGCGGAACCAGCCAAGCGCGTTGCCGCTCAGCAGGCCGGCCGCCACGAGCGTGACCAGACAGAGCCCGCCCAGACCCAGTGCGGCGACCCCAAGCAGCCAGGCCGGTCGACCACCCGCGGCTTTGCCCGTGCCCGGCTGTACCTGCGTGCCAACCTTGGGCGTGCCCATCGCCGCGCCGCCGAGCGTGCCGCCCAGCGACGTCGGCGCAGGATCGACGGCCGAGCGTGTCGGCGCATCGGGCAGCGATCCGCCAGACGCCACGGTCTGCAGCTGAGTGGCCATGGCCGTCGCAGTGGGATAGCGGTCGGCACGATCCTTGGCCATCGCGCGCGCGATCACGCGCTCGGTCGAGCCGGGCAATTGCGGGTTGGCCGACAGGATGCGCGGCACCGGCTCGGTGATGTGCTTGACCGCCAGGCCCATCGGCGTGTCGGCATGGTAGGGCATCTGACCGGTGAGCGCTTCGAAGAGGATGGCGCCGAGCGCGTAGAGGTCGCTACGGCCATCGATGTCGCGATCGCCGCGGGCCTGCTCGGGGCTCATGTACGCCGGCGTGCCGATGATGCCCGTCGCCGTGAAGGCCACGCTGGTCTCGGTCAACTTCGCGATCCCGAAGTCCGACAGATACGGTTGATCGCGCCCGTCGAAGAGGATGTTGCCGGGCTTCAGGTCGCGGTGGATGATGCCGTGGGCGTGGGCCTCGTCGAGGGCCGGAGCCAGAATACTGAGGATGCGCGCGGCCTCATTGAGTGGCAGCGGTCCGCGGCGGAGCCGATCCACCAGCGAGCCGCCGGGCATCAGGCGCATGACAATGAAGGGCTGGTCGTTCTCCTCGCCGAAGTCGTACACAGGAACGATCGCTGGGTGCTCGAGGCTGGCGATCGTCTGTGCCTCGCGCTCGAAGCGCGCCCGAAAGCCCGGGTCGTGCAGGAACTCGCGCGGCAGGGTCTTGATGGCCACGTCGCGTTTGAAGCGCGGGTCGTAGCCGTGGTAGACCGTGGCCATGCCGCCGCGGCCCAACTCGCCTCGAATTTCGTATCGCCCGATGTGCGTGGGAGCCATAAAACGATTATAGCCAGATAGTCGACTCCGGCCCTCCGATTTGGGCACGGACATACGGGTTAACGAAAGCCTGGCAGGTTGTTTTGCTATGGGGTTCTTTGGCCGCGAATTTCGCGAATGACGCGAATTGGGTAGTTGCCGAATCTAGCTGGTCAGGGGATCAACCAACCATTCGCGTCATTCGCGAAATTCGCGGCCAAAAAAC
>CAYZRP010000055.1:0-32196 GCA_964480865.1 uncultured Anaerolineales bacterium | reverse complement strand
CCCCCCGGGCCCGGCCACCACCCCCCCCTCCCCCCCATCCCCTAAATTCGCGGCCAAAAAACTCCTTTCCAAATCAGCCAGTGTAAAATGGGGAGTTCAACCTGCAAGGGGCAAGACAGTCCGTATGAAATCACCGCTGACCTTCCAATCCATCATCCTGACGCTCGAGAAGTTCTGGGCGGAGCGCGGTTGTCTGATCTGGCAGCCGCATCACACAGAGGTCGGCGCCGGTACGATGAACCCGGGCACCGTGCTGCGCGTGCTCGGACCTGAGCCGTGGAACATCGCCTATGTCGAGCCGTCGATCCGGCCCGACGACGGCCGCTATGGCGACAACCCGAACCGCCTGCAACAGCACTACCAGTACCAGGTCATCCTCAAGCCGGATCCGGGCAACCCGCAGGAGCTCTACCTGCAGTCGCTCGAGGCGCTCGGCATCGATCCACGCGAGCACGATATCCGCTTCGTCGAGGACAACTGGGAGAGCCCGGCGCTCGGCGCGTGGGGCCTCGGCTGGGAGGTCTGGCTCGACGGCCAGGAGATCACGCAGTTCACGTACTTCCAACAGTCGGGCGGCTTCCCGCTCGACCCGGTGGCGGTCGAACTGACCTACGGCCTCGAGCGCATCGCCATCGCGCTGCAGAAGATCAACAACTTCCGCGACATCCAGTGGGCGCCCGGCATCAAGTACGGCGACGTCAATTTGCTCAACGAGCGCGAGCAGAGCACGTACTACTTCGAGGTCGCCGACGTCGAGCGCCTGCGCGCGTTGTACGACAGCTACAACGCCGAGGCCGAGGCCTGCCTCGCGCGCGGCCTTGTGATGCCCGCGCACGACTACATCCTCAAGATGTCGCACACCTTCAACGTCCTCGACGCGCGCGGCGCCATCGGCGTCACCGAGCGCCAGGCCGCCTTCGGCCGCATGCGCGGCCTGGCCCGCAAGGTCTCCGAGGCCTATCTCAAGCAGAGGCAGGAGCAGGAGTATCCGTTGTTGGAAGAGACTGCGGATGGCGGACGGCAGACCGCAGACGCTCAGGTCGGAAGTGACTCTGCGGTCAGCGGTCAGCGGTCAGCGGTCGCAGCCACGCTGCTCCTCGAAATCGGCACCGAAGAACTCCCCTCCGCCGACGTCGACAGCGCGCACAAGCAGCTGGCCGAGCTGGGCGCGAAGCTGTTGGATGAGGCGCGGCTGACGCACGGCGACGTGCGCGTGTTCTCGACGCCGCGCCGTCTGGCGCTATTAGTGGCCGAGGTGGCCGAGCGCCAGCCCGACCGCGAGCTGGTCGTGAAGGGGCCGCCGGCGGGGCGTGCGTTCGATGCTCAAGGTTTGCCGACCCCGGCGGCCGAAGGCTTCGCGCGCACGAACGGCGTCGAGGTCTCGGCGCTCGAACGCCGCACGATGGACGGCGGCGAGTACGTCGTGGCCGTCGTCAGCGAGCGCGGCAGGTCGTCGTTCGATGTGCTCACCGATCTGCTGCCGAAACTCGTCGCGGGCCTCAAGTTCGAGAAGACCATGCGCTGGCGGGCCGGCGACCCGACGGCGTTCTCGCGGCCGGTGCGCTGGGTGGTGGCGCTGCTCGGCGATGCCGTCGTGCCGTTCGCGTACGGTGGGCTGAAGAGCGGTCGCGAGAGCCGCGGCCTGCGCCCGTTGGGCAGCAAGCCGATTGCGCTGGCCAGCGCCGACGCGTATCTGGCGTCGATGGCCTCGGCCAGGATCGAGGTCGATCCCGAGAAGCGTCGCGGCGCAATCCTGCGTCAGGCGCGCAAACTGGCCAAAGAGGCCGGCGGCGTGATCGCCGACCTCGACGTCCTCGACGAAGTCGTCAACCTCGTTGAACGCCCGACCGCGTTGCTCGGCTCCTTCGCGCAAGAGTCGCTTGTGCTGCCGCGCGAGGCGCTGATCGCTGTGATGAAGAAGCATCAGCGCTACTTCCCGGTACAGACCAAAGATGGCAAGCTGCTGCCGCACTTCATCGCGGTGCGCAACGGCGACACCCGTCATCTCGACCTGG
The DNA here is from genome assembly GCA_964480865.1 of uncultured Anaerolineales bacterium. Classification (GTDB taxonomy): domain Bacteria; phylum Chloroflexota; class Anaerolineae; order Anaerolineales; family UBA6663; genus UBA6663. The sequence continues at coordinate 30,181 of CAYZRP010000055.1, read as the reverse complement.
TGCGCGACGGCAACGAGCAGGTCATCCGTGCGCGCTTCGCTGACGCCGCGTTCTTCCTGCGCGAGGACAGCAAGCTCAAGCTCGAGGACTTCCTGCCGCGGCTGCGCAAGCTGACCTTCCAGGCCAAACTCGGCTCGATGCTCGACAAGGCCGGCCGCATCGAACTGCTGTCGGCCGTGCTCGCCGATCGCCTCGGCCTGAGCGACGCCGATCGCGTCACGACCTTGCGCGCCGCGAAGTTGGCCAAGGCCGACCTGGGCTCGCAGATGGTCGTCGAGATGACATCGCTGCAGGGCATCATGGGCTACGAATATGCCATGGCGTCGGGCGAGACGCCCGAGGTCGCGCTGGCGATCCGCGAGCAGTACGGGCTCCCGGAGAGCAGGCCCGGCATCGTCGTCGCACTCGCCGACCGGCTCGACTCGTTGACCGGCCTGTTCGCGGCCGGCCTGGCCCCGACCGGTTCGGCCGATCCGTTCGGCTTGCGCCGCGCGGCCCTGAGCGTCAACCAGATCCTGATCGAGCACAAGCTCGGCTTCGATCTGCGTGCCGCCGTTCAGGCGGCCGCCGATCTGCTCCCTGCGACGGCGCCAGGCGGAGCGGGCGTGATCGCCGAGGTGTTGGCCTTCCTGGCCGGGCGTCTGCGCGGGCAGTTTCTCGAGATGGGCTACCGGTACGACCTGGTCGACGCAGTGCTGGCCGAGCGCGGCAACAACCCGGCCGCGGCTGCCGCGGCGCTCAAGGATCTCGATGGCTGGGTCAAGCGCGAGGAATGGCCGATGCTGCTGGCGGCCTACGCTCGCTGCGCGCGCATTCTGCGTGGAGCAGAAGGCGCCGCGAGCGTGGTTGACAGCGCGCGGCTGAGCGACCCGGCCGAGGGCGCGCTGGCTGAGGCCACTGCGGCGTTCAAGCCGGCAGTGAGTTTCGCGGCGTTCGCCCAGGCGCTCAGCCCGGCCGTGCCCGCGATCAACACCTTCTTCGACAAGGTCATGGTCATGGATCAGGATCCGGCGGTGCGCGCCAATCGGTTGGCGCTGCTTGGCCGAGTCGCGACGTTAGCGTCGGGGTTGGCGGACCTCAGCAAGGTTGAGGGTTTCTAAGACTTCGGGAGTGCCCCGATGTGTCCCGATGTCGGACGCGTCGCGTTCGCCATCGGGACACATCGGGGCACTCCCGATTTCTTTGTTACAATCCGTATTCGTCATCCGTCGGTGTTCATCCTCCTCGAGAGTCGATGTCGGTCACAGAAGAGATCAAAGCCCGCATCGATGCGGTGGATATCATCTCTCAAACGGTGAAGTTGCGACGCTCTGGCCGCACCTATACCGGCCTGTGTCCGTTCCACGCCCACAAGAATTTCACGCCATCGTTCGTCGTCTGGGCCGACACCGGCACGTGGCGCTGCTTTGGTCAGTGCAACGAGGGCGGCGACATCTTCAAGTTCGTGATGAAGCGCGACGGCCTCGACTTCTCGGGCGCGCTTCAGCAATTGGCCACGCTCGCGGGCGTCGAGCTCAAGCCGCGCACCCGCGATCAGGCCGAGCAGGATGACAACCTCAGCCGACAGCGCGACGTGCTTCAGAGCGCGGCCGTCTACTATCACCACCTGCTGCTCAACGCGAGCCAGGCCGAGCATGCCCGCCAGCATCTGGCCGGCCGCGGCCTCGGCCAGACCGCGGTCGAGATGTTCGAGCTCGGCTACAGCCTCGACAGCTGGGACGCGGGCCTCAAGTACCTGCAATCCAAAGGCTACACGCTCGACGACCTGCGCGGCGCGGGCCTGATCATCGAGAAGGAAGGCGGCAAGCTCTTCGACCGCTTCCGCGACCGATTGATGATCCCGGTGCGCGACGAACTCGGCCGCATGACGGGCTTCCAGGCGCGCGCGCTCAAGCCCGACGCTCTGCCGAAGTTCATGAACAGCCCGACCACGGCCCTGTTCGACAAAGGCCGCACGGTCTTCGGCCTGCACCTTGCGCGCAAACCGATGCGCGAGACCAACGAGGCGATCGTGGTCGAGGGCAACCTCGACGTGATCGCGGCCCATCAGGCCGGCTTCAGCAACGTCGTCTCGTCTCAGGGCACGGCCCTGACCGAGCACCAGCTGCGTCTGATCAAGAAGCACGCCAAGCGCATCCTCCTGGCGCTCGACGCCGACGAGGCCGGCGACAAGGCCACGCTGCGCGGCCTGAGCGTCGCGCGCGAGGCGCTCGAACGCGAAGACGAAGTCGGTTTCGATCCGCATGGCCTGATCAAACAGGAAGCCCGCCTGGGCGTCGACATCCGCGTGATGACGCTGCCCGATGGCGAGGACCCCGACGACGTCATCAACCGCGACCCCGATGACTGGACCCGGCGCGCGGCCGAGGCCGAGCCGGTGGTCGAGTACGTCATGCGCGTCGTCGCGCGCGGCAAGGATCTCGAGGACGCCAAGGTCAAGGTCGAGGTCGCCAACGCCGTCATCCCGTACATCGAGGATGTCGCCGATGCCATCGAGCGCGACGCGTACCGACAGAAGTTGGCGCGGCTGTTGAAGGTCGACGTGAGTGTGTTGGCGAGGCGTGGAGGGGCGCCGCTTGTCGGCGCCCGGCCAACCATGCCCGATGGCGGCCACAAGGGCCGCCCCTCCACGCCTGACGCCCGACGCCTGCCGCCTAAAGGCCCGCGCGTCGTCGCGCCGAAACTCGAAGCCCACGTCCTGGGCGCGTTGCTGCGCGAGCCCGACAACGTGTATCGGGTCGACCGGGCCCTTAAAGACCTCGGGCTTGGTAAACTTTCAACCGACGATTTCGCTGACACCGAGCTGCAACTGGTCTTCTCTCAGCTTGCCGATGCGCTCGCCCAGGTCGAGGAGGATCTGCCGACCTTTGTCCGCGCGCACCTTGCCGAACCCTTGCTCCCGACCTTGGAGGGCTTGATGAACGCCCCGATCGAGGTGAGTGAGGCGCGCGCCGGAAAGGCTGAGGAAGCCTTGCTCGGGGCGGCCCTGCGGCTGCGGAGGCAATCCGTCCATGTGCGCTGCAGCGAGGCGCGTTTCTTGCTGGAAGCCGCGCGAGAACAGGGCGACGCCGACCTGGTTGACGCCTACAGTCGCGAAGTGGTCGAACGGTCAGGGGAGCTGGCGCGCGTGGACCGCGCGTTGGCGCCCGGAGCTTTGACACGCGCCCGGACGGGCGCAACCGCCGGTCCATCTCGTTCCTAGATGTGTGATACTTGGGAGCTATGCCCAAACGCCAACAGCCAGACGATCTGGACGACGCCGAACTGAACCTGGGCGACGACGACGCCATCGCCGAAACCGACGCCTCGGACGAGATCGAGACGACAGCATCCGGCGAGAGCGAAGGCAGCCGGATCGAGCTCGAGGATCTCGATCTCGACGACGGCACGGAGACCGAGGAGCCCGACGAGGAAGACCTCGAGGAGATCGAGGAAGAGGGCCTCGAGTCGGACGCCGTCTCGTTGACCGAGCTCGCCGACGACCCGGTTCGCATGTACCTCAAGGAGATCGGCCAGACGCCGCTCCTCGACGCCGACCGCGAGATCTGGTTGTCGGCGCGCATGCTCGCCTATCAACAACTGCAACGCCTGCTGGCCAAGGCGCCTTCGCCAAAGGTCAAGCGGCCGCTCACGCACGCCGCCCTGTGCATCGAGATCTACGAGATCCTCGAAGACCACTGGGACAAGCTCGAGCAAGACGCCCGCACGCACAAGCTGTCGTCGCCCGATCTGCTGGCCTGGCTCAACGAAGCCGACGGCCTGCGCGGCGAGCTCTCGGCGGCGCGTCCCTCTGCGTTGCGCGCCTGGGTCGGGCAGAGCGGCAAGTGGGGCCGCGATCCCAACTGGGATGCTGTGGCGCAGCGTTCATTCACGGCCCTGATCTGTCTCTATCTGCAGCCGGATGAAGTCATCGCCAAACTGCGTGAGTTCTTCGAGAAGAAGAAGGTCAAGCCTGTGCTGCCGCAGCGCCGCACGCTGACAACCTGGCTGCCCGACGAGAAGGCGATTGCCGAAAACTTCGACCGCGTGACGATCCGCAGCGAAGAAGCCAGTCGCCTGCTGATCCGCTCGAACCTGCGGCTCGTGGTGAGCGTCGCCAAGCGCTACATCGGGCGCGGCATCACGTTCCTGGACCTGATCCAGGAAGGCAACATCGGCCTGCTGCGCGCCGTTGAGAAGTACGACCCGACCAAGGGCTTCAAGTTCAGCACCTACGCGACGTGGTGGATCCGCCAGGCGATCACGCGTGCGATCGCGGACCAGGCCCGCACGATCCGCATCCCCGTGCACATGGTCGAGACGATCAACCGGTTGATGCGCACGCAGCGCCAGCTCCAGCAGGAGCTCGGCCGCGAGCCCACGTCGGAAGAGATCGCGCTCGAACTCGATCTGCTCACGCCCGAAGAGACACAGGCGATCCGCACCTCGGTGCGCGCCGGCGAACGGCTCGACCCGACGATGGATCGGCAGTGGCGTCGCGCGGCGGTCAAGGTGCGCCGCATCCTGCGCATCGCGCAGGAGCCGATGAGCCTCGAGACGCCGGTCGGCCAGGAGGAGTCGTCGCTGCTCGGCGACTTCATCGAAGATGAGAGCATGCCGGCGCCGGCCGAAGCCGCGTCGCAGCAGTTGCTCCGCGAACAGGTGCGTAGCGCGCTGTCGGTGCTCACCGATCGTGAGCGCGAAGTGCTCGAGATGCGCTTCGGGTTGAAGGATGGCCAGGACCACACACTCGAAGAGGTCGGCCAGTATTTCCATGTGACGCGCGAGCGCATCCGTCAGATCGAGGCCAAGGCGCTGCGCAAGCTCCGCCACCCAACCCGCTCGCGGGCCCTGCGCGACTATCTCGCCTGACGCGCCGGCGAAACATCGTTATGGATCGCACGCGCTGCATGCGCATTCGGATCGATGATCCAGCGCATGCAGCGCTTTTGTTTTGATCGACGCCCCGGCAGGAGGAGCTATGGTTTCCCGCATCGATTGGCGCTCAGCCGTGAGCGTGGTGATTGTCATGATGGTGGTGGGTCTGGTCGTCGCTACTCTGCTCAACTTCGTTACCTCAACGATGTTTGCGGCTTTCGCGCAGGAGAATTCCGCCTCGAGCGCTGCCGGTTTCATGCTGGCCATCAACAGCGTCGTCGCGTGTCTGCAAGGGTTGGTCTATGGGGTCGTGATCGGCGCGGCCTATGTCTGGCTGGCATCACGACGTGCGCCACTCGATACATCGGAAGCGATAGGAGGAGCCGGGATGACGGCCGTGATCTATCTGGTGGTTGCCACGATCGTCGGTATCTGCTGGACCGCGATCAGTCTGACATTGGTCTATCAATCCCGAGGAGTTTCGCTCGGCGTCGAGGATCTCGGCACGTTGGCTTTCAGCATCCTCTCCGGCGTTGTGCTGCACAGCGTGATCGAGGGCATCACTCTGCTGATCGGGTCTGTGCCGACCGCACTGCTCGTCTCGCGATCGTTGCGTCGGGCTTGAGCGCTCAGGCCGACAGCGGGGCCGCTCCGACCCACAGGAGAGCAGGCACCTGGTCGGGCGCCGTGGAGCCATCAGTGGCGCTGCACAGACGAAGAGTGAGCTCGCGGTACATGACAAACGGTGCCACCTGGGGCTCCAGCCTCGTGGCGACGGCGCGGGCTGCCGCGACATCTCCACTGAAGAGCAATCGATAGCCATCCACCAGATCACGCTCGAACTCGGCCCACCGGCTCAGGCCTTCCATTTTCGGCTCTGTCACCAGCGCGTCACTGGCGAGGTCGAGCCTCCCCATGGCGATTTGCGCAACGGCCAGCGTCGTATACAACTCGAAACGCAGCATGGGGTAGGTCTTCACTGACGGGAGGGCCAGCGCGCGCTCCAACGTGGCCAACGCGGCGTCGGTTTCGCCCTGCACGAGCTGGATCATCGCCCGCTTGTTCAGACGGTAACCCCACGTGCGTTCGGTGGATTTCCCTTCGGTCTCGACAAGCAACTGGTCGACCACCTGTCGAGCCGCTGTGGTCTGCCCCTGCCAGAGTAACTCGCCGGCGCGCGGGCTCTCTGAACTTGCCAGGCCGCGCAGGTCGTTCACGGTGCGGAAGATGTCGCTCGCCCGGGTGAGTTCTTCGATCGCCCGCGCCTGTTCCAGTTGCACGTGATGGATGTCGGCCAGGTAGGTCAAAATGTACGCTGCGCTGTGGATGTCGCCGATCGCAAGCAGGCCGTCGAGCGCCTCCTGACGTTGCCGAAACGAAGCCTCAAGGTTGCCAAGGTCGAAATACAGGCCGCCGACGAACGCCTGGTGAAGATACATCGCGCGCGCCAGATCGCCATCTCGGGCCGCAGCGACGGCGGCCTGCGCCTGGCGCATGGCCTCGGCCGTATCCAGCTGGATGCGCGCCACGTTGGCCAGTTCAATATGGGTCCGTGAGCGGATGAGGCTTGTGACGCGTGGCGGCAATGAGGTGGTGAGCGCCAGAGCGTCAGCAGCGGCCTGTCGCGCGGCGTCGGGCTGGCCAAGGCTGGAGTGGGCGCCGACCGCCAGTGACTTGAAGCGCGCGCGCAACAGGCGATCGTCGACCGCCAGATCCTGGTTCACAGCCTCCATCAACTCGAACAGTTCCTGAAATCTGTAGCGCTGGCTCAGGATCTCGGCGAGTTCGGCGGAGATGCTGGCGCGCACCGCGGGCGCAACGGCAAGGCTCAATGCCTCGCGCAGATTCGCCTCGCCTTCTTCCACGCGCAGAGTTCCTCGCAACAAGATGCCGCGCAAGGTCAGAGCCCGCCTGCGAAGATCAGCGCCGTCGCCGTGAGAGGACCTGATCTCGCTCAAGATCTGATCCAATACGCTCACCGTTTGAGCCGCTTTCCCCTGGACTGTGAGGAGCGACTGATGCTCTTCGATGGCATCGATCGCAAGCTCGAGCAGACCCGCAAGGGCGTAATGACGGGCCGCGCCCTGCGGATCCTTGGGCTCGAGCATGAGCCAGTCGCCCGCCAGCCGATGGAGCCGTTGAGCGCGCGCCGGATCTTCTTCGAGGACCCGATAGACGAAGTCGCGCACCAGCGGGTGTAGCCGCGCCCGGGTCGCGTCGTCGATCAATTGCCGGCGCTGCAGTTCACGGATGGCGTCACCGAGGGAGACCGTCTCGCCCAGGTCGAGCGCGATGGCATCGAGCCGCGCGTCATACAGGTCGGTCGTCTGGTTGAAGACCGAGAGCAGGCAGAGCAACCGCCAGGCCGCGGGCGCCATCTGATCGCGCAAGGTGCGCAGCAGGTAGGCTGCAATGGTGGGTTGGGTCTCGAGGTGAGCCAGCGTGATCTCGACGTCCAGCAAAGGCTCCGTCAGCTTGCCCAGCGCAAGGCGCAGCAGCATCGGGCTGCCGGCGGTCTTCTCCATCAGGCGCTGCGCCTGACTCGCGCTCAAGGCCAGCCCGCCGCTCTGGTGGATCAGGGCGAGGCTCTCGGCCGGCTCGAGCCCGACGATCGGGATCTCGGCCACGACGGTCAATGGCAGGCTTTCGCGGGTCGTGAACAGGAAGCGAGCGGCCGTGGTCGACATCAGGTGCTGGAGCACCTGGAAGACGGTTTCCTCCTGGCGGATGAGTTCTGCGTTGTCGATGCAGATGAGCAGTGGCTGTCGCCCAACGGCCTGGCCGATGAGGATCACGCGTCGATCAAGCGGGAGCTCGTCACGCATGCCGATCGGGCGAGTCGTCAGCGGCTTGAGGAAGTCATGGCCCAACCCGGCAAGGAAGTTGGCCAGCGCGAGCAGGATCGCGTCCGCCGAGGTCGTAATCCCGCTGGTGAGAGTCAGCCAGAATACCGGCTGACGCGCCTCGAACTCGCGCGCGATGGCGCTCGCCAGTGTGGTCTTGCCGACGCCGGGCAATCCGACAAGTGCCACGCAGCGTTCGTCGATCAGGCGCTTTCTCAAACGAGCGAGCAACTCGAGCCGGGCAACCTCGTGCGGCGCAGGTTGTGGGATCGGCTCATCGGGCGGCGCAACCTCGACCGAGGTGGGCGCCGACGGTGACGCCAACTCGATCAGGCGCGCCGCCAGCTGTGGCTCGCGAACGAGGTCGAGCGCCGGCACGAACAGCGCAGCAACCGTCGCCGGATCGGGCAGGTGCTTGTTCTTCTCGAAGCGATTGATGTGGCTTTCACTGTAGCCGACGGCGATGCCGAGGTCGCGTTGCGTCAGGCGCGCCCGACGACGGACATAACGGAGCAATTCCCCGAACGTCGATAACGCAAGCGGGTCAGACACGATGCTTGAAGCAGGCATGGACATCCGCAAGAAATATCAACTTTTGCCAGCGGCCGTCGCATAGACTGATCGCGAAACGGGGGAGTGGCTGCGCAACGCGCCCATTCTACTTCACGGAACCTAAGAAGAAGATGATGCATCACGGTGTCTGTCCGAACTGTCAGGCGGCCGAGGTTTATCACGGCCTGGCAACCGAAGGCGAAGGCCTGAGCGCCGGAAGCTTCAACGCCGTCGTCGAGGTCCTGGCCGGCCGTCATCCGCGCACGTTGCGGGTCGACACCTACGTCTGCGCTCGCTGCGGCCATGTCGAACTCCGCATCGCGGATCCCCACGACCTCGACCAACTCGCTCACGCCGACGGCTGGGAACGGATCCAGCCTCTCTAACCGCATTTCTCACGGGTATATCGACATGAAAGCTGCACTCATTCGACTGGTCCTGGCGTTTGTCTTCAGCCTTGGCGCTCCCGGTCTCGCCGTTCCGGTCCAGGCCCAGCCGCCCGCACGCCAGCCCGCCGCGGCTGAGGCGGCGCGCGGTGTTTCGCCGGCAGGGATGTTGAACGTCGATGGCACGCTTGCCCTCACCTCGGCTTCGACCGGCTCGCTCGATCTCGCGGGCTGGAACGTCAGCCTCGATCCCGCTCGCGGCCCGGTGTTCGGTCAGGCTCAGACGGACGACGCACCCGACGGCCCGATGGCCGCGGCGCTCGGTGAATGGGCCGGCGTCGGCCAGGGCGCCGGTGCGATCGACGATAGCGTGACCGCGATCGTCGTCAACAACGGCGTGGCCTACGTCGGCGGTCAGTTCCGAAACGCGGGCAACATCCCTGAGGCCGACTACGTCGCCACCTGGGACGGTACCAGCTGGGGCGCGCTGAGCAGCAATGGCAACAGCGATGGTGCCGTGGTGGGTAACGTGTATGCCCTCGCGTTTTCGAGCGGCAAGTTGTACGTCGGAGGATATTTCTACAATACGTACGACGGCGCCGTGTCCGTCAGCAACGCCGGATTCCTGGCGGTGTGGGATGGTTCACATTGGTCGGGCCTGGGGAGCAACGGCGCCGGCGGCCCGGCGCTTAACCAGACCGTGTACGCCATCGCGATCAGCGGCACGGATGTCTACCTCGGGGGCTCGTTCACCGACGTCAACAACAATGGCTCAGTCCTCACTGCCGCGGACTACATCGCCAAATGGGACGGCACGAACTGGTCGGCGCTCGGCAGCAATGGCGCCGGCGGCGGATCGCTGAACTCCTACGTGAAGGCCCTGGCGGCCAGCGGCAGCACCGTCTACGTCGGCGGCGCCTTCTTTGACGTCAACCACAACGGCTCAGTCCTCACCGCCGCGGACTACATCGCCAAATGGGATGGCACGAATTGGTCGTCGCTCAGCAGCAACGGTGCCGGCAAAGGCTCGGTCGGGTACTTGGTCACGACCCTGGCGTTAAGCGGGAGCATGCTCTACGTGGGCGGCACGTTCACCAACGTGAACGACAACGGCGTCGTCCTGACGGCGGCCGATTACATCGCCCGATGGGACGGCACAAACTGGTCGGCGCTGGGCAGCAATGGCGCCGGGAACGGGGCGCTCTCGGGCGCTGTGAGTAAGGTGTGGGTGAACGGCACCGATCTCTATGTGGGCGGCTCCTTCACGAACGTCAACAACAACGGCACAGCTCTGCCCACGGCCGATTATGTGACGAAGTGGGACGGCGCCAGCTGGTCCGCCCTCGGCTCAAACGGCTCAGGCAATGGATCCTTCACCGGCAAGGGCGGCGGCTCTGTGAATGCCTTTGCCCTGTTGGGCAGCACGCTTCTGACCGGCGGCTACTTCTTCGACCCGAACGACGCCGGGAGCGTCCTCCCCGGTGCGGATCACATCGCCGCCTGGAACGGCACACACTGGTCGGCCCTCGGCAACGTCTCCAACGGCCCCATGGCCAACGGCTACGGGGGAAGCCGGGTCGATGCGATCCTGGTCAACGGCACGGATGTGTACGTCGGCGGCTACTTCACCGATGTATCGAACCACGGTATCAACATCCCCGAAGCCGATTACGTCGCCAAATGGGATGGCGCCAACTGGTCGGCCCTCAGTAGTGACGGCAGCGGAAATGGCTCGTTGAACTCCTACGTGAACGGCCTGGCCATGATCGGCACCGATCTGTACGTCAGTGGCAGCTTCAGCAACGTCAACGACAACGGCACGACGCTCACGGCCGCCGATAAAATCGCCCGCTGGGACGGCACCCACTGGTCGGCGCTGAGCAGCAACGGCGAAGGCGACGGCTCGATCTCCGGATATGTGTATGTGGGCGCTCTGGCGGTCAGCGGGACGACGTTGTATGTCGGCGGCAACTTCACGGACGTCAACGACAACGGCGTGGTCCTGACCGCCGCCGACCGGCTTGCCCGCTGGGACGGCACGCACTGGTCGGCGGTCGGCAGCAACGGCGCGGGCGATGGCGCCATTGGCAACGGCGTGGTGCGCGCCCTGGCCGTCAGCGGCTCCAAGCTGTACGTCGGCGGGACCTTCACCGATGTCAACGACGGCGGCGCCGTCCTCGGGGCCGCGGACTACATAACGGCCTGGGACGGCACGCATTGGGCCGCGCTGGGTGATGACGGGGCGGGCGGCGGCGCCTTGAACGATGCGGTCTTCGCCATTGGTGTCGCGGGCACGACCGTCTATGTCGGTGGCGGCTTCACCCGCGCAAATGACTATGGCGTGCTGCATCTTGACGCGAAATTCGTGGCCATGTGGGATGGCGCTCATTGGTCTCCGATTGGCGCCGGCGGGCCGGAGCTGAACAGCGGAGTCGAATCCATTGTGGTCGATGGATCGGACGTGTATATCGGAGGCCACTTCACCAGCGCCTCCAACGCGGGCGTCACCCTGCCCTCTGCCGATTACGTCGCCCGCTGGGACGGCACCGATTGGACCCCGCTCGGCGTCGACGGCCAGACGAACGGCTCGCTGACGGGCTCGGTCAACGTGCTGGCGCTACGCGGCACGGAGCTGTGGGCGGGCGGTTACTTCGAGGACGTTCGCAATCTCGGCACGACCATCGTGCCGGAGGCCGATCTCCTCGCTACGTACGGCCTGCGCGTGACGACCCCGCCCCCCATCGTCAACGTCGTCGGGCGCGGCAACATCAACCCGATCGGCGGCGACATCGTGCAGTTCGGAGTGCAGTTCTCGAAGTCGGTGACCGGCGTCGACGCCGCCGACTTCACGATCACGACCACGGGCCTCACCGGCTCCTCGATCAACTCGGTGGGGGGTTCGGGCTCGGCCTATACCGTCATGGTGAACGTCGGCACGGGCTCCTCGGGCACGTTGCGGCTAGACCTGATTGACGACGACAGCATCCTGGATGCCTCGCTGCAGCCGCTCGGGGGCTTCGGGGCCGGCAACGGCAGCTTCACGGCCGGCGAGGTCTACACGATCGACAGGGGCTACCCGGTGGTCAGTGGCATCACCCGCGCTGACCCGAATCCCACCCGCGCCGATGCCGTGAATTTCCTCGTGACGTTCTCGAGATCGGTGTCCAACGTCGACGTCACCGACTTCGTCTTGACGGCCGATGGCCTGAGCAATGCGACAGTCACATCAGTCAGCGGTTCAGGGACGAGCTACACCGTCACGGTCTCGACGGGCACAGGCTCGGGCACGCTGCGCCTCGACGTGATCGACGACGACTCGATCCGCGACGATCCGTTCAACGCCCTGGGCGGCCCCGGCAACCTAAATGGCAACTTCTCGGCGGGCGAGACCTACGACGTGCGCAATCGCTGGGTGTATCTGCCGCTCCTTCGTCGTGGTTCGTAACGATCAATGACGCCATGAATAAACTACTTCGAACTCTCCTGGTCTTGCCTTTGATATTCGCCGCGATAACGCCCGCCACGCCGGCCCTGGGCGCTACGCCTCGGTCCGAAGCGCACGTGCAGCTCCTGGCCGAGCAAGTGAAAGCTGACAGCTCGCTGAATGCCGCGATCGGCTTCAGCAGCGCAGTGAGCCTCGGCGCGCTGGCCGCCTCCGGCCAGTGGGAAAAGCTGGGCGCAACCGGCGGCGCTCTTGGCAATGCCGTCGGCGCCATCGCAGTCGACGGCACCAACGTGTACATTGGCGGCTACTTCCTCAACGCCGCCGGTCTCACGGCCGCCGACTACATCGTCAGGTGGGATGGGTCCACCTTCACGGCGTTGAGCGGCAACGGCGCCGGCACGCCAAACGGTTCGTTGAACGGCTACGTCGACGCATTGCTCGTCTCGGGCGGCGTGCTGTACGTCGGCGGCAGCTTCACGAACGTCAACGACGGCGGGGCTGTGCTCGACGCGGCTGATTATCTGACCAGGTGGGATGGCTCGCACTGGTCCGCGGTCGGCACCGGCACGGCCGGCAACGGCTCGTTGAATGGAACGGTCATCTCGATGGCGCTCAACGGCCAGGATCTCTATGTCGGCGGCGCTTTCACCGACGTCGACAACGCCGGCACACAACTCTGGAGCGCCGATTACGTTGCCCGATGGGATGGCGTGAACTGGTCGAACCTGGGCGACAACGGCGGCGGCAACGGCTCGCTCGGCAACTACGTCTATGCCCTGTTGATGGATGGCACCGACGTCATCGTGGGCGGTAGCTTCATCGACGTTCACGACGGCCTGAACACGCTGTCGAACGTCGACTACATCGCGCGCTGGAATGGCTCACACTGGAGCGCGGTCGGCGCCGGCCCCGGCGGGACCACCGGCGCTTTGAACGCGACGGTCATGGCGTTGGCCCGGCTCGGCAGCGACATCTTCGCCGGCGGCAACTTCACAACGGTGTATGACGGCGCAGTGGCTGTGCCCGAGGCCGATTACGTGGCCAGATGGGACGGCGCACACTGGTCCGCGCTGGGTGGCAACGGCAGCGGCGCCGGTTCGCTCAATCAACGTGTGATGACGTTCGCCGTCAACGGCACCGATCTGTATGCCGGTGGCTACTTCACAAGCCTGAACAACCAGGGTGTGTTCGACTCGACGGGCGCGTACGTGGCTCGCTGGGATGGAACGACCTGGCACGGCCTGGGCTCGAACGGGTCGGGCGGTGGCGCGCTCTCAGACTCGGTCTGGGCCCTCGCGAGTTCCGGCAGCGACCTGTACGTCGGTGGGCCGTTCCTGGATGTGAACAACAACAGCGTCGTGATCAGCCAGGCCGATCGCATCGCCGTCTATGGCATCCCGGCCGACTCGACGCCGCCGTCGGTGAGTTCGATCGTGCGGGCTGACCCCGAGCCGAACGCGTTGACGCAGGTGCAGTTCTGGATCACGTTCTCGGAGCCCGTGACAGGCGTCGACGTGAGCGACTTCGTGCTGACCGCCGGCAGCCTGAGCAGCGTCAGCGGTTCGGGCACGACGTACCTGGCGACCGTGACGCGCGCCCAGGGCCAGGGCCCTATCCGCCTCGACCTCGTCGATGACGACAGCATCGTCGATGCCGGGCTGAACCCACTCGGCGGCGTGGGGGCCGGTAACGGCAGCTATTCGGCCGGAGAGAGCTACGTGCCCTTCTATCAAGTGTTGCTGCCAACGTTGAGGCGCTAGCAAGTAATCGCGGCGGCGACATCGGGGTACATCGAGACACTCCCGATTTGTTCCAATGTACCCCGATGTCGAGCGCGTATAATGCGCGCTATGCCCAAGACCCTGATCTCGATCGTTGCCCATCCCGATGATGAACTCTCGGCGGGCGGCACCCTGGCGCGCTACAAAGCCGCCGGGCATCGCGTTATTGTTGTGTGTTCGACGCGCGGCGACGGCATCGACGCCAAGATCAAGAACGACGCCGCCACGCCCGAAACCCTCGGCATGGTCCGCCAGCAGGAACTGGCGGCTTCCTGCGCCACGCTCGGCCTCGAGCCCCCGATCGTGCTCGGCCTGCAAGACGGTGAGCTCGACCATGTGCCTGTCGAAGAAGCGGCTGAGCGAGTCCTCGGCCTCTTCCTGGCGCTGCGTCCCGACGTGGTCATCACCCACGACCCGGCTGGCGGCTACGGCCACCACGACCACATCGCCGTCAGCGCCTTCGTGACGCGCGCGGTCGCCAAAGCCCGGCTGGCCATGAGCACGGCAGCGCCGCGAAAACTCTACTACTTCGCCACGCCACGCAGCTTCGGCGAGAAGCTGGCGGCCTTCCGCGATCGCCGGGCCGACATCCGCGGCCAGCAGCTCGGCTTCGTCGGCGTCCCGGACGAGCAGATTTCGACCCTTATCGACGTCCGCGACTATCTCGACCTGAAGCTGCGCGCACTGGCCTGCCACCGCTCACAGTTCGATTTCGACGAAAACGGCGAGCCCAAGACCTTCACGACCTCGATCCCGGAGCCTGAGCGCAGCCAGTTGTTCGGGGTGGAGCGGTTCATCTGGGCGGAGACGCTCCACGGCCTGCCGATGCCGGAACCTCTCGAGGATGACCTGCTCGCCGGGCTTTGATGTTCTGTTGTGCTGTTTTATGTCAATAATGCAACATGACAGAGCGTATCCCAGGCAAATTCTAGTTTCATTGTATGAATACTCCTTCTGGCGGAAATGCGATTGTGATAAAATTCGCAGACCCGCCAGATCAGCGTGATTTGCTGAAAACCGATGCCAAACGACTATCTTCCTATCGCTGTCCTGGTGACTCTTGCCGTCTTGTTGGCAATTTTGGTCACCGTCATCGGAACCGTTTTCGGGCCGCATCGGCCCACCCGCAAGAAGCTCGACCCGTATGAATCGGGTATGCGCACCCTGGGCCCGTCGGTCCGTCGCATGCCCGTCCGGTTCTACCTGATTGCGGTGCTCTTCATCCTGTTCGACATCGAAGTGGTCTTCTTCCTGCCCTGGGCCGTGACCTTCCAGCAGTTGGGCGTGTATGGCTTCGTCCAGATGCTGGTGTTCATTGGCATCCTGCTGGTCGGGTATCTCTGGGCCTGGCGGAAGGGCGCGTTCGAGTGGGAATAGGGAGACGCATGCGTCGCCCGTACGACAAAGGCAGTCGAGAGCGAGGTCGACCCTGCAGGCCTCGCCGGATGCTGAGGTAAAGAACGATGGGTCTTGAGCAAAAACTCGGCAACATGGGGGTCGTGACGACGTCGCTTGAAACGGCCGTGAACTGGGGCCGCACCGGCTCGATGTGGCCGATGCTGTTCGGCCTGGCCTGTTGCGCCATCGAGATGATCGGCGCGATCTCGGCGCCGCAGAACGACATGTCGCGCTTTGGCATGGAACTGATGCGCGCCTCGCCACGCCAGTCGGACCTGATGATCGTGGCCGGCCGCGTCAGCCGCAAGATGGCGCCCGTCGTGCGCCGCCTCTACGACCAGATGCCCGATCCCAAGTGGGTCATCGCCATGGGCGATTGCGCGTCGTGCGGCGGCGTCTTCAACAACTACGCCATCGTCCAGGGCGTCGATGAGGTCGTGCCGGTCGACGTCTACGTCTCCGGCTGCCCGCCGCGCCCCGAGGCCTTGATCTACGGAGTTCTGACGCTGCACGAAAAGGTCAAGAAGGAAAAGCTCAAGACCTGGGCGTAACTCATGACGACACTCGAGCAAACCACGCAGGCGCTCAAAACCAAATTCGGCGACGCCATTGAGGCTGTCGAGACGTTCCGCGGCGAAACGACCATCGTTGTGTCGCCGGCGCGCGTCGTCGACGTGCTCCGCCATCTGCGCGAGACGCCGGCCCTCAACTATCGCTTCCTGGCCGACCTGACGGCCTACGACGACTATCCCGACGAGCCGCGCTTCAAGGTCTGCTATCAGATCCGCAACCTGCTCGAGCCGATAAGCTTGCGCATCAAGACGGCCGTCGGCGGCGAGACGCCGACCCTGGAGACCTGCACCACGGTCTACCCGGCCGCGAACTGGCAGGAGCGCGAGTTGCTCGACATGTTCGGCATCACGTTCACGGGCCACCCTGACCCGCGCCGCATCCTGATGCCGTCCGACTGGCAGGGCCACCCGCTGCGCAAAGACTATCCGCTGGGCTACGAAGAGGTCCAGTTCACGTTCAACTACGACTCGATCGATCAGAAGAAGCCGTATGCGAAGGAGTGAAGCCGTCAGCAATCAGCGATCAGCCGTCAGCGTCATGCTGATCGCTGTGAGCTGATCGCTAACAGCTGACCGCTCATATGACCAACAACCCGCAACTCCTCGAAGCCACACTCGACGAGCTCAAGCATCTCTTCTCGCCGCGCGCGTTGACCGGCGAGACGATGGTGCTCAACATGGGCCCCCAGCACCCGTCGACCCACGGCGTGCTGCGCCTGATCGTCGAGCTCGACGGCGAGATCCTGGTCAACACGGTGCCCGACGTGGGCTTCCTGCACACCGGCATCGAGAAGAACATGGAGGCCAAGACCTTCACCAAGGCCCTGGTCATGACAGACCGTCTGGATTACCTGAACAACATGGGTAACAACCTGACGTACTGTCTGGCGGTCGAGAAACTCATGGGCACGACGGTGCCCGAGCGCGCCCAGGTGATCCGCGTCATCCTGGCCGAACTGCAGCGCATCGCCTCGCACCTGATCTGGCTCGGCACCCACACGCTCGACATCGCCATCCAATCGATGCTCTTCTGGTGCGTGCGCGAACGCGAGCACATCCTCGAGATCTTCGAAGACGTCTCCGGCCAGCGCATGATGACCTCGTACTTCAGGCCGGGCGGTCTGTGGCGCGACGTCACGCCGACCTTCATCGAGAAGGTCGAGGCCTTCCTCGAATATCTGCCGCCGCACCTCGACGACTACGAGGCGATGACGCGCAACAACCCGATCTGGATCGACCGCACGCAGGGCGTCGGCGTGATCAGCGGCGAGCAGGCGCTGGATTGGGGCCTGACCGGCGGCTCGCTGCGCGGCTCGGGCGTGCCGCTCGACATCCGCAAGCTCATGCCGTACTCGGGCTACGAGACCTACACGTTCGACGTGCCGGTCGGTCAGCACGGCGACGTCTACGACCGCTACTGGGTGCGCATGCTCGAGATGCGCGAGTCGCTCAAGATCGTGCGCCAGGCCGTCGACCGGCTGAAGAAACTGGCCGGCGCGCCCGTCATCACCGACGACCGCAAGGTGGCGCCGCCGCCGCGGGCCGAGATCGGCCGCAGCATGGAGGCGCTGATCCACCACTTCAAGTTGTGGACCGAGGGCTTCCCGGCGCCGGTCGGCCAGGTGTACGCGGCCACCGAGTCGCCGCGCGGCGAACTGGGCGTCTTCCTGGCCGGCAACGGCGGGCCGAAGCCGCACCGCGTGCACTTCCGCACGCCGTCGTTCATCAACCTGCAGGCGCTGCCGTTGATGACCAAGGGCCACTTCATCGCCGACGTCGTCGGTGTCATCGGCTCGATCGACATCGTGCTCGGGGACGTGGACAGGTAATTCATTGAGTGATTGGCTATTGAAGACACAATAGCCAATAACCAATAGCCAATAACCAATGCTTACAGACAAGTACGCTTCCGAGATCACCGAGATCCTCAACCGCTACCCGGCCGAGCGCCGGCGTTCGGCGGTGATGCCGCTGTTGTATCTGGCCCAGAGCGAGTACGGCTATCTCTCGCAGGAGGCCATCGACGAGGTCGGCGCGATCACGGGCGTGGCCGCGACCGACGTGGCCGGTGTGGTCGGCTTCTACACGCTCTATCACGACCACAAGGGTGGCAAGCGGCGGGTGCAGATCTGCACCGACCTGCCCTGCGCCCTGCGCGGCGCCGATGCCTGGGCCGCCGAGTTCCTCGGTCGCCTCGGCCTGAGCAAATTCGATCAGACCACGGCCGACGGCGAGTTCACGGTTGAACACGTCATGTGCATCGGCGCCTGCGACAGGGCGCCGTGCTTCCAGGTGCAGGATGCCACGGGCATCCACTTCCATGAGAGCAAGCCCGACCAGCCGATGACGGTCAACGAGGCGGTTGGGATTTTGGAAGGGCTCAAGGGACAGTGATTGTTGATTGATGATTTCTGATTGCTGATTGGCCGCCAATCAGCAATCAGAAATCATCAATCAACAATTCGTTGGGGTGAAGATGGATCAGGGCAAACACATCCTCCTGCGACATCGCGACGTTGAGAACATCAAGGATCTCGACGTCTATCTGAAGCACGGCGGCTTCGAGGCCTTCAAGAAGGCCGTCACGACGATGACGCCGCAGCAGGTGATCGACGAGGTCAAGAACGCGGGCCTGCGCGGCCGTGGCGGCGCCGGCTTCCCGGCCGGCATGAAGTGGAGTTTCCTGACCAAGGACTCGTTCCCGCGCTACGTCGTGGTCAACTCCGACGAGTCGGAGCCTGGGACGTTTAAAGACCGCGACATCATGACCAACAACCCCTTCCAGTTCCTGGAAGGCGCGATGATCACGGCCTACGCCTCGCAGGCCAACACGATCTACAACTACGTCCGCGGCGAGTATTGGGATCTTGTCTCGTTCCTCGAGAGTTGCGTGGCCAAGCTGTACGAGCGCGGCTACCTTGGCGAGAAGATCCTCGGGACCGAGTTCAGGCTCGATTTCTATCATCATCGCGGCGCGGGAGCTTACATCTGCGGCGAGGAGAGCGCGCTGCTCGAGAGCATCGAGGGCAGGCTCGGCCAGCCGCGGCTGCGCCCGCCGTTCCCGGCCGATAAGGGCCTGTACGCCAAACCCACGGTCGTCAACAACGCCGAGACCCTGACCAACGTGCCGTACATCATCCAGAACGGCGCGGCGGCCTATCGCGTGAACGGCACCGAGAAGAGCCCGGGCACCAAGGTGTTCTGCCTCTCGGGGCACATCCAGAAGCCGGGCGTGGTCGAACTGCCGCTGGGCACAACCCTGCGCGAGTTGATCTACACCCACGGCGGCGGCATCCGCGACGGCAAGGGCTTCAAGGCCGTGATGCTCTCGGGCGCCGCTTCGGTGGTGCTGAAGGTGGACGACGCCCTGCTCGACACGCCGCTCGACTACGAGTCGGTGGCCGCCAAGGGCGCCATGCTCGGCTCGGCGTCCGTGATTGTGCTCGACGAGACGGTCGACCTCGCGTGGGTGATGCTGAAGACGACGCGTTTCTTCAAGCATGAGAGTTGTGGCAAATGCACGCCGTGCCGTGAGGGCACGTACTGGATGCTCAACATCCTTGAGCGCATCAACAAGGGCGCGGCGGTCAAGGCCGACATCGATCTGCTGCAGAACGTTGCGGGCCAGATCCAGAACAAATGCCTGTGCCCGCTCGGCGAGTTCGCGATCACGCCCGTGCTGGCCTCGCTCAAGGCCTTCCGCGCCGATTTCGACGCACACACACAGGATTCGGCTCCCAAGCCGGCTCCTAAGAAAGCCGTGCCTGCCGCTGGAGACTAGATATTTCTGATTGTTGAGTGCTGATTGCTGATTGAGCACCAATCAGCAATCAGCACTCAACAATCGGCAATCAGAAATCTTATGGCCGACCTTGTCACTCTCACCATCGACGGCGTTTCGGTTGCGGTGCCGAAGGGCACGCTGATCGTCGACGCCGCCAAAAAGATCGACAACGACATCCCGGTCTTCTGCTATCACCCGAAGCTGAAGCCCGTCGGCATGTGCCGCATGTGTCTGGTCGAGGTTGGCCGTGTCCAGAAGGACCGCGCCACAGGCCAGGTTGTCGTCGATGAGGCCGGCCAGCCCAAGATCGGCTTCGGCCCCAAGCTCGAGACGGCCTGCACGACGCCGGTCGAGCCCGGCATGGTCGTGGTCGGCGCCAGTCAGAAGGTGACCGACGCCCGCGACGACATCATCGAGTTCCTGCTGACGTCGCACCCGCTCGACTGCCCGATCTGCGACAAGGGCGGCGAGTGTCCGCTGCAGAACCTGACCCTGCGCCACGGCCCCGGCAAGAGCCGCTTCATCTTCGAAGAGAAGCAGAAGAACGACAAGCATGTCCCGCTCGGCGGGCCCGACGACGCCCTGATCTTCCTCGACCGCGAGCGTTGCATCCAGTGCGCGCGCTGCACGCGCTTCTGCGACGAGATCGCTGACGACCATGTGCTTGGGTTCTATCAGCGAGGTCGGAGAATCGAGATCGCGACCTTCAGCGAGCCCGGATTCGACAGCAAGTTCTCGGGCAACACCACCGACATCTGCCCGGTCGGCGCGCTGACCACCGCGGACTTCCGCTTTGCGGCCCGCCCGTGGGAGCTGACCAGCTCGGCCTCGATCTGCAACCACTGCCCGGTCGGCTGCAACACCACGTTCAACACGCGCCGCGAGGCCAAGAGCGGCGGTCGCAGCGTCATCAAGCGCGCCATGCCGCGCCAGAACGAGCAGGTCAACGAGATCTGGATGTGCGACAAGGGTCGCTTCGGCTACCACTTCGTCGAGTCGCCCAAGCGTCTGACGGCCCCGCTGATCCGCAAGGACGGCAAGCTCGTCGAGGCCAGCTGGGATGAGGCGCTCACGCGCGTGGCCGAGACCTTCAAGGCCGCGGGCTCGTCGCTGGTCGGCTTCGCCGGCGGGCGGCTGAGCAACGAGGACCTGTTCGCCTTCAAGCAGGCTGTGACCGGCGTGAGCGGCAAGGCTCTGCTCGACGCCCCGATCGCGGGCGGCGACCTGACGACGATCGTCGGCGCCAGTGTTGGAACGGACCTCGGCCAGGTCGGCAAGGGCACAGTCATCCTCGTCGTCGCAACGGACCTCGAAGAAGAGGCCCCGATCTGGTGGTTGCGCGTCAAGGCCGCTGCTGAGCGCGGCGCGACCCTGATCGTCGCCAACGCCCGCGCCACCAAGACCGACCGGCGCGCGACGCACGTCGTGCGCTACGACGTCGCCAACGCGGTCTCGACCGTGATCGGCATGCGCGTCGACGGCTCGAGCGACTACGCCACGGCTTTTGCCCAGGCGCAGAACGCCCTGATCTTCTACGGCCGCGAGGGCCTCGACTTCAACGGCACGAAGGCGCTGGCTCAGGCCTGCGCCAACCTCCTGATCGAAACCGGGCACTACGGCAAGGCCAACAACGGCCTGATCGGCGTGTGGACGGCGGCCAACGCGCAGGGCGCGGCCGAGATCGGCCTGGCGACGGCTCCGGCGTCGCCGGATCTGCTGGCTCAGGCGCGCGCAGCCTGGATCGTGGCCACCGACCCGATCGGCGACGGCCGGCTGAGCAAGAAGGATCTGCCGCCCTTCACGGTCGTGCAGGAGCTCTTCCTGACCAGGACCGCTGAGGCGGCCGACGTCGTCCTGCCGGCTCAGGCCTGGGCCGAGCGCGAGGGCACTTACACGAGCGGCGAGCGCCGCGTTCAGCGCTTCTATCCGGCCGTGCCGCCGACCGGCGACTCGCGCGCCGACTGTCAGATCGCGGCCGAGATCGGCAAGGCCATGGGCGTGACCCGCTTCGGCGGCTTCCCGGCCCAGGTCTTCATTGAACTCTCCAAGACCGTGCCGGCCTTCGCCGGCGTGACCTACGCGGCGATCAGCAAGACAACGCCGCAGTGGCCGGACGTCGGCGGGCGCGACCTGTATTACGGCGGCACGTCGGCGACGAACCGCCAGGGCCTGGGCGTGCAACTGCCCTCGGCGGCCGAGCGCGGCACCGTGCCGCAATCGGCGAGCGCTGAAGCGCCCAAGCTGGCACACCCCGTCGGGACGTGGCTGGTGCTGCCCGTCGCGCGATTGTACGACCGCAGCACGACCTTCCTGCCGTCCGCGCTGGTGCATCCGCGCGTCGAGCGCCCGCATGTGGCGATCCACCCGGCCGATGCTGAGCGCCTCGGCCTGGCCGCCGGCGACGAAGTCGAGCTCGCGTTCGAGAGCGGCTCGGTGATGGTTCCGGCGCGCCTGACGGCCGTCGCGCCCGAAGGCGTGCTGCTGCTGCCGGCCGGCCTGGGCGTCGCCACGCCTGAAGGGCCCGAGCCGGCGCGCGTGTCGAAGGCCGCGCGAGTGGCGGCATGAAGTGGACGAATGACGAACGACGAATGACGAAGGTTGAACGATCGTAGGGGCGGCCCTCGTGGCCGCCCACCCTTCGTCAGTTCAAGAAGGCAACGCGCATGAGCATCGATTGGACCCTGTTAATCGAGTGGGTGGTCAAGTCGGTCGTCAGCATCGCAGTGCTGCTCGCCGGCTTCGCCTACATGACCTGGGCTGAGCGCAAGGTCGCGGCCAAGCTGCAGACCCGAATCGGCCCGAATCGGCGCGGCCCGTTCGGCCTGCTCTTCCCGGTGGCCGATGGCATCAAGCTGATCTTCAAAGAAGAGACGATCCCGAATGGCGCGGATCGTATCATCTTCATCCTGGCCCCGATCATCACAGTGGTGCCGGCCCTGGTCGTGATGGCCGTGATCCCGTGGGGGCCGGCGGTGATGGTGCCGTGGCGCACGCCCGAGCAGGGCCCGATGCCGCTCGGCCTGTCGGATCTCAACGTCGGGTTGATGTACATCCTGTCGGTGACATCGATCGCCGTGTACGGTGTGGCGCTGGGCGGCTGGGCGAGCAACAACAAGTACGCGACGCTCGGCGGCCTGCGCGCGTCGGCCCAGATGATCTCGTATGAAATCCCGCTCGGGCTGTCGCTGATTGGCGTGCTGATGCTGGCGGGCTCGATGAGCATGGGTGACATCGTCGCCGCGCAGAGCTCGATCTGGTTCGCGGCGCTGCAGCCGCTGGCGGCCCTGATCTTCTACATCGCCGGGTTGGCCGAGACCAACCGCGCGCCCTTCGATATGCCCGAGGCCGAGCAGGAATTGACGGCCGGCTTCCACACCGAATACTCGGGCATGAAGTTCGCGCTGTTCTTCATGGCCGAGTACGTCAAGATGATCGGCGTCAGCGCGATCTTCACAACCATGTTCCTGGGCGGCTGGCAGGGTCCATTTGTCGACCAGGTGCCGCTACTGGGCATCGTCTACTTCTGGGGCAAGACGATCGCGTCGCTGATCTTCATGATCTGGGTGCGTTCGACGTTGCCGCGGTTGCGCTATGACCGGCTGATGGCATTTGGCTGGAAGATCCT
Organism: uncultured Anaerolineales bacterium; assembly: GCA_964480865.1. Lineage (GTDB taxonomy): Bacteria > Chloroflexota > Anaerolineae > Anaerolineales > UBA6663 > UBA6663. The sequence goes on along the minus strand of CAYZRP010000055.1, from coordinate 6,938 downwards.
GATCCCGCTGGCCCTGGCCAACGTCGTCCTGACGGCGGCGGCCCTCCTGAGCAAGAACGAAGGCAACCTGTTGGCCGTCGGAATCGTGGCCGGCATCCTGGGCATCATCGTGATCGCCGTCGCGGTCGTCATCTTCTCGCGCAAGCGCGAGCGGCCGGTCGTGGCGCCGACGGTGCCGCTGGTGAAGAATTGAGTCATTGGCTATTGGCTATTGGTTATTGGCTATTGAAGACTCAATAGCCAATAGCCAGTAACCAATAGCCAATAGCCAATGAGGTCAAATGTTTACTGAAATTCTCAAGGGGTTCGTGACGACCGGCAAGGTGGCGTTTCAGCCGCCTGAGACGATCCAGTATCCCGAGCAGAAGAAGCCGGTGTCGGCGCGGTTCAAGGGCCGGCACGAGCTGAAGCGCTACGACAACGGCCTCGAGAAGTGCATCGGCTGCGCGCTGTGCGCGGCCGCCTGCCCGGCCGACGCGATCTTTGTCGAGGCCTCCGAGAACAGCGACGAGCAGCGCTTCTCGCCCGGCGAGCGTTACGCAAGCACGTACGAGATCAACCTGTTGCGCTGCATCTTTTGTGGCTTCTGCGAGGACGCGTGTCCGACCGAGGCGATCGTGCTCGAGAGCAACTACGAACTGGCTTACACGAACAGGCGCGATTCGATCATCACCAAGGACAAGCTCCTTGTGGCGCCGCCGGCCGGTCAGCCGGACACGCCGATGAAGGTCGAGCCTGGCACGTTCGATCGTGCCGTGCCCGACATGAAGAATCCGGATTGAGGCTGAGAAGGACGACGCCATGAACCTCGAGTGGGTGCTGTTTTTCGCGCTGGCGGCCATCGCCGTGATCGCGGCGGGTGGGATGCTGATGAGCCGCAACGCCGTGCACGCGGCGCTGTTCCTGGTGGCTAACTTCGCCGTGGTCGCGATGTTCTACCTGTTGCTCAACGCGCCGTTCATCGCCATGGTGCAGGTGACGGTGTATGCGGGCGCCATCATGGTGCTGTTCCTGTTCGTGATTATGCTTCTGGGCGCCGAGCGTCTCGACGACGCCAACCAGGCGTTGCCCTGGCAGGGCACGCTGACGATCTTCGCCAGCGTGGTCTTCGCCTCGTTTATCGTGGTCATGCTGTACACCGTCGTCGTCTCGGGCGGAACCCAACCGATGTTGCCAGTGGCCGCCGATTTCGGCAGCCCGGCCGCGATCGGACGGTTGATGTACGGTCAGGCGACGCCCGAGCGTCCGCTGAGCTACGTGCTGCCGTTTGAGATTACGTCACTCCTGCTCCTGGTGGGCATGATCGGCGCTGTGGTGCTGACCCGCGACGCGCTGACCCGGCGCCGGAGTACCGACGAGCGCCACAAGGCCGATCGCTGAGGCCTGGGGGATACCATGCTGAGTTCCATTCCTGCGTACGCTTATGTGGGCCTGTCGGCGGTGCTGTTCGCGATGGGCGTGGCCGGCGTGCTGACCCGCCGCAATGCCATCACGATCTTCATGTCGGTCGAGCTCATGCTCAATTCGGCCAACCTGGTGTTCGTGGCCTATGCCCGTCAGTTTGGGACGATGAGCGGCCAGGTCTTCGTGTTCTTCGTCATGGTCGTCGCCGCCGCCGAGGTAGCCATCGGCCTGGCCTTGATCGTCACGATCTTCCGTTCCAAGCGCAGCATCGACGTGGATGCACTGAAGCAACTCAATGGATGAAATCATTGGCCATTGGCTATTGGTTATTGGCTATTGAAGACTCAATAGCCAATAACCAATAGCCAATGCGAGGGGATGTCATGTTTGCTCTCGTTCCTTTGATTGTCATATTGCCTCTCGCCGGGGCAACCATCAACGCGTTGTTCGGGCGCCAGCTTGGGCCGGAACGCAGCGCCTGGCTGGCGGTGACGATGGCGGCCCTGGCCTTCATCATCGGCCTGGTCCAGCTCGGCGGGCTGATGGGCAACGGTGGCCAGGCCGCCATCGTGCCGGTGGCCACCTGGCTGAGCGTCGGGAACCTGCACGTCGACTGGGCCTTCCAGGTCGACGCGCTCTCGGTCACGATGATGCTCGTGGTCACCGGCGTCGGCACGCTCATCCACGTCTACGCTGTCGGCTACATGCGCGAGGACGTCGTCCACAACGGCGACCCGGCGCGCTATGGCCGGTTCTTCGTCTACCTCAACCTCTTCCTGGGCACAATGCTGATCCTGGTCGGGGCCGACAACTACGCCATGCTCTTCGTCGGCTGGGAGGGCGTCGGCCTGTGCTCGTACCTGCTGATCGGCTTCTGGTTCGAGAAGGGCGACGACAACATCGGTAACACCCGCGCGGCGATGAAGGCCTTCATCGTCAACCGCGTCGGCGACTTCGGCCTGATGCTGGCCATGGCCCTGCTCTTCTGGAACTTCGGCTCGCTGACCTACCGCGAGGTTTTCGCAAACGTCGAGCACATGCTGAATGACCCGGCCGCGCTCGGCGTGCTGGCCTTCGTCGGCGTGCTCTTCCTGATCGGCGCGGCCGGCAAGTCCGCGCAGCTGCCGCTCTTCGTCTGGCTTCCGGATGCCATGGCCGGCCCGACGCCGGTCTCGGCCCTGATCCACGCCGCGACCATGGTCACCGCCGGCGTCTACCTGATCGCGCGCTCCAACCCGATCTACCACGCCACCGCCGAGGTCTACAGCTTCAGCCCGTCGGATCTTGTGGCCTGGGTCGGCGCGTTGACGGCGCTCGTCGCCGCCACGATCGCGGTCGCCCAGAACGACATCAAGAAGGTGCTGGCCTACTCGACCATCTCGCAACTCGGCTTCATGGTGGCAGCGGCTGGCATGGGCGCTTACGTTGCCGCCGTCTTCCACCTCGTGACCCACGCCTTCTTCAAGGCCCTGCTCTTCCTCGGCTCCGGCTCGGTGATCCAGGCCATGGAGCGTGGTATGCACGCCGCCGAAAGCGGCGGTGAAGGCCACCACGGCCACGTGGATCCGCAGGACATGCGCGCCATGGGCGGCCTGTGGGATCGGCTGCCGGTGACGAAGTGGACGTACCTGATCGGCGCTCTGGCGCTGGCCGGCCTCCCGCCGCTGGCTGGCTTCTGGTCGAAGGACGAGATCCTGCTCGATACGTTCGAGCACAACCCCGCGATCTTCGGCGTGTTGTTGTTCGCGGCCCTGCTGACGGCCTTCTACGTTGGCCGCCAGCTCGTGATGGTTTTCGCCGGCGAGGCGCGCACGGCAGCCGCCGGGCACGCCGAAGAGAGCCCGGCGGTGATGACCGGCCCGCTCGTGGCGCTCGCTGTGCTTTCTGTGCTGGGTGGCGTGCTCAACCTGCCGAAGTTCGGCGAGCACGACGCGTCGAGCCTGGCGCTTGGGCTGCGCCACTTCCTGGGTACCGCGCTGCCGGTTGAGGGCGAGGGCCTGATCGATCCCAACGTCGCCGTGCCCTCCGCGGCCGTGGCGGTGCTGGGCCTGATCTTCGCCTACTTCTTCTATAAGAACGCGTACCGAACCGCCCACGATCATGATCCGTTTGAAGGCCTTGGGGGGCTTTACAGGGCCCTGGCCAAGAAGTGGTGGCTCGACGATCTGTATGACGCCGTGATCGTGCGGCCTTACGAGACGATGTCGCGCGTCATCGCCCGCGGCTTCGATCAGGGCGGCATCGACCTGGTGGCCAACGGTTTCGGCGATCTGGTGCGTTTCATTGCCGACGGGTTCTCGGGGTTCCAGCGCGGTCTTGTGCGCGCCTACGCCCTTGTGATGTTCCTGGGCGTCGTCGCCCTGTTGGCCTGGTTCCAACTGGCGGCTCGATAGCGTGAATCTATGAGCATTCTGTTCTCCACCTGGCGCCCCGATAGCGTGAACTCATGAGTATTCTGTTCTCCACTCTCACCCTTGTGACGTTCGCGCCGCTCGTCGGCGTCGCGATTCTGCTGCTGTTGCGCGACGAACAGCGCGACGCGATCCGCTGGACGGCGCTGGCGACCTCGCTGGTGACCTTTGCGATCTCGCTTGTCATGCTGCTGCAGTTCAAGGCCGGCGAGCCCGGGCTGCAGATGGTGACACAGGCGCCCTGGATCGCGACCGGCGCTCTGCGCGTCGACTACTTCCTGGGCGTCGACGGCATCAGCATCTGGCTCGTGATGTTGACCACGCTCCTGGTGCCCGTCGCCATCGGCGCGGCCTGGGGCGCGATCACCGAGCGCGTGCGCGCCTTCATGGTCTGGTTCCTGCTGCTCGAAGTCGGCATGGTCGGCGCCTTCCTGGCGATGGACCTGTTGCTCTTCTACATCTTTTTCGAGTTCACGCTCGTGCCCATGATCTTCCTGATCGGCCAATGGGGCGGCGCGCGGCGCGTGTACGCGGCGTTGAAGTTCTTCCTCTTCACGTTCGCGGGCTCGATCTTCATGCTGATCGCGATCCTGTGGCTGGGGGTGACGGCGCACACGTTCTCTTACCCGGATCTGCAAGCGCTTGACTTCGGCCGGCCAGAAGTTGCAGGGATCGCCCCCTGGCTCTTCGCGGCGTTCGCGATCGCGTTCGCGATCAAGGTGCCCGTCTGGCCGCTGCACACCTGGCTGCCCGACGCTCACGTCGAGGCGCCGACGCCTGGCTCCGTGATCCTGGCCGGCGTCCTGCTCAAACTCGGCACCTATGGCTTCCTGCGCTTCAACCTGGGGCTCTTCCCCGAAGTGGCCGCACAGGTTGCGCCGCTCTTCGGCGTGCTGGGCGTGATCGGCATCCTCTACGGTGCGATCACGGCCTTTGCGCAGAGCGACGCCAAGAAGCTCGTCGCGTACTCGTCGGTGAGCCACCTGGGCTTCGTCATGCTGGGCCTCTTCGCCCTCAACGACCTCGGCATCCAGGGCGCGATCCTGCAGATGGTCAACCACGGCCTGAGCACCGGCGCGCTCTTCGTCCTCGTCGGCTACATCTACGAACGCCGGCACACGCGTGATCTCAACCAGTTCGGTGGATTGTGGAAGATCATGCCGATCTTCGCAGCGCTGTCGCTGATCGCCTTCTTCTCGTCAGCCGGTCTGCCGGGTCTCAACGGTTTCGTCGGTGAGTTCACGATCCTGCTCGGCGCGTGGGGCAGTAACGTGGGCGGCGTGATCTTCAGCCAGGCCCTGACGGCGGTCGCTGCGGTCGGCGTGATCCTGGCGGCCGTGTACATGCTCTGGCTCTTCCGGCGCATGTTCCAGGGCGAGGTGACCGTCGAGGCGAACCGCGGCCTCAGTGACCTGAGCGGTCGCGAGATCGCGGTGCTCGTGCCGCTGCTCATCTTCATCGTGTTGATTGGCCTGTATCCCAAGCCGTTCTTCGACCTGATGGCGCCCAGCGTGCAGGCGCTGGCTCAGGGCCTTGGCGCGGCTGCGTTGGCGCTGAGGTAAGCCATGACCCAGTCTGAGTTCTTCGTCATCCTCCCTGCGCTCACGCTCGCCGTCGCTGCGATGGTCGTGCTGATCGCGGATCTGTTCATCCCGGACGATCGCAAGCACCTGAACGGCTGGCTGACCCTGGCCGGCTTCGCTGTCACGGCGTTGACGCTGACGGCCTGGCCGTCTGGCGCCTCAGTGCTGGCCTTCAGCGGCATGCTCGTGGCCGATGGCTTCGCGGCCTTCCTCAGCCTGATCTTTCTCATCGCCGGCGCCGTCGCCACAGGCCTGGCGATCAGCTACTTCCCGCGCTTCAACATCGACCGCGGCGAGGCCTATGCCCTGCTGCTCCTCAGTACGAGCGGCATGGTGTTGATGGCTCAGGCCCAGGACCTGATCATGGTGTTCCTGGCGCTCGAGTTGCTCTCGATCCCGCTGTATGTGCTCTCAGGCCTGGCGCGACCGCGGCTCTCGTCGGAAGAGTCGGCCCTCAAGTACTTCCTGTTAGGTGCGTTCGCCTCGGGCATCCTGGTGTACGGCATTGCCCTCGTGTACGGCGCGACGGGCGGCCATACCGACTTCGCCAGCCTCCTCAGCGTGCAGGTCGGTGAGATCAGTGCCGTCCTGTTCGATCCGCTCTTGATGCCGTTCGGCGTGGCGCTTGTGCTGGCTGGCCTGGCTTTCAAAGCCGCCGTGGCCCCGTTCCACATGTGGACGCCCGACGTCTATGAGGGCGCGCCGTCGGTCGTGACGGCTTTCATGAGCGTGGCGGTCAAGGCTGCGGCGTTCGCGGCGTTGCTGCGCGTCTTCACCCAGGCCTTCCCGCTTCAGGCAGTTGAATGGGGGAGCGCCATCGCGATCCTGGCCGGTCTGACCCTGATCATCGGCAACTTCGCGGCCCTGGCGCAGTCCAACGTCAAGCGCATGCTGGCCTACTCGAGCATCGCGCACGCCGGTTATCTGCTGGTCGCCGTGCCCGGCACGATCGAGAAGGGCACCTGGACGCTCAACCACGACGCGCTCGGCGCCGTGCTGTTCTACTTGCTGTCTTACGGGCTGACCACGCTCGGGGCCTGGGCGGTCGTGACGACGATCGAGCGCCGAGAAGCTGACGGCGAAGCGGGTGGCCTGACCTTCGACGCCTACCGCGGCCTGTGGTCGCGCCGACCGGGCCTGGCGCTTGGCATGGCGTTGTTCATGTTCTCGCTGGCGGGCATCCCGCCGACGGCCGGCTTTGTGGCCAAGTACCTGGTCTTCGCGTCAGCGATCCAGAACAACCTGCTCTGGCTGGCGGTGCTCGGCGTGATCACGTCGCTGGTCTCGGCCTACTACTATCTGCGCCTGGTGGTGATGATGTTCATGCGCCCTGGCGAGCCGCTGGTGTCCGATAGTTGGGCCGCCCGGCTGTCCGTCGGCGTCATGGCCTTCGCCACCGTCGCGATCGGCCTGTTCCCCTATCCCGTCCTCCAGTTCGCCCAGCGTTCGCTCGCGGCGTTCCTGCGCTGAGTCATCGAAGAGCGTAGAGCGTGGTGCGTAGAGCGTGGGGCGATCAACCAACCCCGATTTGTCGCGGCGG
>CAYZRP010000054.1:0-40041 GCA_964480865.1 uncultured Anaerolineales bacterium | reverse complement strand
CGGGGCGCGGCCCCGCCCCCCCCCCCCCCCCGGGCGCGCCCCCCCCCCCCCCCCCGCCCCACGCTCTACGCCCCACGCTCTACGCTCCACGCTCTTCGCTTCACCCCGCCTGCGAGCCTTTCAGTCGGAACGCCTTGACCGCGACATGCAGGTTGAGGCGCGTCAGCGCTTCTTTCAGATCGACACCCAGCGCCTGCTCGATCTTGTCGACACGATAGAGGAGCGTATTGCGGTGCACGCCCAACACCTCTGACGCCTGGCCGAGCGCGCCGCCATAGTCGAGATATGCCTCAAGTGTGGCGACCAGTTCGCCGTGGCCGCGCTGATCGAGTTTGTCGAGCGCCAGGACCTGATCGAAATAGGGGTTGCCCGCCAGCACGATTGCGGGCAGATGATCGAGCCAGTGGAGGAGCCCCAACGTGCGGTACAGGGCCACATGGGCCTCCGGCCTCAACCGCAAGCTGATCTCGGCAGCATCGCGCGCCTCGGCATACGCGTCGCGCTTGCGACTGTCTTCCGGGGTGCCACGCCCGACGCCGATCACGAGCACCTGGCCGGGCGTATGAAGGCTATCGAGCAACTTACCGGCCACTTCTTCGCCAACGCCGTCTTCATCGGATTCGAGCATCACGGCCAGCCCGTTGTCACGCGCCGCGACAAGGCCCCACAGGCTCTCACGCTTCAGCCAGGCTTCCACGCGACCTGCAAGATACGTCCAGCCGACGTCGCCGGCAGGCCCGTGCCAGTACAGGAACTGATGGCGAGCGCCGAAGCGATACCCAAGTCGATGGCCGAGCTCGGTCAGCGCGCTGTCGCGCAGGCCGCTCGAGGTCGCGCCGAACAACTGGGCGAGGAAATCGCCGCGCAGGGTCTGCTGGGTCTCCTGGACCGCGCGCTCCTTGAGCAGGGCCAGCGCCGCGACAGTCGCGGCGCTCTCGATGGCGCGCTCGTCGAGGCGGGTGAGCGGCCGGTTGCCGGAGACGATCCAGATGTAGCCGTACACCTCGCCACCCACGATGATTGGGGCCACGACGCGTTCCATCTCCATGCCGATCTCTGGCACCGGCTGAAGATGCAGCGGGCGCATGGTCGCGCGCAGTTCCGCATAAATGCCGCGTTCTGCCAGCGCCGCGACTGACGCGGGGGGCGTGCGGCCGGCCTCCTCAGCGTCACGCCGCATGGCATCGATGGGCCCACGCCGTGTGGCAGCCAGAACGCGATTGCTGGCGTCCTCGACCAGCACCGAGCGCTCCAGGATATCGGCCAATGTGCCAGCGAGCGCGTCGACGCCGCGTCCCTCGAGGACAAGCCGCGTGAGTTTCTCGTGCACCTCGTCGACGCGCTTGTCGAGCGCGAACTGCTCGTTGAGCAGATCGACATACAGACGTTCGAGGATGGCGATGAAGCTGACATCCTGCGGGACCGCGACGATGGGCAACTGATGCTCGTTGGCGGCGGCGACGATCGTGTCGGGCACCTGGTCGAAGTACCAGCCCGTGGCGAAGACCACGCCGGCCACACCCTGTCTGACGAGCGAGGGCACGAACTCGGCCTGCAGGCTGCGGTTATGGCGCATGCCGTAGCCAGCCGTCAGAAGCAACAGCCCGGTGGCCCAGTCGCCGAAGTCCGTCCCGGGGATGTCGACGACATGGGCGCGCTGGACGACTCGATCAAGGCCCCCCTCACCCCCCACGATCCGTGCCGTCTCGAGCACGGGCAATTGCAAAGCCGCGCGTACCGTCAGCATGTCACCCCTCCCCGCCCGTCGGCCACGGCGTGCGCGGCAGGCGTTCCCGCAGTTCATGACGCCGATGCGCCACAAAGGCGTCGAGCGCCTCGCGCAACGCGGGGTCGATCGGCGGCGCCTCGTAGGTCGCCAGCATCTCTTTGTAGAGCGCGTTGGCTCGCTTGTATGAGTCGATCGAGCCTTCGGCCTCCCACTTCTCGTAGTTGTCCATCGTAAAGGCCTTGTGGTTGAAGAAGGCTGTGTCGTAGTGCCGCAGTGTATGCTGAGCGCCCAGGAAGTGCCCGCCCGGCGGGATCTCGGAATACGCGTCCCAGGCGAAGTCCTCATCGGTCAGGCTGATGCCCTCGACCTGCCTCGCCATCATGCCGCACATCTCGAGATCGAGCACGAACTTCTCATAGCCGGCGATCAGGCCGCCTTCGAGCCAGCCGGCCGCATGCAGGACGAAGTTGACGTTGGCCGCGAGCGTGGCCCCGAACGTCGCCGCCGACTCGTAGCCGGCCTGCGCATCGGGGATGCGCGAGGCCGTGAAGTTGCCGCCGGATCGATACGGCAGGTTGTAGCGCCGCGCCATCTGCGCTCCGGCGAGCAGGGCGAGGTTGTCCTCGGGCGTGCCGAAGCACGGGGCGCCGCTCTTCATATCGATGTTCGCCAGGAACGAGCCGTAAATCACGGGCGTGCCCGGGTTGAGCATCTGGGCGTAGGCGATGCCGAAGAGCGCTTCAGCGTTCTGCTGTGCCAGCGTCGCGGCCAGCGTGCTCGGTGACATCGCGCCGGCGATGATGAAGGGCGTCACCAGCACAGCCTGTCGGGCACGGGCATACACCTCGAGCGCGCCAAACATGCGGTCGTCGAAGCGCATCGGGCTCGACGCATTGATCAGCGAGAGGACGGCCGGTTGCTCCCGGATGCGCTCGGCGCCGAAGATCAACTCGGCCATCGCCACGGTGTCGCGGGCGTTGTCAGCGTGGGTCACCGAGCCCATGAAGCACTTGTCGCTGAGCGTGATGTGTGCCATGAGCATGTCGAGATGGCGCTCGCGCACATCGACGTCGTTCGGCTCGACCAGCGTGCCACCGTTGTGATGCATGTGCTCGGCCATATAGGTCAGCCTGGCGAAGTTGTGAAAGTCCTCGAGTGTGGCCTGCCGCCGACCGAAATCGAGGCCGCCCACAAACGGCGGACCGTAGACCGGGGCGAAGATAACGTGCCGACCGCCGAAGTCGAGGCTCTTGGCCGGGTCGCGCGCCAGCTGCGTGAACGTAGGAGGCGCCTGGTTGACGAAATGCAAAAGCGTGTCGGCGTCGATGCGCACCAGGTCGCCCTCGACTTTCGCGCCGTGCTGCCGAAAGGTCTCGACCGCCGGCGGGTAGTCGACGATCAGGATGCCCGTATCGCTGAGCAGCCGCATCGAGGCCTGGTGGATCAGTTCGACGCCTTCTTCAGAGAGGACTGTGGAGATCGGCAGCTTGTTGATCAGCCCCCGGGAGGAGGAGTGGCGTCGCGCAGCGCCGGGACGTTGAGCTTCGCGGCGCTCGCGGCGGCGCGCGGCGCGATCGTGTGCCATCGTCATCCTGACCTCCCGGTTGGGTGAGTCGGCGGGCGCCGACCGATGCGTTGGGCTGGCAGCATAAAGTGTAGCCGTCCCAATAATCGATCGTCAAGGTCAAGTTTGCGAATTTCCGCAGGAAATGAAACCCCGGTCTTGTATGCGTTGCACAGAAACGTGTTTGTCAGGCTCCAGAAAACAAACAGCCCGCCGTGGGGCGGGCTGTTTGTTCGTTGCGAGCGTTGAGGCTCAGTGCGTGGGCATGCGTTCGGCGGCGCTGCGCAGGATGCGCGCGATCGCCATGCCGTAGTCGTAGCCGGCGGCGCGGCACGACCGGGCGAAACCGCCCTCCATCGTGATGTCCGGGTTGGCGTTGACGTCGAGGACGTAGGGCACGCCGTTACGGACGCGCATGTCGACGCGGCCGTAGTCGCGCATCTTGAGCGCCTTCCAGGTCGCCAGGGCCACGCGCTTGATGCGGCGCTCGAGGGTCTTCTCGATCGGGGCCGGGCACTGGACGGCGATCAGGCGATAGGCATCCGACTCGGGGTTCCACTTGGCGTCGAACGTGCACAGCCGGTCGTGGTAGTCGGTGAAGATGCCGTACTCCATCATGCTGAGCGGGAGCACCTCGGCGTCGTCGCCGTTGCCCCAGACCGACACGTTGAACTCGGCGCCGTCGATGAAGTCTTCGACGAGGGCCGGGCACTTCCAGGTGTCGACGACGTACTGGATCCGGTCCTTCAGTTGCTGAGCATTGTCGACGACCGAGTCACGCGTGATGCCGAACGAGCAGTGCTCGGTGGCCGGCTTGACGAGCGCCGGGTAGCGGCGCCAGCCGTTAAGCACCGGGCGCTCGTAGATCTTCGACACCGGCGTCGGGATGTTGTACTCGAGCAGGAGCGCCTTGGTCGCGCCCTTGTCTTGCGAGACGCCCAATGACCAGGCATCGGCGCCCGTGTAGGCGAAGCCGAGCTCTTCGAGCACCGGCGGAACGGCATCATAAGCGTTCGGAGCGCCATCGATGCCTTCGCACCAGTTGAAGATGACGGTATCGCGCGGATCGTACTTCTTCAGGGGGCCAGCGATATCGCGCTTGATCTGCACGATGTCCGCGTCCAAACCGACGACGCTCAAGCTGCGCTTCATGCGCGTGAGGCATTCCTCTGAAAGTGCCGTGTCGTCGGGGGTCCAGTCGCTGAACGTGCTGTTCAGAATAACGACCTGGAAGTTCTTGGTTAAGTGCGCGGGGGCAGCTACATCAACGCGACGATTTGTTTTGATCTTCAGTGCCATCTCCTACCTCATACCGGCCCTCGCATCGCCGTCCACATCTGGCAGGTCGCGCGAGCTTCGGTCCCACATGTGCCCGATAAACGTTGTGCATCCTAGCACAATCATTAACAGAGTCAACTTAAAAGTTAAGTAAAAGTCCTTGACATTGTTGATTGCTGATTGCTGACTGACAACACCAATCAGAGATCAGCAATCATCAATCAGCAATCCTCTTCACGTACACGCACAGATCCTCGCCCATCTCATAGAAGTCAATGATCTGCGTCTGCAATGAACAGCCCATGCGTTGATAGAACGATCGCGCGGGCGCGTACTCAGCACGGCTGCTGGTCCAGATGACGATCAGCCAGCGCCCGCGCGCCTTCACTTCATGTTCGACGGCCTTGAACAGAGCCGCGGCCACGCCCCTGCCCTGCGCGGATTGCGACGTGCAGATCCAGTAAAGGTCGTTGGCGCCTTGCGAGAGCGCCGTCGGCCCCCAGCAGGCGAAGCCCAACACCGCGTCGCCGTCTTTGCAACTCAGGAAGTTGTAACCGCTGACGACGGGATCCTTAAGATAGCCCTGGAAGAGCTCGTCGACGGTGTTGACTTCCTCATCGTTGAACACACCGACCGAACGGGCCGAGTCGAGGATAGCCGCCAGGTCCTCGGGCAGCGAGGGCGTCACGCTCAAGTTCGTCATGCGGGCGCGGGCCCCCCGGCGTAGGAGGTGTAGACGCTCGGCTTCAGGTCGTAGCGATTGATCGCCGCGTTGAGGATCATGTTAATCAACTCGGCGTAGCCGATGCCGGCCGCCGCGGCCTCAAGCACCAGGTCGCTCAGCCCGGGCGCCAGCCCCGGCAGCGGATTGATCTCGAGGACATAAGGTCGGTCGTTGTCGTGAGCGTCGAGCCTGAAGTCGATGCGCGAGACGTCGTAACAGCCGAGCACGCGGAAGACGGCTGCCGTCAACCAGTTCAGCTCCTGCACCTGCTCGGGGCGCAACGGCGCCGGGCAGAGCAGCTCGACTTTGTCGGCCAGGTCGGTCTTGAGCGTGTTGGTGTAGACGGCTTCGCTCTCGCGGTAGGGCTCGAGGTTGACCTCGAGCGGCGGCAGGAACGTGATGCCGCCCGCGCGGATCGCGGCCAACCCGGCCTCCGAATAGTCGCGGGTGCGCTCGCCGAAATAGTAGCGATTGGGCAGGCGCCGGCTGGCTGGCCCCGAGAAGTTGCCGACCAGGCCGACCGTGACCTCGCGGCCCGAGATGTAGCGCTCGACCAGCGCAGTCTGCTTGTACTTGTCGAGCGTGTAGGCGACCCTGTCGCGCAGCTCGGCCTCGTTGTTGACGATCGACTGCGCGGTCACGCCCATGCCCGTGCCCTCGCGCGAGGGCTTGACGAACAATGGGAAGAGCATGTCGTCATCGAGCGGCTCGTCGGGGCGCTCGAAAGTCTGGAAGGCCGGGGTCGGCAGCGTATGCCAGTTGAGGACGCGCTTGGTCATCGGCTTGTCGAGCGCCAGCGCCAGGCTGAGGACGCGCGAGCCCGTGTAGGGCAGACGCAGCATCTCGAGCAGGGCCGGCACCTGTGCCTCGCGGCCGTCGCCGAAGTGGCCTTCGCAGATGTTGAAGCAGATGTCGGGTTTGTAGGCCAGCAGCTTGGCCTGCAGAGCCGAGTCGCCCTCGAAGAAGGTCGCCTCGTGCCCACCGGCGCGGATCGCGTCCTGCAGGGCGTTGACGGTCTTCTCGGAATCGAGATCGTCCCAGTAGTCGTCGGTCATCCCGGGGAGGAGCGGCGCATTCTTCTTGAGGTTGGCCAGGACCGCGACTTTAAGTTGTGACATGGTCAGTCCGCAGACAGCGACGAGGCTGCTGAACGGGTCTGGGTCGTAGACGGCGGGTGGCCGTCGGCGACCAGACCGAGGCGGAGGACTGCGGCGTTGAAGATCGCCTGCAGCATCTGACGATGGGTCCAGCCTTCGCCCTCGGCACACAGCGTCAGGTCACTGATCGAGGTCATGCCCGGCAGGGCATTGATCTCAAGGATCATGGGCTGGAGGTTGTTGTTCGTGTCGAGCCTGAAGTCGACGCGCGAGACGTCGAGGCCACCGCAAACCCGAAAAGTCTCGACCGATAGTCGCCGGACCTCGGCCGCGATCTCTTCCGGCAACGGAGCCGGGCAGAAGTAGCGATAGTCGTCCGCGAGGTCTACCTTGAGCTTGTGTGAGTAGAACGGCTCGGTGCCTGGCGGATAGTGGGTGTAGTCGATCTCGGAAATCGGAAAGAAGTGGATGTCCTCAGCCGAGCCGTCGAGCCGCAGGTTGCCCACGATGCCGCAGGTCACGTCGCGGCCCTCAACGTACTCCTCGACCAGGACGCTCTCGCCGTAGGCCTTCAGGAGGTACGCGATCTTGTCGCGCAGCCGTCCTTCGTCGCGCAACATGGCGTCGCTGCCGATGCCGATGCCAGTGCCCTGACGATTCGGCTTGGCGAAGAGGGCCCTGCCCTTCTCCAGGCACTCGCGCAACGGCGCTTCGAGCGGCGTATCGGCCGACCAGAACTCCTGGAAGGCCGGCGTCGGCAGGCCGTGGTAGCGCAGGATGCGCTTGGTCATGGCTTTGTCGAGCGTCAGCGCCAGGCACATCACGCGCCCGGCCGTGTACGGGATGCCGAGCATCTCGAGCAGGGCCGGCACCTGCGCCTCGCGCGAGTCGCCGCGGAAGCCTTCGCAGGTGTTGAAGCAGATGTCGACCGGGTGCTGCGTCAGCCGCGAGACAAGCTCGGGGTTGCCTTCATAAGCCACCACATCATGGCCAAGCGCGCGAATCGCTTCGCAGTAGTCGTTGACGTTCTTGGGCGAATCCAACTCGTCGAGCACGTCCTCGGGAACGCCTTCAACATGCGGGGCGTTCTCCTTCAAGTTGTAAAGGACGGCGACTTTGAGAGGACGATGGTTTCCGTTGGTGCTGAAGCGCTGCCAGGCTGATAAAGGGTCAGGAGACGACACGATCACACTATCCCGCTTGAAGCCCAGACGATGAGTTTCCTCCTGGGCTTGATCTCGCGCGATGATACAACGCTTTCTGTGTTGTGACTATAGGAAATCACCGACGGGCTGAGGGCAAGTCTTGTACACGGATGACGCGGATGATCACGGATGACACGGATCATCACTCTGATCCGTGTCATCCGTGATCATCCGCGTCATCCGTGTACGTATTCGATCTCGGCCTTCACCAATAACGAAGCCCATGACGTCGTCATGGGCTTCGTTGCGATTCCTCATGCTGTGATGCCGTTAGTCGTCTGAGGGCTTCTCCGGCAGCTGCGCCGGCGGTTGGCTGCTCTGGCCCTCGAGCAGGTCGGGCGCCGAGCCGATGCCGAGCGGCCGCCACTTGGTCTCATCAGCCTTGAGGCGATGCGTGCCGCCCCCGCGATCGTGCACCGAGTCGAAGCCAGCCGGTTTGATGAACATGTCCTGGCCCTGCAGCAGGCCGAGCACACCCGCCTGCCCCGGCTCCGGCCGCCGCTCGATCTGGGCTTCGAGCGGCGCGACGGCGTGCGGATTGTAGTCATCGGGCTCGGTGTAGGTCGTGATGTAGCCCTCGTAGTTGCGCAGCACGGCCTTGCCCGGCGCGATTGAGATCAGGTAGTTGGGCATGACCGGGATCTTGCCGCCCCCGCCCGGCCCGTCGATGATGTAGGTCGGCACGGCGTAGCCCGAGGTGTGGCCGCGCAGGCCTTCGATAATCTCGATGCCCTTGGCCACGGTAGTACGAAAGTGCCCCGACCCTTCGACCAGATCGCACTGATACAGGTAGTACGGGCGCACGCGCATCCGCACCAGATCCTGCACCAATCGGCGCTGGATGTGAACCGAGTCGTTCACGCCGGCCAGCAGCACGCTCTGGTTGCCCAGCGGAATGCCGGCACGGGTCAGCTTGTCACACGCGAGCGCAAGCTCGCGCGTGATCTCGTTCGGCGTGTTGACGTGGATGTTCATCCACAGCGGGTGGTACTTCTGCAGCATGTCGCACAGCTCGTCGGTGACCCGCATCGGCAGGAAAACGGGCACGCGCGAGCCGAGGCGCACGATCTCGATGTGCGGGATGGCGCGCAGCCGCGACAGGATCTCTTCGAGCAGTTTGGGCGCCAGGACGAGCGGATCACCGCCCGAAAGGAGCACGTCGCGCACCTGGGGCGTGCGTTCGAGATACGCGATCTGGGCCTCGAAGTCCTTGCGCGAAAAGGTCTGGGTCGGGTCGCCGACGATGCGCGAGCGCGTGCAGTAGCGGCAGTACGACGCACACTGGGTTGTGACCAGCATCAGGACGCGGTCGGGGTAACGGTGCACCAGCCCGGGCACCGGCGAGTGCCGGTCCTCGGCGAGCGAGTCCTCCATCATCGACTGGAACGGCACGAGCTCACCTTCGCTCGGGATGACCTGGGCGCGGATCGGGTCGTGCGGGTCGTGCGGGTCGATCAGCGACGCGAAGTACGGAGTCACGTCGACCCTGAACAGGTTCTTGGCCCCGAGGGCCTTCTTCTCGCCCTCGCTCAGTTCAAGGACGCTGGCCAGCTCGCCGAGCGTGTTGAGCCGGTTCGACATCTGCCAGCGCCAGTCGAACCACTTCTCGTCGGGCACATCTTTGTAGATAGGAGCACGCCGGCCCGGGGCAAATTGTTGGTTGGACATGCAGACACCTCCAAAACGGTCGCGGTGGGGGATGAACGACGCGTGGGCCTAGAGCCGGGCCGGAGGGTCATGGTCCTGCCGATAGAAGCCGGCGATGCCGAGGGTCAGCACGTCGCGAACCAAGAACATGGTGCCGAAATTGTAGCGAGAAACAAGAGCCGGACGACCTTAAAAGGTTTTTTGGTACGCGGATGGCGCGGATGGGAACGGATAACACGGAGCACGCTGCCGATCCGCGCCATCCGACAAAATCCGCGTGATCCGCGTACAACGCCTGACTTCTACCCCAGAGCGCCCCAGACCTCGAGCTTGGTGCGGATGCGCCGGATGACTTCGTTGGTGAACTCGGTCGTCGTGGCATGGCCGCCGAGATCGGGCGTCTTCATCCCTTCGAAGACGGCCTCGAAGACCGACTCGTAGATCGCGCGAGAGGCGCGGTCCGCGGCCGGGAGCTCGAAGTAGGTCAGCAGCGCGGCGGCGGCCAGGATCATGGCCATCGGGTTGGCGATGTTCTTGCCCTGCAGGCTCGGCGCCGTGCCGTGTGGGGCCTCGGCCATCACGGCCCGCACCTTGAGCGTCGCCGGGTCCATGCTCAACACAAGCGATTCGGAGCCCGCGATCGTGCCGAACATCTGCAGCACGAGGTCGCTGAGCAGGTCGCCGTCGCGGTTGAGCGACGGGATCACGAGCGCCTCGCCCGAGGTCGTCAGCAGAAGGGCCATGGTGGCGTCGATGAGTTGCGGCTCGTAGGGCACGCCCGGATGGCGGGTGTGCGCCGCGTCCATCTCTTCCTTGAACATGCCCTCGTAAACCGGGCTGACCGTGTACTTCGGCCCACCGAAGACCTTGGCCCCGATCCGCTGCGCGTACTGGAAGGCGAACTCGGCCACCGTGCGGCAGGTCGAGCGCGAGATCTTCTCGGTGCGGTAGGCCCACTCGTCGTCGCCGACCTGCTCGCGCCATTCCTTCGCGCCGTAGGCGTCGTCGACGGCCATGCGCACCACGGCGATCGGGGCATGCACGCCGCCGACCGGCCGCACGTTGGGGATGCGCCGACCGGTGCGCAGGATGACCTTGCCGTCGATCTCCTCGCGCAGGATCGCGTTCGGCGAGCCGACGTCGCCCTTCGTCTCGGGCGTGATCGTCGCGGCCTTGAGGCCCAGGCCGGTGATGGCCATGGCAGCCGCGGCTTCACGCACCACGGCGTTCTTCGTCTCGCGTCGATTGCCCAGCGAGAGGTCGAAGCGCCGGAACTCCGTCGGCACGCGCGTGACAACCGGATCCAGAACCCGCAGCGCCTCGAGCAGCAGCTCCTGCCCGGTCTGGTCGCCTTCCAATACAACAACGGTTTTGGTGGTCATAGGACTCCTGTGTAGGCGTCGGGCGTCAGGGGTCAGGCGTCAGTGACGCTGCCGCGCCAATGCCATCGGTTATTGCGCGTCATGTGATCTCACCGCTGACGCCCTCATTCAGTTTCCCACAAAGTCAAACGTGTTGAGAATATACTGGAACGCTTCAAGATCACGTTGACTGAGCAGGTTGATGGCCACCATGACGAACGCACCGAGATCGCGATCTTTGGACGCCGCCACCATCACCACCAGGAGGTTCGACCCTCCGCCGCAGTTCTGATAGGCGACGTATTTGCCCACGTACTTGACGTCGTCGTAAGCTTCCTTCGTGAGGAACGCGCCGCAGAAGGCTTCGAATTGGGGTTGGACCGAGTCGAGCGCTGTATCCAGCCGCTCGATGGCGTCTGAGCGGCCGTTAGCGCCCGCAAACCAGACGCCGGGCACGCTGCCCGTGTCGGCGAAGCCAGCCAGGTCCGGCGCTGCGATGATCGACGCGAAGGTGCCGCTGTCAAAGGTGGCCGGCGACGTGGCGCGCTCGACCCATTCCACAGGCACAGCGATGCGCAGCGTGCCCGTGTCATCGACCACGGCCTCGTAGCCCGAATAGGGCGTGTCGTCGGCGGGCACCGGCAGGCTGGCGATCTGGTTCCTGAGCGCTTCAGCAAACGAATAGGTCGCCTCGAGTTTGCGGCCCCGCACCTGCCCCACCAGCAACTCCTGGGTCGACAGGCGCAGCACCTCGATGCCGAGCACGTCGTCGGGGCCGTGGCTGCGCAGCACGTCGCAGTACTCCTCGAGTGTGCCCCGGCGGGCCACAGTGATGCCCTCAATGCCCGTGATCAAATCGCCGGGCACGATCCCGGCCACATCCGCGGGCGAGCCCGACTTGACCGATGAGACCCAGATGCCCGCGAGAGTCCCATCCTCTGAAAGAACGGCCTGGCCGTTGATGCCGATCGAGTCGACGTCAGCGCCGGCGCCCATCTGCTCGATCACGTCGAGGGCGTCGTTCATGCCGATGGCGAAGTTTTGGTCGGTCACGGCGTTGACGGCATAGTTCACGCCCACGACCTGCCCCTCGGCGTTGAGCAACGGACCGCCCGAGTTGCCGGGGTTGATGCGCGCGTCATGCTGGAACACGGCATCCACGGAGGCCCAGGCTGTGTTCGCGCGCGTCTCGGCCTTGGAGATGATGCCCGACGTCAACGTGAACTCCGGGTCACCGAGCGGAAAGCCCGCCGCCCAGACCTCGGTGCCGGTTTTGACCGCCGGCCCTTGATAAAGGTCGAGGTACGGCAGGTCCTCGCCCTTGGCGTCCATCTGAATAACGGCAAGATCCCAACACTCCGAGGCTCCGAGCACTCGTGCGCCGTAGCCTTTGCCGTCGAGCCAGACCTCGAGCCGGGCTGCGCCGGTGACGACGTGATTGTTGGTGACGACGATGCCATCCGACGAGATGACGAAGCCCGAGCCGGCGCCGACGGCGTTGGCCACAAAGCCTTCGCTCGGATCAACGAATGTGCCCTCGGCCAGGATCTGGACTGTGGCGCGGCGCGCGTCGGCCGGCGAGTACATCACGGCCTCGCCGGTCGGCGTGGCAGACGACGTGGTCGGCGGGAGAGGGCTGGGGGTGGACGCCGGCGCGAAGAGGTTGCAGGCCAGGCCAGTGCAGACCAGGGTGGTAGCGGCCACCGCCAGCGGCCGTCGGGTGTTCGTGGGCATGCTTCCCTCCTTTTCGCATCGTCCGCCAGAAACGCGGACGGCGGCGCGGGGCGCCGCCGTCCGGTTTGATTGTGTCGAAGAGCGCTTTACGGCAGGGCGTCGTAGTTCAGGCCGTTCGGCAAGTTGTTGATGATCTCTTCAAGGAAGGTGACTTCGGCCTCATCGGCAAGGTTCGCGATGATGTTGACCGTGTAGTTGATGTTCGTCGCATAGCGCTGCGCGTTCACATACAGCAGGTGCGAACCGCCGCAGCCCGTGTAGTATTCGGCGCGGCCCTGATACCCATCAAGATTGAAGGGGTCGACCGAGTACGGGCCATCACAGTTCTCACTCGCGCTGCCCCAGGCCGGATCGCCGATCACCTCGCGGCCATAGTCCGAGCTCTGGACGTAGTCGAGCACCCACTCGTATGCCCCAGTGCCTGTCTCGTTGCCGCGCTTGCTGACCCAGATCCAGATCCATGACTGGGAGTAGTCGGTGTCCTCCGTGGGTCCGAACATCAGGCTCGCAGTATCGTCGCGGCCATTGCGATCGAGGTCGAGCGGCTGCGAATAGGTCCAGGTCCACTCCTCGGGCACGTCGACCGAGATCGAACCGGTGTCGTCGCTGAGCGTGACGAGCGAGCCCGTGTTGCCGTTGTCGGTGTTGCCGTTGTCGGTGTTGCCGTTGTCGGTGTTGCCGTTGTCAGTCGTGCCGAAGTCCGATGTGACCTCGAGCTCGCGGCCATTGATCTGGCCCGAGAGCATCTGGCTCGAGGCGAAGCGGAGCACGTCGACACTCAGCACAGCGCCGGGCTCATGGCTACGGATGACGTCGCAATAGTCCGACATCGTGCCACCGCGGCCGAGCGAGACGCCTTCCATCGACATGAGGATGTCGCCGCCAGCGATGCCGGCCTGGTCAGCGGGCGAACCCGACTTGACCGACGAAACCCAAATGCCCGAGATCGAGCCGTCGTCGTTCGTGACCGCCTGGCCGTTGATGCCGATCGAGTCGACGTCGACGCCGTCGGCGAGTTCGTCGATCACGCTCTGCGCATCCTGGAAACGGATCGCAAAGTTCTGGTCGGTGCTGGCGTTGCCGGCGTAATTGACGCCGATCACCTGGCCTTCTTCATTGATGAGCGGGCCGCCCGAATTGCCCGGGTTGATACGCGCATCGTGCTGCACCACGGAGTCGACCGAGGCCCAATTCGACTCGCCGTCAGCGTTCTCCTTCGAAACGATGCCTCGAGTCAGCGTGAACTCGGGATCGCCGAGCGGGAAGCCAGCCGAGTACACGTCGGTTCCAACCGTGATCTTGCCGTTGAACGGCTCCATGTAGGGCAGGCCGTCGCCGACGACCTGGATCACGGCCAGGTCCCAGCATTCCGAGGCGCCTAACACACGGGCGCGGTACTCCTCGCCGTTCAAGTAGACCTTGAGGCGGGCTGAGCCCGTCACGACGTGGTTGTTCGTCACGGCCAGGCCATCCGGCGAGATCAGGAAGCCCGAGCCAGCGCCAACGGCATTGGCCAGGAAGCCCTCAGCTGGATCGACGAAGCTGCCTTCGGCCAGGATCTGGATGGTGGCGTTTTCGGCCTCCTCCCAGCTAGTGATCGCGCCATCGCCGCCGTTATCGACGGGTTCAGCGGTAGGTTCGTCGACCACCACATCCGTCGGCTTGGGCGCCTCGGTCGGATCGGGGGTATTCCCGCCGATGCCGCATGACATGCTGGCCAGCGCCAGCGCAGTCACGGCCGACAGGACTTTCAATGCCGGTTTGTTGATCATTGCGTCACTCCTGTGTGTCGAGAACAGATCCGGTGTGAAGGTGAAGCGGTCATTTGGGGCAGACGACTAAAGGCCAGGCAGCGCTACAAGCGCCGTTTCGGTCGCTCGCAGCGCAATCCCCGCCAGAAAGATAGACATCGCGAAATAGTACAGTGCCTCGAGACGGGTGTCGCGACCACGCGTGATCGCATACAACCCTGGAAGGCTGATGACCATGACCACGCCATAGAGGTAATGCACCCAATCCCGCGCGGGCGTTCCTCCTTGGAGCGCCAGGGCTACGCCGACAACAGCCTGAGCCAGAAACAGCACTTCGGCGATCACCAGCGCCCCGAAAAAGCCGGGGGTCAAGGATTGGTTTCGGATGAAGATCAACAAACTGTAGGCAGCAATCAGGACGCTGAAGATCAGGCAGGCGTTTGCCAGGCCGTTGTGGACGACGATGAGCATGGACTCCGGTGGATGGGTGAGCGCAAGACGTCCTTGTCGAAGCGCATTGTACCATCCACAAACCTTCGGCCTTCTCGTGTCTCATCCCGAACTTCCCCGCTCCTTGCAACCTCTTTTTACGGTGTCGCAGCCTCGTTATACACGTCCTGCCGTCCCGGGTGCACGGGATTTCACGCCCATTTCATCGGGAGGAAGGTCCTACCGGGGATGGCGCCAGCGCCAGACGACGCCGGCGGGGTAGCCGAGCATTTTGGCAAGATCGCCCGTAAACAGGATCACGGGCAGCCAGAACAGCATCCGCAGACGATCACGAACGTCGTAGTTGGCCCAGATGCGTGTGAGGCGCGCCAGGGCTCGCGACGCGTATACGCCGCCGCCCACAAGGCCTACCAGCCAGATCCAGGGCGAGATGGTCAGCGCCCCCCAGAGGATCGCGGGCAGGCCGATCAGGTACGTGGCGTAGCGCACGACATGGCGCTTGACGAACAAATCAGCCTTGCCATCGCCGCGGGCGTAGCGGTAGTACTGTCGATAGAACGCTGCGAGGTCGGGCCGTGGCCTGAACGACACGCATGCGCCCGGCGCGAAGCGAAACGGGCCGCGCTGGGCTTTGACGCTCAGGTCGAAGACGACGTCCTCGCAGTAGTCCAGCCACTCGGGGTAGCCGCCTGCCTGGAGCCAGACCTCCTTGCGAAAGGCGACGCTGCGGCTCGACGGCAGGAAGCTCTCGGGCCGGATCTCTTCGACGTCTGGCAACGTCGCCGCGCCGAGCGCCGCCTCGAACACCGTCCGCGGATCGGAAATGAAGAAGCCGGCCACGTGCGACACCGTCGGGTCGGTGAACGGCTCGATCAGGCGCTCCAGCCAGTCTGTCGGCAGGCGCACGCCGGCATCGGTGGCCGCGATGACGTCACCGGTTGCCTCATGAATGGCGAGATTGCGGCCGCGCGAGATGTTCGCGCCGCGGGCCTCAGCGAGGCGAAGGGGTAGATAGGCCTGGCTGGCGCGTAAGAGATCCTGCGAGCCGTCTGTGGATCCGCCGTCGACGATGACGATCTCGTCGGCCTGTCGGGTCTGCGCCATGAGGGTCTCGAGCACAGCCGGCAGGCTGGCCGCTTCGTTGAGCACCGTCATCACCACCGAGACTCGCATGGGGGCGATGATAGCACCGCTGGTATGATGCCCTCATGCTTCAGCTTCAAATCACCGCGCTCTCGCATTCCGGCGACGGCATCGCCCACGCCGAGGGCCGGACCGTGTTCGTCCCGGGCGCCCTGCCCGGCGAGACCGTCACAGCCGAGATCACACAGACCCGCAAGGACGTGTCACGGGCGCGCCTGGTCGAGGTCATCGTGCCTGCGCCGCAGCGCGTGGCCGCGCCCTGCCCCGTGTTCGGGCGGTGCGGCGGCTGCCAGTTGCAGCACCTCGGCTACGCCGATCAACTCGCCTTCAAGGAAGAGCAGGTGCGCGTACAGTTGCGGCGTCTGGCTGGCCTGACGGATGCGCCCGTGCGGCCGATCCTGCCCTCACCTCAGCCATTCGGCTATCGCAACCAGGTGCAATGGTCGCTGACATCGAACGGCGAGCTTGGCTTCCGCGGCCAGGCCTCTCACGACGTCGTCCCGGTCAGCGCCTGCCCGATCGCGCACCCGGCGATCAACACAGCGCGAGCGTTGCTGAACCTGGAGCCCGACGCAGGCCTCGAGCGCGTCACGATCCGCGTCGATGAAAGCGGCGATCCACTTCTCGTCCTCGAGCCTTTCGACGAGACGCCCGAGGTCAGCCTCGATCTCTCGCTGGCCGCTGCAGTGCTCCGCGAAGACGGCACGTCGTTTGCCCTCGCCGAGCGCGACTGGCTCGACATCGAGGTCAAAGGCCGGCCGTTCCGCGTGTCGGCGGGCTCCTTCTTCCAGATCAACCTCGCCCAGGCGGAGCGCCTGGTCGACCTGATGCTCGAAGCCCTCGAGCCGACCGCCGAGCAGATCGTCTTCGACCTCTACTGCGGCGTCGGCCTGTTCTCGGCCTTCCTGGCGTCGCGTGTCGGCCAGGTCGTCGGCGTTGAGGCCTATGGCCCGGCCATCGACGATGCCGCCATCAACCTTGACGAATTCGACAACGTCTCGCTCTACGCCGCCGACATCGACGAAGCCCTGCCAGCGCTAGAGGTCAGACCCTCGGCCGTGGTCCTCGATCCGCCGCGGGCCGGGCTCAGCGCCACCGCTGCCGAACGGCTTGGCGGATCCGGCGCGGCGCGCATCGCCTACGTCTCGTGCGATCCGGCCACCCTGGCCCGCGACGTCGCCCGCCTCGCCCGCCACGGCTACCGCCTGGCCTGGGCCCAACCCCTCGACATGTTCCCGCAGACGTTCCACATCGAGACTGTGGCGTTGCTCTTGAAAAACTGACGGCCCAGGGGGCGACCGGCGCCCGCGGCGCGACGAGTGACGAAGGTTGACCGACGAAAGTCGCGGTGCCCCACGCCCCACGCCCCACGCTCCACGCTCCACGCCCCACGCCCCACGCTCCACGCTCTACGCCCCACGCTCCACGCTCTACGCTCTACGCCCCTCGCTCTCCCGCCGTCCGTGGGTATAATCGACCCAATGTCCGCGAAGATCCTGGTCGTCGAAGACATCGACAGCGTCCGCGACGTGACGGTGTTGCAACTCAGGGCCCTCGGCCATGAGGTCATCGAGGCGCGCGATGGCGCCGAAGCGATCGAGTTGATCGAGCGCGAGCGGCCGGCCGTGATCGTCTCCGACATCCTCATGCCGCGCATGGACGGGTTCGCGCTGGCTCAACGCCTGCGAACCACACCCGACACGGCCGACCTCCCAATCATCTTCCTTTCGGCCACTTACGTGTCGATGGAAGACGAGCATTTTGCGCTCAACCTCGGCGCCTTGCGCTTCCTGCCCAAACCGGCGGAGACCGAGTCGCTCTCGCAGGCTGTCTCCGAAGCGCTCGCGACGCGCGCGGCCAAGAACCCACCGCTGACCGATCGCGAGTTCTACGTCGGCTACCGCCAGCGCCTGAAGTCGAAGCTGCAGCAGAAGTCGCAGCAACTGACGCGAACCCGCCAGCAGCTCGACCTCGTGCCCGAGTCTCAACGCGAGACCTATCGGCACATGCTGGCCGACATCCAGATTCAGTTCGACGAACTCCAGCACGAACTCGACGTGCTCTCCAAAGCCTTGCAGATCTCGGAATGATCTCGCGCCGTGCGTTCCTGATGGCCGGAGCCGTGTTGGGGGGTGTGGCGACGGCTGCCGCCCTCGGCTATGGGCGCCTGACGGACAACGACCTGCGCCTGGTCCGCGACGGACGCCGCCTCGGCGCCCTGCTCGTCCCCGCCGATCATGCCGCCTGGCTGATCAAGACAGGCGCCCTCGCCCACCTTGCCGGCACTCCCGGACGGCCACACGACCCCGAGGGTCAGTTCACGGTTCCCTTCCGCCTCAACGGCCTCAGCCTGCGCCTCCCGGGCGGCGAACCCACGCTGCGTCGTCTCGAACGCGCCGGCGCCTGGTGGCCGGCCGACGCGCGCTCGATGGTGGCCGCTGCCCTGCTCGCGACCGGCCATTCGCCGAACGCGACGGATCGTGCCGCTCTGATACAGGGCGAACGCTGGCTGGAGACAGCCCGGCCGCGCGTCGACGTCGCGCCTTCTGGCGCGATCGCACTCGAATGGCTGAGCGTCGACTCGCCGGCCTACAACGCGCCCGTAGAGGGCCAGATCGTGTCAGAGTGGGACTGGGTGATCCTGACACACGCGCCGACCCCGCACCTGGCCGAGGACTTCATCCGGCGCCAGACCAGCACCTGGCGCCAGCCTTCACCCGGCGCGCTCGCACTGGCCGATGTTCCGCCAACGACGTCGTTTGAGATGTGCCGAATCTTCGAACGCGTGGCCGTCGGTCGACCGACCTAAAACCAAACCCTCAAGGAAGTCATGCTCAACATCGTCAGCGATATCGCCCGCGAAGCTGGTGCCATCCTCCGCGCCGGTTATGGCCACGTCAGCGTGATCGAGTTCAAGGGGGAGGTCGATCTGGTGACGGACGTTGACCGTCGCTCGGAGGAACTCATCCTCCGGCGGCTGCGCGCCGCCTTCCCGGATCACGCGATCTACGCCGAAGAAAGTGGGCGTTCAGGCTCGAACGACTATGAGTGGGTTGTCGACCCGCTGGATGGCACGACCAACTTCGCCCACGCCGTCCCGTGCTTTGCCGTATCGATCGGCCTGGCCTACCGCGGCGTCGTGCAACTCGGCGTGGTCTACGATCCGATGCGTGACGAGTTGTTCGCAGCCGAGGCCGGGCGCGGCGCCACGTGCAACGGCCAGCCCATCCATGTGTCGACGCAGACCGATCTGGGTCAGGCCCTGCTGACCACCGGCTTTCCGACCGACGTGCGTACCAGCCCGATCAACAACTTTCGCGAATGGGAGTTGTTCTACCGGCGCAGTCAGGGCGTCAGGCGTCCTGGTTCGGCCGCCCTGGACAGTTGCTTCGTAGCCTGTGGGCGGTTTGACGGCTACTGGGAATACAAGATGAAACCCTACGACGTCGCGCCCGGCGCCCTGATAGCGGCTGAGGCCGGTGCGCGTATCAGCACCGTGGCGGGCGCCGCCTACGATTTCACCTCCGGCTCCATCGTGATCGCCAACCCGACCCTGCACGACCAGATGCTCGCTGTCCTGGCTGAGGCGAGGGGCGAAGAGCGACGGGCGACGAGCGAAAGCTGAAATGCCCTTCAACCGTCGCCCCTCGCTTCTCGCTCTTCGCCTCTCGCCCCAATCGCTTGCGCCACTCATGCATCTGCGTTATGCTCAATCGCGTTTCCCTAACCTTGCATTCGGAGGCACCATGGCTACTCGCTGGGAATATTGCATCCTGACACGCATGAGCACCGCCCTCGACACCAAGTGGTATGCCAACCGGATCTTTCGGTATCACAGCGCCCACGAAGCCGAAGAGACGACGTCCAAATACTTCCAGGCCATCAACGCCAAAGTCGACGCTCTGTTCGAGACAGCCGAATATCCCCTGCTCCCGGCCATCTTGAACCTGCTGGGCGCTGAGGGCTGGGAGTTGATCGACGACATGAACACGGGCTTCGCCGGCGGCGAAGGCCTTGTCTTCAAGCGCCCGGTCGTCGCGCGGGCGGCAGCCCGACCCAAAGCGGCTCCGGCCAAACGGCCTGCCGCCCGAACCGGTCGCCGGCGGTGAGGACCGCGGCAGGCAACGTTGATTTGGAGAAAGGGGCGGCGGCGACGTCGCCCCTTTTGTTCGACCGATTTGCGCAACCGACGCTAACCGACCTCCCCTCTTCCCAACGCGAGGCCCGCGAGGTTTTCGGTATAGTTACGTCAGGTTGACTACGACAACGATCCCACGGCGGCCGTCCGACACGGCCGCACCTTCTGTCATGCAAGAGACCGCCGGGCTTGGCTCGATTCGCGATCGCATTGGTCAGCGCACCGACTGGCTTGTGTCCACCGTGCGCTGGACGCTGCTGGCCGTCATGCTGTTTCGGCTCGAGATCGGGGGTGGGGTCGCCTCCCACGATCTGACGACCTTCATGATCCTGGCGCTCTTGGGCGGCGCCAGCGCCGTTCAGATGCTATTGCGGTTCCTGAGCTATGCCCCGCCCGGTCTCCCGACGATCGCGCTGTTGATCGACGTTACACTCTGTCTGATCCTTTTCCAGGTAACCGGAGGGATGTCAGGCCCGCTGACGTGGGTCATGATCTACCCGGCGCTGACCGCCGCGCTTCGTCACAGCTGGCCGATCGCCCTGCTGGTCGCAGCCGCCGGCCTGGCCGCTCAGGCCGTGTTGATTGGCGCCACAGGCGCGTCGCTCACCAGCTTCTGGTTGATCGCCGGCGTCGTTCTGCTGGCGACGGGTGGCGCGGCCCTGGCAGGCGCCCAGATCCGCCAGTTCCTGCGCGCTCAAGAGTGGCGCGAGAACGAAGCCCGCGAGCGCAAGGTTCAGGCGGCACGCCAACATGCCCGCGCCATCTATGAGATGGCCTCGATGGTCTCGGCTACGCTGGGTTACGAGAAGGTGCTCGAGTCGGCGCTCAAGTTCGGCGCGCTCGGCGCAGAAGGCCGCGCGATGAGCGAATCGGCCATGTGCTGCGCCGTCCTCCTCTTCGATGACGACCGCACGCATCTGCGCGTCTCGGCCGCGTGGCGGCTGCCCCCGGCCGATAGCAAGGTGCTGTGCCCGGCCGAAGAAGGCGTGCTGGCCCAGGTGACCCGCAGCGGCGATTACGCAATCACCGACGCCCCCGGCGAAGATCCTGAGTTGATGGCGTTCATCGGCTTCCGCTATTGCCGATCGCTGATCGCCCTGCCCTTGCGGGTCGCCTTCGACTCGTTCGGCGTGATCCTCTACGGCCACACCGAGCCCGACTTCTTCAACGAAGACACACGCAACTTCCTGAACGCCATGGTCAACCAGTCGGTCGTGGCGCTGCAGAACGCGCGCCTGTATCAGACGCTGCGCACGGAGAAGGAGCGCATCGTCCAGGTGCAAGAAGAGGCCAACAAGAAGCTGGCCCGCGACCTGCACGACGGCCCGACGCAGGCCGTGGCAGCGCTGGCCATGCGCGCCAACTTCGCGCGCCGGCTCGTCGAGCGCGATCAGCGCGCAGCGGCCGATGAGCTCTTCAAGATGGAAGAGCTCGCCCGCAAGACCACCAAAGAGATCCGGCACATGCTCTTCACGCTGCGGCCGCTCATCCTCGAAAGCCAGGGCCTGTCGGCCGCGCTCAAGCAACTCGGCGAAAAAGTGCGCGAGACCCACGCTCAGAACGTCATCGTCGAAATCGATCCGGGCGTCGACGACGTCCTCGAGAAGAGCCGCCAGGGCGTGCTCTTCTACATCGCCGAAGAGGCCGTCAACAACGCTGTCAAGCACGCTCAGGCCCAGCACATCTGGGTCAGGCTCAAGATCCAAAACGAAACGCTTACGCTCGAGCTTCAAGACGATGGAGTGGGCTTCAACGTCGGGGCTGTCGACAGCGAATACGACAGACGCTCGAGCCTCGGCATGGTCAACATGCGCGAACGCGCCGAGATGCTCAACGGCACCGTCCGCATCGACTCCGCCGAAGGCCAGGGCACGCGGATACTCGTCGTGGTCCCGCTGATCGCCTCAGACTGATCGAGGAGCGAACGCTACCGCGATTTGGCTCGGTAGCGTTCGCTCCTCGTTCCTCGCTCCTCGCCTTCCTCAATATCGCCATCTGTGTTAAAATACCCCCTGGGAGTATACAGACGGAGCAACCATGCAAAAGGAACAGGTCATCATCATCGGCTCCGGCCCGGCCGGGCTGACCGCCGCAATTTACGCTGCACGAGCGAATCTCAACCCCTTGATCATCGCCGGCAACGCCCTCGGCGGGCAGATCGCGACCACGTCGGAGGTCGAGAACTTTCCGGGCTTCGACAGCATCCTCGGCCCGGATCTCGTCCAGCAGATGCAGGCGCAGGCCGAGAAGTTCGGCACGCGCTTCGAGTACGACGAGGTGACGGAAGTCGACTTCCGCCCCGGCCAGCCGTTGCGCCTCAAGACTTACAGCAACGAGTACGAAGCTGAGAGCGTCATCATCACGACCGGCGCCTCGGCCAAGAAGCTCGACATCCCGGGCGAGACCGAGTTCGTCGGACGTGGCGTGAGCTACTGCGCCACCTGCGACGGCTTCTTCTTCAAGGGCAAGGACGTGCTCGTCATCGGCGGCGGGGACTCGGCCCTGCAGGAGGCCCTCTTCCTGACCAAGTTCGCCAGCCGCGTCCGCGTCGTCCATCGCCGCGATCAGTTCCGCGCCGGCGACTTCCTGCAGAAGAAGGCGAGCGAGAACGACAAGATCCAGTTCGTGTTCGACACGGTCCTCGAGCGCATCGACGGCGAACAGGGCAAGGTCGCGTCCGTCCAGGCGCGCAACCTCAAGACTGACACGGTCGCGCGCCTCGAGACCGACGGCGTCTTCGTGTTCGTCGGTCACTTCCCGAACAGCAACCTGTTCAAGGGCCAGCTCGAGATGGACGCCCAGGGCTTCCTGACTGTCGACAGACACTTGATGACCAACGTCCCCGGCGTCTTCGCCGCGGGCGAGATCATGGATCCGATCTTCAAGCAGGCGATCTCATCGGCCGGTCAGGGCTGCATGGCGGCCATCGCCGCCGAGCGCTGGCTCGAGAGCCGCGAGGAGCGTGAGAGCGCGGGTGCGTGAGAGCGCAGACCCACTGACAAACAACGAAGGACGGAAGACGAAGGTTGTGTGAGACAACCTTCGTCTTCCGTCCTTCGTTGTTTGTCGAGCCATTGGCACCGCAGGGGCCGTCAGGGCGCAGCGATCTGCGGATCGAGCTCGATCCAATCTTGCCCGGCGTTCGTCGTCTGAAGCAGCACGCCCGCGCCCTGCTCGTCTTTGCGCACGGCCCAGCCGGTGCGCGAAGAGACGAAGCTCAGTTCGCCCGACCAATCGACGGTCTCAATCCGGTTGAAGGATTGCGCGCCGTCGAAGGTCTGCCAGATATCGAAGGGCCCTTCCCCGCCGCCGTCGCCGCCGGCGATGATCCAGCCCAATCGCGCGCTGACAAATGAGGCCTGTTCGAACCCGGCCGGCAGCGAACGCGAGAACCAGCTTACCCCCTCATCCACTGTGCGGTAGATGTAAGACGCCACAGAACCGGTGTCGAAGTTCTCGCAATTCACAGTCAGGTACGCGGTCTGCTCGTCAACATACGGCGGATCCTGCAGCCCACAGGCCGTTGACGCGCCCTCGAACGCCGTCGGCGCATTTTGCGGAGCGGGCAACGTCACGGGCTCCCACGAGACGCCGCCGTCCGAGGTGCGTTCGAGATACGGGGCGCCGGGCTGCACGCCCTGGCAGTCGCCCGTGATCCAGCCATTCTGATTGTCGATGAAGACGAGGCCGGTCTTGCTGCAGCTTTGCTGCAGGGCGTCATTGGTGGGTTCGACCAGCCGCGACCAGGTGGCGCCGCCATCCGTCGTGGCGTAGACCATGACGTAGTCGTGCATCATGCCGGCGTCGACGTGCGCAAGCAGCCAGCCGTGTTGAGCATCGACAAAGTTGAGTTGCGTGGGAGCGAAGAAGGCCGCGTCCGTCAGATCGAGCGGCTCGCTCTGAGCCCAGGTCGCGCCGCCATCAGCCGTGCGCCAGACGACGGCCGGTGATTGCGCAGCGCTCATCGCCCTGTCGTAGAAGATGACCCAACCGGCGCGCCCGTCAAGCGTGAACACCGTGGCGGCATTGCCAAGCGAGTAATCGGTTCGCACAGTCTGTGGCGGCGTCACGTCGACCCAGGTGCGGCCGCCATCCGCGGTTCGCAGGATGTGGTCATCGACGTCGAAAGCGCCTTCGGAGATGGCCCAGCCCGCGCTCGAGTCGATCATGTCGATCGTGCGCAGGCTGACCCGATCACCCGGGATCAGATGTTGAATCGCATCGCCGACTGGTTCCGCGGCGGTCGTGGTCGGGGTAGCCGCCTGAGGCTGCTCGGGGGCTTCGGTCGGTTCAGCGGTAGCCGTTGGCAAAGGCTCAGGCGTCGAGCCGGCCGGCTCCACCAGCGCCGTCGGTGTCGGCAGAGCCGTAAAAGTCGCCGGAACAGGCTGCGCCGGAGCCGTAATCGGCGCGCAGGCCACAAGACCGATCGCGACAAGCGCTCCAAGAATTCCGTGTGAGGTTCGCTTGACCATAACTCCTCCGCCACGCCGACGTCGGCGTGCTCGACGAGGGCGTGTTTATACGTTATCACAGCCCAGTTAATGCAATTAACGTGCAGGCTCAGACCGAAGTTCCGTGAGGATTGGATGGCCTATTCGACGATGACGGCGTCTGTGCGGCCCCAGGATTGGCCGCCGTCCGCGCTGACATACAGCGAATCGGCGTCGGTGCTCAACACCGCCCACACCTGATCGGCGCCGGCGGCTTCGAGGAAACCCATCCAGCGCACCGCCCGCTGGCGTTGGGTGTTGAGCCCGGCATCGGCGGTTCGAAGGACGTGCAGGTCGTCGACTCGATCGGGTCGCGGATCGATCAGCAGCAGCGCCTCGCCCGGGCCATAGAAAGCGGCGTCGAGCAATTGCGTCTGCCCGAAGGCCGCTACAGAGAAGCCAGACGCGCTGTCCGGCGTGGAGCGCAACAGAAACTGGCCGAGGGCGCCGGTGTCGTTGGCCCGGCAATCGACCCTCAAGGTGACGTCTTCACCTGCGACCCATTCTGGTGTGGCCGCGCAACGGCCGTCGAAGGACGCCGGGAAGCCCTTGGGGCGCGGAAGCGACACAGGCTCCCAGGTGGAGCCGCCATCGTGAGTCACACGCAACAACGACTGTTGGTCGAGCGCACCCGGGCAGGAAGCGAAGAGGTAGCCGTCGGTTGCTGACAGCCGGCGGACCACCTGGGCCTCGCAGGCCTCGCCAGTCAGCGACGACCAACTCACCAGCGTCGACCAATGCAGGCCACCGTCGTCAGTGGTCAACAGCCGTCGGCTTGTGGGGTTACGTTCCGGGGCGTCGGCGATCAGCAGCCAGCCCGTCGAGGCGTCGCTGAAGTGCAGGTCGAGCGGGATGAAGCCGATCGAGTCGCCCAGGTCGAGGGCAAAACTGGTCTGCCACGTGGTGCCGGCGTCGGCCGTGCGCCAGACCCAGGCTTGCTCGGGTAACGCGCCGCCCTTGCGATCGTAGAAAACAGCCCAGGCCATCTCGCTGGTCAGCGCGAAGAAGCGCCCGGCCCAACCCGACTCAAGCTCCATCGATGCCGGTTGCGGCGGCGTGACGTCACGCCAATGAAAGCCGCCATCACGAGTCACGACGACGTGATCATCGCGATCCAACCGCGGCTCGGCCAGGCCCCAGCCGAAACCGCCGGTGAAGGTCTGGATCGATGCGAAGTGAAGAACGGTGCCGGCCCCAAAAGGTGTGAGATGCGGCGCCACTGCCTCGACCACCACCGGCCCGGGTGTCGGTGTGGGCGTGGCCGGCTCGGTCGGCGTCTCGCTGGGTCGCGGCGGTCGTGTCTGGGTGGGTTGAGCAGTCGGCCGCGGCGTTTCGGTCGGACGCGCGATCGTGGGCGTCGGCGCAAGGGCCGTCAACGTTTCGGGCGGCAAAGCCGAGAGCAGTGGCACCGGCGTGGAGTGCGGCGCGCAGGCAGTCAGTATCAACGTCAAAACCAATAACGATCGAACATTCAACATTATCCGCATACAAGACGCATTTTACATGAGGACAGCGGACCGCAGGCTGGGCGCCTATGGCGTTGACGATTGACGAACGGCGAAGGACGAAGGTTGAGGGGCTGTTTTGTCGCTGCTTGCACCAATCGTCGGGTTTCAGCCTCATCAGAAGCAGTTGGCTGGCAAGAGGGGTTGTGCATCCTGGCTGCGTCAGTGCCGCCAGGTGTGGCGTGGCACCGTGTTCTCGCGTGTCAACACATGACGAATGTCGGCACACGTTGCGTGTCGCGGCGTCAGCGGACGTTGCGTGTCATCCAGAGCGCCCCTCCTATTCGCCCGACGACTCGCTAAATGAGCGCGCGGGAGGGTCCCACAGGATCTCCTCCGAAGACTCGGTGGTGCTCGGAGGCCCACCTCCCGAGGCCAGTGAGTCCGACAGGAGATCCTGCGGGACCCTCCCGCGCGCTCATTTCGAGCGTCTCTGGGCCGGGACCAGGGGCGCTCTGGATGACACGCGACGCGCTGGCAGGCGACGCGCGATGGCAATCGACGCACGATGGCGGGCGACGCACGATGGCAAGCGACGCACCAGGGCAGGCGACGCACGATGGCAGGCGTCGCACGATGGCAGGCGTCGCACCAGGGCAGGCGTCGCACGATGGCGGGCGACGCACGATGGCGGGTGATGTGCGATGGCGGGTGATGTGCGATAGCGGGCGTCGCGTGGAGAAGCGGGGGGTCAGTTGCGCTTGGGCGTTCGCCTGGCGTCACCCGTCCACCGACGGTCGCCTTCCTCGCTCAGCGTGGCCCTTCATCCCACGTCGTTCGTCACGTCGCCTGGGTCGACTCCGAGATCAGCCCGCCTACGCCGCCGATAGTCGCGTCGCGAGCTGCAGCGCGAGCTCCTTGACGCGCGTCTCCTCGAGGCCAACGGGGCCCACGCAAGCGGGGCAGCCGTCGCGGCAACCGCAGCCGCGGATCAACTCGGCGCTGGCCTTGATCAGATCGTGGCGCAAAGCGAAGAGTTGTTCAGCAAGGCCGAGGCCTTCGGGCGCGCGATCGTAGAACGTGATCGTCGGCGCGTTGGTCTCTTTGGCCCGGGCCTCCGCCAGGAAGCCGAGGTCGCGCGGGTCGCACATCAAATACAGCGGCGCAACGTTGCTCAATGCCTGAGCGAAACCGCCCAACGGAGTCTGCGTGCCGCGGCTGGCCTCCACGCGCTGATGGCAAACCGCACAGAGCGTCACAAGGTTATCGAGGACGTTGGCCGTCAGGTAGTTCTCGTTGACACCCGGGATGTAGCCGAAAGTGCGGAACGGCGCGATGTGGTGCACGGCGTGCTGCGGCATGCCGGGGCGTTCAGGCGTGCCGCACTGCCGACAACGGAAGCCATCGCGGGCGCGGGCGGCGTTGCGCTGCTTCTCCCAGTTGGGGCCATAGTTGTTCGGCCCGATCAACAGGCCGACGAGCATGAGTTCGGTGACGAGCGGCTCGGGGAACCACATCCAGTAGCCCGTGGTCTGAAAGTCGCGCGAGGGCAGCGCGATCTCGCCGTGGCCCAGGATCTCGTGCGTGTGTCGGCGGACCATCCGGTACGTGGCGGCCTGGGTCGTGATCTCCAGATCGCCCCAGGCATGCGAGAGCGCTGCACCGCCGGTGCCGTCCTCGCCCGTGGTCGACTCGGCCGAGTCGGCGACGCGCAGCACCGCGACGTCGATGGCCTCACTGGCCTCGGTGAAGTAATCGACGTCCGCCGTACGAGCGTGCGCGATGCCCTGCTCCCAGTCGAGCTTTTCGATCAAGTACGAACGGCCGTCGTGAAGATAGACGGCGTGGTCGTGCACGCGAATCGGAGCCGTCACGCGGTCGACCTCGCCGATGACTCGCGGCCGGCCGTCGCTCTCGGCCTGAATGATCACGCGATCCTGTCCGGCTGTGCGCAACGAGACCGACTCGGCTGGATACTGATCGCCGACCCAGCGATAGGTGCCGGCCTGAGCATGCACCTCGCCGTCTTCCACAAGTATGTCGAGCAGTTCGCTGACGTCGGCCACGGTGCCGAAGCCCTCGCCCGGTGCGAACGGCAACTCGAAGACCGCGCAGCGCAGATGGCTGGCGAGCAGGAGCAGGTTGTCGGGGTTGATCAAGGCGTGCTCGGGGCTGCGCGCAAACAGGTAGCGCGGGTGCGTCGCCAGATATTGATCGAGCGGCGCGCTCGAGCCGACCAGCACCACGGCGCTGGCCTCGGCGCGCCGGCCTGCACGGCCGGCCTGCTGCCAGGTCGACGCAATCGTGCCCGGATAGCCGGCGATGACCACGGCGCCGAGCTGGCCGATGTCGACGCCGAGCTCGAGCGCGTTCGTGGCGACGACGCCACGCACGAAGCCTTCGCGCAGCCCGCGCTCGATGTCGCGGCGCTCGAGCGGCAGATAACCGCCGCGATAGCCGCGAATGGTCTCTGGAGCCAGCCCGACCGAAGCCGCCGTCTCGCGCAGGTAGCCGAGCAGGATCTCGGTCGCGGCTCGCGAGCGCGCGAACAGCGCGGTCTGGACGTCGTCCTTGAGGAACTGGCCCGTGATCTCCTGCGACGCCAGCAGATAGGAACGACGCAGCCCACTGTCTGGATCGACCAGGGGCGGGTTGTAGACGAGGACGTGCTTCTCGGCCCGCGGCGCGCCGTCGTCATCGATGACGGTCACCGGTGCTTCGATCAGGCGCTCGGCCAAAGCCTGCGGGTTGGCGATGGTGGCCGACGCGCACAGGAATTGCGGCTGCGCGCCGTAGAAAGCGCAGATGCGTCGCAGCCGGCGCAACACGTTGGCCATGTGCGAGCCGAACAGTCCGCGATAGACATGCAGTTCATCGAGAACCACGTAGCGCAGGTTCGAGAGCCAGTGCGCCCAGCGCGGATGATGCGGCAGCAACCCGGCATGCAGCATGTCGGGGTTCGAGATCAGGACGCCGCTGGCCTTGCGGATCTGACCGCGACGGGCCTGGGGCGTGTCTCCGTCATAGACGTGGACCCGATTGTTCAAGCCGATGGCGCCCGTCAAACTGTTCAACTCATCGGCCTGATCCTGCGAGAGCGCCTTGGTTGGAAACAGATACAGCGCGCAGGCCGACGGATCCGCGAGCAAGGTGTTGAGCACCGGCAGGTTGTAGCCCAGCGTCTTGCCGGAGGCTGTGCCGGTGACGCTGACGACGTGCTCGCCGCGCAGAGCAGCAGCGGCCGCAGCGGACTGGTGCGTATAAAGCTCAGGGATGCCGGCATCGGCGAGCGCGGCCGCCAGACGGCCGTCGAGCTCGGGCGGAAACGCCGCGAAACGGGCCGGGCGAGCAGGGAGTCGCTCCCAGGCCGTGACAGCGTCCATGAAGGTCCGATCCAGGCGCAGACGGGAGAGGGTATCAAGCGCAGTGGCCATAGACCATCGAACGGGAAGCTCGAGGCATTTCAGTGTCGGTGAAGCGTCGGTGCGATTGACGCGGGTAGAATAGGCGGATGTTCGGAGGCCTGACTCTCAGGTGCTCTTTCCGCTCTTTATCATGTTCGCCGGGCAAACGACGCGGCGATCATAACATACCCCGTTTGAGGAAACCTTCCACATGCCAGAGAAAACAAAAGTCGGTGTGATCGGCCTGGGCGTAGGCTCGTTGCATGTCGGTGCGTACGTGGCGTCGCCGAATGTCGATCTGGTTGGGATCTGCGACATCAACCCTGAACGGCTGAAGTTGGCCGGCGAACAGCACGGCGTGCCGCGCGACAGATGGATGGAGTCGATCGATGATCTGCTGGCGGTGCCAGGCCTCGAAGCCGTGAACGTCGCCCTGCCCAATGACCTGCACGCCCCTGTCACGATTCGCGCGCTGCAGGCGGGCCTGCATGTGCTGTGCGAGAAGCCACTGGCGCGCACGGCGGCTGAAGCCCAGAGCATGGTCGATGCCGCGGCCGCGGCGAAGAAGAAGCTGATGGTGTGCTTCAACTATCGTTACCGCGCAGATGCGCGCTGGCTCAAGGCGCTCGCGACGGAAGGCCGCATGGGCGAGGTCTATTTCGGTAAGGCGGCCTGGCAGCGCAACACCGGCATCCCGGGCGCGGGCGGCTGGTTCACGCAGAAGGCCCGGAGCGGCGGCGGCCCCATGATCGACCTGGGCGTGCACGTGCTCGATCTGGCGCTGTGGCTGATGGGCCACCCGACGCCGGTCAGCGTCAGCGGCCAGACCTTCTCGAAGTTCGGGCCGCGCGGCAAGAAGGCCTGGGTCAACATCGATCGGCCTGGCGCGGTGGGCGGGTTCGACGTCGAGGATCTGGCGGCCGGTTTCGTGCGCCTCGCCGATGGGCGCGCCCTTGCCATCGAGACCAGCTGGGCGTCGCACACGGCCGCCGGCCGCGACGACTACTCGGTCACGCTGTACGGCGATGAAGGCGGCGGTGAGTTGGCCGTGCGCAACTACAGCCAGAACGACACCGTCACGTTCTTCACCGAGCAAGGCGGTCAATCGGTCGACCTGCGGCCAAAGCTGACGGCGGGCGGCGGCCACCAGCTCGCGATCCAGCATTTCGTCGACTGCATTCGCGCGGACAAAACACCCGACTCACCCGGCGAACAGGGCGTGGTGTTGATGAAGATCATCGACGCGTTGTACGAGAGCGCCCGGACGGGTGTGGAAGTGAGGATCTAGGCAGAAAGAGGGAGGAGGGAGGAGAGACTCTCCTCCCTCCTCCCTCCTCGTCCTAGCTTTTCCCGTAGCGGCGAATGGGCTTTACGGATATCCTTCGGACATGTTGATCCGCCACTTACATAAGCCTCTGCGCTGCTTGCTGGTGTTAGCCCTCGTTTGGTTCGTCGTTCCCGGTCATTACGCATACGCGGAACAGATTCATGTCGTTCAGCCAGGCGAGACGCTCTTTCGGATCGGCCTGCGCTATGGCGTGACGTGGCAGACGTTGATGGCCGTGAACGGCCTGGCATCGATCACGATCTATCCGGGCCAGCAACTCATCATCCCGGATGGCGCCGTCGACACCGGGACGGCTCCGGCGCCCGCCGCGACGCCTGTGCCCGATGTGGCTGATCCCGCACCGCAGCCTGCTCCCTCAAACGGCAGCTACGTTGTGCAGGTTGGTGACGCGCTCTGGCTGATCGCGCAGCGCTTCCATGTAACCGTTGCGCAACTGGTGGACGCCAACGGGCTCTACAACCCGAACTGGATCTACGCCGGCCAGGTCCTGATCATCCCGGGCGTGTCGGCCACCGCGCCCGTCCCTGCTCCAGCTCCTGCGCCAGCTCCAGTCCCTGTGGGCAAGCAACTGGCTGTCGCGGGTCGCGGCCAGGCGTTGCCGCTCGACTGCGAGTCGCGCTCGGCGGTCGACTGGGCCGGCTATTTCGGCGCGCAGATCGATGAACTGGAGTTCTTCGGACGGCTGCCGACATCGGATGACCCTGAAGTCGGTTTCGTCGGCAACGTCTACGGCGCCTGGGGCCAGCTGCCGCCGGCTCCGTACGGCGTACACGCCGAGCCGGTCGCAGCGTTACTGCGCGCGTACGGAGTTCAGGCGCGTGCCGAGCGCAACCTCAGCTGGGAAGCTCTTCAGGCCGAGATCGACGCCGACCGGCCGGTGATGGTCTGGGTCGTCGGGCACGTCTGGAACGGCACGCCGGTGTCGTACACGGCCCCGTCCACCGGCCGCACCACAACCGTGGCGGCGCAAGAGCACACCGTCCTCGTGGTCGGCTACGGCGCCGACACCGTCATCCTCCTCGACGGCTGGTCGACCTACACGCGTTCACGCGCCGACTTCATGGCCTCGTGGGGTGTGCTGGGGAACATGGCGATCTTGAGGTAGTCAACAAAAAAGCAGACGAACGACGAAGGACGAATGACGAAGGTTGTGCGAGACGATCTTCGTCATTCGTCCTTCGTCGTTCGTCTGCCACCCTGTCAGCGCGGCGGAAGCCTTCAAACAAGCGCCCCGTATAGCACCGCCGCCAGGGCCGCGCCGGCGACAGAGGCGATGAAGTTGACGAGATCGTTGTTGAGCCAGGCCCAGCCGCGGATGTGGCGGGTCGGGTGGCCGCTGCGATGAACGGGGTGTTGCTCGGTCTCTTTGCCGAGCGCGTCGACGTAATAGATCGCCTGCACGGTTGCGCCCATCAGCGAGTCGAACAGGGAGCCGAACACGCCTGAGAGGGCGCCGCCGAGGCCGATCGCCAGCGCCGCGGCCAGGCCGCTCTGCCAGGTGGCGATCCCGCCGACCAGGGCGATGAGGGCACTGCCGGCCAGCGCCGCGAGCGTGCCGGTGGCGGTGATAGCGCCGGACGTGCCGGGCTCGACGGCCCGGCCGGTGGTCAGCAGGATCGGGCGATTACGGGCCAGCACCCCCAACTCGGTCGCCCATGTGTCGGCGTTCACTGTGGCAATCGCGCCGACGAAGCCTGCCCACCACAGCGGGCTGGGCGCCAGAACGTTTCCGAGCAGGCACGCGGCGCCGACGCCACCATTCGCCAGCGTCTGCCAGATGTCGCGGCGATGGCCCTTGCTGAACTTGTCGCCGAGTTGCTCCTTGAAGCCTTCTCGGTAGTGCGAGAGCCCGCTCGACGAGACGAAGAACAGCACGAGGAGCGCGCCACCGGCCCAACCGCCCAACGCGAATGTGATCGTGCCCACCAGCACGGCGCCGAGCGCGCCTGAAGCGGACAGCGAACCGCGGCGGTAAGCCGCCGCGGCGATCAACACAGCCAGCACAAAACCGACCAGGAACGGGATCATCGCGAGAATACTTTCCGGATCAACGCCGCAAGCACAAACCCCAATGTGACCGCCAGCAACGCGAACTTCAGGCCGGCGCACACCGCAGCGACAGGCAACGCCCCGCTCCCCGACGGCAGGCTCATCAACAACGACACGTTCTCGGTCACGTCAAGGACGCCGGCCACGATCGGGAGCCAGATCACGACAAGCCCGACTCGCTGCCAGGCGCCCACAACGTTGCGCGTCAACAGCAACGCAAGGCCGCTGAACGCCAGGACGTAGCACGGGATGAAGGCGAAGTCGAGGTAGAGCGACAGCCGCGCCGCGTCGAGGCCCGCCTGCCCCCAGGCCGCGATCATCTCTCCGAGACGCGCGGCACTTCCAGCGAACTCGAGATCGATGATCGTGAAGGGCGTCAGCAGATTGTTGAAGAAACCGAGGATCGCGTAGATGCCGGCGCTGAAAGCAATCGCGGCCATGGTCACGGCCGTCAGCACGGTGCCTTTGGGTCGTTCGAGGAGCATGGGGCGATTATACCGGCCTGGTGCCCTCACCCGCGCCGCATGGGTTGAGAGAAACGACGAGGATTCTGGCGGCGCTGCCCTCTCAGAGGGAGAGGGCGCGACGCCAAGACCCGATGGCGATCGATCAACGCGTGGCGTCGCGGGTGAGGGCGCCCAACTCGGCGTTGGCGCGGGACGTATCGAGAAGGCGCGTGACCCCGGCCCTGGCCCGCCAGCGCTCGGCTTGAGCCGGCCAGATGTTGCGCAAAGCAGCGGCCATGAGTCTCGAAAACGAGGACGGAACCCATAGCTTGAAAGGCTGTGGATCGGCAGCCATATCTCGGACGGTGCGGGCCTGGCCCGCCAGATGGTATACGACGCCCGGTGTCCCTCGCTCGACGACGTCACGCAGACCTTGTGCCAGGTGTTCGACGGGGATCCAGTTGCGCAAAGCCTGAGCGCCTGACAACACCCAGAAACGCTCGCCGCGCCGAAAAACGAACTCGGGATCGGTCGGCTGCGGCGTCGCCGGATCATAGGCCTGGCCGGGGACCACGACGATCACACCTGAAGCAGCAGCGGCATCCATCGCCTCGACCTGGGCCCTCGCGCGCGTGGCACCTGCAAACGTGTCGGCGACGGCAGGGTCGGGCCGCTCACCTTCTCGAACGGGCGAGCCGCCGCGATCGCCATACGCGCTGACATGCGAGACATGCACGAAGCGCCCGACACCGGCTGCTCCGGCAGCCTCACGGACCGCTCGCGCGCCCTCGACATTGATGCGGGTCACGCGCTCGCGCTCGGTGCGCGAAGGCCCGAACGTCATGGCCGCCGCCAGGTGGATCACGGCATCGCAGCCGGGGAGCGCTGACCTGAAGCTGTCGGGGCGGGTGACGTCTCCAGGGACGGCGCGGATGCCGCGTGGGAGTTCGCGCGCGCGCTCGTAGGTCCGCACAAGCGCGACAACCTGGTGACCGTGACCCAGAAGAGCCGTAACAACGCGGCGGCCGATGAAGCCCGTGCTGCCCGTGACGAAGATGCGCATGAGCGTCAGGCCAGCGCGATCTGCGAGCCCTCGTCGGACCGCGTGATCTCGATGCGAGCCGGGAAGGCGTCTTTGAGTTCTTCGATGTGCGTGACGACCAGGACTCGCTCGAAGTCGGTCTGCACTGCGTTGATCGCTTCGACCAGGCGTTCGCGCCCGATGGCATCGAGCACACCGAAGCCTTCGTCGATGATCAGGGTGTGCAGCTGCGTGCCGGCGCGCCGCGCGAGAAGTTGACTGAGCGCGATACGGATAGCGAAGTTGACCCGGAAGGCCTCGCCGCCCGAGTACATCTCGTAGGCGCGCGTGCCGAGCGGATCCGAGATCTGGATGTCGAGAGTCTCGCGCACATCGCCGGCCGCGGTTTCGCGCTGCATGTTGACGCGCACCGTCATGCGCCCGTCGGTCATCTTGCCGAGCAGGCGGTTGGCCTCAGCCTCGATCTCGGGCACTGCCGTCTCGATGATCATGGCCGGCGCGCCGCGCTTGCTGAAGGCTTCGCGCAATTCCTCGAAGAGGCCTTTGCGCTCGGCCAGAGCCGCGCGTTCGGCTTTGCGCGTCTCGCGTTGAGCCGCGCGGCCCTCGAGCGCGCGCAGTCGCTGTTCCGCCGCGCCGACCGCAGCGCGTGAGCGCGCCGCCTCGGTGCGCAATTGATCGAGCGCGCGCTGACGGGCGTCGGCGCCCGCCAGGCGTTCGCGATGAGCGCGGCCCTCCGTCTCAAGAGCTTTCACGCGCTCGTCAGCATCCTGACGGGCTTTCGCCCAGCGTGCCCGACGATCGAGCAATGCCTTGATCCGTTCCTGCGCCGCAGCAGCTTCGGCCAGGGCAGCCTTGCGGTCGGCCAGCCGCTGAGTCAGCGCCGGCTTCTCGCGCAGCCGCATTGCCAGCTCGGCGGCCTCGCGGTCAAACCGGGCTTGATCGTCGCGCAGCGCCTTGAGTCGGGCCGTGTTGGCGCGATACTGCTCGCGCCGCGACGCGATCTCGCCATCGAGTTGACCGGCACGTTGTGTGGCCTCGCGCTCGAGGCCAACGGCCTCGGCTTCGGCGATGCCGAGGCGCTCCTGCGAGTCGCGCTCGAGCTCGGCGATCAAGTCGCCGCGCTGGTGCTCGCTCAACGGCTGGCCGCACAGCGGGCACTGAGCGGCCTCGGCTTCGGCCAGCGCCGCCACGCGTGTGCGCAACCGGCTGGCCTCCGACTGCGCGCTCTCACGCAGCCGGCGCGCCTGCGACGACGCGTCGGCCTGGATCTCACTGACACGACGCTTGAGCGACTCGGCCTCGGCCTGGGCCACCTGGTTGGCGCCAGCCAGCGCCCCGGCCTCCTCGGCCACTTCGCGGCGTCGGGTCTCAAGTGCCTCACGTTCGAACTCGGCGACGTCGAGTTCGCGCAACACTGTCTCCATCCTGTCGATCTCGGCCGCCAGCGCGACGGTATCGGCCCGCGACTGCATCTCGCGCAGGTCGGAGTCGAGCACGTTCAACTCGCGTGAAGCGTCGCGCGATTGCCGCGAGGCGTCGTCGATCTGGCGTTGCAGGCCAACCAACGCCTGGCGGGCCGCCTCGATCTGTGACCACTCGGCCTCGGCCGCCTGCAACTGATCGCCCACCTCGGCCGCGCGTTGCTCGGCAAGCTCGAGTTCACGCTCGTACGACTCGCGCTGGGCAAGTTCTTGCTCGATCTCGACCAGCACGGCGTCGATGCCCGCGATCTGGCCCTCGATCGTGCGAGCGCGCTGCTTGGCGCGGTCCTCGTAGACCTCCCAGGCCTGCAGGCCGAGGATGTCGGCGAGCACCTGCTTGCGCTCCGCGGGCTTCTTGCCGGTGAAGGCGTCGGCCTGGCCCTGGATGAGATAGGCCGAGTTGATGAAGGTCTCGTAACTGAGCCGCAGGAGGCGCTCGATCTTGGCCTGCGTCTTCGGAATTGTCGTCTCGCTCAAGCTCTGCCAGCGTCCGTTGACCTTCGACTGGAGTTCGAGCAGGCTGCTCGCCCCGCGCCCGATCTTGCGCGCGCGAATGACGCGGTAGACGTCTGGGCCGAGCCCGAAGATGAGTTCCACGCGCATCTCGGTCTGGCCCTGATGCACGAGTTCCTCGTCGCGCTTGGCGCGCGCCCTGCCCCACAGCACCCAGGTCAGGGCGTCGAGGAGCGACGATTTGCCAGCGCCGTTTTCACCCACCAGCACGCCCACATGCAGGCCGCTGAAATCCAGCGGAGCCGGATTGCGGTAGGCGAGAAAGTTCTTGAGCTCGAGTCGAATGGGGATCATCGGGATTCAGTCGCGGATGGATCGGTTGATGGAGCGACCGACTGCGCTTCGCGGTCGCGCCGAACTATGACGAGCGTGATGTCGTCGGCCAGAGGCGCGTCGGCGCGGAACGCCGCGACATCTTCTTGCAGCAACGTACGCGCCATCTGCGCGGTGCCGTCGCCGTAGCGCGCGATCGTGGTCAGCATACGTTCGACGCCATAGAAGTCTCCGCCCTCGTCGAGTGCGTCAGTGAGCCCGTCGGTGTAGAGCGTCAACGTGTCACCACACGCCATGACAACGTGCTCCGAACGCCAGGTCAGGTCGGGCAACGTGCCGAGCACCGGCCCCGTGCCTTTGAGTTGGCGCTGCCCATGAGTGCCCTGCCAGCATGGCGGGTTGTGCCCGGCGTTCACGTACGCCAGATCACCCGTCGCGGGGTTCAACACGCCGTAGAACACCGAGACAAACATGTTCGCGCGGACGTCTTCGAGCAATCGCTGGTTTGTCGCGGTGACCACGCGCACCGGATCGTCCGGGTACTCGCGCGCATAGGTGCGGATCAGCGTACGGCTGAGCGCCATGTAAAGCGCCGCGCCGGTGCCCTTGTCGGCCACGTCGGCGATGGTGAACGCCAACCGGCCGTCTTCCAGCGGGATGAAGTCGAAGAAGTCGCCCGACGTTTCGCGGGCCGAGATGATCCAGGCACTGAACTGCCAGCCTTCGAGCCTCGGCACAGAGTCGGGCAGGAAACTGGCCTGCACCTGGCCCGCGAATGCCAGTTCCTGCGACTGCTTCTGATGCTCGAGGGCGGCACGCTGCGCTTCGAACCGCGCCAACGCGGCCGCGATCTGCGCGGCCAGGGCCGAGGCAGCCGGCACCAACGCCTCGAGATCACTCTCTGTGAACATATTGTCGAACGGCGTTCGGGTCGGCACGCTGAGAACAATGCCGCCCAGGTTGTCGGCGTTGTCCTGGCTCACGATCGGCACGAGCACGAGATGCTCCTCGCCGGTCGCGCTTCCCCAGGGCCGGACATCGCGCGCGGTGAAGACGTGGGGCATGATCTGCGTCGACAACCACTGCCACAAGCCGTCTGAGTTGGGCACAGCCGTCTCCGGATGTCGAGCGAGTACGCCTCTCGACTTCAGCCAGAACTCGGTGCGTGTCGGGGGCGGGAACATGCCCGGCAGGTGCTCACGCAACGCGCGTGCCAGAGCCTGAATATCATCGGGCTCGTCGGTCGGCGCCAGCAGTGCGCGGCTGAACTGCTCGAGTCGCTCGAGATGTCGGGCCTGTCGTCGGCTGAGTTCAG
This sequence comes from uncultured Anaerolineales bacterium, assembly GCA_964480865.1. Classification (GTDB taxonomy): domain Bacteria; phylum Chloroflexota; class Anaerolineae; order Anaerolineales; family UBA6663; genus UBA6663. Next base: position 2,414 of record CAYZRP010000054.1, on the reverse strand, counting down.
CTGCCCGGCTGAAGCGGTGAGAGAGGAGAGCGACCCCGACCACGGCCGCGGCGAAGAGCGCATACGCCCACCACCCTGAGCCGTTGAGGAGCACGGCCCCCATCAATCCGAATACATCGCCCGCGAGCGGCAGGCCCAGCACGAAGACGGAAAACCGGAGCAGCGCCCGGCGCCGGATCGCGCCCTCGGTGTAGTAACGCCCGACCTGCACGAGGTACACGGCCGGCACGGCGATGGCCACGATGCCATAGACAGCCAGGGCTGCTGAAGCGCGCAGCAGCGTCGGGAGATCGATCGTGCTGACGGGCAACGTCCCACCAATCGCGGCGAACACGGCCAGGCCGACCAGCGGCGCGAAGATCGTGGTGACCAGGCTCATGGTGATGTTGCGCAGTGTCAGTGTCAGGTAGCGCGCCTGTCGCAGCTGGTGGCGCTGATCCCACCAGAACAGCAGCCACATGAAGATGTTGACCCATTGCGCCGACGGACCGAGCGTCCAGCGCAAGGTCCAGATCAAGGGCCCATCGACGGTCAGGTCGCTGTCGCCGAACCGACCCGGGCTCAACTCCATCAAGATGAAGGCCTGCTGCCGCTGAACGAACCAGGCCAGCGCTCCGATGATCAATACGGTCGGCCAGGCCGACACGAGGAGCGCGAGATCCGTCGCCCACACCAGCCACACGAGGCCGGCGATGGCGAAGGGCAGGCCGAGCGCAGCGCCGAACAGATCGGCCGCGGCGCTGACCTGCGCTTCGGGGGGAGCGTTTCGCACGCCTGGCCACAGCCAGGCGGTGATCTCGATCCACAATCGTTCAGGCTTGCGAATCATCGAGGAGCTCTGTGGCGACCTGGAGGAGCTGATCCTGCCGTTCGGGCGGCTTGCCTTTTGCGTTGAAGTAGCGCTCGAGCCATTGCAACGGCGTCAGCGCTTCGGCCGAGCCGCCCACACCGGCCACGCGCACAGTCCGATCCACGTCGATGCTGATGCCGGCGACGTTGGCGACGCCTGCCTCGTTCAACGCGGCTTCGATCTCGCGCCGCCGGAACGTCGGTTCCTGGCCCTCGTCGAGCTGGATGGCCACACGGACGACGGCGCCCTTGAGGTCGCGGGCGTTGACGATCTCGATCACGCGCGCGGTCGGGTCGGGCTCGCCGCGCGCATCGACGTGCACGGTGCGGAAGGGCCGCGCCGCCACGGGCTCGAAGGTCCACTGCGTCGTGCTGCGCTCGAGCTCGACCCAGCAGTAGCCCTTGGTCTCGACCTCCTCGCCGAAGTCGATACGCTCGAGCGAGCCCGGGTAGACGATCGCCGGCACTTCGCCGCGCGTGGCGAGGTTCTGATGCTGATGGATGTGGCCCAGCGCGACGTAGTCCCAGGCCGGGTCGGCCAGCGCCGCTTTCGGGATGATCAGGTCGCGGCCGATCATGACGCTGCGTTCGGAGCCGAAGCGCGCGCCGCCGACCGAGAAGTGCCCGGCGAGGACGCGCGGCATGTCGTGGGTCTCGGCCTCTTTGGCGAAGTCGCCCAGCACCTGCGCCACGAGGGCCTCGACGGCGCGATCGAGCTCTTCGATCGACGCGCCCTGCGACTCGTCTTGAGTCAACAACCGGTTGCGCACCGGGAACGGCATCCAGGCCAGGAAGACCGGGCCGGCCCGCGTCTCGATCACGCGCGACTCAGGCTTGCGCCCGACGATGACGTTTCCGACGTTGAGCGTCGAGAAGATGTCGACCGACGTGGCCCGCGCCGCGATGCCAGGCACGTCGTGGTTGCCGACGAGCAGGAACGTCGGCGCGAGGCTGGCGAGTTTCTTGACGCGCAACGCGAACTCGCGCTGCTGGGTCGGGTCGGGGTCGCGGTTCTTGAAGGCGTCGCCGGCGAAGAGGATCAGGTCCGCCTCGCGCTGCTCAGCCTGCGCGATCACTTCGTCGAGCCGGTCGAGGAAGTCGCGGATGCGGCTCGAGATCCCGCTCTCGGGATCGATTCGGCCGTAGTTTTCCATGCCGATGTGCAGGTCGGCGAAATGCAGGACTTTAATCATGGGTTGGGACCGCGGACCGCAGACGGCGGACCGCTGAAGATTGGTTCAGCCATTTTACCGTTAGACATCGGGAGTGCCCGAAGTGCCTGAAGACCGGCGTCGCCGGTGATAAGGCACATAGGGGCCCACCCGATGTCTGATAAAAATTTGAACCCCGGACCCCAGGCCGCCCGCGTCTTATCTTCAAAGTAACTGGGCCCATGGTTATCTGGTGAAAAGGCACTCCAGTCTTTATCGGCGATAACGCCTTCAAGGTACATGGCAATTTCTTCATGGCGCGCTGTACCTTCTTCAGCTGCAGGGTTTGGCCGGTCAGGAGGAATACGCGGGTCTTCACTCCTGGTCAAAGAAGCCGGGCAGCCCAGAATACGG
>CAYZRP010000053.1:23155-40045 GCA_964480865.1 uncultured Anaerolineales bacterium | reverse complement strand
CGCTCCACGCTCCACGCTCCACGCTCCACGCTCTTCACGTGACCGTATAATTCCGACGTGCTCGTCGTCACCAATCAACACCTCGAATTCACCTTCGATCCCGAGACCTTTCGGTGGAGCCTGAAGCCTGCGGATGGGGCCTGGCCGGCCGTGTTGGGCGCCTCGTTTGGCGCGCAACTCAAGCGCGCGGATGGCGCCGCCCTCCGCTGGGAGGGGCAGTCTGCTTGTCATGAGGCTGAGTCGGCGGAGCTCAACCCGGCGCGGTTGCCATCAGGCCCGGGCGTGCGCGCGGCTGTGTTGTTGGCCGAGAGTAGCCTGCGGCTCGAGGTTGAGTTTCTGTTGCCGCCGACGGCACGGCACCTGTTGTGGCGAGCGCGTCTGACCAACGTCAGCAACCAGATCTGGAACTGGCGCGAACTCGACCTGGCCGTGATCGGCTCGCGTTTCGGCCGCGCCGGCGACGCCGCCCGGCGCTTCACTGGCCAGTCGTTCGGCTCGCACCTTACGCTCCATCCTGAGGCCGGCAAGCTGGCTTTCTTCAGCAATGGCTATCAGTCGTGGAGCTTCAGTGGCAGCCTGCGCGGCGCGATGTCGGAGCCCGGCACGCGCATCGGTTACTTCGATGGGCCGAAGATGCGCAACATGCTCAGCCCCGTGGTGGAGGGCATCGGCAACTTCACGAGCGACCTGTTCGGAGTCATCGGTGACCTCGCTCACGATCAGGGCCTGGTCCTCGGATTCCTGTCGCAGCGCGAACACTTCGGCCACGTCGAAGCCTCACTGGTCGACCCGCGCGGACCCTTCATGCGCCTGAGCGCACACGGCGATGATGTGCCGGTCGGGCCCGGTGAGACGCGCGTCACGGACTGGGCTTACCTCGGGTTCATCCAACCTTCGGAGGCCGATCCGCTGGCGGACTACCTCGAGACGACGGCGCTCGAGAGCCAGGCGCGCGTCCCGGCGCTGACGCCGGTTGGCTGGTGTTCGTGGTACCAGTACTTCGACAACGTCACAGAACGACACGTCATCGCCAACCTCGACGCGCTCAAGACGTTCCGCGACGAGTTGCCGCTCGACTTCATCCAACTCGATGACGGCTTCCAGGCCCAGGTCGGGGATTGGTTCGCCACGAAGAACACTTTCCCGCATGGCCTGCCGTGGTTGTCGGAGACGATTCGATCCGGCGGGCACACGCCGGGCCTGTGGCTGGCGCCGTTCATCGCGCGTTCGGACGCGGCCCTTGTGCGGCAGCGTCCAGACTGGTTCCTCAAGGACGATCGCCGCAAGTGGGTGCGCGCCGGGCTGGCCTGGGCGCGCTGGTGCTACGCGCTCGACGTGACGCACCCGGGTGTGCGCGAGCATACGCGGCGTCTGATCGAGACGGCCGTTCGCGAGTGGGGATTTCCTTATCTCAAGCTCGACTTTCTGTTTGCCGGGGCGCTACCCGGGCGACGCTATGACCCGACCCTCACGCGCGCTCAGGCCTTTCGGCGTGCGCTCGAGGAGATCCGGGCTGTGGCCGGCGATGACGTCTTTCTGCTCGGTTGCGGAAGCCCGCTCGGGCCGGCGATCGGCATCGTCGACGGCATGCGCATCAGCACGGATGTGGCGCCGTATTGGCATCCGCAACTCTTCGGCCGGGTCGGCGCCGAGTTCTTCAGGCCCGAGATGGCGCTGGCGAGCGCGCGCAATGCGATCCAGAACACCGTCAATCGCGCGGCGTTGCATCGTCGGTGGTGGTTGAACGACCCGGATTGTCTGCTGGTGCGCGATTACGACACGCGTCTGACCGAGGCTGAGGTGCGCAGCCTGGCCAGCGTCATTGCGCTCTCGGGGGGCATGTTCCTGGTCAGCGACGACATGACGCGGCTCAAGCCCGAGCGCCGCCGCTACATCACGACACTGCTGCCGGTCCTCAACATCCGCCCGCGCGTGCACGGCTGGCTTGATAGCACCATGCCCGAGCTCCTGACGGTGCCGCTCAGTGGCCCGACCGGTTCGTGGTGGCTACTGGGGGTCTTCAACTGGCAGAGCTCGGACGAGGGCCGGATGGTTGATCTCGAAAGCCTCGGCCTGCCGCGCACGTCGTACTGGGTGGCCGATCTGTGGGAACGCGAGGTGCGACAACTGACCCCCGGGCAGTTGCTGGCGTTCGATCGCATCCCGGCGCATGGTGGTCATCTACTCGCGGTGCGGCCGGTGACGGACCAGCCGCAGTGGGTCGCCAGCGATCTGCATTTCTCGCAGGGCTGTGAAGTCGTGGCGTGGGAGCCGGGCGATCACGAACTCGTGGTGAAACTCAGCCTGGGTCGCAAGGCCCTGGGCGCGATCACGCTGGCGCTGCCATCGACGACGCCCGAGGCGACAGTCGCGGGTTCGCCCGTGCACGTCCACGTGATCGGGCCAAATCTCGTGCGCATTCCCGTGCTGTGCGACCAGCAGGTCGAGATCCGCGTGCGTTGGGCATAAGCGCCGTGATCAAGGGGCCCGGACAGGCTCAGGCCCCTTGATCTGATTGCGTCTCACAACCAGGATGATGCCGACCACCAGGCCGGCCACGGCGCCGAGCGGGAGCAGGCATTGCACGGAGAGCGCCGCGATGAACCAGGGCGTCCCGTCGCCGCCACTTGTCCAGGCTTCGACACGCCCATCTGGCAGCAGGCGAAAGGCTGCGGCATCCGAGGCCATCATCATCCCCGGCACGCATTCCTCGAAGTAGTAGTCGACGGCTTCTGCACCGGGCGGTTCGTCATGCAGGCTCGTCGGACAGACCCACCGATTTGGAACGCGGACATCGACATCCGGCGTGATCGCGCCGGACCACGGTTGCCAACAGTCGTCGGTCGACTCCATCACACATCGATAGACCTGGCCATCCGCATCTTCAATGTAGACCACGTGGTAATCGCCGGCGACGACCTGGGCGGCGGGTCGAGGTGGGGTTGGAAGGATGCGCCAGGCGTCAGGGGGTTGGAACAGGAGGGCGCTCCCCAGCGGCGTGACCAGCCCCAGCGTCGCCCCAAGCACTGTCAGCCCAAGGATCAGACCGATCCCGCGCAAGATCCTGAAAACCATGTCTCGTCCCCCTCGAACCGCACCGCCTGCAGCGCCACGCGTGCATGTGCATGATATGCCAGGGTTAACGCGAAGCACTCGCGGGATTATGTGAGCCATTCCGGTTCGATCCCGCCCTCGGACCAGACAGGTCACGCACGTCCGGCGTGAGCCCAGGCTCCGCCGATGAGCATGCCGTCGGCGTGACGATATTGCGAGCTCCATCACTCAGGTGCTTGGACCAAGGCGGTCGAGGACCTACACTTCCTCCGCAGAGCCATCGGTTTGTGTGGGCAATTATGTTACGCTCATGCAATTGCCCGATACTGTCCGGGTGGATCATTGGCCGCGTCCGGGGCTCTGCCTATAATCAGGCTCTCGCTCCGGGCCGCACCTGGCCAGACGTGTGTATTTGCGTAGGCTTGGCCGGAACGAACCGGCGATCGCCGGAGTCTGAAAGCCATCTGCCGCATGCGCATCAGGCGCAATGGGCGTCACGTTTAGGACAAACTGGATGCTCCTCTCCTTATCGCGTCGGATCGCGCGCTGGCTTGGGTGGTTGGGTCTCGTGCTGGTCCTTATCGCAGGGCCCTGGGCGCTTCGCCCGGCGGTCGCGCAGACCCAATCGGATCTGCGGGTCACCGCCCGGTTTGGCTTCGACGGCCACTACCGCGATCAGGCCTGGACCCCGCTGTTTGTGTCGCTGACGAACTCGGGTTCAGACCGAAAACTTCAGATTCGGGTCTCGACCTCCACTTACATGAGTTCGAACCTGCTGTTCGTGCGCGAGGTGGAGCTCGCCGCCGGCACCACCCGTGACCTGACGCTCGATATCGTGCTCGAGGGCTACTCCTCCGGAGTCGAAGTCGAAGTCTATGAGAACAACCGGCGCGTCGCCGACGCGACGGCGCAGGCCAGTTCGGTGGCATTGACCGACCTCGTGTATGGCGTTGTGGCTGCAGATCCCGACTCATTCAGCGCGCTCGGCCAGATTGACCCGCTGAGCGGCTCCGGCTACGTGGCTCAGATCCCGCTCGCCGATCTGCCCGAGACGGCTGCCGCCTACAGCAGCCTCGACGTCCTGATTCTGTCAGACGTCGACACCGGCACCCTGTCGGCCGCGCAACTGGGCGCCATTGAGGCCTGGGTCAGTGCCGGGGGGCGACTGTGGGTCACCGGCGGCCCGGGCTGGCAGAAGACGGCAGCCGGGCTTGGTGGCCTGCTTCCACTGGCGCCGACCGGAACGCAGTCCGTCGACGACACGAGCGTACTGGCTTCGTTCGGGGGGCGCACGGACGCTCCCGGCCCGGGATTGCTCGTCGCGACGGGTCCGCTGAATGATGGTGCCATCGTGCGCGTGGCCTCGGGCAATACGCCGCTGCTGGTCGAACGCGTGTTGGGCGTCGGCAAGGTCGAGTACCTGGCGTTCGATCCGGGTACAGCGCCGCTGGCCGAATGGACGGGCACGGCCAATATCTTCCGCAAGATGCTCTCGCTCGCGCAGGACCGGCCGACCTGGGCCAGTGGATTCTCGATGAACGTGTCGTCGGCGGTCGAGTCGGCGGGCTATCTCCCGGATCTTCAACTGGCGAGTCCGTTTCTGGTGTGTGGCATGTTGGCAGCCTACGTGGCCATCATCGGGCCGTTGAACTACGTGTTTCTGCGGGTCATCAAGCGTCGGCAGCTGGCCTGGCTGACGATCCCGGCGACGGTCGTGCTCTTCAGCTGCGCCACGTACCTTGTGGGCTTCACCATGGCTGGTCGGCGTGCGATCGTGCATGAGGTCAGCCTCGTGCAGGGTTTTGCCGGTGGCACAACCGGCCGCGTCGACATGGCGGTCGGTCTGTATTCGCCAAGCCGCCGTGACTACGACCTGATCCTGCCGGAAGGCATCCTGGCCCGGCCAGCCGTCGGGTACGGCGGCACGGCACAAGACAGCTCGGTCGACGGCCTGCACGTCGAGGTGGGTGATCGCTACCACATCCGTTCACTGCGCACCGACGTGGCGGCAGTGAGCACCCTTGTCGCTCAGGGGAGCGCGGCCCTGCCGGCGGTGTCGGTGGCGCTCACCTCCGAGCGCAGCGGGTCGGGCAGCCTGCTCAAGGGCGAGATCATCAACAACAGCGGCGAAACTCTGCGGGATGTCGTCGTGCTGGTGCCCGGCACGTCGCAGCGCATCGGCGACATCGCGCCCGGCGCGCGCGGAACGGTCAACGTCTTTGTCTCTGGTGGGCGATCGCCCCAGGCCCCGCTCAACAGTGTCGCGCCGCCCGGCGTGCAGTTCACGGGCGCGGCGACCAGCGGGTATGTCGCGAGCGGCGACACGACGATCGACGACATCCTCGGCACCACGCCGTACTCGTACACGTACTACAACGACATCAAGACCGCGCGACGTTACGCGCTCCTCAGCGCCGCGATGAGCAATTACTCGGGTTCGCGCGGCTCCGGCATCTACCTGGCCGCCTGGTCCGACAAGGCACCGTTCGAGGTCGGGGTCGAGGATGCGCCGTACGACACGCGCGCCGAGACACTCTACCTGCTGCGATTGCCGGCGGCTCTCGAGCCGACGCAGAGCGGTGGAACGATCACGCTCACGCCCGACTTCATGATGTGGCAGGCGCTCGGTCAGCAATCGTCGTCCGGCAGCTACGGCCCGTACGATGTCTACCTTTACGACACCGACGAATTGACCTTCCTGTTCCGGCCGGCCGAGCCCGTTGCCTACTCGAGCGTCCAGGAGGTCGTGGTCCATCTCGATGAATCGTCGGGCCTGAACGGCCAGGCGAACGTCAGGGTCGATATCTGGAACTACACGCGTTCCGACTGGGACCAGATCGTGGATATCGACTGGGGCGATACGATCCTGCCCAACTCTGCCGACTACGTCGGGCCGGGCGGGGAGGTTCAGTTGCGCCTGGCCGGACAGCCGGGCGGCTATGCCTCGGTGTCGCGGCTGGATGCGACAGTGGTGCTGACGAAATAAGCCATGAGCATCATCCTCGAAACCCGCGATCTCACCAAGACTTACGGCCAGTTCCAGGCCGTCAAAGGCATGTCGTTGCGCGTCGACCAGGGCGCGATCTACGGTTTCGTCGGGCCGAACGGCGCCGGCAAGACGACCACCATGCGCATCGTCACGACCTTGCTCGAACCGACGTCGGGCGAGGCCTATGTCGGCGGACATTCGGTTCGCTCGGCGCCCGACGAAGTACGCCGCCTGATCGGCTACATGCCCGATTTCTTCGGCGTCTACGACGACATGACCGTCTGGGAGTACCTGGATTTCTTCGCCGCCTGCTACAAGGTGCCGGATGCACAGCGCCGGCGCCTGATCGACGATCTGCTCGAGTTGGTCGACCTCGGCCACAAGCGCGACGTGCAGGTCGATACGCTCTCACGTGGTATGAAACAGCGCCTCTGCCTGGCACGCACCCTGGCGCACGATCCCCAGGTGCTCATCCTCGATGAGCCGGCCTCGGGCCTCGACCCGCGAGCGCGCGTCGAGATCCGCGAGTTGCTGGTCGAACTGAGCCGGATGGGCAAGACCGTGTTCTTCTCAACGCACATCCTGGCTGACGTCGCCGAGATCTGCACCCACATCGGCATCGTCGAGGGTGGCCGGCTTGTGGCTCAGGGCAGCATGGCCGACATGCAGCGCCAGTTGCGTCCGCATCGTCTTCTGCAGATCCAGTTCCTGGCAGAGCCGGACATCCTCGCGAAAGCCCAGAACGCCGTGTTCGGCCGCGCAGGCGTGCTCGGCGTTCGGCCGATCGACGATGCGGATCGTCCGCCGTCGATCGAGATCGACTTCGGCGGCGATGACGCCGGGGTGAGCGCCCTGTTGAGCTCGCTCGTCGCGGGCGGGTTGCCGGTATTGCACTTCAGCGAAACCCGACAGGAGCTCGAGGACGTGTTCATGCAGATCACGAATGGAGCCAAACCCTCATGACCGACGTCGCAGCGCCACCTCCTGCCGCGCCCGAGGCCGGCCGTCCGCCGGCGAACGCGCCGCGACAGTTGCTCGAGGATCTCTTCACGCTCAATCCGGTGGTGGTGAAGGAGTTGCGCGGCCGCATGCGCGGCGCGCGCGCCTTCATTGTCATGACCATCTATTTGATCCTGCTGAGCGGCTTCGTCGTCTTCCTCTATTACCTGTACTCGGCGTCCACGGCGTCGGCCTTCTCGGCGTCGCAGCGTGGCCTGGTCGGCAAGTTCGTGTTCGGGGGCGTCGTCGGCATCGAGCTCCTGCTGGTGTGCTTCATCGCGCCGGCGTTCACGGTCGGATCGATCAGCGGAGAGCGTGAACGCCAGACCTACGACCTGTTGCGCACGACGCTCCTGCCGGCGCGTTCGCTCGTCCTGGGTAAACTGGCGTCGGCCCTGGTGTACGTGTTCCTGCTGCTCTTCGCGGCCGTGCCCCTGCAGAGCCTCGCGTTTTTGCTGGGTGGCGTAGCCCTCGAGGAGCTCGTGCTGGCGACGCTCCTGCTCGTCGCCTGCGCGTTCCTGTTCAGCGCGGCCGGCGTGTACTTCTCGTCGCTGATGCGGCGCACGCTCGGTGCCACGGTGCTGACGTTCGGCTTCGTGCTCGTCTGTCTGCTGGCGTTGCCGTTGCTGTTGATCCCGATCCTGGCTTTTGGATCGGCCTTCTCGGCGTTCGGGTCGCCCTCGGTGGCCGTTCAGGCTGTGTTGCTTTACACGGGTCTGCTGCTGGCGGCTACGAACCCGATCGCGACCATGATCGTCACCGAAGTCATGATCATGGACCAGGCCTCGGGCATGTGGTACATGTCGGTGCCACTCTCCGACCCGACGACGGGCATCGTTGGCCTGACCGCCTACATCCCATCTCCGTGGATGCTTTTCGCGATTTTCGCTTTCGCACTCGGCGCGATCCTGGTGTTGCTTGCGATCATGAACGTCAGCCGCCGGGAACGAGCGTGATGCGGAAGAGCGAAGAGCGAAGAGCGAAGAGCGAAGAGCGATAGAACAATACCTGGGGCGGGGCGCCGGCATCCAGGCGATGCGGCCTGCTCTCCACGCACACGAGCCTGGAACGGCTCGCCGGGGTAAAACGTCTTGCCGATGATCGCGCGCAAACATCCCGGTGCGTGATCCAGAGGGTTTATGTCGACGGTGGCACTTCAAGAGGTCAATGACTGGATCACGAGCTGGCTGTGGCGGGTGCGCGGACGCGACGCCGTCCGTGGCCTCGTGCGCGGCCTGTGGGTCGCGCTCGGCCTGGCGCTGGCGCTGGCATTGCTGTCTCGCGTGACCCCGTTGTGGCTGACCCCGGTTCAGATCCAGATCGCCGTGATCGGCGCGCTGGCCGGCATGCTCATCGGTGCCGCCATCGGCTTCTTCAGGCCGCGCTCACGGCTGCAGGCCGCCCGTGATTTCGATCGGCGCCTCGGGCTTGCCGAGCGAACGTCGATGGCGCTCGAGCTGGCTGCCGCGCCCGACCGTGCGCCCGAGTGGCTCGTCCACCAACAATGGTCCGATGCAGCCGAAGCGGCTCGCAACGCGCCAGCTGCGGCGCGTCTGCGTCTCTTCGACATCTCACGCGTTGAGCTGGCCCTGGCCGTTTTCTTCGCCGTCGCGTTGACGGCCGGCTTCCTGTTCTGGCCCAATCCGCAGGACGCTGTCATCGCGCAGCAACAGGCTGTGCAACAGGCCATCGCCGACCAACTCGACAAGATCGAGCAGGCCATCGCCGACATCCAGAACAACGATCAGCTTACCGATGATCAGAAGGACGCGCTGACTCAGCCACTTGAGCAGGCCCAGCAGGCGTTGCAGCAGCCGAACCTGACCGAGGCTCAGGCCCAGGAGGCGCTTGCCCAGGCGCAGCAAGAACTGCGCGCCTTGCAGGATCCTGACGCTCAGGCCCAGGCCGAAGCGCTCCAGCAGGCGGGCGAGCAACTCAGCGGCAACCAGACGACGCAGGCGATCGGCGATGCGCTTCAGAGCGGTGATCTGCAGGCGGCCGGCGAAGCCCTCCAGAACCTCGATCCCTCGACAATGAGCCCGGCGGAGCAACAAGCTCTGGCCGACCAGCTTGAGCAGGCGGCCGAGGCGCTCGCGAACACAGACCCCGGCACGGCGCAGGCCCTCCAGCAGGCGGCCGATGCTCTGCAAAACGGCGATGCTGCGGGCGCGCAACAGGCTCTGCAGCAGGCCGGGCAGAACCTGCAACAGGCCGGGCAACAGGCGGCCCAGAACCAGGCCGCTGGCCAGGCCTCGAACCAGGTGACCCAGGCGCAACGCGCGATCGCTCAGGCCGGTCAGCAAGGCCAGGGTCAGGGCCAAGGCCAGGGACAGGGACAAGGCCAGGGTCAGGGCCAGGGCCAGGGACAAGGTCAGGGACAAGGTCAGGGACAAGGTCAGGGACAGGGACAGGGACAGGGACAAGGCCAGGGTCAGGGTCAGGGTCAAGGCCAGGGCCAAGGACAAGGCCAGGGGCAGGGCGGTGGCGCCGGAACCGGCACGGGCAATAATGGTCAGGGTGCTGGTGGACAGACCCAGGGCCAAAACGGCACAGGTGGCGCGACAGACGGTGGCGTCTCTCAGTACGAACCGATCTACGCGCCCAACCACCTCGGCGGCACCGGCGGCGACGATGTGCAACTGCCCGACAGCGGCAACGGCGACCCTGGCGACCAGACCGTCGGCGAAGGCCCGACCAGCGATCAGAACACCGGCGACGTGACGGTGCCTTACAACCAGGTGTACGCCGACTACCGCGACTCGGCCTATTCGGCCGTCAACGAGGGCGACTATCCGGCCGAGATCCGCGACATCGTCCGCCAGTACTTCAGCTCATTGGAGCCGTGACTTCACCTATGATGACTGCGACAGCGCCAACTTCAACCTCCGACTTCACACTACAGCAATTCCGCGACACGGCCGCCGCGATCGAGGCCGAAGTCGGGCGGGTCATCGTCGGCCAGGCCGATGTCGTGCGTCACACGCTGTTGTGCGTGATCGCCGGCGGGCACGTCCTGCTTGAAGGCGTGCCAGGCCTCGGCAAAACGATGTTGATCAAGACCCTGGCCGAGGTGCTCGACCTGCCGTTCGCGCGCATCCAGTTCACGCCCGACCTGATGCCGGCCGACATCGTGGGCACCGACATCCTCGAAGAAGGCGCGGACGGGAAGCGCAACTTCAGGTTCCAGCCCGGCCCGATCTTCGCCAGCCTCGTCCTCGCCGACGAGATCAACCGCGCCACGCCGAAGACGCAGTCGGCCCTGCTCGAAGCCATGCAGGAAGGCTCGGTCACCGTCGCCAAGCGCACCTACACGCTGCCCCAGCCGTTCTTCGTGCTGGCCACGCAGAACCCACTCGAGATGGAGGGCACTTATCCATTGCCCGAAGCTCAGCTCGACCGCTTTCTGTTCAAGGTCAACGTCAACTTCCCGTCGTCGACCGACCTCGTCGAGATCCTGGCGCGCACGACCGGCGGCGTCCGCGCGACGCTCAGCAAAGTGACGACCGGCAGCCAGCTCATCGCGATGGGTAAGCTCGCCCGCGCCGTGCCCGTGCCCGCGCACGTCTCGGACTTCGTGGCGCGCCTGGTCGTGGCCACCCATCCCGATCACGAGACCGCGTCGCCGCTGGTCAAGCAATTTGTGCGCTACGGCTCGTCGCCGCGCGGGGCCCAGGCCCTGATCCTCGGCGCCAAGATCACGGCGCTCTTCGCGGGCCGCGTCAACGTGGCCTTCGACGACGTCGCCGCTGTCGCGCCTGCCGCGCTGCGCCACCGCCTCCTGCTCAACTTCGAGGGCCAGGCCGAAGGCATCAGCACTGACGCCGTGATCCAGGATCTGTTGAAGACGATCAAATGATTGCTGATTGATGATTGCTGATTGTAGATTGACCGCCAATCAGCAATCAGAAATCAACAATCAGCAATGGCCAACGCTCAACGATGTTCTCGGAGTCTACGCTTCGACGGTTGGATCGCCTCGCCCTGGTGGCTCAGCGCGTGCGCGCCGGCGTGTTCAAGGGCGAGCGCCGCAGCACAAAGCGCGGCACGTCGATCGAGTTCGCGGACTACCGCGACTACGTTCGCGGCGACGATCTGCGCCGCATCGACTGGAACGCTTACGCGCGGCTCGAGCGCCCGTTCATCAAACTGCTCGAAGAGGAAGAGGATCTGGCCGTACACGTCCTGGTCGACGCCTCGCTGTCGATGGGCTTCGGCCAGGGTGACGAGCGCAAGCTCGACTACGCCTGCAGGCTCGGCGCGGCCTTCGGCTACCTCGCGCTGGCGGCCGGCGATCGATTGACCGTCTCGGTGCTCAACGGCGAGAGAGTTGCGGCCCGCTTCGGGCCGATCCGCAACCGCGGTTTTGCGCTGCGTCTCATCCGCTTCCTTGAAGATGTCAGGCCCGCGGGCGACACACGCCTCAACGCTGCCTTGCGCGACTACGCGCTGACGGGCGGCCGGCCTGGCCTGACGTTCCTGATCTCTGACCTGTTCGCGCCCGATGGCTACGCCGACGGCCTCGCGCAATTGCAGGGCCGCGGCCATGAGGTCGCTGTCGTGCACGTGCTCGCGCCCGAAGAGGTCGAGCCCGAGTTCGCCGGCGACCTGCGCCTGGTCGATGCCGAGACCCAGGACTTTCAGGAGATCACGCTCGACGGTGGCCTGCGCGACCTCTATCACGCGCGCCTGAACGACTGGCGCGATGAGATCAACGCCCACTGCACCAAACGCGGCATGCACTTTGTGCCCGTCGTCACCGACGCGCCCTGGGATCAGCTGGTGCTGCACCAGCTGCGACAACGAGGGCTCGTCAAATGACGTTCCCGTTCCTGGCGCCGCTGGCCTTTCTGCTCGCCTTGCTGGCGCTGCCGATCATCGTGCTCTACATGCTGAAGATGCGCCGGCGCACACAGGAAGTGTCGAGTGTGCTGCTGTGGCGCCGGCTCCTGCGCGATCGCGAGGCTAACGCTCCATGGCAGCGGCTGCGCCGCAACTTGCTGCTGATCCTGCAACTCCTCCTGTTGGCAGCGTTGGTCTTTGCGCTGGCGCGACCGTTCCTCGATGTCCCGGCCGTGGCGCGCGGGGCCGTGATCGTGTTGCTCGACGCCTCGGCCTCGATGTCCGCGACCGATGTGGCGCCGACGCGCTTCGCCGCTGCTCAGGCGCAGGTGCGCGAACTCGCGCAGGGGCTGAGCGCCGATGGCCTGCTCACCGTCATCCTGGTCGGGCGGCAACCTGAGGTGCTCTCCTCGGCCACGCGCGACACCGCGGTGGTTGTGGCGGCCGTCGATGTCGCGAAGCCCCAGGAGGGCCCTGTCGATTGGGAAGCCGCTTTCGCGCTCGCGGCCGGCGCGGCCCGGGGATCGGCCGCCGCCGACACCACGATCGTCATCCTCTCGGACGGCGGCCTGCCTGAGGGCCTGGCGGCGCTGCCAGGCCAGGTGCGCTATGTGCCGATCGGCTCGACCGAGGCGGCCGGCGCCGAGAACCTCGGCATCGACTCGTTCTCGCTGCGCGCTACAGCGACAGGGCCGCAGTTGTTCGTGCGCGTCACGAACTTCGGCACTCAGCCGCAACGCGCGATCGTCACCGTCACGAGTGGCGGTGACCTGATCGTATCGGAGGCCATTGACGTCGCGCCCGATCGGTCAGCCTCGGTCTCGCTCGAGGATCTGCCGGACGTTCCGGCCGCCTACGAAGCGCGGCTGACTGCCGCCGACACCGAAGGCGGCGCTCCGGATGCGTTCGCGCTCGACGACACCGCCTGGGCGGTTTATCAACCGGCTGCAGCCGGCCGCACGTTGGTGTTGACGCCCGGCAACCTCTTCCTCGAGCAGATGCTGGCCTCGCTCCCTGGCGTGCAGGCCTTCCGCGCCGCGCCTGGCGCGCCGCTGCCGACCGACCCTTTCGACCTTTATGTCAGCGATAGCATCAGCGAAACCGTCGAGCCCGCCGGCGCCGAGTTGCTGATCGTCAACCCGATCTCGACCACGCTCTTCTCGGTCGGCGGCACGTTCACGAACACGCAGTTGACGCGCGTAGCAGCTGACGATCCGCTGACGCGCTATCTCGACTGGAGCCAGGTCAGCGTTTTGCAGGCGCGGCACGTCGAGGTGCCCGATTGGGCGCGCGTCCTTGTCGATAGCGAGGGCGGGCCGCTGGTCTTCGCCGGCGAAACGGGCGGCCGGCGTGTGGCGGTGCTGACCTTCCGACTGCAGGATTCGGATCTGCCGCTGCAACTGGCATTTCCGGTGTTGATGTCGAACCTGATGGCCTACCTCGCGCCGGCCCAGGCTTTCTCGGCGCCGGATGGATTGTTGCCGGGCGAGACCCTGCTCATCCGACCGGCCGGCGGCGACGCCGCCATCGCCATCGACGACCCGACCGGCGAGCGCTTTCAAGCGCCGGCTACCGAAGCCGGCGTGCTCTTCGCCAACACCGATCGGCTTGGCCTCTACACCGTCGTTTCAACGCAACGCACTGTCGGTCAGTTCGCGGTCAATCTGTTTGACCCGGGCGAGTCGACCATCGCACCGGCCGCGCAGCTCACGATCGGTCAGTCGGCCGTCACCGCGACGCCGGCCAACGAAACCGGGCAACTCGAGCTCTGGCCCTGGCTTGCGGCCATCGCGCTCCTGATCCTGCTCATCGAGTGGTACGTCTACCACCGCGGCACCCTTCCGCCTCAACGCATCCAGCGAAAAGGGGCCGCACAATGAGCTGCAGCGTTTCTGTGCCGCGAATTTCGCGAATGGCGCGAATTGGAGCTGCTTCAGGTCTGATCGCCTTCCGAATGAATTCGCGTAAATTCGCGAAATTCGCGGCAGTACTTTTTCGGTCTGCCTGGAGGCGCGCGTGAGTTTCGCGACGCCGTGGCTCCTGCTGTTGCTGGTCGCCCTGCCGCTGATCGCGTGGCTGGGATGGCCGCGGCATGGCGTCGGGCGCGTGCGCGCCTGGATCGGGCTTGGCTTGCGCCTGGCGATCGCGCTGCTGCTGATCCTCGGAATGGCCGGGCTCGAAGTGCGCAACGCCTCCGACCGCCTGGCGGTTGTCTTCCTGCTGGATGCGTCCGACTCGATGACAGTGCCGCTGCGCGTGTCGACCGGCGACGGCGGCGCCGTGCAGACGACGCCCTACGAGTTGGCTCAGGCGTACGTGCGCGACGCGCTCTCGAAGATGGACGTTGAGGACGAAGCCGGCGTGATCGTCTTCGGCGGTGACGCGGCCGTCGAGCGCGGACTGTCGACGAGCAAGGAGTTCGAGACTCCCACCGTGCGCGTCACGACGCTGCAGACCGACCTGGCGGGCGCGATCCGACTCGGCCTGGCCGTGCTCCCGACCGACGCGATGCGCCGGCTCGTGATCCTCTCCGACGGCCTCGAGACCTCGGGCGATGCGCTCGAGGCGGCGCGCCTGGCGTCGACGTCTGGCGCGCAGATCATGGTCGTGCCGTTCTCGGTGTTGGGCGGCGCGGAGGCGCTCCTCACCTCGGTCCAGGCGCCGTCGCGGTTGAGGCCCGGCGAGGAATTCGGCCTGGCGGTGCGCATCGAGTCGACCCTGCCGCAAACCGTCGGCGTGCGCGTCCTCGCCGGCGATGCGATTGCGTACGAAGGCCAGGTCGAGTTACGCCGCGGCACCAACAACCTGACGTTGCCGCTCAAGGCCGGCCAGCCCGGGTTCACGTCGTATCGCGTCCAGATCACGGCCGCGACGGACACTGACACGTTCTACCAGAACAATGAGCTCTCGGCCTTCACCCAGGTGACCGGCCCGCCGCGCCTGCTGCTGATCAACAACCCGGCGGCCCGCGACGGCATCCAGGGCGATACCGAGATCCTGGCCGCGCTCCAGGCCACCGGCCTGACGGTCGACGTTCGTGGCCCCGATGGGCTGCCGACCGATTTGCCGTCGCTGGCCGAGTACGCGGCCGTGATCCTGGTCGATGTGCCGGCGCGTTCGCTGACTCAGCGGCAGATGGACGCCGTCGAGACCTATGTGCGCGATCTTGGCGGCGGCCTGATCGCTGTCGGCGGGCCGACCTCGTTCGGCGTCGGCGGCTACTTCGACACGCCGCTCGAGCGCGCGTTGCCTGTCGACATGCAGATCAAGGACGAGAAGCGTCGGGCGCGCGTGACGATGCTGTTCGTCATCGATCACTCGGGCTCGATGTCGGAGACCTCGGGCGGCGTGACCAAGCTCGATCTCGCCAAGGAGGCCGTGATCCGCTCGGTGGAGCTGCTCAGCCCGCAGGACCGGGTTGGCGTGATCGTCTTCGACGACGTCGCGTCGGTGGCGGTGCCGATCACGTCGCTCGACAACCCTGATGCGATCGTGAACCAGGTCGGCACGATCGGCATCGGCGGCGGGACCGACATCATGTCCGGCGTGAAGCTCGCCTCCGAGATCTTGCCGCAGGATGACAGCGCGGTGCGCCACATCGTCCTGCTCACCGACGGCGGCGCCGATCCGACCGGCATCGCCCAGTTGATCGAGAAGATGTACACCGAGCAGGGCATCACGCTCTCGAGCGTCGGTGTCGGGCAGGGCGCAGCGCCGTTCCTGCCGGATCTGGCCAAGGCCGGCGGGGGCGTCTACCACTTCGCCGGGGACCCGAGCCAGATCCCGTCGATCTTCACCGAAGAGACGACGCTGGCGACGCGCGCGTACATCATCGAGCAGACCTTCTTCCCGCGTCAGGTATCGGCCAGCCCGATCCTGTCGGGCATCGACAGCGCGCCGCAGTTGCTCGGCTACATCGGCACGACGGCGAAGGCCGCGGCGCAGGTGGTGCTGGTCAACCCCGACAGTCCGAACCCCGAGCAGCCCGATCCCATCCTGGCGACGTGGCAGTATGGCCTGGGCCGCAGCGTGGCCTGGACGTCGGATGCAACCGGACGTTGGGCGCAAGCCTGGGCCGGCTGGGACCAGTTCGCGCGCTTCTGGTCGCAAACCGTCCGTTACGCGATCGGCGCGCAGAGCCAGGCGGCCAGCAACGTTCAGGTGCAGACGCAGGGCGATGTCGCCCAGATCACGGTCGATGCCCAGAACGACTCGGGCGACTACCTGAACGATCTGGAGGTGCTGGCCAACGTCGTTGGCCCAGACGGGACGACCCAGACCTTGACCCTGCGGCAGACCGGGCCGGGGCGTTATATGGGCGAGTTCGCGCCGACCGCACAGGGTTCCTATCTTGTGAGGGTCACGGGCACGGGGCAAGCCGCCGTCACGGGCTCTGATCCGGCGCTGAGCGACCTCAATGGTTGGGTGCTGAGTTACTCGCCCGAGTACGCCGTGGTCGTGCCGCCTGAGGACAGCAACGTCACGCCCGACAACATCCGTTTCTTGCAGCAGATCGCGGCGCTGACCGGCGGCGCCAATGTCACGGCCGACTCGGCCCGGATCTTCGTGCATGACCTGCCCGCGCCGCCCAGCGCGCGGCAACCGATCTGGCCCTGGCTGTTATTGGCCGCTGCGCTGTTGCTGCCCTTCGACATCGCCGTGCGCCGTCTGAGCATCGGCCGCTACGAGTTGCGGCGCCTGCAGGAGCGGGCGAGCGCGTTGTGGGCGCGAACACAACGCGGAGCCGAACCCGCGCCGCTGACGCCTGAGCGAGCCAGTCAGCTCGACGCGTTGCGCCGCGCCAAAGATCGCGCCGGCGAGGCCACCTCGGCGCCGCCGCCGATCGTGACAGGCCGGCCGGCCGAGCCGTTCGTGGTTGAAAGCCGCCCGCCCGCCGACGCCCAGGCGTCGCGCCCACCCTCCGGGGGGAGTGCTCCCGAGCCCCAGCGCCCCGAAGCCACCCCGGCCTCACAACCAAACGCCACTCCTCCCGGCGCACGCCGTGACGC
>CAYZRP010000053.1:0-23055 GCA_964480865.1 uncultured Anaerolineales bacterium | reverse complement strand
CACGCCGTGACGCTTCCGGCTCGCAGGGCGACGCCGCCGGCTCGCAGAGCGACGCCGCCAGCGCCGGCACCTCCGCGGCACTCCTGGCCCGAAAGCGGGCCCGTCAGCAGCAAAAGAAGCCCTGATTTTTTCGTAACAGGCGCTGAGGGCGGGGTTTCCGACGAAACCCAACCAATTCCCTCGTTTAGACCGCAATGCCGCAGGTATCGTTCACAGGGGGCGTCCCGGCAACGCTGATTTAGTGCTGCCCGTCGGGTTCGAAGACGAATGGCGACCTCATAGCGTGTATGCAAGTGCCTTATGGGTTTAGGGATGGTTTATGGGCCCACGCTATGTAAGGTCGATACCACAATGTGCATGCATCGCAGTCTCACCCTGAGGCGGAAGAGGTCGATCTGATGACCACGGCCGTCTCAGTCAGCGATCCGATCGCGAAGCCAGGCGTCTCCTGGTTCAATGCCAGTCATCGATTGTGGTTGGTTGTCGCTATCGTGTTGCCCGCCCTGATCCTCCTGGGCTCCGTGGCGCTGCCGGCGGAGGAGCGCACGTCGGTTGCGCTGGCGCTGGCGGATCTCGGCATCCTCTCTATCCTGGCCCTGGTCTGGGCGGTCCGGGCTGCGTTCGTCCATCGTCACTCCCTGCCGCGCCTCTCCGCCACACTCTGGGCCGCTCTGGCCGGGATCGGTTTGTGGATCCTCAGTTCCACATTCGATGATCTCCAGGCGCATGATCTGCTACGCATCGAAGCCCTGGTGCCTGCGTCCATCGTCTTTCGTGTTCTGGGCGTGGGCGCCCTGATCCTGGCTGCGTACCTTGCCCCGCGTTCGACCGGTCCACGGCCGCGCTACTGGCGAGCAACCCTCGACCTCGCCATTGCGATGATGGCGGCGCTCTATGTTGTCTGGGCGGGTCTATGGGGACCGACGCTGGCGCAGGCCTCGGCCGCAGGCCCGGTCGATTGGGCGATCGTCGGCTGGCAGCTCGGCCAAACAGCCATACCTCTGGTGTTGATGTGGGCAGGCCTGCGCCTGCTCTTTGGCGTGTATGGCCGCGATCTTCGGCCCGCGGCGACGCTGCTCGCCTCATGCTACATGCTGATCACGATGCACGCCGTGATGGCGAGTGAACTGGCTGTGGCGGCGTTCACGATCCCCCACTGGGTGGATCACGTGCTGCGCGGCGTCGCCCTGTCGTTGGCGATGCTGGCGGCTCTGCGCGCGAGCAAGGCCCACCCCGACCCCGTCCTCTACGTGGATGGGCTCGACGGCACCTCCACACGCTGGCCCTGGCGCTCGCTCATCGCGCTCGGGACGCTGTGGGCGGTCTACACCATCTTCGCGATCGGGGCCGAAGGGTACGCGACTGACGCGATCGCGGGCAACTACGAGCTCGCCGCGCTGTTCTTCGGCCTTCTCTTTGGACTCTCCGGCATCCAACAGGTCCTTGACGCATTCAACCGTGTCAGGCTGGCCCGACAGTTACAGGCTGAACTGACGCAACGCGAGGCGGCCGAGGCCAAGTTGCAGAGCCTCAACGCCGACCTCGAGGAACGCGTCTCGGCGCGCACGTCGGAACTGGCTGAGGCCAACGAGCAACTGCGCCAGGAGATCGAGGACCGCCGACGGGCCGAATCGGCATTGCGTGAAAGCGAAGCTCGCCTCCTCCACGACGCATTCCACGACACGTTGACCGGCCTGCCGAATCGCGCCTTGCTCCTCGATCGGATCGGCCGCGCCCTCGAACGCACGCGCCGACACGTCGACTACCGCTTCGCCGTGTTGTTCCTGGATTTTGATGGCTTTCGGGTCATCAACGACAGCCTCGGCCATTCGCTCGGCGACACCGTCTTGATCGAGAACGCGCGCCGGCTGCAGATGGTCCTGCGCGGCATCGACACGCTCGCGCGCCTGGGCGGCGACGAGTTCGTGGCCCTGATCGACGACGTCGTCGACGAGGATGCTGCCGTCGCTGTGGCCGAACGACTGCAGACCGCGCTCTCGCTCCCGGTCGACGGGCAGGGTCAGCGGCTGTACACCACGGCCAGCATCGGCATCGTCTTGAGCAGCGCCATCTACGAAACCGCTCAGGATCTGCTGCGCGATGCCGAAGTGACGATGTACCACGCCAAGGCGCTCGGCCGCTCGCGCCACGCCGTCTTCAATGCCGGGATGCGCGCGCGAGCCATCGCCCGGCTCGTCCTCGAGAACGAGCTGCGCCTCGCCCTCGAGCGCAACGAACTGACCCTGCACTACCAGCCGATCCTCGATCTGCGCACCGATCAGATCACGGGCTTCGAGGCGCTGGTTCGCTGGCGACACCCATACCGCGGACTCGTGCCGCCCTCGGAGTTCATCCCGATCGCTGAGGAGACGGGCTCGATCGTGCCGATCGGACATTGGGTGCTGCGTGAGGCGGCTGCTCAGCTCGCACGCTGGCGTCAGGCCACTGATGAGGCCAGGAGCCTGACCATGTCGGTCAACCTATCGGCGCGGCAGTTCCGCGAGAAGGATCTGGCCAGTCAGGTCGGCCTGGCGCTGATGCAGGCCGGGCTCGAGCCCGAGGCGCTCAAGGTGGAGATCACTGAAACGGCCCTCGTCGAGGATGCCGACCAGGCGCTCATCACGCTGGATGCGTTGCGCGCGCTCGGCGTTCAGGTGCAGATCGACGACTTCGGCACCGGCTACTCGTCGCTCAGTTATCTGCAGCGCTTCCCGGTCGACACGCTTAAGATCGATCGCTCCTTCATCGGCCGCATCTCGGCCGGCGACGACAGCCTCGAGATCGTGCGCTCGATTGTCAACCTGGCCCACGGCCTCGGCCTGACGGTCATCGCCGAGGGCGTCGAGACGCAAGAACAGCTGAACTTCATCAAGGCGCTGGCCTGCGAGCTTGGCCAGGGCTACCTGATCTCCAAGCCCCTCGAGGCCGAACGCGCTTTCGAATACATCGTGCGTCCGGCGATGGCGTTGCTGACCGTCGGTTGAGGCCTCGAGAACAGACGAAGGACGAACGACGAAGGACGAAGGTTGAATGGCCATTCAACCTTCGTCCTTCGTCGTTCGTCCTTCGTCGTCTGCCGCCGGCTTACTTCGCGACCAACTCAAACGCCAGTGAGACAGTGTCCGTCAACGCAGCCAGGCCCTTGTCGAGCGGCGCCGTGTCGATGTATTCGTCGGGCCGATGGGCATTCGCGCCGGTCGTGAGGCCGATGCAGACACAGGGCAGGTTGCGGCTGAGCGGCAGGTTGGCGTCGGTCGAGCCGGTGTCGAGAGTCGCCGAGAGGCCCTGACGCGCCAACGCCTGGGTCGCGGCCTGAACGAGAGCATGGGTGTGCGGGATCGCGCCCGAGGGGCGATCGCCGATGACGTCGCACCTGAGCGGCGCGTCGCTGGTCTGATGTCGCGCGACAAGCGCCTCGACCTGCTGGCTCAAGGCCGCCAGTGCTGCCGGTGACTCGCTGCGCAGATCGAGTTCGAGCTCGGCCGTGCGCGCGATGGTGTTGACCGATGTGCCGCCACGGATCACGCCGATGTTGTAGGTCGTGCGCGGCTTGCGTGGGACGTCGAGGTCCGTCAGGGCCGCTGCCACGCGCGCCACGCGATGGATGGCCGACGGCCGGCCGAAGTTCAGCCAGCTGTGACCACCCTCGGCTTCGGCTGAGATCCTGTAGCGACGGACGCCGATGCCTGCGTGATAGACCCGACCCAGCGCCATGCCCTCGAGCACGATCGTGCCGGCTACGATCTCACCGAGCCTGTCGATCACGGCGCGGATGCCACGCAGGTCCCCGAGGCCCTCCTCGCCGACGTTGGCCGCCAGCCAGATATCCCCGGGCGGTGGCGAGTCGCTCAATGCCCAGGCCACGCTGAACAGGCCGGCCACTCCGAGTGAGTTGTCGCCGATGCCAGGGCCGCTGATGATCTCAGGGCGTCGAACGAGCGTCAGCGGGACGTCAGCCGGAAAGACCGTGTCGGTGTGGGCAGTGACCAGCAACGGACGTGCGCGACCCGTGCCCGGTCGACAACCGTAGACGTTGCCGAGGTCATCGATCGACACACTCGAGAGACCGGCCTGCACGAACTGATCGCGGACGAAGGCAGCGCGCTCGTGCTCGGCAAAGGTGGGGGCCGGAATCTGCTGGATCGCGCAGGCGAGGTCCAGGGTGCGAGAGGCAAGGCTCACGATGGTTTCAACTCCAGGCTAGAGTGAGGCTAAATCGACCGGATGTTTCCGCGCAGCGCTTCGAGCCGCGCACGCGCCAGGCCGGGCGTGGCATCGAGGGCGTACAACGGTCCGTTACCTTCGAGCACGAGCGAGGCCGACACCGATGCCCACAACGTCGCCTCGAGGACGTCATCGGTGGCCAGCAGGCCCGCGATGAATCCGCCGCCGAACGCCGCGCCGGCTCCCGTCGTCTGGCGCACCTTCGCGGGATAGGCCGCCACGTGCCAGCGCTGACCGGCTGCGGCGACATAGGCGCCGCGCGCTCCGAGCTTGATCACGACGGCTCGTGCGCCCATGGCCGCGAAGCTTTCGGCTGCCGCCCACAAGTCATCGGCTTGAGGCTTGCCTTTGAAGAAAGCGCGCACGGCTGCCTCGCCCGGCAGGAAGGCATCTAACCCGAAGACGACCTGGCGAACGTCAGCCTCGAACTCCGGCAGCATATAGCGCGGATGGGGATCGCAGGTCACATAGCTCAGGCCGCTGCGCCGCAGGGTCGGGGGCAGCGCCGTCTGCACGACGAGCTCGCAGGGCGCAACGTGCGCGGCCCGTGCCGTCAGATAGCTGCGCGGCGCTTCGCTCGGCCGGACGGCCAACGCCGCGAAACGGGAGCGTTCCTCTTTTTGGAGCGCGTAAGGCTTGTAGCCCGCCAGGCTTTCAGGCACAGCCAGGCCGGCTTCACCGAAGACGGTCTCAGGGCTTGCTTCAGGTTGTGACGAAACGAGTTCGCGCTGATCCTGCCACTCGGGCAGGGCCTTCACACCGCGTGTCTCGAGGCCGTGCTGGCGCAGGTCGTCGATCCACTCAGACGGGAACGCGGAACCCACGCGGCTGAAGATGCCGACGTGCTCGCTCCAGACGCGCGCGCCGACTGCAGCATACAACGCTGAACCGCCCGGGCGACCCAGGATCGCCTCGCGGTTGGGGCCGACGCCGTACTCAACCGTTAATCGGCCGGCGCAAACAATCTCCACATGGCCAGAACTCGGGGGCATGAGTCCCCATTCTAGTGCAAGAGCGCCCATACAGGTTGGGAATGAGTCTGAGTGTGCACGGGCGAGGTGTCAGGCCGTTTCAGGCCAGTAAGGCTTGTACGCGGATCGCGCGGATGTCGCGGAGATGCTTTGGGAACACCGAAGGTGGTCGGTGCCGACCTCGCTCCTCCGCAGCAGAGTCCACCTCATCCGCGGCAGCAATCCCTGCAGGTCGTGCGGGCCCACACGTCCCAAACCCGGGGCAGAGGGCCAGACAATTCCGGCCGGTTCGTTATTGTTTTCTGGTCTCAGTCAGGATAGAGTCCGCTGGCCGGCCGTGTGGATGAGCCGGCTTCACACCCGGTCGACCGGCGCCACGGCGCATCGTCGCCCGCAACCTCTGCTCGAAACATGGAGGAGGAGACAGGCATGGCTGACACCCCGTACGACCTTCTGCTCAAAGGCGGGCACGTGATCGATCCCAAGAACGGGATCGATGGGGTCAATGATGTGGCGGTCAAAGACGGCCGGGTAGCTGCCGTAGGGCCTGATCTCAACCCGGCGCTGTCCGGGCGGGTCGTCGACGTGACCGGCCTGCTTATCACGCCCGGCATCGTCGACATGCACGTGCATGTCTATCACACGCGCGCACCCGAGGGCGATCCTGAGGGCCTGAGCGTGGTCGCCGACGCGCACAGCTTCCGCAGCGGCGTGACCACCATGGTCGACACCGGCACCGCTGGCGCCCGTCACCTGCGCCACTTCAAACAGACCGTGATCGACAGGGCCAAGACGCGCATCCTGGCCTACGTCAACATCGTCGACCAGGGCATGCTCGGTGACTTCGAGCAGGATCCGCGCACCTTCGACGCCGAGCTGGCGGCTGCCGCCGTCGAGGCGTATCCCGACATCTGCGTCGGCATCAAGACCGCGCATTACTGGACGCATGCGCCGTACGACGACCTGCACGTGCCGTGGGCGGCCGTCGATCAGGCCATCCGCGCGGCCGAGCTTTGCGGCAAACCCGTCATGTACGACTTCTGGCCGCGACCCGAGCGCCCGTACGAAGACCTCGTCTTGAAGAAGGCCAGGCCCGGCGACGTCCACACCCACGTCTTCGCTCAGCAGTTCATGACGATCGACGACGCCGGCAAAGTCAAGCCGTTCATGCGTGAGGCACGCGCCCGCGGCGTTCGCTTCGATCTCGGCCACGGCGCGGGCAGCTTCTGGTATCGCAACGGCGCGCGCGCGATCGCGGATGGCTTCGCGCCGGACACGATCAGCACCGATCTCCACAACCACAACGTGCACGGCGTCGTGATCGACATGCAGACCACGATGAGCAAGATGCTCAACCTGGGGCTCTCGGTGCAGGACGTTATCGCGCGCTCGACGGCCAACGTCGCAATCTCGCTCAACCGGCCCGAGCTCGGACACTTGAGCGTCGGCGCCTGCGCCGACATCGCTGTGTTCACGATACAGACTGGACGCTTCGGCTTCATCGACTGCGGGCGCGCCAAGATCGTGGGCGATCGGCGTTTCGAGTGTCAAATGACCATCCGCGCCGGCACGATCGTGTATGACATCGGCGGGCTGAGCGCGCCGCTCTGGACCGACGCTCCCGCTTCGTACTGGACCCTGCCGGATCACGAGATCAGCGTGGCGGCCTCTGGCACGACGATCTCCAAGCCATGACTCTCTACAGCGACCTCCACGTCAAACCCGTGATCAACGCCGCCGCGACCCTGACCCGGCTCGGCGGAAGCCTGATGCCGCCCGAAGTGCTGGCTGCCATGGACGAGGCCTCGCACGCCCACATCGATCTCGAGGACCTGCAACGTCGTGTTGGCGAGCGATTGGCAACGCTCACGCGCAACGAAGCCGCCTACGTCTCGACGGGCGCTGCAGCCGGCATCGCCCTGGTTGTGATCGCGTGCATGGTGGGCAACGACAGGGCCGCCATGCAGCGCCTCCCCGACACGAGCGGGCTGCGCAACGAGGTCGTCGTCTTCAAGTCGCATCGCAACGGCTATGACCACGCGATCCGGATGAGCGGCGCGCGCCTGATCGAGATCGGCGATACCACGCACACGGATCCGGCCGAGCTTGTGGCGGCGTTGTCAGAGCGCACAGCGGCCTTCGTCTGGTTTCAGGGCGCGATGACCGGGCGGGCCGACTTCTCACTCGAGACTGTCATTGCGATCTGCTCGGAGCGCGGCGTACCCGTAGTCGTCGATGCGGCGGCGCAGCTGCCGCCGGTGGAGAATCTGTGGCGTTTCACGCAACTGGGGGCGACTTGCGCGATCTTCAGTGGCGGTAAGGATCTCTCGGGCCCACAATCCAGCGGCCTCGTGGTTGGCAAACGGGATCTGATCGACGCCATGCGCCCGCTCGGAAACCCAAATCAGGGCTTCATGCGCCCGATGAAGGTCGGCAAGGAAGAAATGGTCGGCCTGCTGGCGGCCGTCGACCGCTATCTGAAGCTCGACCACGGCGCCAGGTTGCAGCGCGATGAGCGTGTGGTGGCCGAGTGGATCAATCTGCTTGGCGAGTTGCCGGGCGTCACCGCCGCGCGCTCGTTTCCCAACGAGGCCGGGCAGCCGCACCCGCGCTGCAAACTCACACTCAGCGCCGACGCGCGCCTCACTGCGCCGGATCTGATTGCGGCGCTCTGGGCGGGCACGCCCGCCATCGCCGTCAATGCCGACGATGACGGCGTCAGCCTCTACCTCAACCCGATGACGCTGTCGGATGCCGAAGCCGCTGTCGTTGCCGAGCGCCTCCATGCCTTGCTGGACTCGTAGAGCGTGGAGCGGGGAGCGGGGAGCGTGGAGCGTAGAGCGTAGAGCGTGGAGCGGAGAGCGTGGAGCGTGGAGCGGAGAGCATAGAGCGTGGAGCGGAGAGCGTAGAGCGGAGAGCGTAGAGCGACCACGCTGCCGCGCGGTAGCGTTTTCGCTCTCCGCTCCACGCTCCACGCTCCACGATTCTACGCTTCACGAATTTGCAGCAACGCCGTCCCGTAGAACTCGTACGACGCTGCCTGATCGGGCACGTCGACGACGTGGACGGTGAACCGGCAGGGCAGACCGTTGTCCGGGCAGTGCTCGCGGAAGTAGTTGCCATAGGCGCGGGCGTAGGCCTGGCGCAGGCGCTCGAGCTCCTTGGCGTAACCGACGGGATCGACCAGCGGGTTCGGGGATTTCGGCTGGCAGCCGAAGGCATGGATCTCGAGGAAGTCCACATCTGCCAGCGACTGGCAGATGCCGGCATCGCGCAACCACTTCTCCCAGCATTGGAAGACCAGCGGGATCTCGCGGTCAGGATCCATTCGCACGACCTCGTCAAGCCCCAGCACGTTCTTGGCTGAGTAGCCGCCGGTGAGCCCCGCAAAGTAAAGCTTCAGATCGCCGTCGGGCTGCTGTTCGACGACCAGGTTTGAGAGCACCGGCGCGTCGCCCTCGTAGTAATACGTGATCTTGCCGCGCTGCTTGACCTTGAACGCCATAGCTATGCTCCTCGTCTGGAAACGGTGACGCTGACTATAGTCGATCTTCGTTTCTCGCGACTGTTCTGCCCGGATTGCGTGCGCACGGGCGAACTGTCAGCCGCCAATCGCACCGATGACGCGAAACACTGAATGCCACGCTATCCGCTGGCCAACCAACCGACATCCGCGAAATCTACGCAGTCCGCGGCAGAAGAACCTGACATGTGATGCACACGCATCCATCGCGGCAAGGAACGCGTTGGCAACTTCATCAGGTACGCCGCGCCGAGCAGGGCAGGCGAATGACGAACACGGACCGGAAAACGCCCAGTACGCATGGCGGAAGCCGAAATCCGGTGATTGACAGTGCGCGTTTTATGGCCTATTGTGGTGATAATTCGTCCAAATTCGATCAAATAACGAAATGCGCAACGACGTTTCCAGCCTGGAGCGCCAGCGCCACATCCTGGATCTGATCAGCCGATCGCAGCGGGTGACGGTCAATCAGGTGGTCGCGACGTTTTCGGTGAGCCAGGCGACGGCCCGGCGCGATCTCGAAGCGTTGGCCGAGCAGGGAAGAGTGCGGCGCGTGCATGGTGGCGCCATCGCCGTGCGGGGCGCACCCTCCGAACCGCCAGCGTTGCAGCGTATGGCCGATCAGGCCGACGAGAAGCGCCGCATCGCTCAGGCCGCAGCCGATCTCGTGGTCGAGGGCGAAACGATCTTTTTGGGCAGTGGCACGACGGTGCTCGAGGTCGCTCACGCTTTGCGCGTGCGGCGACGCTTAACGGTCATTACCAACTCGTTGCTTGTTCTGACGGCGCTTGCCGATGCGCCCGCCATCACCCTGATCGGGTTAGGCGGCGGGCTCAATCGCAGCGCCATGTCGTTCACGGGACATATCGCGGCTCAAGCGTTGAGCGAATTACGCACGACGAAAGCGATTTTCAGCATCCGAGGCGTCGATATCGAACACGGGTTGACCAACGATGATCTGCAGGAGACTATGGTCGATCGCTTGATCCTGAACGTCGCTCGCGAAGTCATCATCTGCGCCGACTACTCCAAGTGCGGCCGGGTGGCCGCAGCGGTTGTGGCGCCGTTGACAACGGTGCACACGCTTGTGACCGACCCGCAAGCGCCGACTGGTTTTGTCGCCGGCGCGCGCGCCCAGGGCGTGCGCGTGATCGTGGCCTGAGGGTGTGCCGCCGCACGCAGGTCCGCTGCGTTCGACGTGCCCTGCCAAGGAGGAGGGAGCCTGCCATCGACGCGAAAGCCCATCTGCATCCCGTTCGCACGAGTCGATCCGCTGAAATTGAGCTCGAACGCTTTCAAGGAGGCAATCTATGAGTCACCAGGCAAATCGACGCCGGATGTCCCGCCGGAAGTTCTTGCACCTGGGTTCGGCGCTGGCCGGGTCGGCTGTCGCCGGCCCCGTGCTGGCCGCCTGCCAGCCGGCCGCCACACCTGCGCCGACGGCGGCTCCGACCGCTGCCGCTGCTCAGCCAAGCCTGCCGTTTGAAGTGGCGGAAAACGCCATGAACCCCTTCAACCTGGCGCCGGCTGAAGTCGACGGCGTGTTCTTCGCCGGCGGTTTCGGCGACGACTACATCAAGTACGCGGCCAAGCTCCAGGAACAGCTCCACCCTGGAACGACCGTCAAGGTTCAGAGCATTCAGAAGATCACGGAGCAGCTCCAACCGCGCTTCGTGGCCGGCAACCCGCCGGACGTGATCGACAACAGCGGCGCCAACATGATCCCGATGTCGGACCTGGTGCGTGAGGGCCAGCTGATGGAGCTCTCCGAGCTCTGGAACGCGCCGTCGCTCGACACTCCCGGCAAGACCTTTGGCGAAACGATCTTCCCCGGATCGCAGACCAGCGCCACCTTCGACGGCAAGATGTACGGCATCAACATGGCCTACACCGTCTCCGGCATCTGGTACTCCAAGCCCAAGTTCGAGGCCGCGGGCTACACCTACCCGAAGACCTGGGCCGAGATGCTCGATCTGTGCGAGACCATCAAGAAGGAAGGCAAGTCCGCACCCTGGACGTATCAGGGCAAGTACCCGTATTACATCTGGGGCATCGTCTTCAATGCCCTGATCTACTACGCCGGCGGCAACGACACGCTGACCAAGCTCGATAACCTCGAGCCCAACGCCTGGTCCGACCCGGCGGTCATGCGCGCTACCGAGGATCTGTACGCCCTGTACGACAAGGGCTACATCATGCAGGGCACGTCAGGCCTGACCCACACCGAGTCGCAGACCGAGTGGCTCAAGGGCTCGGCGACGTTCATCCCGTGCGGCAACTGGCTCGAGAACGAGATGAAGACCGTCACCCCGGCGGACTTCAACATGGTCGTCTCGAACATCCCCGGCTATGCCGATGGCGCTGGCGATCAGGGCGCCGTCAACGCCGGCGGCGGCGAGACGTACATCGTCCCGTCGAAGGCCAAGAATCCCAAGCACGGCATGGAATACCTGCGCTGCCTGCTGTCGAAGGACTCGGCCAAGTACTTCGCCGAGAACGTCGCGGCGATCATGCCGGTGACCGGCGGCACCGAGGGCGCGACGCTCTCCGATGCCGTCAAGTCGGCGGTAGCGCTGGCCGAGGGCGCCAATGGCGCGACCGTCGTCATGAACTTCCCGAACTGGTACAGCTCGATGTCCAAGGAGCTGGAGACCCGCACCGGCGAGCTCATGACCGGCACGATCAAGCCGGCCGAGTTCACGGCCGCCATGCAGGTTGCCGCAGACGCCGTGGCGTCAGATCCCGACATCACGAAGTTCACGCGGTAACAAAGAGACCGCAGACGGCAGACCGCGGACCGTGGTAAGGGCGACCCTTTTGGCCGCCCAGCGGTCCGCCGTCTGCGGTCCGCCGTCCGTACAAGGAGGTCCCACCGTCATGAACCGCGGCAAGAACACGCTCATCGTCTCGTTTCTGGCGGTGCCGTTGGCGCTGTACACGCTCTTCGTGCTGGCGCCGTATGCGTCGGCGCTGGTGTTTGCCTTCACGCGCTGGAGTGGCCTTTCGGCGAACATCACCTTCAACGGCTTCAATAACTTCATCAAGCTGTATAACGACACAAAGTTCTGGAGCGCGTTGTCGCACAACGCGATTGCGCTCGTTGTGCTTCCGCCGATCATCGCGGCCATCGCCCTCTTTTTCGCATTCATCTTCACGCAGGGGATCAAGTTCGCGCGCGGTTTCCGGATCGCGTATTTCTTCCCGCAGGTGCTCTCGGTCGTGATCGTGGCCGTGCTGTGGGGATTTATCTATCACCCGACGATCGGCCTCCTCAACGCCGCGCTCGAGATGCTTGGCTTCACGCAGATGCACGCTTTTCCGTGGCTGGGCGACCGCAACACGGTCTTTGGCTCGGTTCTGGCCGTGGTCGTCTGGCAGTCGGTTGGTTTCTATATGGTGCTCTTTGTCGCCGGCATGAACGCCATCCCGTCAGACTACTACGAAGCGGCCAGGATCGATGGCGCCACGTCGTGGCAGTTGTTCTGGTCGGTCACCGTGCCGTTGCTGTGGGACACGATCCGTACCGCCATCGTCTTCCTCGCAATCGGCGCGATGGATCTATTCGGCATCGTCACCGTCATGACCAACGGCACCGGCGGCCCCAGCCGGGCGGCCGACGTCGCGCCGGTGTATCTGTACTCGATGGCCTTCAGCGAGGGCCAGTTCGGCTATGCGACCGCCATGGGCCTGGTCCTGCTGATTGTGGTCCTTGGCCTATCCGTCATCAGCCTGCGCTTCACCGCCCGCGAGTCGGTGGAGTATTGATCGGGAGACCCTCATGGCCGCCACTCAACCCTCCCCCCGCTCATCCGGCCCGACCCCGTTTGAGGTGCTCGGCAAGGTCGTGATGTATGCCGTGCTCGTCATCTGGTTTGTGATGGTCGTCTTCCCGATGCTCTGGTCGATCATGTCGTCGCTGAAAAACGACGCCGAGATCTTCTTCAGCCCGTGGTCGCTTCCCTCGGCGTTGATGTGGGACAACTTCGTCCGCGCCTGGATCAAGGCGCGCATGGGCGAGTACCTGGCCAACACCCTGATCATCATCATCCCGGCGCTCGCGCTGACACTGTTGCTGTCGTCGATGGTCGCTTACGTCCTGGCGCGCTTTGAGTTTCGCGGCCGGACGGTGATCCAGTACATCTTCCTGCTGGGCATGATCTTCCCGATCTTCCTGGCGCTCGTGCCGCTGTACTTCATCATGCAGACGACCCGGCTGCTCGACACCTACCATGGCCTGATCCTGGTCTACGTGGCGTACTCGCTGTCGTTCACCACGTTCTTCATGACCAACTTCTTCAGGACGCTGCCGGCCGAACTGGGCGAGGCGGCCTTGATCGACGGCGCCAGCCAGTTCGACATCTTCTTCAAGGTCTATCTCCCGCTCGCGCAGCCGGGCCTGATCACGATGGGGATCTTCAACTTCCTCGGGCAATGGAACCAGTACATCCTGCCCAACACGTTGATGATCACCAACACCGACACCGAGACCCACTACGTGCTCTCGCAGGGCCTGTACTATCTGCAGGCCCAGCAGTTCTACCAGAACGACTGGAGCGGATTGTTCGCGGCCGTGACCATCGTCATGATCCCGACCCTCGTCGTCTATCTGATCTTCAACGACCGGATCGAGAAGGGCATGACGGCCGGCGCCATCAAGGGGTGAGTCTATGAAGCTTTTTGTCGTCGGGGGCTCCGGCCATGTCGGCAGCATCGTGCTGCCCTTCCTCGCCAAACGCCATAGCCTGACCGTGTACGACCTGCGCGCGCCCATCGATCCGGCCTGGGCGCATATACAGGGCAATGTTGGCGATCTCGACGCGTTGTGCACGGCCGTTCAGGGCGCTGACGCCCTGCTCTACATGGCCATGGGCAGCAAATACAGCTACGTCACGACCGAGGGCATCACCACAAACCTCGATGTCAACGTCAAGGGCGTCTACCTCGCGCTCGAGGCAGCCGCACGCGCCGGCGTGCCGCACGCTGTGTACACCAGCAGCATGTCGGTCTACGGCGAAGACCTGTACCGGCGGTACTTCGTCGATGAGGACATCACGCCCGACGCCAATGAGTTGTACGGTTTCTCGAAGCACCTGGGCGAACTCGCCTGCCGCCACATGACGCGCATCTATCCGATGAGCGTCAACGCTCTGCGCCTGTGTTTCCCGATGTCCGCTGACAACTGGCTGCAGGAGGCCGCTACGCGCTGGCCCACGATCGCCACCGACGGCGAGGACGTGGCCAACGCCATCCAGGGCGCGCTCGAGTACCGTTGCGGCTTTCAGGCCTTCATGATCAGTGGCGACGCCGACGGCAAGATCATGAATATGAGCAAGGCCAAACGCCTCCTCAACTGGTCGCCGCGCGCCCGCCCAGCCTGATGCTCGGCGCCACCCCAATACGGTCGCGTAGCATTCATTTCAAGTCTGACGTCTGACGCCTGACACCTGACGTCCTCCTTCATGCTCACCTTTCAGCCGCTCACCCTGCCAGGCGCCGCGCTCGGTCCCGAGAACCCGCTGCCGCAGTTCCGTGATCCACAGCCGGATCGTGTCGTGCCGGTGCGCGATTCGGTGCCAGTCGCCAAACGCGACCGCCTGGGTGATGCGACCGGATTTCGCGTGTTGCCATACCGGATGCAGGATCGGTACACGCGGCGGCGTGAGCCGCTCACCTTCAACGCTGCGGTTCTCGAGAATGAGCACCTGCGCGCGACGTTTCTGCCCGAGCTCGGCGGGCGCTTGATCTCCCTCGTGTGTAAGCCCGATGGGCGTGAGTTGCTCTGTCGCAATCCTGTCTTTCAGCCGGCCAACCTGGCGATCCGCAATGCCTGGTTCTCGGGCGGCATCGAGTGGAACCTCGGCCTGTTCGGCCACGCCTTCACAACCTGCGCGCCGCTTTTCGCCGCCACGTTCACAAGCGCCGATAGCTCGCAGGGTCTGCGCCTCTACGAGTTCGAACGATGCACGCGTCTCTTCTGGCAGATCGACTTCACATTGCCGTCGGGTTCGCCCTGGCTCGTGGCTCATGTGCGCGTGATGAACCCGAACGCTGAACCGGCGCCACTCTACTGGTGGACCAACATCGCAGTGCCCGATTCGCCCGGCGTGCGTGTGCTCGCTCCGGCTCGGGATGCTCTCTACATCGACTTCGACCTCCAGCCGCATGGCTTCGGCAACGCGGCGCTGCCCAATCTGCCGACGCTCGATGGCGCCGATGGCACGTACCCAGCCAACTATCCGTTTGCGAGCGAGTTCTTCTTTCAGTGCGACGAGACCGACATGCCGTGGGAGGCCGCGATCACGCCCGACGGCAACGGCTTCATTGAAGTCTCGACGGCGACGTTGCGTCATCGCAAGCTGTGGTGCTGGGGCAACCATCAGGGCGGCCGACACTGGCAGGAGTTTCTGGCGCCAGGCGGCTACCCGTATATCGAGATCCAGGCCGGCCTCGCCCCGACGCAACTGCATGGCCTCGACCTGCAGGGTGGGGCGCAGGTCTCGTGGACCCAGGTGTTCGGCGCCCTTCAGGCTGACCCGACCCGCACTCACGGCGTCGATTGGGGCGACGCCTGCGCCGCCGTGGAAGACGCTCTGGCGGCAAACCTCTCGGCCGTACAACTGGCGGACATCGATGCCGCCTGCCGGGTGCAGGCCGATCAACCGGCCGATGCCATTGTGCAAACGGGCTCGGGATGGGGTGCTTTAGAGGTGACCCGACGCGGCGCGGATGCCGCGCTGCTCAAGCAACTCGCGTTCCCGATGGTGACGTTGGGACCCGGGCAGGTACCGTGGCTGGCGTTGCTCCAGACCGGCGTCCTGCCCGAGCAAGACCCGGCCCTGCTGCCCGGCGAGTACATGGTTCAGCCCGAGTGGCGTGAGCGGCTTGAGGCCAGCCTAGAGCGATCGGGCGGTCGCCACTGGTTGGCGTTGCTTCACCTAGGCGTGATGTGTCTTGAAGTTCTCGACGAGGTCGGCGCTGAACGAGCCTGGCGCGAGTCGCTTGCGCTCACCGCGAACCCATGGGCTTTGCGCAACCTCGCCTCCCTGGCGCTGCAGCGTGGTGATGGGCCGACGGCGTCTGCCCTCTACGACGAGGCCTGGACGATCTCATCGAGCGACGCCCGCCGTGCTCTGGCGGTCGAGTATCTCGCGGCTCTGTGCGCCGCCGGCCGCTATGCCGAAGGGCGCGCCATCCTTGACGGCCTTTCGCCCGATGCCCTCGATGACGATCGGGTGCAGATCTGGCGTGGGCAGATCGCGTTGGCGCTCAACGATCTCGTTACCGTCGAGTCGGTCCTGAGCCGCGACTACGCCGCGATCCGCGAAGGCGAGAACGCGCTGACGGATCTCTGGGGCGAACTCTGCGCGCGTCGCGAAGCGGCTCGCACCGGTAGGCCGTTGGACGACGCCTTGCGCGCGCGCGTCAGGGTGGAAATGCCGCCGCCCGAGCGCATCGACTTCCGCATGCTGACCTGAGCGCCGCCTTTCGTCAGATTGGCCCGGCCCGGATCACAACCCCGGCCGCTACCCGCACGCCATCGTGCCTCCGGTGCGCGTCAGGCCCGGTCCGACCTCGCCGCCCATCGCCTGCCAGCCGATTGGCCGTTGACGTCCCGCTAAACTGCCATAAAGTGGGTGGTCTATATCGTTAAACGGCCGGGCCGGCTTGCCGACAGTGGTCCAGCCAACTGCGCCCCTTCAATATTGGGAGGTGAACTCATGAACAATCGGGCAATTGGCCATGACGCACGACAACGCTTGTTAAGTCGCTGGCCCCTTCTTAGATTGGCCGCTACTGTGTGTGTGGTTCTGAGCGGACTGGGCGTACCGGCGCAGCCGGCCCTGGCCGCCGGCGGCGACGTCAGTTGCGCACCTGATAGTGGATCGGCTTCGATCAGCGGAACCGTCACCACCTCGGCGGCCGCGCCCGCCAACAACGTTCAGGTGACGGCCTATACCGTGTATGGCTTTCGCGGTGGCTATGACTACACTGACGTATCCGGCGCCTACCAGATCACGGGTCTCATCGGTGGACCGTACATCCTGGAGTTCAGACCGCCGTCGGGCAGCGACACAACGGAGTGGTCGGGCGACCAACCTGGGCCGACCACGGCCACGACCGTCACCGTGTTGACAGCCGGATCGACCACGGGCATCAATGCCCAACTCAACCCCGGTGCCCGGATCCGCGGGCAGGTCACTGGCACTGGTGGGGCCGGGCTCTCGTCGGTTCGGGTGGATGTGTACAACGCCTCCGGGCAGGCAGTAGCCAGCGCCTATTCGGATGCTACGGGCGTGTACACCACGAGCCCCGGCCTGCCGAGCGGCCCTTATCGGTTGTTGTATAGCCAGGCTTACGGCTACGCGAACGAGTACTACAACAACGCCCATGACCTGAACACGGCCACCGCCGTCACCCTGACCGCGCCAACTCTGGCCAGTGGGATCGACGCTCAGTTGGAACCCGGCGGCACGATCACGGGCGTTGTCACCAGCGCGGCAACGGGATTGCCGCTGCAATCGATCCAGGTCTCTGCCAGCGGCACTGCCGGCTACGCCTACGACTACACCGACAGCAACGGGCAATACACGCTGGTCGGCCTGGGTGACGGTTCCTATTCGATGTCGGCCAGTTCCATCTTTGGCGCGAACCTGATCGCCCCGCAGCAAACGGCGACTGTGACGGCGCCGACCGCGACCACGAACGTCAACTTCAGCATGAGCGCCGGTGGCACGCTCTCAGGTCAGGTAACCGATCTGGGTGGCGCGCCGCTCGAGAACATCACAGTCTACGTGGGCGGAAGGGACGTGGACTTCGGCGACTACTTCTCTACGGATGCTGCAGGTGTGTACACGGCCACAGCGCTGCCGACCGGCACCTACTTTGTGCTCTTCCGCCCCAGCGACACGTATGTCCCTGAAGCCTACAACGATCACGTCCTCGAGGCGGATACCTACGACTATGTGCCCGTCACGGCTCCGGCGGTCGTCAGCGGCATAGATGCCGAGTTGGCGCCGGGCAGTCACATCAGCGGAAGCGTCACTGATGGCGCCACCGGCGACCCGATCGAGGGCGTGTTCGTCGAGATCCTCGATCTCCATGGTGGCCGCGTCGAGACGGATTTCACGGATGCCGCCGGGCACTACGAGACTCCGGCTACGCTCTCGGCGGGCACCTACAAAGTGATCTTCAATGCCGACGATCGGAATGTGTCGTGCGCGTTTGTGAGTGAGTTCTACGGCGATGCGCGGACGCTCGAGTCGGCCGCCCCAGTCACTGTGGATGCCGACACGACGGTGGCGGGCGTCGACGGCGCGCTCGAACGAGGCAGCATCATCTTCGGGCATGTGACGGCCGAGGACACCGGCGCGCCGATCACCTATGGCGGCGTCCAGTTCCGCAGCCCCTCTGGCAAACTTGAGTCGGGCGGCTCTCTGACGTTCCTGGGCGGCTATCACTCCGAAGCCCTGCCGAACGGCACCTATACGGCTCGGTTCCATGACAACGGCCAGGGCGGCTACGTCGACGAGTACTACAACAACGTGCTCTCGGCCGCATCGGCACAACTCATCACGGTGACAGCGCCTGACGATCTCTACAACATCGACGCTGCCCTGGCGCGTGGCGGGTTGGTCAGCGGCCATGTCACGGTGGCGAGCACCGGGCTGCCGTTCACCGCTGGATACATCGAGGTCATCGACTCCACAGGCGCTGTGGTCGGCTATGGCGACCTGAACGCCGACGGCAGCTACACCGTGACGGAGGGTCTGGCAGCAGGCAACTACCGGGTTGCCGTCGTCCCCTATGAGGGCGATGGCGGGGGTGTGCCGTCGCCGTTCATCCCCTCGTTCTATCGCGGGACGCCCTTGCCGGCCGCTTCCTTGTGGGTGCCGGTCACGGCGCCTGTTACCGTGGACGACATCGACATCGCCATCCTCAATGGGGCCTTTCTGCCACACATCACTCGCTAGGCCAGGTTGCCGGGTCTGGCGTATCCAGCGGCAGTAATGAGGGCGCGCAGCGGTGTGCCAGGAGCCTCCTGGCACACCGCTGCACATCAATCGCTCTGGATGGGATAGCACTAACCCGGCCCTGGCGGGTCCCCCCAGGGGCCCCGAATTGACGTAAAATTGGCCGCCGGGGCCGGTTTGACCCGCCGACTGAGGCCCGAGGCCCGACGCCTGAAGCCTCCCTCCGTTTGACACCAATCAAAACCGTGATAAACTAACCTTTCGGGTTTTTCGCCCGAGCTTTTTTCGTGCCTGCCGACAAGGGAATCGAAGACTTGTCAAGGGGGTAGCCGCCTGCCGATACCGGGCAGGGTGGTGCGCACCCAGCAGGCGATAGCGACCTCTCACACGGGTGTCTATGTCAAACGTCCTGGCTCCGAAGTCTTACGCCCGCATCAAAGACGTCCTCACACTCCCCAGCCTGATTGAAGTGCAGCTCCAGTCGTTCGAGTGGTTCCGCACCGAGGGCCTGGCCGACCTGTTCGAGGAAGTGTCGCCGATCGAATCGTTCAACGGCGGCATGCAGCTGTGGTTCCCGAGCAAGCGGATCGACAGCAAGTTCAACCTGAAATACTGGTTCGACGATCCCAAGTACTCGGTCGAGGAGTGCGTGGAGCGCGACCTGACCTACGCCGCGCCACTGTACGTGAGCGTGCTGCTGACCGGCAGCGAAGTCGCCAGCCCCGTGAAGAACGACATCTTCCTGGGCGACTTCCCGTTGATGACCGACAACGGCACCTTCATTATCAACGGCACTGAGCGCGTGGTCGTCTCGCAGCTGATCCGCTCGCCTGGCGTCTACTTCGAGTCTGAGGGCGATCGCGGCAGCGGCCGGCGCCTGGCGATGGCCAAGCTCATCCCGGACCGCGGCGCGTGGATGGAGTTCGAGACGCGCAAGAGCGACTACCTGACGCTCAAGTTCAACCGCAAGCGCACCGTCCCCGTGACGATCCTGCTGCGTGCCTTCGCCGCGGTCTCCGACGGCCTGAAGAACAGCCCGATCAAGTACGGCACCGAAGAAGAGATCATGGAGCTCTTCAAGGATGTCGATACCAATGAAGACCGCAAGTTCATCGAGGCGACTCTGCGCCAGGAGCCGACCTGGGGCGAGGGCCGTGCCAAGCACACGGTGCCCGAGGAAGCCCTGATCGACTTCTACAAGCGCATGCGCCCGGGCGACCCGCCCACGCTCGACAACGCTCGTGAGTTCATGCTGCAGCAGCTGTTCGATCAGCGCCGCTACGACCTCGAGCGCGTCGGCCGCTACAAGCTGAACCAGAAGCTCCAGCTGATGGAGCACATCCCGCTGTCGCATCGCACCGTGACGGCCGCCGACGTGATCGCCGTGCTCAAGCACATGATCCAGATCAACAACGGCGTGATCGAGACGGACGACATCGACCACCTGGGCAACCGTCGCGTCAAGACCGTCGGCGAGCTGATCCAGAACAAGATGCGCGTTGGCCTGCGCCGCATGGAGCGCATGGTCAAAGAGCGCATGTCGATCCGCGAGAACGACAACGTCTCGCCGCTCACGCTCGTCAACATCCGCCCGATCGTGGCCTCGATCCGCGAGTTCTTCGGCTCCAGCCAGCTCTCGCAGTTCATGGATCAAACCAACCCGCTGGCCGAGCTGACGCACAAACGCACGCTCTCGGCCCTCGGCCCAGGCGGTCTGCGCCGCGAGCGCGCGGGCTTCGACGTCCGCGACGTGCACCACTCGCACTACGGCCGCATCTGCCCGATCGAGACGCCTGAAGGCCCGAACATCGGTCTGATCGGCCGCCTCGGCTCGTACGCCAAGGTCAACGCCTTCGGCTTCATCGAGACGCCGTACCGCAAGGTCATCAAGGGCCTGGCGGCCGACGACAAGGGTGTGCTCGGCCGCAAGCTGCGCGAGGACGTGACGGACCCGAAGAGCGAAGAGATCGTGGGCGCCGAGGGCGAGGAGATCACGAAGGAACTGGCCCGCAAGCTGGGCAAGTTCGTCGACGAGATCCCGATCGTGCCGTACGTGTCCGACGAGATCCACTATCTCTCGGCCGACGCCGAAGACCGCTACATGATCGCTCAGGCGACGACGCCGCTCAACGAGCGCATGGAGTTCCTGCGCGCGCGCCCGTCGTGCCGGCATCACAGCAAGTTCCAGTTCTCGCCGCCCGAGCGCATCGATTACATGGACGTGGCCCCGCGCCAGATCGTGGGCATCAGCGCGGCGCTGATCCCGTTCCTGGAGCACGACGACGCCAACCGCGCGTTGATGGGCTCGAACATGCAGCGCCAGGCCGTCCCGCTGCTGACCCCCGAGGTGCCGACTGTCGGCACCGGCATGGAGGCTCAGGCCGCGCTCGACTCGGGCCAGGTGCTCGTGTCGGACGTGGACGGCGAGGTCGTGTCGGTGACCGGCAAGGAGATCGTGGTCCAGGCCGGCGGCAAGAAGCGCCTTTACAAGCTGCGCAAGTACCAGCGATCGAACCAGTCGACGTGCATCGACCAGCGCCCGGCGGTGGTCAAGGGCCAGAAGGTCAAGAAGGGCGACGTCATCGCCGACTCGTCTTCGACCAACCAGGGCCTGATCGCGCTCGGCCACAACGTGCTCGTCGCGTTCCTCAGCTGGGAGGGCGGCAACTACGAAGACGCCATCCTGATCAGCGAGCGCCTGGTGCGCGAAGACCGCTTCACCTCGATCCACATCGAGAAGCACGAGATCGAAGCGCGCGACACGCGGCTCGGACCTGAAGAGATCACGTACGACATCCCGAACGTCGGCGAAGAGGCCCTGAAGGACCTTGACGAGCACGGCATCGTGCGCGTCGGCGCCGAGGTCGGCCCGAACGACATCCTGGTCGGCAAGATCACGCCCAAGGGCGAGAAGGAACTGACCCCTGAAGAGAAGCTCCTGCGCGCGATCTTCGGCGAGAAGGCGCGTGAGGTGAAGGACAGCTCGCTGCGCCTGCCGCACGG
Source organism: uncultured Anaerolineales bacterium (assembly GCA_964480865.1). Classification (GTDB taxonomy): domain Bacteria; phylum Chloroflexota; class Anaerolineae; order Anaerolineales; family UBA6663; genus UBA6663. Next base: position 1,363 of record CAYZRP010000053.1, on the reverse strand, counting down.
CGAGCGTGGCAAGGTCATCGACGTGCGTGTCTTCACGCGTGATGAGCACCGCGACCTGCCGGCGGGCGTCGAGAAGATGGTGCGCGTCTCGGTGGCGCAGAAGCGCAAGCTGACCGAGGGCGACAAGATGGCCGGCCGCCACGGCAACAAGGGCGTCATCTCGAAGGTCGTGCCGGTCGCCGACATGCCCTTCCTGCCGGATGGCACGCCGGTCGACATCATCCTCAACCCGCTCGGCGTCCCGGGCCGTATGAACATCGGCCAGATCCTGGAGACGCACCTGGGTTGGGCCGCCGACCGCCTCGGCTTCCGCGCCGTCACGCCCGTCTTTGACGGCGCCGACGAGCATGAGATCGAGGCCGAGCTGGCGCGCGCTTGGCTGGTCGATCATGCCTGGCAGCAGATCAACGACCGCGCCTGGGCCTGGCTCAACGAGCAGGAGTTCGACCCCGAGAACATCGAGGACGACGGCGAAGTGCGCCGACTGTACATGGCCAACTGGCTCAAGGGCCGCAAGGTCAGCCAGGATCGGATGGTCACGGACGAGACCTATGCGCGCCGCGTCGCGGTCCGCGAGTGGCTGCGCGAGCTCGAGTACGATCCCGAGGCGCTGCTGTACTTCGAAGACGACGATGAGCTCCCGACGCTGGCTCAGCGTCAGGCACGCGACCTGGCCGTCATCGATGCCTGTCTGCAACTGTGGCTGACCCACCTGGGCCGCAACGTCAGCAAGATCGAAGGCGAGCGCCTGCGCAAGCACGCCACCGAGGTGTCGCTCGAGACCAACATCCCGCTGCCCATCATCGGCAAGCAGGTGCTGTTTGACGGCAAAAATGGCGAGCGCTTCGACCAGCCGGTGACCGTGGGCATCATCCATATGCTCAAGCTCGCCCACCTGGTCGAAGACAAGGTCCACGCCCGGTCGACGGGACCCTACTCGCTCGTGACGCAGCAGCCTCTGGGCGGCAAGGCCCAGTTCGGCGGCCAGCGTTTCGGCGAAATGGAAGTGTGGGCGCTCGAGGCTTACGGCGCCGCGCACACCTTGCAAGAGATGCTCACCGTCAAGTCCGACGACGTCCAGGGACGCGTCAAGACCTACGAGTCGATCATCAAGGGCGAAAAGATCGAGGAACCGGGCATCCCGGCCTCGTTCCGGGTGCTCGTCAAGGAGCTCCAGTCGCTGGGCCTGGTGGTGGAAGCCGTGCAGGACAACGGCGAGATCCTCAAGTTCGGCAAGGACGACGAGAAGGCCCGCCCGCCCAAGCCGGGGATTGGCCTGTTGAGCCTGGGAGTCGAGTAAAACTCGTGGAGCGTGGAGCGTAGAGCGTAGAGCGTGGAGCGTGGAGCGTGGAGCGTGGAGCGT
>CAYZRP010000052.1:38786-40122 GCA_964480865.1 uncultured Anaerolineales bacterium | reverse complement strand
AGCGTGGAGCGTGGAGCGATTGACGCTGCCGCGCGAATCGCTCCACGACATGAGAGGCAGATCATCATGAAAGCACTTGTGAAGGCGCAGGCCGCGCGCGGCCTGTGGCTGGAAGACGCGCCGGTGCCCGAGATCGGGCCGGACGACGTGTTGATCAAGGTTCACAAAACCGGGCTGTGCGGCACGGATGGCCACATCTACAAGTGGGACGAGTGGGCACAGCGCACGATCAAGGTGCCGATGATCATCGGCCACGAATACGCCGGCGAGATCGTGCAACTCGGCGATCGTGTGCGCACACTGCAGGTTGGCCAGCGTGTGTCAGGCGAGGGCCATGTCGTCGGGATGCGCAGCCGCGCCAGCCGCTCGGGGCATTTCCACCTCGACCCTGAGACTCAGGGCGTCGGCGTCAACCGCCCCGGTGCGTTCGCGGAGTTCGTGCGCGTGCCGGCCTTCAACGTCATCCCCCTGCCCGACGACATCGACGACGACCTCGGCGCGATCCTCGACCCGCTCGGCAATGCCGTGCACACAGCGCTCTCGTTCGATCTCGTCGGCGAGGATGTGCTCATCACGGGCGCTGGCCCGATCGGGATCATGGCCGCCGCCGTCGCGCGGCACGTCGGCGCACGCCACGTCGTGATCACGGACATCAATCCGCACCGCCTGCAACTCGCGGCCTCGGTCGCCGACGTCGTGCCGGTCAACACAGCCGAGGAAGAACTCAAGGCCGTGATGGGGCGATTGAAGATGAAGGAAGGCTTCGACATCGGCCTCGAAATGAGTGGGGCGCCGTCGGCGTTCGTGCAGATGGTCGACCACCTGGTGATGGGCGGGCGCATCGCCATGCTCGGCATCCCCACTCAACCGTTCCCGGTCGATTGGTCCAAGATCGTGTTCCGGATGTTGACGGTCAAGGGCATTTACGGCCGTGAGATGTTCGAGACCTGGCACAAGATGATCGCCATGCTGCAGAGTGGCCTGCAGGTGCGCAATGTCATCACACATCATCTCGCCTACACCGACTTCCAGACGGGCTTCGAGATGCTCGTCCGCGGCGAGTGCGGCAAGGTCGTGCTTGATTGGACGGTGTGAGGGGCGGGAGCGAAGAGCGAGGAGCGAGGGGCGAGGACAGGCTGGCGCTGAGAGGGCGAACGATTGGGCCGCAGAGTCCGATCCGTTCATGTCATCCAGAGCGCCCGCTCACCCGCGTCGCGTGTCAATGAGAGCGCCCGCTCACCGCGCCTCGCGTGTCAATGAGAGCGCCCGCTCACCGCGCCTCGCGTGTCATCCAGAGCGCCTGCTCACCGCGCCTCGCGTGTCATCCAGAGCGCCT
>CAYZRP010000052.1:35326-38686 GCA_964480865.1 uncultured Anaerolineales bacterium | reverse complement strand
CGCTCATTCGGTGCGTCTTAGGGCAAAGATCAGGGGCGCTCTGGATGACACGCGAGGCGCGGGTGAGCGCTCTCGTTGACACGCGACGCGCGGGTGAGCGCCTGGGATGACACGCGAGGCGGGTGACCGGGCGCTCTCATTGACACGCGACGCGCAGGCGCGCGCCTGGGATGACGCGCGTCGTGGGCCATGCCAGACACGACGCGTTGTGGGCCATCGCGGCCGTCGTGGGTGACACGGATGTGGCCCGGAGCGGGCGACCTGGATGATGGGGGCCGTGAGGAAGCGTAGGATCAACCCTCCTCCGGCCGGATGTCGAGAAACGCTGAGTTCGGCAGCGGACGAATCGTGGCGCCGCGCGTAAGAACAGCGTCCTTCGCTCTGCGCTCACGACTTCCCGTACGCCACCACGACTCGCTCGAGCTGCTGCTCGAGGCCATGCAGGCATTCGATCTGGCTCTCGTTGAGTGGCGCGATCGGAAGGCCGCGAGTCATCGCTCGCGCGAGAGCGCCCTGTGCGGCACTGCCCTTCCCCGACTCGAACGCCAACAGATAGTCGACTCCGAGCGTGCGTTCGGCTTCGGCGAGTTTCTCCAATTGCGGCTCAGACAGGTTTGCCCAACTCCAGCTGTTGTCCATGGGATCTCCTTGCGCGCAGAACGCGAACCGATGGGGCGATTATACGAACGGAGTTGGCCATGTCGGTAGGTTGCACACCCTCTGCCTGGCAAAGCCAGGTGCAACAGTCCAAGCTAGGATGGCTCGGAACTTGACCGCGTGAACCGCATGATCCAATTGGTCTCCCAGGTTGCGCCGCCATCCGGCGAGAAGGCCTGTTCCCATCGGGCGCGATCGGGGCCGATTTCGGACCAGATGAATCGGACTCGGATGGGCCGGCCCTCGAACGTGTCGTCGCCCTCGAAGACTCCGACGCCGTTGTCGAAACGCCCAACGACCGGCGGCAGCAGGTTTCCGGCAGCATCCAGACCGCCCGTCTTGTTGTCGAGCCAGTAGATGCTCCACAGGCCGGTCGTCGGGCTATATGACCGCAACGACATGCCGACGAAGCCCGGCCGCCAATCGACCGGCACGAATTCATCGTAGTTGCCGATCCCACCCGGGAGGGGCCAGGCCCGCCCACGCGCCTCAAAGCTCTCCCAGTCGGTGCAGCCCTTCAAGCGCTCGACAAGTCTCTCGTTGTAGATCTGCCATGTGCCCATCAAGAAGTCGAAATCTTGTCGTGAGTCAGACATTGGAGCCTCCAGATACAGGGTATGACCTTTCAGGGTACCGATGAATCCGGCTGGGATGCGCCCTATTTGGTTACCCTGAAGGCTCGTTCGCGATAAACGCCTTCACGTGGCCCTCGGCAGATCGCGGCGATCTAAGTACAATCCGCCACGATTTGGAACAGAACGGACTGTGGAAAGGTCAGGCTCATGCGCACTCGAATGTTTGGCCATATCATCGCCGGCAAGGAAGTTCATAGCCCTGCGACATTCGAGTCGCGCAATGCGAGCCGACACGCTGACGTCGTGGCGACGTTTCCCGAAGCCACACTCGACCAGGTGCGCGAGGCCTGTGTGGCGGCGCGCCTGGCGCTGACTGGCTGGCGGCGCACGCCGGCGCCGGTGCGTGGCGTGATCATCGGCCAGATCGGCCGCGCCATCGAACGCGAGAAGGAGTCGCTCTCACGCCTGATGTCGCGCGAGATGGGCAAGACCCTCAAAGAGGCGCGCGGCGACGTGCAGGAGGCCATCGACACCTGCCATTTCTTTCAGTCCGAGGGTCGCCGCCTGTACGGTCAGACCGTGCCATCCGAAATGCGCAATAAGGAATTGATGACCTATCGTCGACCGCTGGGCGTCGTCGGCGTGATCACGGCCGGAAACTTCCCGGTGGCCGTCCCGAGCTGGAAGCTGATCCCGGCCCTGCTGACGGGCAACACGATCGTGTGGAAACCGTCCGAGGACGCTCCGGCGACGGCCTTTGCATTGGCGCGGCTTTTCGAGGAAGGCGGTTTGCCCGACGGCGTCCTCAACGTTGTCTTCGGCGGCGGCGCTGGTGCAGCTGGCGAATTCCTGGTTGAGATGCTCGACGAGCGCAGGCTCGACAAGATCGCGTTCACGGGCAGCACCGCTGTCGGGCGACACATCGGCGCGATCGCCGGGCGGAACCTCACCCACCCCACGCTCGAACTGGGCGGCAAGAACCCCATGATCGTGATGCGCGACGCCGACGTCGACAACGCTGTGGCCGGCGCGCTCTGGGCCGCGTTTGGGACGGCAGGCCAGCGCTGCACGTCGCTGGGCAACCTGATCCTCGACGAGCCGATCGCCGATGCCTTCCGCACGAAGTTCCTGGCCGCCGTGGCCGACATCAAGATCGGAGACCCGGGCCTCTTCGACGACGTCCTCTATGGGCCATTTATCAACGAGCGCTTCTTTCACGCGTGGGACGCACACTACGGCTGGGGCCGCGTCGACGGCGCCACCCTTGCGTATGGGCAGGGCCGCATCACGGAAACACACCGGCCGCCAGGCTTCCGTGGCGACCCGGCCGCTGGCCTGTACGGCTGGCCGACCGTGTGGGTGGACGTCAGACCGGGCATGAGGATCTTCCAGACCGAGGTCTTCGGCCCGACCGTCAACCTGGTGACGGTCGATGGGATCGATGAGGCGATCGAGGCTGCCAACAGCGTCGACTATGGGTTGTCGAGCGCCATCTACACCCAGAACCGGATGTGGGCGTTTCAGTTCAAGGAGACGATCCAGGCCGGGATGTCGAGCATCAACAACAGCACGACCGGCGCCGAGGCGCATATGCCGTTCGGCGGCATCAAGGCCAGCGGGAATGGCACCCGCGAATCGGGCATCTGGGTGCTCGACAACTACACGTACTGGCACGGCGTCAACGACGAATTATCGGGCCGCCTGCAGCTGGCGCAGATGGACACCGAGTACGGCCAGATGCGCACGCCCTATCACGTCGCGCCCTTGGCCGAAGGTGCGTGAGAGAACCGGATGACTGCCGATCATCGAGCCCACGCTCGCGTTGTTGCGCCGCAACCGATTGATCTGCGGACCGACGACGCAGCGATCGAGCGAGTCCTCTACGATGCCGCGCACGTCTCCGGCGGTCATGCCGCGGCGCTGGCGCAACCGACCACACTGGCCGAGGTCGTTGGGGTCGTGCAAACGTCGCCGGCCGTGCTGGCGATCGGCTCGCAGTCGTCGCTGACCGGCGGCGCGACGCCGCGCGGCGAGACCGTCGTAGAACTCCGTGGACTGCAGGGCATCGAACGCGTCGGGGCCGAACGCTGGCGCGTCGGGGCCGGGGTAACGCTCGCTGAGCTCCAGT